>CAUBVH010000009.1 GCA_958439425.1 uncultured Collinsella sp.
CAGATCGCAGCGGTAGCAGGTATCGAGCGTGGCAATGAGTCCCTGCTCGGTGTCGGGCGTGACAAAGACGTCGGCCGGGCCGCCGATCTTAAACGTGGTGTGCTCGCGCATGGGCTCGCTCATGAGCACGTTGTCCTCGCCGGCAACGCCAGCGAGCGCACAGAGCAGATCCTCGTTAAAAAAGTCATTCTCGTGCATACGTATATCCGCCTTATGGTGGTCGTTTTCATCAATCGAATGCAATATACCCCACCCGGATGGATTTGGTGCAAAGCAACCTGACCCCAATGCATCACATGGTGCAAAGGGGTCAGGTTGCTTTGCACCAATCGCGGCGATAAAACAGCCGTCTACCGGATTGGTAAAGTGTTTATCATCGAGGTAGAGGGACGGTCGCTATACTTTCAAGAGATTGCGCGAATACTCGGAAGGAGCGAGATGGGCAACAAAGTTACTCTCAAGCAGATTGCCCAGGAGGTGGGGCTTTCCCCCTCGTCGGTCTCGCTTGTTCTCAACAACCGGCCTTGTCGCATCTCGGAAGAAAACCGCAAGCGCATCAAGGAGGTCGCGGCGCGCAACCACTATGTTCCCAACCAGATCGCGCGCAGCCTGGTCATGCGCGAGTCGCGCACGCTGGGCCTTATCGTTCCCAACATCGAGAGCCGATTTTTTGCCTCGCTCGCTGGCAGTCTGGAAAAGCGCTGCCGCGAGGACGGCTACGCGCTCTTTATTACCAGCTCGGGTGGAAGCGCCGAGGACGATCTAGAGCTCCTGCGCCAGCTGGTGACGCGCGGCGTCGATGGTGTGTTCTTGGTCGTGGGCGACGAATTCTCGGACGATCGCGCTTTGCGCGAAGAAGTCAGCCATCTGCCCATCCCGGCGGTAATGGTTGACCGTGCCATTGAGGGACTCGAGTGCGACAAGGTGATGTTCGACCACGAGATGGGCGGCTATATGGCCACCCGCTATCTAATCGAGCAGGGCCACCGTCGTATTGCCTGCTTGGTTAATGCGCGCCGTTCCAATACGGGTCGTAAGCGTCTTGCCGGCTACGAGCGTGCGCTGCGCGAGGTGGGGCTGCCCATCGATGCGCGCTTGGAGTTCGAGAGTGAGTATTACATTCCGAGTGCCTACGAGGCCTCGGAGGCGGTGCTCGCAACTGACGCCACTGCTGTGTTCGCAAGCTCGGACAACATTGCGCTAGGCCTGCTCAAGCGCTTGCACGAGATGGGGAAGAGCATTCCGGGCGATATCTCGGTGGTGAGCTATGACAACTCGGCGGCCGACGTTCTCTTTGAGCCGGCGTTGACCGCGATCGAGCAGGACCCCGGCGTGCTCGCCGAGCATGCTTTTGGCTGCATGTCCAAGCGTCTTGCCGGTAGGGGCGGCAGGCGTGCCGAAGAGGTCGTTCTGGAGCCGGCGCTTATCGTTAAGGACAGCGTGCTCGAGCTTACTAAACACAACTAAACACGTTTATCAATTCATGCAGATTGAATGTGGAGTACCTGTGACAGACAATGCCGCAGGTGAATGTCTGCTTTTGCCTGTCCATATGGCAAATCAGGACGGTAAAACGTTTTTTCACCATGATAAAACGTTTTAGCAAATATACTAGTCCCAACGAAAGGTTGCCGTATCGGAAGGCGACCGCGCAGCGAAGGGACATAAACAATGGCTAAAACACTGGGAACGCCGTGGCAAAAACTGGGACATGAGGTTCCCGCTTCCGAGCTCGAGGGTGTCGACCTGTATTGGCGCGCTTCGAACTACCTGTCCGTCGGCCAGATTTACCTTCGCTCCAACCCGCTGATGCGCAGCGACTTTGTCGACGAGAAGACCGGCGAGACGCGCGATTTTGGTCGTCCGGACGTTAAGCACCGTCTGGTCGGTCACTGGGGCACCACGCCCGGCATCAACTTCCTGTTCGGTCATGTCAACCGCCTCATCGCCGATCACAACCAGAACGCCATTTTCTTGATGGGCCCGGGCCACGGTGGCCCCGCAGGCACCGCCCAGTCGCTGCTCGATGGCACCTACCGTGAGATCCGCCCCGACATCACCAATGATGAGGCCGGCCTGCAGAAGTTCTTCCGCCAGTTCTCCTATCCCGGCGGCATCCCGAGCCACTTTGCGCCCGAGACGCCCGGTTCCATCCACGAGGGCGGCGAGCTCGGCTACACGCTCAGCCACGCCTACGGCGCCGTCATGGACAACCCGAGCCTGCTGGCCGTGGCCGTGGTGGGCGACGGTGAGTCCGAGACCGGTCCGCTTGCGACCTCTTGGCAGTCCAACAAGCTCGTGAACCCGGCAACCGACGGCATCGTCCTGCCAATCCTGCACCTCAACGGCTACAAGATCGCCAACCCCACCATCCTCGCCCGCGTGTCCGACGAGGAGCTCACCAAGTTCTTCGAGGGCATGGGCTACAAGCCGCACTTCTTTGTCGCCGGCTTTGACGACGAGAGCCACGCGAGCATCCATGCGCGTTTCGCTGCCCTGTTTGAGCAGGTCTTTGATGAGATCTGCGACATCAAGGCCACCGCGCAGGCCCAGGCCGCCGCAGGCGAGACCGTGGCCCGCCCTGCCTACCCCATGATCGTGTTCCGCACGCCCAAGGGCTGGACCTGCCCCAAGCACATCGACGGCAAGAAGACCGAAGACTCCTGGCGCGCCCATCAGGTGCCGCTGGCAAGCGCCAAGGACACTCACGAGCACTTCCGCGTGCTGCGCGAGTGGCTGCGCTCCTACAAGCCCGAGGAGCTCTTTACGCCCGAGGGCCAGGTGCGCCCCGAGGTGACGGCCTTTATGCCGACCGGCGAGCTGCGTATCGGCGCCAATCCCAACGCGAACGGCGGCAAGGTGCGCCGCGAGCTCGAGCTCCCCGATATTCACGCCCACGAGATCCCCGTCGCCGAGAAGGGCCATGGCTGGGGCTCCACCGAGGCCGCTCGCGTCTTTGGTGAGTACACTGCCGACGTTCTGGCCAAGAACATGGAGGATTTCCGCATCTTTGGCCCCGACGAGACCGCGTCCAACCGCCTGCAGGCCGCCTACAAGGTGACCAAGAAGCAGTGGGATGCCGGCTTCTACGAGGACGAGGCCAACGACGAGCTGCTGGCCGGCTCCGGTAAGGTCGTCGAGCAGCTGTCCGAGCACCAGTGCGAAGGCTTCCTCGAGGCCTACGTGCTCACCGGACGCTCCGGCGTGTGGAGCTCCTACGAGAGCTTTGTGCACGTGGTCGATTCCATGGTCAACCAGCACTGCAAGTGGCTCGAGGCCACCAAGCGCGAGATTCCGTGGCGTGCTCCCATCAGCGGACTCAACATTTTGCTGTCGAGCCATGTTTGGCGTCAGGACCACAACGGCTTCTCGCACCAGGACCCCGGCTTTATCGACCTGCTGCTCAACAAGGCCAACGACACGCATATCGTGAATGCTTACTATCCGGCCGACGCCAACATGGCCCTCGCTGTGGCCGAGCGCGTCTATCAGTCCACCGACTGCGTCAACGCCATTTTCTGCGGCAAGCAGCCTGCTCCGACTTTCCAGACGGTTGACGAGGCCTGCGCCGAGCTCGCCGAGGGTGTCGCGGCTTGGGAGTGGGCATCGACTGCCGACTCGCTCGCCGAGGCTGACGTCGTGGTTGCGACCTGCGGTGACGTGCCGACGCTCGAGGCTCTGGCCGCAACCGATATGCTGCGCGAGCTAGGCATTAAGGTGTGGTTCGTTAACGTGGTCGATCTGCTCAAGATTCAGAACGTCTGCGAGAACGACCAGGCCATCAGCGATGAGCGCTGGGCTGAGCTGTTCGGCTGCGGTGAGAAGCCCGTGCTCTTTGCCTTCCACGCCTATGCCGGCACGATTCGCCGCCTGATCTGGAACCGCCCCGGCCACGACGCCTTCCGCGTCCACGGCTACGAGGAGAAGGGCTCCACGACCACGCCGTTCGACATGCTGCGCCTGAACAACATGGACCGCTGGGCCCTGGCCGCCGACGTGCTGCGTATGGTCGACGCCGACAAGTTTGCCGAGCAGATTGACGAGTGGGAGGCTTTCCGCACCGAGGCATTTGAGTTCGCGTGCGACGAAGGCTTCGATCACCCGGCCTTTACCGACTGGGTCTGGCCCGACGCCGCTGCCGCAACGGCAGCCGACGGCGCACTCTCCGCAACCCAAATGACCGCAGGCGACAACGAGTAACTTAGTTACGCGGTTTTACCAAACCGCGTAATGGCTCGACGCTGCGCGGGTTCCAGGCACCCCATCTCGCCGTTCAAACCGTCGCTCGCGTACAAGAAGTACGCGTCGCTCCTCTTTCGCGGCGACCTGGGGCACCTGGAACTCGCTCGCTGACTTTTGCGCAACCAGCGGTGAGCGATTGCTCGGGGAGCGCATTGCTGGATGGTCTCGCGCTGGGGCCTGCTCCGGGCGGGTTGCCTTGCTCCGGGAAGTGGGCTTCGCGAACTTCCCGGAGCAAGGCCACCCCGCCGGGCAAGGCCCTCTCGACCGTTTCGATATGCGGGGGCTGATTCTTTTTTATGTAATGGGGGCTTGGCTGTTGCTGCCTTGGAAACCGTGCATCTAACTATGGTCAGCCAAAATTACATTGCCGGGGCCGGGGCGGGGTGCTTGGTTTTGGAAGTTCGCGAAGCCCACTTCCAAAACCAAGCACCCCGCCCCGGCACTCGTGGGATAGATAAGAGGGGGAGTAGATGAGTTTTACGAGCGTGGCCTTGCAGATGGTGACGGTTTCTTTGCCGATCCTGTTGGGGTGGTGTATCGCCAAGCTGGGGTTTATGAAAGCGGAGTTCGAGCGCGAGCTGTCGCATCTGCTGTTGCAGGTGGCGCTGCCGTGCTTGGTGCTTTCGTCAGCGCTGGGCGATGATGTGAAGCTTCCGAGCATTGCCGATACGTTTTCGCTCATGGGACTGTCCTTTGTGATGTATGTGGTGGCGACCGTTATCGCGTTTGCTGTCACCGCTGCTCTTCGCGTTCCCAAAGGGACGGAATGCTCGTATCGCTTCGCCGTGCTTTTCGGTAATGCCGGGTTTATCGGTTTTCCGGTTATTTCGGCGGTGTTGGGAAAACAAGCGCTGTTGTATGCATCGATTGCGCTTATCCCCCCAAACTTTCTTATGTTTACCGTCGGCGTTATGTTATTTAGCGGAATAGGTGGTGGCCTTAAAACGCAGATGCGCAATATTGCCGCCTGCTGCAAGAGTCCTGGTCTCATTGCAAGTACTGCTGTGCTTGGGATCGTGCTCACCGGATGGACCGATTGGGGCGTGCTGGGCGACTCGATTTCCATCGTTGGCACCATGACCACTCCCGCGGCATTGTTGCTCATGGGGTCGTCTATCGCCAAGTACCGTCCGCTCGAGATGCTCACCAACTGGCGTGCCTATGCTGCCGTGGCATTTCGCCTGGTTGTCGTGCCGGTGGCATGTCTTGCCGTCGCGCGCTTGTGGCCCGGCATGACGCCCATGATTATCGCGACGCTTGTTCTCGATATGGCAATGCCGGTGGGTAGCAACGGTACGCTGTACTGCCTGCAATACGGTAAGGATGCACGCCCCATGATGCAGTGCACGTTTCTGTCGATCATCTGCTCCATTCTGACTATCCCACTCGTAGCCATGCTGTGCGGGTAGGCATCTGGGACGGTCTCGCGCCGGGCAAGGCCCTCTCGACCGTTTCGATATGCGGGGGCTGATATTTTTTAATGTAATGGGGGCTTGGCTGTTGCTGCCTTGTGGATCGTGCATCCAACTAGGGTCAGCCAAGATTACATTGCCGGGGCCGGGGAGGCATACTTTGTTTTGAGAAGTTCGCGAAGCCCACTTCTCAAAACAAAGTATGCCTCCCCGGCCCTCGCCCGTATTACCCCGCTGGGCGAGCCATAGACGCCGCGTACCGATAGGGTAAGGCGGCGGCTTGAAATTGGTGCTATATTCAGCTTGAGTTGTTAAATGTTAGTAGGAGAGGCTGATATGGGGCTGTTCAAGAAGAAAAACCCGCAGGATGCCTTTGATCCCGATGTGTTTACCATCACGGATACGATTTTGGACCCGCCGCGGTTTACGTTTTTGCCGGCTATCTACCAGGATGCCACGCGTCGCAAGTGGGCCGTACATCAGCGCGGCGGCGAGCCGAAGATTTTTGACTATGCGGACGTGTTGCAGTGCGAAGTGGCCGAGGCGGGCGATCCGGAGGCCGATGAAGCGGTCTCTAAACAGGAATTTGCCCAGCGTATTCTAGCAAATCCCGCTAAGGCGGCAAAAATGAACGCAGCCAAGCGTAATATGTGTCTTGGTATGGGCGTTGTTGTGGCGGTTCAGACGGGAAAAGACGAGGTTTCCAAACTAGAGATTCCCGTTATGACCGATGAAGTCAAACGCGATTCAAGCCTGTATAAGTCGTATCGGAATGTCGCCGAGAAGATCAAGGCCGAATTTGATGCCATGGGTGGTCTGGCCTAATTTTGGCGACATACGTTTCTGAACGAGGGGTCTGTGCAATGGCAGGCGAATCTTATGCAATTCCCCCCAAAGATCGTGCTGTTGAGGGGATTCTTTGGTATATCCAGCACCATCAGCTTGCCGGCGGCGATCGCCTGCCGGCCGAGCGCGTGCTGTGCGAAGAGATTGGCGTTTCGCGTACGGCGTTGCGCGTCGGTATCACGCGGCTCATCTCGTGTGGAACGCTCGAGAGCCGTCGCGGATCGGGTACGTATGTGTGTCCTCCCAAACCGCTCAATATCTTTCAGGAAACGTATAACTTCTCCGATGCTGTGCGGACTGCCGGCCTGCACCCCTCTTCTCGTCTGGTTTCCACCGGGGCCATCGAGGCGGATGAGGCGCTTGCCGACAAGCTTGGGGTTGCTGTAGGCGCTCCTTTGCTCCGCATGCAGCGTGTTCGACTTATTGAGGGCGAGCCGGCGTCAATTGAGACGGCTCACGTTAACCTGTCCCTGTGCCCCTCGCTTCCCGATCACGATTTTGAGTGTGAGAGCCTTTACGATGTCTTGCTCAAAGAAGGTGGCGTGCGCGTTGAGCATGGACGTGAGCATATCTCCATCTCGCGTTTGAACGCCGAAGAGGCCGAGTTGCTCCAGCAAGAAGAGGGAACGCCGGTGTTCTATGAGAGCACGATAGAATTTGATAAGGACATGCGTTTTGTGGAGCATTGCAAATCGGTGATTTTGCCCACAAAGTTCCGCTTTGCCGATAACGGCGAAAAGAACGGCATGAGGAGCGTGGCAGGTGAACAATGGCTGAAACAGTAGATGCCACCCCGGTTTATATGCGCATTCGACGCCGCATTGAGGAGCGTATCGAGCGCGGTATATATCCCACGGGTTCCATGATTCCGTCCGAAAAAGACCTCGCCGAGGAATTTGGTACGACGCGCTTGACCATCCGAAGCGCTGTCGATGAGCTGGTTCGGCGTGGGCAGATTCGACGCGTCCGCGGAAAAGGCGCGTTTGTGGCACAGAAAGTGCCCGTTGCCTACGAGCGAACGGGAGGCTTTCGCGAATCGGTTCGCGCTTCGGGCGGCGAGCCGTCCGTCCGCATCCTCGCGCGTTCCAAGCGTTATGCGGGTCCATATTATGCCAACCTGTTTGGCATTGCCGAGGACGATTTACTGTATTCGATTCGGCGTTTGAACTGCGTCAACGGCGATCCCGTATCGATTGAGATGGCGTTCATCCCGTGCCTGCTGTTTCCCACAATCGAAGATATTGACGTGTCGGTCTTCAGTTTGTACGAGACCTATGAGATGTTGGGCCGAAAGCCGGTCATGGCACAGGAAAAGCTCGATATCGAAGCGCTGGGCGCGCGAGATGCCGGCCTGCTTGGACTGGAGCAGGGCGATCTTGCCTTGACGCTTGAGTGCGTGAGCTTCGATGCGAGCGGCCAGGCGATCGAGTACGTCAAGTCGTTTAACCGCGGTGATGCGGGTGGATATACCTATACGTACTAGCTGGTTTTTTGCATAACGGGCTGAAAAGCTGACGGAATTTTGATTTCGTTGAGCAGACTGCATATACAACCTTACATGGCTCGAAATCGACCGTTCGCCGATGGGGATAAATTAATCGACAAAGAGGTATCAAAAAGCCGTAACCTGTAACTGTGATTGGTATCAAATACTAATGATTTGTTACGAGGTGAGACGATGAAGATGCTCGATTACGTTCAGCTTGCCCATGTGCGTATGGGAGAGAACCTCGAGCGTTCGTCTGAGCTGGTAGCGCAGCTCGTTGATATTTTCCAGTCCGGTTCTTTTGACGCGCTGCGCATCGTTGCTTCGGGTTCGTCGCGCCATGCCGCCGATTGCGCCCGCGATTACCTGCAAGATACCCTGCAAATGCAGGTGTCCGTTGTGACGCCCGAGGCCTTCGTCGATTTTGAACACACCTATCCACAGCATGCGCTCAACATTGCCGTTTCGCAGAGTGGCTATTCGACCAATACGATCGCGGCTCTTGATTACATGCGCGCACACGATATGGCTGCAGTTGCGCTCACGGCAAACGTCGAGGCACCCATCAAGGAACACGCCGACATCGTTCTTGACTACGGTGTGGGTGTCGAGTCGGTGGACTTTGTGACTCTGGGCGTCGAGGTTCTCGTTGAGTACCTGGTGCTCTTTGGTATTTACGGCGGTCAGGCGCGCGGAACGATTGACGCCAAGGGCGTTGCTCAGCGTCTTGATGGCCTGCGCGAGGCTATCCAGGCTAATGCCGTGATGTGCAAGACCGCCGAGGCATATGTCCAAGACCACATGCTCGAGCTTTCTGAGCACACGCCCGCTATGGTCGTCGGCAACGGCCCCAACTACGGTGTTGCCGAGGAGGCGGCGCTCAAACTGAGCGAGACCATCAAGATTCCTGCCATGCATCACGAAGGCGAGGAGTTCGTCCACGGTCCCGAGATGCAGATAACCCCAGGCTACCTGGTGTTTATTGTCGACGATCCGCAGGGGTCGGAGCGTCTTGCGAATATCGCCGATGCGCTATCGAACGTTACGGCAAAAACGGTGCTGCTCACGGCCCATCCCAAGGGTAGGGCTCACGAGGTTGTGGTGCCTCAGGTGGCTCCGCTGCTCAGTGCAATTCCCAATCTCGTGTTCTTCCAGACGATTGCGGCAATAATCGCCGAGCGTCTGAAGTCATGGGACGTTCACCCGTATCTCGATGCTGTCTCCAAGCAAATGGAGGTCAAGGCGGAGGGCTACGAAGAGTCAGTCAATGCGCTTAAGGCCAAAGCGGCCGAGTGTTACGGAATGTAAGCGGGTTTTGATGCCCGTTGGCATGGGGGATGTGGAAACAACCCCAGAAAGGAGAGACAAATGAAGGAAACCGAGAAGATCGAGATCATGCATTTCGACCAGGAGGGCTATCTCGAGGACGGCAAGGCGCTCTACGAGACCGGCAAGAAGATGACCGCGCTCGCCGACAAGGTCGCCGACGAGGGCTACGACGCCGTGTTCCTGATGGGCGTCGGCGGCACCTGGGACGAGCTCATGCAGCTCGAGTACCTCATGAACAAGTTCGGCGACCGCGACCTCGAGGTCTACCTGATCCACGCCGCCGAGTGGAACGTCATGGGCCACAAGCGCATGACCGAGAAGTCCGTCGTGCTCACCGCCTCCGAGTCCGGCACCACCCCCGAGGTCCTCGAGGCCGTCAAGAAGATGAAGGAAAAGGGCGTTCGCGTCTACGCCATGACCAAGCCCGAGGGCCCCATCGGCCGGGCTGTCGGCGCCGAGAACTGCGTCGCCATGGCTTCTGACCATGGTTCGGGCGGCTGTGAAAAGGGCTACTACCTCGCCGACTGCTTCGGCCTGCGCCTGCTCAACCGCCGCGGCTGCTTCCCCAAGTTTGACCTGTTTATCGAGCAGACCAAGGACATCTGGAAGGACATGCTCGATATCCGCAAGCGCTTCGAGCCGCGCGCCGAGGAGCTCGCCAAGAAGTATGCCCTGGCCCCCTACACCATGTTCATCGGCTCCGGCGCCCTGTGGGGCGAGACCATCCTCTTCTCGATGTGCATCCTCGAGGAGATGCAGTGGAAGCGCACCCGCTACATCACCTCGGCCGACTTCTTCCACGGCACCCTCGAGCTCGTGGAGCCCGGCGTCCCGGTCTTCCTGTTCATGGGCGAGGACGAGAACCGCAAGCTCGACGAGCGCGTCCGCGCGTTCCTGACCCGCGGCGTGACCGGCGACACCGACATCAACGTCATCGACACCGCCGAGTTCGCGATCCCCGGCCTTGACGACGAGTTCCGCGTCATCGTCTCCCCGTGGATCCTCTCCTCGCTGATCACCGATCGCCTTGCCGCTTACTACGAGACGGTCACCAAGCACAACCTCAACTACCGTCGCTACTATCACCAGTTCGACTACTAAGAGCAAATAACGTTTGTGTAATTGGGCCTCGCTCCTATATGGAACGGGGCCTCGCTTGGGTTGGAGAGTAATTATGAGCTATCCCCAGCTTGCCGTCATGAATATCAGCCATCGTTATTTTGACCTTGAGGAGTTCTTTTCTTCGGCGTCGGCTTCGGGCTACACGTGTTGCGAGCTTTGGACCGGGGCGATGCATCTGTATGTCGATTGCCATGGATACGATTCGCTTGAGCAGGTGCGGGAGCTATCACAGCGGTATGGGGTTCGGATTGTGGGTCTTTGTCCCGAACAGAACAACCCCAAGCCGTGGAATATCGCGGCGCGCGGGAATGAGGCGCGTGCCCGCACGCTCGCGTACTTTAAGAACGTTGTGGATATCGCGGCGGAACTTGGAGCCGAGCAGGTCATGGTCTCGAGCGGCTGGGCATTTTTGAACGAGCCAATCGAGGACGCGTGGGGCCGCAGCACCTCGATGCTGCGTGCGATTGCCGAGCATGCGGGAGAGCGCGGCGTGCGACTGGTGCTCGAGGCCCTACAGCCGGTTGAGTCGATGATCGTGAACTCGGCAGCCGATACGAAGCGCATGATCGAGGCGGTTGATCATCCAGCACTTAAGGCGTGTCTGGATTTGGGCGCTATGGCGGTGGCGGGGGATACCATCGACGATTATTTTGATCTGCTTGGCGATGATGTCGCCCACGTGCATTTTGTCGATGTTGCGGCAGATGGCACGACGCATCTTGCCTGGGGTGACGGCGACCGCGATATGCGCGCCGACCTGGATAGGCTGGTGGCACGCGGCTATCGCGGAGTTGTTTCGGCCGAGACCTATGACTGGCGCTATTTTGCCGACCCCGCGGCAGCCGACGCTCAGGTTATGGCGGAGTATCGACGCGCGATTGGCGCCTAAGTGGGACAGGGCGCCGAGTTGGCGTTGACGCTTTTTGAGAAACGGGACGTGCTTTCCGCTTGAGGCTTCTGGCGGAAAGCACGTCCCAGAACAGGCGCTCAGAATGGGACACACTTTCCGCTGAGGACCTCAACCGGAAACCGCATCCCAGTTTTTGGCTGGCGGGCGGGACGCGCTTTCCCCTATGTTTCCAAATGAATACGCTATGAGCCGAGGAGGACGATTCTCCCCGCAAACACTCTAGTATGCTAAAGTACCCAGAAGACCGGCGGAGCTATGCCGGTCTTCTGTTCTATACGAAACGCAGCATGAGGAGGCTCACCAGATGACGGCCACACCGTGGGGATTCCGGGACATATTGCCCGAGGAGGCTCAGGCGCGCGAGGAGATTGCGCTGACGGTGAAGGGCTGCTTCAGGGAGCATCATTACCTTCCGGTCGAGACGCCGCTGCTCGAGGACAAGGGCTCTCTCGAGGAGGGCGGCCGCATTGCGGACACCCCGTTTAAGCTCTTTGATGACGACGGTCGCCTGCTGGTGGTCCGTCCCGACAACACACTGCCGATCGTTCGCCTGGTTTCGACTCGCATGCGCGCGGCCGATCTGCCGCTGCGCCTGCGCTACGAGGCGCCGGTGGTCCGCGAGTGCCAACGCAATGCCGGCGCCTCGCGTCAGTTTACGCAGCTGGGCTTTGAGCTCATCGGCGCGGGCGATGCCGCGGGCGATGTTGAGATTGTCTCGCTGGTCGCCGAGGCCGTGCGCAAGCTGGCGCTGCCTGATGCTCGCATTATCGCAGGTAGCGTACGTCCTTTTAAGGAGCTGCTCGCGGTATGCGAGGATCGCCAGCTGGCTGCCGAGGCCCTGCGCTGCGTGCATGCCAACGACTTTGTGGGCCTCGATGCCCGCGTGGCGGCAAGTGTCGGGCCCGATGCCGTCAAGGCCGCCATTAGCGAGCTGCCGCGCCTACACGGTGGCCCCGAAGTGCTCGACCGCGTGGACGCGCTGTTGGAGGCCGCCGGCATCGCCGCGCCGCTCACGCGCGAACTGCGTGCCCTGGTCGATGGTCTGGCTCCCGAGGACGCCCAGGTGCTGTCGTTCGACTTCTCCATCATGAACTCGTTTGATTACTATACGGGTCTGGTCTTTAAGGCCTATGCCGGCGGCCTGCCCGATCCGGTGGGTTCGGGCGGACGCTACGACTCCATCTTTACCGGTGCATTTGGCGACGGCATTGAGGTGCCGGCGGCGGGCTTCGCCTTTTCGCTTGAGCGCTTGGAGGCCGCGCGCACCTCGGCCGAGGACGCCGCTTCCGACGGCGATCACGCCGTGGGCCGTGGCGCCGAGGGTCCGCTGCGCATTGCCGTGCCCAAGGGCTCGCTTAAGGCCGACACGCTCGACGTGCTCGAGGCAGCGGGCTTGGACGTCTCTGAGTTACGCGACCCCGGCCGTCACCTGATCGTGCGCGGTCGCGACACGCGTGCCGGTGAGGGTGCGGTCGGTGATATCGAGTTTGTCATCGTGCGACCCAGCGACGCGCCCGCCTTTGTGGGCTGCGGCGGTGCCGACTGCGGCATCTGCGGTTGGGACTCGCTCATCGAGGCCGACCTCAACCTGCTGCAGCTGGTCGATCTGGGCTACGGCCTGTGCACCTTTATTGAGGCTGAGCCCGCTTGGCGCGCCGGTCAGGCCGAGCGCAACTATGCCCGCCGCGGTTCGCTTCGCGTGGCAACCAAGTACCCGCGCATCGCGAGTGCCTGGTATGCCGAGCGCGGCGTGAACGCCGACATTGTTTCGCTGCACGGCAACATCGAGCTGGGACCCATCGTCGGTATGACCGATCGCATCGTGGATATCACCGCCACGGGCGCCACGCTGCGCGACAACGACCTGGTCATCACCGGCCGCATTATGGACTGCACGGCCCGCTTCTTTGTCAATCCGGGTGCCGCACGTCTGGATCCGCGCGTACGCAACCTGGCAGATCGCTTGGCGGCAGCCGTGAAGGACAAGCATTTTGAGCCCGTTGCGGGCTCGGCACAATAGCGCGAGCACGCACGGGCGCCCCAACGTCCGGGCGGCGGGCCGACTGACGCCGCCGCCCGGTCTCTCATTTTTCGAACAAAACCTCGACCGATAGGGGATACCGATATGAAGACTATCAAGCTTGCTCCCGGTGAGCGTCTCGTTACCAACCAGCTCAACCGCAAGGGCGTGCTGCCGCAAAACATCGTCGACGCTGCCCGCGATATCGTGGCCAACGTGCGCGCTAACGGCGATGTCGCGGTGCGCGATTACTGTCGGCGTTTTGATGGTGTTGAGCTGCAGAGCTTCCGTCTGCCGCAAGAGCAGATCGATGCCGCGCTCGAAGGCCTCGATCCCGCTTTTGTCGCCGCGCTCGAGAAGGCTGCGCGTCAGATTCGCGAGTTCCACCAGCGCGAGGTCGAGCAGAGCTGGTTTACCACGCGCCCGGACGGCACGATGCTCGGCGTTAAGGTGACCCCGCTTGCCGCTGCCGGCATCTACGTGCCGGGCGGTCGTGCGCAGTATCCCTCCACGGTGCTCATGAACGCCATTCCCGCCAAGGTTGCCGGCGTCAAGCGCGTGGTCATGGTGACGCCGCCGCAAAAGGACGGCCTGATCAGCCCCTATACACTCGCCGCGGCAAAGCTCGGCGGCGTGGACGAGATCTATATGGTGGGCGGCGCTCAGGCTGTGGCCGCGCTGGCGTACGGCACCGAGACCATTCCGCGCGTCGACAAAATCACCGGTCCGGGCAACGCCTTTGTTGCCGCCGCCAAGCAGATTGTCTCGGGCGACGTGGGAATCGACATGGTTGCCGGTCCCTCCGAGGTCTGCGTGCTGGCCGACGCCACGGCCAAGCCTATGGTGGTCGCGGCCGACCTGATGGCCCAGGCCGAGCATGATCCGCTGGCGGCCTGCTATCTGGTGACCTGCGACGAGCAGTTTGCGCGTGAGGTTGAGGCAGGTATCGACATCCTGGTGGCACAGTCCCCGCGTGCCGAGATCACGCGCGCCTCGCTCGACAACGAAGGCACCATCGTGGTGGCCGCCGACATGGCGGCTGCCGTCGAGGCGGTGAACACCGTGGCGCCCGAGCACCTTGAGCTGCACTGCAAGGATGCGATGGGCCTGCTTGACGGCATTCGCAACGCCGGCGCCATCTTTGTGGGCGCTTGGAGCTCCGAGCCGCTCGGCGATTATGTTGCTGGCCCCAACCACACGCTGCCGACCGGCGGCACGGCCATGTTCTCCAACCCGCTTTCGGTCGAAGAGTTCGTCAAGCGCTCGAGTGTCATTTGCTATACACCTGAGGGCCTGCTCTCCGATGCTCCTGCCACGCAGCGTCTAGCCGAGGCCGAGGGTCTGTGGGCACACGCGCTTTCCGCCGCGCTGCGCCGCCGCGTGTTGGAGCAGGGCGAGGATGCCGTGAGCGCCGAGTCGCTGGCCGCGGCCGACCTGACCAAGGTTGCCTGGCCGGGCGACGCCGTGGCGACGGTTGCCGAGGGCGTGGACCTGGCGGCTACAAGCGCGGATGGCGCCGGCGCGACTGGCAAGGAGGCCTGATATGGCCGAGCTCACGCCCCGTATGAAGGAGCTCGTCCAGCCCTACTTGGCCGGCATTGAGCCCTACGATCCCAACTTTACGCCTACGCGCATCAACCTTTCGGCCAACGAGAACACCTATCCCGTGCCGGCTGGCGTGCGCGAGGCGGTCGACGCCGTCCTGGCTGCCACGCCGCTCAACCGCTATCCCGATCCCATGTCCAACGATCTGCGCGACGAGCTTGCCGCTTGGCATGGTGTGGCGCGCGAGAATGTCTGCGTGGGCAACGGCGGCGACGAGCTGCTCTATAACTACCTGCTGGCGTTTGGCGGTGCGGGACGGACCCTGCTCAACTGCCCGCCGTGCTTTAGCGAGTACGCGTTCTTTGCGTCGCTCTGCCAGATCGAGGTGCGCGACGTGTGGCGCGACCCCGCGACCTTTGAGCTCGACCAGGCAGCCGTGCTTGCGGCGGCGCCCGAGTGCAACCTGGCGATCGTGACCTCGCCCAATAACCCCACGGGCGACGTGGCGCCGCTCGACTTTGTCGCGGCGCTGTGCGATGCGTGCCCCGGCATGGTAATGGTCGACGAGGCCTACGTTGAGTTTGCCGACGATTTGTTTGGCGCGGCCACCACGGCGCAGGGGCTTATCGCCGAGCATTCCAACCTGGTGATTCTGCATACGTTGTCCAAGGCGTTTGGCGCCGCCGGCGCACGCCTGGGCTACGTGATCGCGGTGCCCGAGGTCATCGAGGTGTTCGCGGCGATTCGCCAGATCTACTCGGTCAATGTGCTGAGCCAGGCCGCCGCGCTTGCCTGCGTGCGTGCCCGCGATGCGTACGCGCCCGTGGTGGCACAGGTCGCATCCGAGCGCGAGCGCGAGCTGTGCGCCCTGCGCGCAATGGCTGCCGAGGGCCTGCCCGTGGAGGCATGGCCGAGCGCGGCGAACTTTGTGCTCGTGCGCACGCCGCATGCCACGCGCGTGCGCGAGCGTCTGCGCGATGAGTATTCGATTTTGGTGCGCGACTTTAGCTACGCGCCGGGGCTCGCGGACTGCCTGCGCATTACCGTGGGCACTCCACAGGAAAACGACGAGGTGCTGGCCGCGTTTGCCGCGCTGGTGAAGGAGGAGATGTAGATGGACCGCTATGCCGAGGTAACCCGCAAGACGGGCGAGACCGACATTGTCGTAAAGCTCGACCTGGATGGGAGCGGCGTGTGCGATATCTCGACCGGCGTGCCGTTTTTCGACCACATGCTCAACGCCTTTGGCCGCCATGGCCTGTTCGATCTGACGGTGCACGCAGTGGGCGACGTCGAGGTCGACGCGCATCACACCGTCGAGGACACGGGCATCGTGCTGGGCGAGGCGTTTTGCCAGGCGCTGGGCGACAAGGCGGGTATTACGCGCTTTGCCGATGCGGCGATCGCCATGGACGAGACGCTCGTGATGGCCGCCGTGGACATTTCGGGTCGCGGCCAGGCCTATTGCGAGCTGCCCGTGCCGACCGAGCGCGTGGGTAGCTTCGATACCGAGCTGGCCGTCGAGTTCTTCTATGCCTTCGCGCGTGACGCCAAGCTCACACTGCACGTGCGCGAGCTGGCAGGCGGCAATTCGCACCACATTATCGAAGCCGCCTTTAAGGCCGTGGGACGCACGATGCGCCACGCCTGCGAGCTCGATCCCCGCGTGCAGGGCATCCCCAGCACCAAGGGCTCGCTGTAACCTACCAAAAAGGGACAGGTTTATTTTGGCAGGTTTTATCTGCGGAAATGCCGTCTCATGTGGTGGGTGAACGTTTAACCGACCAAAATAAACCTGTCCCTTTTTGGCAGGTTTTGAATGGGAAAAGGGAGGGTCGCGTGGGCGAACCGAAGATTGTGGTGGTCGATTACCACAAGGGTAACTTGTCGAGCGTCGTGCGCGGGCTTGCGCGCGCCGGTGCCGTCGCCTGCACATCGGACGATCCGGAGCAGATCCGCAACGCCGACGGTCTGGTCATCCCGGGCGTGGGCGCGTTCTATGACGCGATCGCCTTTATGCGCCAGAGCGGCGAGGCGGACGCGGTGCTCGATGCCATTGCCGCCGGAACTCCGCTGCTCGGCATCTGCCTGGGCCTTCAGCTGTTTTTTGAGCGCGGCAACGAGGGCGTGCCTGCGGATGAGGGTGTTGCCGCGGACGGCGACGCCTCCGGGCAGGCCGGTGCCCCTTGGGTCGATGGCCTGGGCATTATGCGCGGTTCGTGCACACGCTTGGAGTCGAGCCGCCTGAAGGTGCCGCACGTGGGTTGGGACCAGGTGCACATGACGTCCGCCGGTGCGGCCGATCCGCTGCTTGCCGGTTTTGCCGAGGGCGCCAACATGTACTTTACCCACAGCTACGCGGTGGCCGACAACGCCGATGCCACCGATGTGCTGGCGCGCACGCACTACACGCGGAGCTTTCCGTGCATCGTGCGCCATGGCAACGTGTGGGGCTGCCAGTTCCATCCCGAGAAATCCTCCGCGCTGGGTCAGCGCATTCTTAAGAACTTCGTGAGCATCGTCGAGGGGGCCGGCCGATGATTCTGTTTCCCGCAATCGATCTGATCGGCGGCAAGGTTGTGCGCTTGGAGCGCGGCGACCGGAGCCGCTGCAAGGTATATTCCGACGACCCCGTGGCCGTCGCCCGCTCGTTTGCCGAGCAGGGCGCAAGCTGGGTGCATGTCGTCGACCTGTCCGCTGCCTTTGGCGAGGACGAGGGCGCATGTGCCGCCAACTCGACGGCGATTAAGGCCATCTGCGGCGTCGACGGTCTGTCCGTGGACGTGGGCGGCGGCGTTCGCTCACTCGCACGCATCGATGAGCTGGCAGGCTATGGTGCTCGCCGCATTGCGCTGGGCACCGTGTTGGTGACCGAGCCGGGTTTTGCCGAGGTGGCGGCCCAAGGCTTTGGCGAGTTGCTGGTCGCCGACATTGCCGCGCGCGACGGCCAGGTTAAGGTGAACGGCTGGCGCGACGGCGCTGGCGTGGCGCTCGACGATGCCGTGGCGCAGCTTACCGAGCTGGGCTTTAAGCATCTGGTGTATACCGACATCGCGCGCGATGGCATGCAGACGGGCATCGATGTGGCGGCGTATCGCCATGTGGCCGAGGTCGCGGGATTTCCCGTCGTGGCTTCGGGTGGCATCTCGACGCTCGACGACATCCGCGCGCTGGCCGCGGTGGGCGAGGTCGCGATTGAAGGCGCCATTACCGGCCGTGCGCTCTACGAAGGCAACTTTACGCTGGCACAGGCGCTGGCCGCCGCCCGAGGGGAGGAGTAGCCCATGCTTACCAAGCGCGTGATTCCCTGCCTGGACGTCAAGGATGGCCGTGTGGTCAAGGGCGTCAACTTTGTGAGCTTGCGCGATGCGGGCGATCCGGTGGAACTGGCGCGCGCCTACGACCGCGAGGGTGCGGACGAGGTCGTCTTCCTGGACATTACCGCCACGAGCGACAACCGCGCGACGACTATCGAGATGGCGGCGCACGCGGCCGAGGAGCTCGCTATTCCCTATACCGTGGGCGGCGGTTTCCGCGACTTGGCGGGCATGCGGACCATGGTTGCCGCCGGCGCCGACAAGGTGTCGCTTAACTCTGCCGCCGTGCGCGATCCGTCGTTGATCAGCCAGGCCGCCGCGGCGTTTGGCAGCCAGGCCGTGGTCGTGGCGATCGATGCCAAGCGCGTCGGCTTGCCCGGCGAGCCAGATGCCGACAAGTGGGAGGTCTTCACGGCGGGCGGCCGCAACGCCACAGGTATCGATGCGGTGGCGTGGGCCGAGGAGGCGGCTCGTCGCGGCGCCGGCGAAATCCTACTGACCAGCATGGACCGCGACGGCACCAAGGCCGGCTTTGACCTGGCGCTCACTCGCGCCGTGGCGCGCGCGGTACCGATTCCCGTCATCGCGAGCGGCGGCGTGGGTACGCTCGAGCATTTTGCCGAGGGCGTGATCGAGGGCGAGGCCGATGCCGTGCTGGCGGCGAGCGTCTTTCACTTTGGAACCTTCAGCATTCGCCAGGTGAAGGAGTATATGGCGTCGCAGGGTATTCCCGTGAGATTGGATTTTTAAATGGAGCAAGTGACAACTGCGTCCGAGCTCAAATACGACGCCCGCGGGCTGATTCCTTGTGTTGTTCAGCAGTATGACACCGGTGAGGTGCTTATGGTTGCTTGGATGAACGAGGAGTCGGTGGGGCTTACGCTCAAGACCGGGACCACGTGGTTTTGGAGTCGCAGCCGCCAGGAGCTGTGGAACAAGGGCGCGACGAGCGGCAATATGCAGGAGGTCAAGGAGCTCTGGGCCGACTGCGATAGCGATACGCTGCTGGTCAAGGTCGACTCGCCGGGTCCGGCCTGCCATACCGGCAACCGTACCTGCTTCTTTAAGAAACTCGCGTAGGGCGGGCGCTCGACTAGGCGCTTGGCCAACCAGAAAGGATTGAACTATGGGTGTGCGCACCGCAAACGTTCAGGATGGAAATATCGGAGAGACGCTGACGGGGCTCGCCGAGGTGATTCATGGTCGTCGTGATGCATCGCCTCAGGAAAGCTATACCGCGCGTCTGCTGACCGACGTCGAGGATGAGCTGCTCAAAAAGCTTGCCGAGGAGTCGAGCGAGGTGATCATGGCCTGCAAGGATAACGATCACGATCACATCCGCTACGAGGCCGGCGACCTGGTCTACCACCTGCTCGTAACCCTTGAGCGCTACGGTATCACCCTCGACGAGCTTGCCGGCGAACTCAACGCCCGCCGTCACTAGTCATTGGGTGTTCTTAAACGACTAGTTAGGCGAGGGGTGTGGATTCCCATTCGCCGGTGGGGTGGGGGACGTCGAAGGTTCGGTAGCCACAGTCGTAGGCGTGTGCCTGGGCCTCACGGATGTTCCAGCAAATGTCGCGGGCGCGGTGTGCGTCCGAGCCAAAAGTGATCGGCACCTCGGCATGGGCGAAGCAACGCAACAACCCGGTTGCGGGATAGTAGTCGTCGAGTCCCTTGCGCGGTGCGGCGGTCGAGACCTCAACGCGGCGGCCTGTGTCGTGCGCGCACTCTGCCATCTGCCCCCAAAACGGAGCGGGATCAAAGTCGGGTGCAAAGCCTTCCTTCGAAAAGCGCATGACCAGGTCGGGGTGGGCCATTACATCAAAGTTGAGTGAGCTTTCGCAAGCACGGCACCAGTCATCGACATAGCGTTCCCATATACCGCGCACGCCTAAGTTTTCCCAAACATGCAAGTTGGTGTCGTCATCGATCCAGCCGCAGCGTGAATCGGGCGTATCGGGGCGTGCGACACCCTCTGCCCCTGCCGTGGCCGCAGCGCCGGCCATGATATCGCCTGGGTTGCCAATCCAATGCACGCTGCCCAGGCGTACGACGGCGCCCTGGGACCAGCGCTCAACCAAAGGCTCGCAGCCCTCGTACCAATCGCATTCAAAGCCATAGATAAGCTCGAGCTCCGACGCAATCTGCGCGGCAAGCTTGCGAGCATCCTCAAAAGCCAGACGATGTGCCGGCAGGTCGCCCTCAGTAACCTGCACCTCGCAGTTGGCATCCATGCTGGCTGGTAAGGTGAGGTGGTCGGTCGAGACCATGACCCGGCAGCCAGCGGCCGCGGCAGCGCGGACGTTTTCCTCAAACGAGGCATGCCCGTCCGAAAACGAGGTGTGGGTGTGGCAATCGACCAGCGGGCACATGGGCATAGCGGCTCCTTTGCGTCAAGCGAATCCGCTCCATTGTAATGGCGCAGCTCTCAACACGCCGGGGGTCGAAATCGATTGGAAAGGCTGTGCGGCGCGCGGTGCGGCCTCGCTTGCGCTCTCAAAACATGCACATCAGCCTCCAAAACCGACAAAAAATGACATGTTTGGAGGCTGACGTACACGTTTGAGTGGAGCGGGCCGGCGTTGGAGCGCGCCAGCACTTGCGCCCAGCAAAAGTCGCACCTATCCCATGACGTCGCCCCTGCGCTGCCCGCGATGTGCTAGCGTTTGGGTGAATAAAACGAGCCCGTGCGGAAAGGATCCGGACCGTATGCAACGTGGAAGTACATCTCCGCTGTCCCGCGAGACCGATGCACCCGAAACTATCGTCAAGCTGGAGTGCGACATCGACGATGCGTCGCCCGAGGTGCTCGCCTATGCCGCGGACCGCCTGCGCGAGGCGGGCGCCCGCGAGGTGCACTGGTTGCCTCTCTACTGCAAAAAAGGCCGCCCCGGTTGGCAGCTGCAGGTAATCTGCGCCCGCGAGGACATTGACCGTCTGCAGACGATTATCTTTTTGGAAACCACCACGAACGGCATCCGGCGCCAGGTGATGGAACGCGTCTGCCTGCCGCGTCGTTTTGAGCAGGTCGCGACGCCTTGGGGCGAAGTGGCCGTCAAGGTGGCCACCCTGCCCGACGGCAGTGAGCGTGCGGCGCCCGAGTACGAGGACTGCGCCCGTCTTGCCCGCGAGCATAACGTGCCGCTCCAGCGCGTGATGCAGACGGCACAAGCCTCGGCACTGTGATTTGAATAGCGCGGCCGGCGACATCTCGCGCCCGGCCACATCAGCCCCACCCGAAAGGACCACCATGAAATACCTCATCGCTTCCGACATTCACGGCTCGGCATACTGGACCGAGCGTCTGGTCGCCGCAATCGAATCCGAGCAGCCCGACCGCATCGTGCTGCTGGGCGACCTGCTCTACCACGGCCCGCGCAACGACCTGCCGCGCGACTACGCCCCCAAGCGCGTGATTCCGCTGCTCAACGCCCTGGCCGACCGCATCATCGCCGTCCGCGGCAACTGCGACGCCGAGGTCGACCAGATGGTGCTCGACTTTCCCGTCATGGCGGACTACGCCACGCTGTTCGATGAGGCCGGCCGTGAACTGTTCCTGACGCACGGCCACGTCTTTGGCGCCGGCATGCACAACAGCGTCGACCACGTGCCCGCGCTGCCCGAGGGCTCCGCGCTCGTCTACGGCCACACGCATATCAAGGTTAACGAGGCAAGCGAGGCACGCCCGGGCCTATGGCTCTTCAACCCCGGCAGCGTGAGCATCCCCAAGGACGGCACGCACAGCTACGGCATCTACGAGGGCGGCGCGTTCCGTCACGTGATCCTGGAGGAGAAATAATCATGGCGCAGCACATGGCTCGGCAAAATGCCGAGGGCTCGCGCGATCTGTCCACGCTGGTCGACGTGTCGGCCGAGCTGCAGCATTTGGTGCAGACTATCTGGCGTCTGCGTCAGCCCGATGGCTGCCCGTGGGACCGCGAGCAGACGCACCGCAGCATTGGCAAGAACATGATCGAGGAAGCCTACGAGGCGCTCGATTGCATCGAGGCGGACGACGTGGCGCATCTGCGCGAGGAGCTGGGCGACGTGCTCATGCAGGTGGTACTGCATGCGCAGATTGCGGCGGACGCCGGCGAGTTTACACTGGCCGACGTGGCGCGTGATATCGATGCCAAGCTCATCCGCCGTCATCCGCACGTGTTTAGCGATGTAGATGCTGACAGTTCCGACGAGGTACTCAAGATTTGGGACGAGGTCAAGCTTGCCGAGAGGGCTGCCAAGGACAAGGCCGTGGCGGCGGGCGAGGCCGCGCCCGAGGGTCTGCTCGACGGCGTGCCCACGCATCTGCCGGCGCTGATGCAGGCTCAGAAGGTGTCGCGCAAGGCGGCTGCCGTGGGCTTTGAGTGGGAGACGGTCCAGGATGTGTGGGACGAGGTCGTCGAGGAGCGTGCCGAGTTTGAGGCCGAGGCCCCCGGAACGCCCGAGCGCGAAATGGAGTTTGGCGATCTGCTCTTTGCCCTGGTCAACGTCGCGCGCAAGGAGGGTATCGACGCCGAGAGCGCCCTGCGCGCCAGTACGGCAAAGTTCCGCCGTCGCTGGGCCGCAATGGAGCAGATGGCGGCCGATGCTCACGTGGATCTTGCCGAGCTTTCGACCCACGGCCTCAACGACCTGTGGGATGCCGCAAAGGCGGAGGAGTAAGACTGCGGGAACGACGGGCTTACACGCCTCATCGTTCCCGCTAAATTGTTCGAAAATCAAGTGTATCCCTTGGATAACTTGGGGCATAATGCAAAAAGTGCGA
Organism: uncultured Collinsella sp.; assembly: GCA_958439425.1. Lineage (GTDB taxonomy): Bacteria > Actinomycetota > Coriobacteriia > Coriobacteriales > Coriobacteriaceae > Collinsella. The sequence continues at coordinate 22,998 of CAUBVH010000009.1, forward strand.
CATGGCTAACTTACGGAGGCGCACCGACGGTGCACGGTCAGCCGGTCGCTTGCATCCACTACGTTTCCAAGTGAGAGGGAGACAACATGAGCGATATTTTGGACGTCTATGGTCGCGAGGTACTCGACAGCCGCGGCAATCCCACCGTCGAGGTCGAGGTCGTGCTCGAGGACGGCAGCTTCGGCCGCGCAATGGTGCCTTCGGGCGCTTCGACCGGCGCCTTTGAGGCATGCGAGCTGCGCGACGGCGACAAGGGCCGCTACCTGGGCAAGGGCGTCTCGCAGGCCGTCGAGCACGTCAACAACGAGTGCGCCGATGCCGTCGTGGGCCTCGATGCCTTCGATCAGCGCGCCGTCGATGCCGCGCTGATCGCCGCGGACGGTACCCCCAACAAGACCAAGCTCGGTGCCAACGCCATTCTGGGCGTGTCGCTGGCCGTTGCCCGCGCCGCAGCCGAGTCGGCGGGCCTGTCGCTGTACCAGTACCTGGGCGGTGTCAACGCCCATCTGCTGCCCACGCCCATGATGAACATCCTCAACGGCGGCGTGCACGCCGACAACAACGTCGACTTCCAGGAGTTCATGATCATGCCGGTGGGCGCCCCGAGCTTTGCCGAGGGTCTGCGCTGGTGCGCCGAGGTCTACCACACCCTCAAGGGCGTGCTGCACGAGGCCGGCTTGGGCGGCGGCGTGGGCGACGAGGGCGGCTTTGCGCCCAACCTTAAGACCAATGCCGAGCCGTTCGAGTACATTACCAAGGCCGTCGAGAAGGCTGGCTTTAAGCCCGGCGTCGACTTCATGTACGCCATGGACCCGGCCTCGACCGAGTTCTACAACGCCGAGACCGGCATGTACGAGCTCAAGGGCGAGGGCGTGGAGTACACGAGTGCCCAGATGGTTGATTACTGGGAGAAGCTCGTCGACACCTATTCCATCATCTCCATCGAGGACGGCATGGCCGAGGAGGACTGGGACGGCTGGGTTGAGCTCACCCGTCGCATTGGCAACAAGGTGCAGCTGGTGGGCGACGACCTGTTCGTCACCAACACCGAGCGCCTTAAGAAGGGCATCGAGCTGGGTGCCGCCAACGCGATCCTGGTCAAGGTCAACCAGATCGGCACACTCACCGAGTCGCTCGAGGCCATCGAGACCGCCAAGGAGGCCGGCTACGCCTGCATCGTGAGCCACCGCTCCGGCGAGACCGAGGACTCCACGATCGCCGACCTGGTCGTGGGCGTCAATGCCGGACAGATCAAGTCGGGCGCCCCGTGCCGCAGCGACCGTATCGCCAAGTACAATCAGCTCATCCGCATCGAGGACGAGCTCGAGGGCAGCGCGCGCTACGCCGGTAAGACCGCGTTCTACAACATTCGCTAAACGGGCGAATTTGGCGAGGGGGAGGCTGACTCGGTTCCGTCCCGCCTTGACTGGATGCTGCAAAGCGCCATGGGCGCTGGGCCATACGGCTCAGCGCCTTTTTTATGTCGAGCAAAGGCTGGCGAAGGCGGTGCAGGCGCTCGTGCTATAACTAAAGGACTTAGCGCAAACAAACCTCAACCGCACAAGGCGCACATGGATCAGATTTACGACAACAGGTACTATTCCGCCGGTTCGCGCGAGCCGTCGCCTCGCCGTGCGCGCACGGTGCAGCTCGGTGGGTCCGATTACGCCGGTGCCGACCGCTCCATGCAGCGACCGACAAGTACCTCGCGCCCCAATGCTCAATCAAATACCTTGGCAGATGGACCGGTGCGCCCGGTACGTTCGTCGCATGCGTCGCGTCCCTCGACTCAAGCACACGACAAATCGAGTAGGCCCTCGAACCGTCTTTCGGGCTCGGACTTTATGCATTACGCCAACGACAACGCGGTGGTCAAGGCGATCTATGACTTTACGCATGGCTCTCTGCGTCCGCTGTTTATCGGTATCGTGGTGGCTCTGGCGCTCGTGAGCCTGTATTTCCCCGTGCGCGACCTGTACGTGGCAAAACGCTCGAACGACATCTTGGTCAAGCAGGTCGAGATTCGCCAGCAATACAATGATGAGCTGCAAAAAAGCGTCGACAAGCTGCTCTCGGAGGAGGGTATCAAGGACGCGGCGTCCGAGGACCTGGGCCTGGTGATGCCCGGCGAGAAGAAGATTGACGTGCTAGGCTTGGACGACGATTCGGACTCGTCGTCGAGTAAAAAGTCCTCAAACGCCAAGAAGGCCAGCGAAGTGGCCAAGGAAATCGAAGAAGTCGGCAAGGACGCGCCGTGGTACATCCAGGCGCTCGACATGCTGTTTGGGTTTAACGGCGTCGAGGGTCAGACGGTCGTGTCCAACGGCAAATAGCGCCCGGAGGGGAGCCCGCAATGACAAATTGCAAACGCTATAAGGTGGCCGCGATCGACCTGGGAACGGTGTCGTCGCGACTGGTGTTGGCTCAGGTCGAGTGCGGAGCGATTGTGGAATCGTTCAAGCATACCGAGATTACCGACCTGGGCGAGGGCGTGGACGCGACGGGGCGCTTTTGCGAGGCGGCCGTTGAGCGCGTGCTCGCTGCGTGCCGCATGTTTGTGGACGAAGCCCGTACCTTTGGGGCCGCGTGCGTCTGCACCACCTGCACGAGTGCCGCGCGCGATGCGTCCAATGCCGCGCTGCTGCTGGACGGTCTGCACGATCTGGGGCTCGAACCGCAGGTGATTCCGGGCGAGGTCGAGGCGCGCCTGACATTTTTTGGCGTGGCGCACGACTTTGCCGGCGAGCGCATCATCGTCGCCGATTCGGGCGGCGGCTCCACGGAGCTCGCGACGGGCGTCTATGCGCCTGAGCGCGGGGTCTTTGCGCTGGAGGGAACGCGCTCGCTGGACATCGGTTGCCGTCGCGTGACCGAGCGGTTTTTCTCGGCACTGCCGCCAGCGGACAGTGAGCTTGCCGCCGCTGGCGCATGGGCATACGAGCAGTTTGCGGGCTACTTTGAGAGTCTGCCTGTCGACTTTGAGCGCGCCGAGCGCCTGGTCGCGGTAGGTGGTACCGTCACCACGCTCGTGGCACTCGTTCATGAACTGGAGCCGTATGATTCGAGCTTTGTGCACCTGCGCGAGCTTTCGCTGGAGCAGGTTTCGGCCGCTATCGAGCGCATGTCCGCGCTGGATGTTGCGGGCATTGCCGCTCTGCCGGGCGTGCAACCTAAGCGCGCAGGCGTGATCTTGGCAGGTGCCGTGGTAATTCGCGAGCTCATGCGAGCCGGCGGCTACGACACGCTTACCGTAAGCGAGAACAGCCTGCTCGCTGGCATGGCCACCACCATCAACGAGACCCTCGACGGCGAGCTACCCACCATCGGCTGGACCCCGAGCCTCAGCGCCCTCTAACTATTCCACCGCAACTTAGAGTCCCGCCGGCGTGAAAAAGAAACGAGCCCGCATCCCTTGGGGACACGGGCTCGAACGCTTCATATGGTAGGGGCGGTGGGACTCGAACCCACAATCCTTGCGGCGAGAGATTTTAAGTCTCCTGCGTATGCCAATTCCGCCACGCCCCCGTGAGACTAGAAGTCTAGCACAAGCCGTCCGTTACGCGTTGACGGCCATCGAGTGCTGACCCGACTTTTCCAAGTACTCGGTATACTTTGCCTCGTCGCCCTTGTTTTGGTACTGCAGGGCCAGCAGGTACTCCAAGCGGCAGCGCTTGACCGGGTCGTCGCCGACATCCTCGAGCATGCGCTCCAGTTCGGGAATGTCGTTGTGGCGCTTGAGGATCATCGTGTCGTACATCAGCTGGCATTCGTGTGCGACCGCCTCGGCCTGACCGCCCTCAAAGCCCTTGATCTCGTGCAGCAGCTCCTTAGACTTTTTGCGGTCCTCCTGGCCAACGTAGTAGTTAAAGGCCTTGATCACCAGGTCGACGCGCTGCATCTTGGGCAGGTTGAGTCCCAGCAGCAGGTCGAACATCTCGCCGGCGCGCTCGTGGTCCTCGCGCAGCAGATAGGAGTTTAGACGCAGGTAGTCGCGGTTGTAGCGCGGGTACAGCATGCTGGTGAGTTTGCCGTCGAGCAAACGATCGAACTCGGCCCACTGTTTGGCGGCCATCAACTGTTGCAGGCGTTTAAACGTAGTGCGTTTTTTGACGCTAAAGAACACCGATACGGCGATACAGATGATAACGACGGCGGTCCAGAGTGTGCGGGAATCGGGCATGTTAGGATCCTTAGTCGCTCATAAAGCGAGCGGTATGACAACACGTACTAGATGTATTATACGCAGCGCACAAGCAAACTGGCATAAAAGCTCATCGAGGCTGAGTGCCATCGCTCGCTGCGGTACACTTACCTAAAGTAAACCATGAAGGGAGACATTACCTATGAAGAAGATTGTTTTGGCTTGCGGTGCTGGCGCTGCTACTTCCACGCTCGTTGCCCAGAAGGTCGCCACCATGCTCGACGCCAACGGTTACGCCGACAAGTACGAGATCGTGCAGTGCGCCATCTCCGAGGCCAAGGACGTTTGCGACGAGGGCGCCGATCTGCTGATCGCCACCACCGTTGCCCCCGAGGGCCTTACCTGCCCGTACGTGAGCGGCGTGCCCTTCATGACCGGCATGAACCGCGTCGCTGCCGAGAAGGCCGTTCTTGACGTCATGGCTCAGTAGGCGCTGACTGCATGAGTGAGCAGAACGCCAATCCGGTCGAGCTCTTTGGCATGCGCGTTGCCCATGTGGGCATTAACGCCACCGACCCGGCAGACGCCCTGGAGATCGCGGAGCTGTTCTCGACGATGATGGGTCTGCCCGTTATCGAGACCCCGGTTTCGTACTTTAACGATTCGCTGGTCGAGGTCATGAAGCAGAATGGTCGTGGCACCAAGGGCCACATCGGCTTTGCCGTCAACGACATTGATGCGGCCGAGAAGTGGTTTGCCGAGCGCGGGCTCGAGGTCAACGAAGAGTCGCGCGCGCTGCTGCCCGACGGTAGCACCAGGCTCGTGTACTTTAAGCGCGAGTTCGCCGGTTTCGCCGTGCATCTGTGCCGCGAGTAGCGCACAAGCTGCCATAGCTAGCAAAAAGGGATAGGGCCGTGTGGCCCTATCCCTTTATTTATGCCGAGGGGCTTCCTAGCGCGGCAGGCGAATCGTAAAGCGGCTGCCGACGCCCTCGACTGAGGTCACGCCAATGACGCCGCCATGGCTATCGACGATCCACTTGGCAATGGCAAGCCCCAGACCCGAGCCCTGTGCGCCGGCATCGCGTGCATTGTCGGCGCGGTAGAACCGTTCAAACGCGTGAGCTGCGGATTCCTGGTTCATGCCGATGCCCTCGTCCTCAACGCTTATGTCGATCGTGCCCGCGCCCGCATCCGGCGCTACGCCAAATGTGACGGTCGTTCCCGCATCCGAGTACTTGGCGGCGTTTTGCACGATCACGCGCAGAGCCTGCTTCACGAGCGCCACGTCGACGGGCGCGTCGCAGCGCGGGTCGCTGACAAGCGCAGCGTCAAAGGCCAGCCGATACGTGTGCTCGGTATCGATCATCTGCGATTCCTCGCATACCTCGTCGACCAGTGCGGCAAGGTTGGTATTTGCGCGCCGCAGGACCGTGCGCCCGGCATCGCCGCGCGCCAAAAACAGCAGCTGCTCCACGAGCTCTTGCATGTGCTCGCTTTCGGCCTTGAGGGACGCGATAGATTCTGCCAGCACGTCCGGGTCGTCTTTGCCCCAGCGATCGAGCATGTTTACGTAGCCCTGAATCACCGCGATGGGCGTGCGCAGCTCGTGGCTCGCATCGTTGACAAAGCGCATTTGCTGCAGTTTGGCCTCTTGCATCTGGCGCAGTAGGCGGTTGAGTGCAACCTCGATGCTTGCCAGGTCGGCGTCGCCGGTAGTGACGCTCGGCGAGTCGACGCTTGCGCGCTCGATGGCCTGCTCCAGTGTTTCCATCTTGCCGCCGGAGAGCTGCATACGGCCGAGCTCGTCCACGCGCAAGGCCAGGTCGTTGAGCGGTGCCATGGTGCGGCGCACGCGACGGGCGCCGCCGAGCATGTCGAGCACGCTGATGACCTGCCAACCCACAACGACAAGGTAGAGAGGCCATAGCGTGACGAGGTCCTGCGCGAGGGGGAAAGTCTTGGTGGTACGCGCAAGCTCGACGGTATAGGTGAGCGTTGTCAGGTCCCAGCCGCGCGCGGGCGTCAGCGACATGCTGCGAACGGTGGCGCTGGGGATCCATCCTGCGGTAAACGCGCCGTTGGGCAGCGTCCGGTTGTATCCATAGACGAGGATCGCCACCGCAATAACCAACAGCAACAGATCGAGCCAGACGTAGCTCATCAGGCGGCGCCACATATAGCTCCAGTTGATGGCGCGGGCGATGGAGGTGACGCGCTTGGCCTCGGCATTACGCGCGGCAGACATAGCCCACCCCGCGCACGGTCTGGATGATGCGGGCGCCGCCGGCGTCTTCGATCTTGGCGCGCAGGTGCGCGATGTGCACGTCGACGTTGTTGGTGTCGCCTACGTATTCGTAGCCCAGCGCCTCGTGCGCGATGCGCTCGCGCGTGAGCACGGTGCCGGCATGCGCCATAAGCAGGGCGAGGACGTCGAACTCGCGGGCCGTGAGCGCGATGGGCGAGCCGCCGACCGTGACTTCGCGGCGGTCGGGGTCGAGCGCAACCGAGTCAACGGTAAGCGCGGCGTGGGAGGGCGTGGCAGCGGTCTGGGTCGTGTCGGTTGCCGGGGACATTGTGGCGATACCGGCGCCCGCGCCGCCTGCCGCGCCCGCCCCAGTACCGGCGCCGCCAACGCCCGAAGCCGCCCGCACGGCCTCCGAGCGCTTCAGTGCCACGCGGATCCGTGCGAACAGCTCCTCAATCGCAAATGGCTTGGTCAGGTAATCGTCAGCACCGGCGTCAAGCCCTGCCACCTTGTCCATCACGGCATCGCGCGCGGTGACCATGATCACCGGCACGTCCTTGTGCTTGCGGACACGACGCAGCACCTCCATGCCGTTGAGCTGCGGCAGCAGCACATCGAGCAGAATCAGATCGTAGTCGCGCTCCAGCGCTAGGTCAACGGCGGTGCGGCCATCGGCGGCGTGCTCCACCTGGTAGCCCTCGTGCTCCAGCTCGAGCGTCACAAAGCGGGCGATTTTCTCCTCGTCCTCTACGATCAGGATCCGTGCCATGCGTGCCCCCATCTGCGATTACTTGTCGTCGTTCAGATTTTGCTTGATGTCGTCCGCGGCATTGGCAGCGCTGTCCATCAGGTTGTTGATGCTGCCGGGCACGTCGCCGTCGCTATCGATGCGGTAGCGCATGCCAAAGAACAGGCCAAGCAGCATCAGCCATATCGTGGCGCCCCAGGCAAACAGGGCGACGATGGGAATCAGGATGGGGATGTTGAGGATGATCGCGTCGCGGCGCGTGGCGATAAACTTGGTGTCCAGGCTCAGACGGAAGAGCTTTTTGAGGTACTCCCACACGCCGTCCATCTTCTTGGAGAAGTCGGTCTTTTCGCTCGACTTTTCGTAGGCGACCTGCGCGGCGACCATCTCGGCCGAGGGCTCGTCGGCCGGCGCGGACTCGGTGGCGGCGTGCGCCGACGTGGTCTGGGTCTTGCCCTGCGACTCGAGCCAAATGATGGCGTCCAGAACGTTGCCGTCGGAGGCGTCGAGCGCGGCCTTGGCATCGGTATAGCTCACGTTGCACTTGGTGCGGATAGTTTCAACTTTTTCGAGGTCGTCCATGACCTTTCCTTTCGTTCGATGGGCGCGACGCCGGGCGATCTGCCCGGGCGCGAGCGTTGCGTTCGGCGGCCTGCGTTGCGTGGCGCCGCCCCGCCCTTGGTCGAACTCTATAGTGCAGGTTATAGATTAAGCGATTCTTGAGCCAAGATTAATGTTGGATGAGTTTTTGGGTGGCAGTGAGGAAGGGAGAGGTGCCCTTCTAGGTGGCTAGCAGCGAGGTCTAATACTTTTCCGAGAAGTGAACGAGCTAAATCGGACCCCCGAAGCATCGACACTTTGAGCGTGTCGTTTCCTGCGGTTTCGATACTGGAATCCTGCGATTTTGCCGATGAAAAATGCGGATGCTTCAGGGGTCCAAAAACAGACGTTCACTCCGCGGAAAAGTATTAGACCTCGATAGCGGGAGATGGGGTGCCGATAGCAAGCTGGGGCCAGAAATGGGATAAGCAAGACGTACGGATCGCATGAATCAAAATCACGTTGCAAAAGTATGAAAATATCCTACAATTGCAACATGAAGTACTTTAGCAACATAACGGCGATAAGCGAGCTTTCCGAGAGCGAGGGCGTGTTTACCACAGCCCAGGCGGCTCGCATGGGCATCTCTCGAGATGCGCTGGCACATTCATGCCGCGCAGGGCGTCTTGAACGGATATGCCACGGCGCCTACCGGATGTCCGGAACGCAGCGCCGGGACACCGACGAGCTCAACGCTTTTTGGAAGCTCACCAGTCCCTCCCTTTGCGCGTGGGAGAGAAAGCGCCAGTGGGATGGCATCGCCGTGAGCGGTACGACTGCGGCGAATCTGCAGCAAATGGGCGATTTCTATCTGTCCCCCTACAGGATGACCGCGCCCACGCGTATCAATACAAGAAACGAATCCCTTTCTTTTGTAAAGCGCGAGATTGCTGAGCGGGACATCGTTTGGCTCGACGGCCTGCCGGTAACTAAACCCGAGCGCACGCTTGTCGATCTTTGCCTCGATTGCGAGGATCCCTCATTAATTATCGATGCCTATCACGACGCGCTTGGACGTGGACTCGATATACAACGGCTGAAGGATCTTGTAGAAGAGAACTCTAAAACCGCCAAACGACGCGAGCTGATGGCGCCTTTGCTGATGGTACTGAACGGGTAATGCGAAACGGAGGACATGGTGAAGTACAAAACGCCTGCCGCATTGGAGATGGCTGTTAGGAATGCCGCAAGAGGATCACCAATGGATACTAATCGGGCAATCGTTGGTTTCTACTTTCATCGCTTCCTATGTCGCGTTTTTTCAGAAGATGACTGCCGTTTTGTGCTTAAAGGTGGTCAAAGCGTCCTGGCGCGAACGCTCGATGCGCGTGTCACAAGAGATATTGACTTGGTTGCTCAAGAGGAGAGCCTCGAAGAGGCTGTTGCCGATCTGGTGCGGGCGGCTTCGATTGATCTGGAGGATTTCGTTTCGTTTGTCTTTGATCGTGCAGAGCAGATCAAAGAAGAAGATGAGTATCGGTGCGGTGCTAAGGTATGGTTCACCCCCTTTATGGGAACCAAGAAGCTACAGCCAATTTCAATTGACTTGGTAATTGATGAAGTGCGGGGACTTGAGCCTGAGGTTCTCGTGCCGATCGATCGTTTGAATATCGAGGGGCTCCCAGTCTGCGACTATCGAGTATGCCGAGTGGAGAGCGCCCTTGCAGATAAATTGCTCGCAATGATAGAGATGCATGAGGGCCGTGCCTCTTCGCGAATCAAGGATATAGTCGACATCTTGGTGTACGCGAAAACTTGCTTCATCGATGGGGCTACACTTATCGAGAGAGTCGAGAAAGAAGCGTCTGTCCGCAAGGTGGCAATGCCGGAAGAGTTCGTGGCGCCTCTCTGGTGGAAACAAAATGGTTCTGCGCAGTATGTAAAGATGGCTAGGCAGGCGGGGGTACTTGATCTCGCGGGGAGTATCACTGGAGCAGAAGAGGTCGTCAATCGGTTGTATGCTCCGTGCTTCGATCGTTCGGAGAATGTGCGCAAATGGAATCCCCAGACTACGGGATGGGAGTAGCCCAGACAGTTAAGCCGGCGGCAGGAGCTGGTCCCGCCGCCGGCTTGGGGCGTTACTGCTGCCTATGTGTTACTCGCAGATTTGGTCGAGCACTTCGGTGATGGTCTTTTTTGCGACTTCGAGGTTGCGCTGGGCTTGGGCGACGGCAGCCTCGGCTTGTTTCTTTGTTTCTACGACCTCGGCAAAGCGATTGATGGATTCGCTGTACTCGCGCGTGCGCGGGTCGAGCGCTGGCGGGACTTCGATCTCGAACAGGTCGTTAGGGCGGATGGCGCGGATGCTGGCTGCTTCGGTTAATGCTTGAATCAGCTGTGCCCCATGGCCTTCGGTAAGGTATCCAACGATTATCTCCGAAAACACTACGCGCTCCTCTTCGGTCATCGTTTGGAACGACGGGCGAATGACGGTGGTGTTATGCGAAGCAACTAGGTGTTGCTTCGCGTCATCGGCGCTGACGACGAGCAGGTTGGACGCGCCGTAGCGACCCAGCATGCGTGGCATGACGATATCTCCAGCGCGGAGCTCATATCGATCGAGAACGCTGGGGTTCACCTTTACGATTTTGGAATCCGAGCTATTTGCACTCTCTACAGCATATGCGGGTAGAAGGTTGCCATCTTGAAAATCCTGAGATGAGATGCGGCGTACCTCGATTGCATCAATGTCGTTTGATGTGGTGCTCTCGCGGGGCATAAATGGAGCTACTCGCGTAAAAGCGTCACCGAGCGTAGCCCTGTAGTTTCGGGTGAGGCTGATAAGGCTGATTTTGCCTTTTGAGAGGGCTGCGCGATGCAGCAGCAATTCACGCGTGGCAAAAGTGGACGTTTCGATAGGCGTTGATCTGGGCGTATTGGTATCAATGCGGGCCCAGTCGGGGGAGATGGAAAAGGTGATATCTGAGTAATACGATGTTTCTGTCACATATCGAAAACGCGGCCCGGATTCGATTGCGCTGCGAAATGCAACGCTGCGATTTCCTGAAGACAATATGAGAAGCGCGCTTGTCATGTAGGGCCTGGGTTCAGAAAGTGGCAAATACACGACGCTCTCGATGAGTCCTTCGCGTATCAGGATCGTGCGCGCCTGCTCGGCTTTATCGAGTAGGTCGGCGGGCAGCACTACGGCTGCGCGAGTGCGATTCGAAAGGGCGAGCGCATACAGACACCAAATAAAGGGACCCCAGTCACAGAAATCGAGGTAGCCGGGCTCTAAGTAATCGATCAAGGCGATACATTCTTTTTCGATGTCGTGTTTGCCCGTACGGTAATACCCCGATGCGTCGATAAACACCGGAGCCGCATCGCCATTGCCCGCGCCCTGCCTGCCGGGTTCAAGCTCGCAAATATCGGGTACGCCGTTGCTGTTCAGGCTGAAACATTCACGAAGCGCCTTACAGTCGATGGCGCCAGGCAGACGGACGGTGAGTAGACGGCTGCCCTGCTCCAGATTAAGCGCGCGTGAGAGGGCGGCGGCGGTGAGACGTGGCAATGATGTTGTTTCACGCATGTATAGAGCCCTTTCTTCTTAGTGGGTTATATATTAGCAGAAAATTTTGATAATTTCTAATGACGAGAACAGAGCACTGTGCTATTCTCGAAGTAATCCAAAACCAACTCAATACAAACTGCTTGATGCAATCGCTACACAGCCTTTAGGTAAACTGCGCTATCAAGCAGGGTGATTTCACTAACGAAGCTACAGGTTAGGTCGATTGTCATCGTCCATGCCTCAGACCATTCTAAAACATAGAACAGACTTATCGACAAACATCCGCAACCGGATAGGAAGAAGCATTCATGAAGAATGAAGACAGCATTTACGAGGTGTTCCTCAACACGATCGACGAAGATCTCCGCAGCATGTGCAAAAAGAACGGGAAGGCAGAGATGCCGTTTCCGTATCCGTACTGCGGCGAGCAGGATACCGAGCGCTTGGCCAAGGCACTCGTTGACGTGCTGGAAAAGCACTCGCCCGATATTCCCGGGCTGGTGCCCGAGCAGTATCGAGACGATGTGCACGAGGCCCGCGAGCTTTTGGCCGCAGCGTCGCTCGCTTTGTTGTCGCTGTATTTTCCCCAGCGCGATAACTGCGCGCACTGCATGGCCATCTTAATTGGCATGTTTGAGCACGGAAGCAATCCGCGCTTTAAGTCGAGCGGTGTGCGCATGTTCGAGCAGGTTACGACAGGTATGAAGTACTCGTCTGAACAAGGTGGATATATTCTGTCTCGCTTTGTGCGAAGCATTGACTACAAAAGACCCTGCGACCACGTGCATCGCGATGGCTCGCGCGGTTTTACGGCGGACGAGGACGATGCCGTCATGTTTTATAAGCGCTATCTCAAGGTGCAGAGACACGTATTCGATACCAGTCCGCGTTTCAACTTTGAGCTATGCGTCAAACGCCCGTTTGAGGCTCTTTCGGACAATCGGGAGAACTTTTATTGCATGGAGGAAAAGATGGAAATCGATTTGGCAACTAAGGTACGGGAGCTCCAGGACCGCTACACCCTCAACTTCGCTCAGGCCAAAGAGTATGACCTGCTCGACAAGCTGATGATTGATGCATTGCTTGCATATCTGCGCGACGGGTCAGTCTCAATCGCGGCGCGCGAGAGCTATGTGGCGCAAACCGAGCGTCTGATTGACGGTGCGGTCAAGTTGCCGTGTGCGACGAGCCCCAAGGAGGGCGCAGACGTCGACCGTATTTCCTAGCAATCACGCAGAACTATCGACAAGAAAGGGGCCGTGCAATGTCGGTCATTAAGATGTACGGCTACGAGGCCGCGCAGCAAACGGAGTATCAGACCAAGAAGTGGGCGACCAAGGAGGAAATGCAGACGCTGTCATCCGGCGATGAGCAGCGCGATGTGATCTTGGCGCAAGGTGCCACGGTGGCTTTCTACGAGGGCGACAAGCACTGGGAGACGAGCGTGTCCAACAATGTGTTTGCCTTTGGCGGTACCGGCAGCGGCAAAACGGCGAGTTTCATTTTGCCCAACCTGCTCAATCACCACGAGTGCTGCTATGTGGTCACGGACACCAAGGGCGAGCTGCTGCGCCGTACGGGGAAGGGCTTCGAGGAGGACGGCTACGAGGTAACGGTTCTCGACACCATCAATCCCGAGCAGTCGTCCGGGTACGATCCTTTGCGCTACGTGATGGATGTCGAGGATATCCCCACCACAGTGGCGTCAATCATGGAGGGGGTCGATCCTGACAGGCGTAGCTTTAGGGACGATCCGTTTTGGGACAATGCGAGCGATCTGCTACTTCGAGCGATTATTGGAATCCTGTTCCTCTTAGAGTGCCTTGCCGGCACATTTGCGCCGGACGGGGATCCCGCAGCTCCGCGACGCTATCTTAAGATGAACAACGTCTTTAAGCTGGCGGCACTCATCAAGGTTACGGGAGATGGCGAGGGACGATTTCCGCTGGATCACCTTGTGGAGCAGGTGGAGTCCAAGGAATTTTTTGGCAAGTATGATTCTGCGAACGCGGACCTGTATGGCGTTGAACAGTATCGTGATTTTCGCGGGGCAGCCGATAGAACGCTTAAGAGCATTCTGATCACGCTTAACGCGACCATCTCGCGGCTTAAGACCCCCCAGCTCATGCGCGTCTTTGAGAAAGACGAGATGCGCCTCGACCGTATCGACGAGGGCAAGCGCGTAATCGATCTTAAGGTGAGCGACAACGACTCGACCAATGCATGGCTTGCGAACGTTGCCCTTAAGCAGCTGTTTAACCTGGCCCAGCGCCGCGCTGATTCCAACCCCAGCGGGCATTTGCAGCGCCACGTGCAGTTTATTCTGGATGAGTTTCCCAACGTGGGCCGCATTCCCGATTTTGAGCGGAGTATTGCGACCGTGCGCAGCCGTGGCATTAGCTTTTTGATGTGCGCGCAATCGCTGAGTCAGCTCGATGGTGCGTACGGCAAATCCGCAGCGCTTACCATCCTCGATAACTGCGACAGCTTGATCTATATGGGCGGCGGCAGCAACATCGCGACACAGGAGTACATAAGCAATCTGTGCGGCGAGTCGGTTCTGGGCACCAATTACGTGGGCGCCGAGCGTACTGCCGTCGATGTGCGCGGTTGCGTGATAACCCCGGGCGAGGTGGGGCTTATGCCGCGTACCGACTGCCTGGTCAAAGTAACCGGCATGCGCCCCTTCCGTGCCAAGAAGTATTTTTGCGGCGACCATCCCAATGCGGCCAAGTGGCTGAGGGATTAGTCCTTGCAGCTTCGCGCGCTCCATCTTGCCTATTTGACCGCACGGCTTCCATTGGCCGCTAGCCGTGCGGCCTCGTTTTACTTCCTTACCGATTCCGTTTAGAAGGGAATTACCATGTCCGTTATGTATCGTGAGCCTAGCATTATCAAGAAGTCCAAGGACGGTCGCGTTGCCGCCGTCGATATGGCAAGTGAGCTGCTTAACAGCCGCGTGCTGCTGCTGGAAGGCGAGGTCAACGATGTGACCTGCAATGGCCTTATTAAGTCCATGCTGGTGTTGGAGCATCAGAGCGCCACCGAGCCCATCACCCTCATCATCAACAGCCCGGGCGGTAGCGTTACGGCGGGGCTGGCGCTCATCGACACCATGCAGTCGCTCGACTGCCCCGTGATCACGGTGGGCGAGGGCGTCGTGGCCTCGATGGCCGCGGTGATCTTGGCCTGCGGCGACCACCGCCAGGTATACCGCCACACGCAAGTGCTCATCCACCAGTTGATGGGCGGCACGGGCATGGCGCAGCAGACCGATATCGAGATCGTGGCCCAGCACACGGCGGCCATGCGCGCCGAGCTGGACGAGCTGCTGGCCGAGCATGGCAACCTGAGCGCCCAGGAGTTCCACGAGCTCACCGAGCGCGACTGCTGGTGCAACGCCAGGCGCGCTCTGGAGTTGGGTCTGGTGGACGAGGCGATTGCTCCGAGTAAGAAGGCGCTCTAGCGGGGCTCATGTCTTGTGGGCATATAGAGCGGGGCGAACGATCGCGTAGTTTAACGGCCAGAAAGAGGTTGAACATGAGCAGGATTTGGGATGTCGACGGCATTGAGTGGGAAGACCTGCCCACCGTGAGCGACCTGCTGTGCGCTGCGGACACAAAGATCCTGGCGCGCGAGGTTGCCCTGCGATACGGCGGCAAGCCGGACGGCCGCGGCCGTGTCGATAACGAGCGCAGCTTAAAGCGCGCCCGCCGCAAGGTCAAAAAGCTGCGCAAGGTTGACCCCGAGCCCAGCGACAATATCGTCCTGCTGCCCAAGCACGTCATCAATCGTCGTGGTGCAGGCCACGGCTTTGGCTATTACGACGTGGAGCCGTGCATCTTTACACGCGGCGGCGTTCAAATGCTAGGTGAGGATGTGCTCGCCAAAGTACGTCCGTGGGAATTGATCTTGATGGATGATGAGTCCGCGAGCGAAATGCTGGGCTATCGCGTATGGCTCGGCGGCGAGTGGGACCTGTGCGAGCGCTACCGCTTTTTGGCCGTGGTGTGCGTTCGCATGCTGAACAGCATCCGGGCGCAAAAGGAGCTGCGCAAGTGCCTCGTGCAGGGCGAGACAGCCTGTGATATGGACGAGGACGAGGCGATCGAAGGGATTCGCCGCGACGTGCTGTATCCCGAGGAAGTGATCAACGCCAAACTCGGCGGCTATTGGGATGCGAGTTTGGGACTCAACCTGCCCTGGAAGAACGAGCACCGGCAGACTTGCACGCGAATCGACAGGGCTATCGATGACCTGTTTTCTAAGGAAACGAAGCGCTGCGCTGCCGAGCTTGGGAAGAAACTTGAGCGAGGGTATGAGGAGCGCAGGGAGGTGCCGTTGTTTCAATCATTCACCGACGAATGAGAAAAAGGCGGCGGCCGCGGTCCCCCGCGGGATTATCCTGGACCTATTACGTGAGCGGTGCGCGGGCGAGGAGCAATCATGGCTGGTCGTGGAAGCAAATGGTCGAGGGAAGAAACCCTTGCGGCTCTGTTTCTGTACCTCGCCCTACCATCGAAAAAGGTTGATGATACAAACGAGGATGTCCAGGCGCTAGCTAAGGCCATTGGCAGAACGCCGGGCGCGGTTGCTCTAAAAATCTGGAACCTTGCATCATTCGATGAGCGTCGACGTGCTCGCGGCAAGGTTGGAATGACCCATGCAAGCAAAATGGACAAGATGGTTTGGGCTGAGTATTCCTCTGCTGGTGATGAGCTTGTCGAGGAGGCGACTGAGGTTTTCCTCAACCGTTTCGATTTTAAAGAACCGCTAAGTGATGAGCTGAAAGAGACGATCGGCTTTGATTTGCCAGAGGGCAAGGAGCGCGAGGCAATTGTTTCGATGCGGGTGAACCAGGAGTTCTTTCGAAATACCCTGCTCGTCAATTACGATTCAAGATGCTGCTTGACGGGGCTAACGAACAAGGCTCTGTTGGTTGCTAGCCATATCAAGCCCTGGAAAGTCTCTGATCCAAAGACGGAGCGACTCGCGCCCGACAACGGCTTGCTTTTGAACGCATTGCACGATAAAGCGTTCGACCGGGGACTAATCACCATTACGAAGGACCTAAAGATAGTGGTGTCTAGCGTGGTCGAGCACGAAACTCCTGAGGACGAGTACTTGTGGCGCTACAACGGAGAGCCGATTACGCTTCCGAAACGATTCGCCCCAAGAGCTGAGTTTATTGAATATCACAACGATATGGTGTTTAAGGGGTAGGGGTCCGTATGGAAAGCCCGAGTTGAAAGCGATTGTTGTTAAGACGTTGCTTAAGCGTCCTCGTTATCCGGAGACATTTTTAGTATTTGAGGGTCGTTATTAATTATTAGGAATGATTTTCGAAGAGTATTGGCTTTATTTGGCTTAACGATGGATATGGGGGTGCGTGCCATGCTTCGCTGCCGATTCTTGGGTTGAGGAAAGGGATATTGATGTGCGCAACGTGTGTTGTGTCCCAGCTAGCGTCTAAACTAAAATCCTTGAGTCTGAACATGGACGGCGCATCGGAGGTTTGATGTCGGTAATTGTTCCCCCCATTAAATGCCAGGGAATTAAAACGAAGCTAGTCCCCTTCATTGAGGAGATAATAAACTGGGATAAGCAGCAGGGGATATGGTACGAGCCGTTTTTGGGGAGCGGGGTTGTGCTATTTAACGTTTGTCCACAGAGAGCGGTGGTCGGTGATCGCAATCAACACATTATTGATTTTTATAGAAGCGTGCAGCGGCATGAAATAACATCAGAGTCTATGCGGGAATACCTTGAACGCGAATCTGTGATGTTGCGTACTGGTGGAGCGGAATACTACTACGAGGTAAGGGACAGATTCAATACAAGTCATTCACCGTATGACTTTATCTTCTTAAATAGGTCCTGTTTTAACGGCGTTATGCGTTTCAATAGGAGCGGGATGTTTAACGTTCCATTTTGCAAGAAGCCCGAGCGTTTTTCCAGGTCGTATATAACTAAGATATGCAATCAGATTGATAGGGTGCAGGCTGCCATGGAAGGCAAAGACTGGGAGTTCAAATCTTGCGATTGGAAAGAGATTATGCGGGCGCCAAGAAAAGGCGACTGTGTTTATCTCGACCCTCCTTATATCGGCCGCGATACAAATTATGTGGGTGAATGGCCAGAGTCTGAAGCTGTTGCTCTGGCTGATGCTGCTCATGCGACTCAGGCGGATGTCTATCTTTCCATGTGGAAAGAGAATAAGTACAGGGTGAATGAGCATATTGAAAACTGTTGGAGTGATTTTGAGTGCTTTGAATTCTCCCATTTTTATCACGTCGGCTCGAAGCAGAGCTTACGCAATTCAATGATCGAAGCGCTTCTCGTGAAGGCCTAAGAAATAACTCTTACTTGGTTCATGTGCTGGAAATGATGATATAGAAGTAGATGGAATAACGTCCCCTAGTCCACCTTTAATCTCGTGTTTCCCTTTCCTTCGTCCACTTTTCTCCTAATAGCCGTTACTTTCTGTCGCCCCGGCTGTCGTTGACGACATCGCCATAGGAGAGAATTCGATCGCGTAGGCTTGAATCAATTTCAATAACGTTTGTTTCGACCCATCTTCTGAATCCCTGAAAGTCGGTGTAACTCTTTTCTTTCGCTGTATATTTTGGATAGTTTCGCCAATAAAGTTCGAATGCATCGTTCCCCATCTTTGAAAAAGGCCCTGAACCCTGAGTGAATGGGCTGATTGAATTCGAGGAAATAGTTCCGATATTTTCGGTATTGCCGCTACCGGTGGTGAAGTCTGAAATGCGGTATTTCTCTTGAATAAAGAATTCAACATTGCTGTAGGGTTCGGGTATTTCTTTTAATTGGTTAAGGGGGTAGCAGGGACGTGCGCTCTCTATTTCGTCGTTTCGGTCGTAGACGAATCCGATTACGTAGTGTTTGCAGAACTGATTATAGGGATAGAGGATGTTCTTCCTCCCATCGCGCAGAAAAGATGCATATGATCCAAGTGTAAATTTATATGGAGCAATGCCTCCTCTCTTTAGGTGCTTTCGATAAGTTGATTTGACATCGACAGCAATTCGATTCCCCTCTTCGTTTTGAGGGGTTAGTACAAAGTCCGGATAGTAGTTTTGTTTGTCTGGGGTCGTTAGCGTAAACCCGAAGTCGTCGGCAATCTCCTTGAGCAACGGCTCGGTAAGCATCTCGAAAATTCTTCCGAGCAGTTTCGTGTCATATCCGATTGGATAGATGGTTTCGTCGCGAAAAGCAAATCCCTTAGCAACCCAATCGACATTATGCTCGGCTACAGTTTTATTGAATTCGCTAATTAAATCAAACATTGTTGTCTCTATTTCAATCGATGCCTGCAGAGAAATATCGATGGGTCGGTTTGCGTTGATTGTAGCTCGCCAATGAATAAAAACAAGGATGCATTCGGTCGCCTTCGGCTCTGCTCGAGGTTGCCAATCAAGGTGATTCAAGTTTGCTGCGAGTGCGCCCTAACAGTCATTACGTCGTATACGAGTTGTGCTAATCTATTTGTGAACGGCGGAGCCCTTTATGGATGGCTTCGCCGTTCACCGTTAAATAGCGGCACTTTCAATCTCTTGGTCATATCGACTGAGTAAAATGTTGATTGTTCAGATTGGAGGCGGCTATGGTTCAACCGAAAATCCAGGGAAATCACCGAGCATATCCAAAGGAGCTGGCGATATATGTCGAGCGTATCCTATTGGAGGAAACTGATGCTGGGCTTGGCAAAGGGTTGAGCGTTTCTGACATAATGGCGGAGCTTAAAGCCCGTTATGGCTATGAAGTTAAGCGCGACACAGTGCAGGGCGTATTGAACGCACTTGTTGATTCTGGATCAAAAAAGCCTTCGCTCTGCAATAATGCGGGCGCCAGTCCGTTAACCGAGATGAATAGTATCGATCTCGACAACAGTTGTCTGAATCCGTTCTACACGGTGATTGCAAGTCGATTGGCTTGTAAGGGCGAGCGGCTGACGAATGGCGATGGGGAATCTGCACCTAAAAATGCGAAGCGCCTGTACAGCATAGAGCGTCAAATTGATAGTGCGCAAATTGAGCATCTGTGCCGTCTCATTGAAGCCTCTACGGGCGTGGGTGGAGCCGACGTACTTGAGCATGCAGTTCTTCGCCTACTGTGCGGCGAAGAAAGACGGCAGATCGAAGATCGTTTGGCTCAAGAAAATGCTCTGCTCAAAAGCGGCAGAATTGCAAATATGGAAGCAACGCTTGCAAATTTGAAGTTATTGGAAAAGGCCATTAGCCAAAGGCAGAGAGTCCGCTTTCGAACTTCTGATAAGGGGCGATTGCATAGTCATACGCCATATCATCTATGTATGCACGATGGCTACTACTACCTGTTTGTGGGCCACAAGGGTGCCGCGAGGTCTTTTGACGCAATTCGAGTTGATAGCCTGCGGGATATAACCATTGCTGGACCATCGGACGATGCAAAAGGTCATTTTGAGGCGATGGCCGAAGAAGCAAAAAGGTTCTCTTGTGCTGGCGTGAACAGGATGTTTAGTGACGACATCGTTACGGTTCACGTAAGGTGTCATAACCAAGCAAAGGAGAAGTATCTTTTAGCCGAATTTGCCGGAAATGATGGGTTTCGGCGCGAGACACAGGACGGGCATCCAAATCCAGAGTATTCGTTTATGGCGTCGTATGATGGCATGAAAACATGGGCAATGAAGTGGCTCGATGTGTTTGAGATACTTCAACCAAAGAAATTGCGCGATGACGTTGTGGACATTATTGGACATAAATGTATCTATGTGAGTGCGAGGACTGATTCAAATGACCCCTGCTGAGAAAAAGCAAGCAATTGGCGATGCGTTAGATTACTGGTATTTGCTTGATTTTTTGAGCCAAGGCGACCAACCCGAAGAGAAAAAGGACCCGCCTAGGCCCAGAAAAGGAATGCTTGATGACTGCTTTGTCCCTGAAGAGCGGGACGACCAGGAGCTAAGGACGCCTTCTGAAGAAGCGAGAGAGCGTACGGATAGTGTCACAAACGGCGAAAACTGGCCGATCTCAACGATTTATTGTCACCTGGGCTCCGTTCCACGCGAAGCGGTCATGACTTATCTTGCAGAAAAACCGGGGAATGAAATCGAAAAAGAGGATGAGTGCATGACGGTTGCACTATTAGGTGTGAGTCCTGATGGTCAATTTGTCAGCTTCGAGTTGTCCTCCTTATTTTGGTGGTTGAAGAGGAACGTCGGGAATAGCCTAAATGCCATCGGTAGCTTTGAGAAAGAGCAGGACGATATTTGCAAGAAGCTCAATCAAGAACTCGTTGGAACAAAGCTGACATATGGTGTCATTAGGGGCATTGTCAATAGTTGCGTCCGGCCAATGATTAAGGGGATAGCCAGCTGCCTTCCCGACGGTGACGGGGCTAAACGTATCAGCGAGTGGTGTTCAAGGCTGCTTGTCGAATATAGAGCAATGAAGCCAAAGGACAGCGGGGACGATGCGTGTCCAACGTTCGACCAATCACTCTGTCACTCATTTTTCGCAAAAGACATTTCCATGATAAATGAGCTGTGCAACAAGTCAGGGTCTTTCGACGATCTTCGTGAGGGATCGCTGTCTCTTGTCGCCGCATACCTTGAAGGTGGCTTGAGGAATGAATCTGCCTGCGGAGAGATCGATCTTCTGGACGGCGAAGACGATGAAGATCTGGCTGATCGTGCAGACTTCTTTTCTGAAGTGTTGGGAGCCGGCGCTACACCTATCGGTCGCTGGCCGAGTAAATACTCCTTGAGTTTGATGCAACAAGTGGCGGTAAATCTCGCGGTTGGTCGTGGCGGTTCGACACGCAAATACCCGGCAAACGACGTTATGTCGGTTAACGGTCCTCCGGGCACGGGAAAAACAACCCTGCTCAAGGATATCGTTGCGGCTAACGTTGTCGAAAAAGCCCGTCTGCTGTGCGAATATGACAAGCCCGATGACGCCTTCGAAGAGGTAGAACTTAGCAAACGGTATCTCAAGTACGCCAAGAATCCTTATCGCTTCAAAGAGGGCAGAACGGGAGATGCGATAAAAAGTCTCAGCATCTTGGTCTGCTCGACAAACAATGCAGCAGTTGAGAACATCGCCAAAGAGCTTCCTGATGGGAAGGCCTTTTTGGAGGGTATTGACGAATCTGAGAAAAAGGAGTTTCTAGAGTCAGATTTGTCCAACATTGTTTGGGGAAAGAAAAACGAGCAGAAACCGGTGGATGATCTCTATTTCTCTTCGGCGCTCGTTGACAATAAAGGCAATCTTCGCGACCCTACGCATCCTGGGCTTATGGTTGCGGCATGTCTGGGAAACCGTAGGAATATTAATAACTTCAGAGATTGCGAGCTTTCTTCGCTGCAGTTTAACGGCGGGCTGGGAAAGGGCGGACGGTTTTCTGAGGCGAAGAAGCTGTTTCTTGCTCAATACAAAAAGATAACCGATCGATTTAACAGAATGGAGGAGCAAGCAGCCGGGGAGCGCGAACTTCTGAACCGCAAGAAGCATTTGTCCCAATTGAATTGTAGGTGTCAAAAGGACGAGCGAGAGATAGTTGAAGAACTGACAACCGAAACGGTATGTCTGTCTCGTCCTTTTGAAGGCAGTTCCGCAGGTGATGTCCGGAAATATCTTGATGACATTGCGAAGGATACTGCTGATTATGAGGCGAGAAGGAATAGGCTTGAAGCAGAATTGCGCGATGCGGAAGAAAAGGCCAGTGGGCTGATCGGGAGCATCTTCAATAGGGGCCGTTTGTCCGATAGCCGCGAGAAGCTCGATTCCTTTATGCTGCAAACCGCACCGGACCAGAGGCTTGTTGCGCTGCGTACGAAATTCGAGAACAAATACGAAAAACTAGAGAATGAAAAGAAGGAACTATCCTCTTTGTGGGTGAAGATCCAAGGTCAAAAGCGCAACAGAGTTGATGGTGCTGAATCTGTTGAGACGATTAATGGGCATTTTGTCGAGTGCATCTCAAAGGGGGATAGCGAAAGCCGAAAAAAGACTCATCTATATAATCCATCCGATGACCCTGACCTAAAAAAGGACCGCAACCTGCTATTTCTCTATGCATTGCAGGTGACACGCGAGTTCATCCTTGAATCAAAATGTATGCGGAATAACATTGCGCTTCTACGAACATACTGGGGAGCCAAAGACAAGGGCGTCGATTCTGGTAAAAAGGAGTTAATAGAGTTCACGCAAGCCGATAGAAGGAGTATGGCCCCTGCGCTCTTTCAGACGCTCAGTTTGCTTACCCCAGTGATTTCTTCCACGTTTGCGTCGATTGGCCGCATGTTTGAGGACATTCAGATTGGGAAAGACCCTTTATTTGGCCTGCTGATAATAGATGAGGCGGGACAGGCGGTGCCGTATGCTGCTTTGGGCGCCCTTGCTCGCAGTCGACGTGCAATGATTGTCGGTGACCCCTCTCAGATTGAGCCTGTGATCACAGGGGATGTTAAGGAGCTCCGCGCTGTCCTCGGTAAAAAAGTATTACTACCTTATAAGGGGGATATGGCTTCGGTCCAGCGACTTGCCGACGCCGTTAACCCCTATGGCCACCTGCGCAGCAACGGCGAGGATGATCAATGGATTGGCTGCCCGCTTGTGGTTCACCGTCGCTGCATATCACCCATGTTCGATATTTCAAATGAGATCTCGTATCAGGGCTCCATGCTTAACGAGACGGCTAGCCCAAAAAAGGATCTCGCTGACAGCTTTTATCTAAAGTCCTCACAGTGGATCAATGTTACGGGATTTGAACGTGGCAATCGCGATCATTATGTTGATGCCCAGGGCGATAGAGTGTTCGAGATTGTCAAGGACGCTTTTGATAAGGCCGTAGCTACGGCTGAGAAAAAAGCTTGCGAATCGGGCAAGTCCGAGGGAATTGTTATTCCAAGTCTCTATATTATTTCTCCGTTTAAAACCGTTGTCAGGGGGCTTCAGGACCGGCTGTTAAGTGCTAGGACTGAAGTGGCTGACAAAGATGCATGGCAATATTTCGCAAAGCATAATATTGGTACGGTTCATACGTTCCAAGGTAAAGAAGCCCATCAAGTGGTATTTGTCTTGGGGTGTGATACAAGGCGCAGTTGTGAGGGCGCAATCAAGTTTGTAAACCCAAATATCGTGAATGTTGCGGCAAGCCGAGCCAAGTATCGCCTCTACGTAATTGCCGACTATGCAGCGTGGAAGATTAACGAGAACGTTGCAACGATGAAGCGCATTCTCGATACGGCATGGGTTGTGCATTGGGAAAATTACCAGAAAACCGGCGCTATTGAGGAACTCAATGCAGCCAAGGATATGCTGCCGCGAGGAGAATCTCTTCCAAGGGAGACAGCTGGCGCGGACGAGGAACATATCAATGAAGACGACAAGAAAGATGACAATAAAGATGTTTGGTGCCCTGATGTAAACACCGATTCCTATTTGGACAACGTGGGCGAAGCGTTCAAAAGCTTTAATCTGGATGCAGAAGACTGTCGAATCATAGGCTTTTCTTCGCGCGAAGCTCTTCAAAGCGCATTCGCTGATTGCGAGTGCGACCAAAATGGCAAAAATAGGGTGCTTGAGAATATCGAGCAGGGGCTTCTTCTGTGCAAGATATTTGGCATTGGCAGTGTTGGCACCGATAGCGATTCAGATTGCGCATTTTGCCTGCTAATGTTCTGCCGTGCGGCGGAGAGATACTTGCGTTTGAAATTGCTGCCGACCTTGAAGGCCATTGCTCCCGATTATGTTGTTGCAAGAAAGCCACTCAAGGAGCTTGAGGGCCTTAACCTCGGTCAATACAAAAGGTTAATTGAAAAAAAGAGTGAGCTACTGGCATCCTCTGTTCGAGTTGAAAATGCTGAATTGACGCAGGCGTCAAAGGGGGACTGGTGGAGGACACTCGGCGAAACACTGGGTCGATTTACTGAATTTCGTAATAGCGCCTGTCACACCGACCGAAAAGAGATGGTTAGCGCGGGCGAGGTCTGGCTGGCGCTTCGATGCCTTTTCGTTGCTTTTCAGCTTGATGAATCTGGTCATAAGAGTGTGGAAATCATGCGAGAGGGTATTGCTTACGAAGCGGCTTTTGCGGGGGCCGAGCGTTTGCCGGTCTGTTACTCAATGGATCAGGCAAGCGCTAAGGGCTATGCCTCGATTTCGAAAATACTGAGAGAGGGTGGCTCAGGGATTAGGGCTGAAGATGCCAACACTATTCTGATGGAACAAGGGTATCTGCGACTTTTCGATGAAGGCGAAGAGAGCGTACAACAATGCAAAGTTCCGTCCGCTAAAGGCTTGGGGCTGGGCGCAGTCTTTGTGTGCGGAGAAAAGAACGGCGACGTATTCTACTACGCGCAGTATCCCCTGGCGAAAGCCAAAGAGATATGCGACCTATTTGAATCTAAGTCGTAATTTGGCCCAAGGCTAAGTGCGCTTTATGGTTTAACCCGCAATCTACCGCTATATAGCGGTAGATTGCGGGTTGCTTTTTATCTCTTTTCACTATTCTGCAGGTGTCAGTTGTTCGAAGGGAGATTCAAAGATGCTTGAGTCCGATTGTATTTATATTTGCGACGAGTCGAGTGAGGCGGATCTCACGTGCACGCTTTTGCAGATGAGGCAGATAGTTGACGAGGCAATTGATCTTGCCTATGAGCTCGAGGACTCCTCTGTTGCTTACAAGGGAGTTGTTGACGGCTTGTTGGCCACGTGGGAGTCGTTGTGCTACCGCAATGCCGCTGTCCATGAGCTTATTCAATCTGTTCTGCTTGAGCGTAATGAGATCCTGCGATTTGATGAATTACAGATGCGTAATGATGAAGTACCCGAGCGGCCAATATGCCGATAGCAACGTTTGTTTGTCTCTGAGGGCAACAGTCTTGTTCAATCCCTCGAAGACAGTGTTTTCTTACATTAGCTTGCGAACGTAGCCTTCTTTGAAAGGAAGATCATGAACACTTCTATCCAAATTTCGGCCAGCACCGTTGAAGCTTCACCCCGCACCGCCAAGGGCGAGGTCGTCAAGCTCGTGCAGGGCGCACCGCTTATTGTCGTTGCTGCGGTTGCCGTTGCCGGCATCGCCTCCGTCGCCGCTCCGTTTTGTGTTTGGAAGGGCGAGGTCGCGCTGTTTCTGAACGAGTCGTTCCACACCAACTGCTCAGTTTCTGCGATCGCGGAGTACGCGTCAGCGGCACCCGGGTCCGATTGGGCGTCGCTGCTCGTGGCCGTGCTCATCGCGGCCTACCCTGCCTACCATGCCGTCTGGCGCGTTCGCGAGGGGTTTGGGCTCAGCTGCAAAGCTCCGGTGTTCAGCAGGCGCGTGTCGCGCTCTCTTGCCGCGGTAAGCGCCTGCCTGCTGCTGGCGATGCTGTTCATGGGCTATGGAACGAGTTGGCTCATCAACGGCAGCGCGATGGGTGACCAGAACCTTGTTGAGTCGGGGCACAATGTATGGACCGTTTCCATCATGATCATGCTGGGCTGCGCCCTGATGTGCCTGTTCAAGTGGTTCCTTGCCAAGGGCCCTGGCCGTAATTTCGGCAGCGGCTTTGCCGTCGAGCTTGTCCGCCTTGCCGACGTCCTGCTGAAGCGCGCGAGCTCGAACCTGGTGTTGTGCTACGTGGCCGAGCTGCTTGCCTGCCTGCTGGCGCTGGCCTTCATTGCCGTGGCCTATGTCGTCGCGAGCGTGGCCATCGCGCTTGCGTTCGCGGCCGTAGCCTTGGTGGTGTGCCTTGCCGGGATTCCCATTATCCTTGCTGCCTCGTGGCGCAGGTAGCGGGGCGATCATGCGAGTTCTTATCGCAGCGTGAGAAGAACTTGCAGAAATCGCAAGTTCTTTTCACGCGATGAGAAAAACTTGCAGATTGGCGCGAGGACGACGTCCCTCCGCGCGAGCGCGGTTTCGATATTGGTCATTAATGTGTCCGAACGATTGATTGGAGACAAAATGTATCCGGACTATGAGTGCAACAACTACCCCATGAGCGTTACGGATGAGGATGGTCCGTTCCTGATCATGGAGGCGGAGCTGTCTGGCGATGTCGAGCTCAATGATGAGTTTAAGAAAGACGCCAGCTATAGATATTCGTGTGCGACTGTTTCTGCGGCGATTGATCTTTGCAAGTCAATGACGGACGGCGATGCCGATCCTTGGTATGAAAGTTGGGAGAAGGCGGTTGAGCGTTATCCGCTCGAGAAATGCGAGGATGCGACAACGCTGTATTGGATTGAGCCGACCGATCCGCACAAGGCGCTGTGCGCCTTCCATCCCCATCCCGATCTTGAGCGGTACGTGGCTGAGGCAATTGGCGCCGTTGACACCTATCTGCTGGAGCGCGAGTACTGTCCCTTTGCGGTCAGCCACTTAGATCTAAAGGATGTTGACGTCCTGCTCAGCGCCGCTTGGGGATTGGCTCGAGTCCTTAAAGATATTTGGGGAACTTGCGACCCTGATGTTATGGAAAAGATTGAGGATGCTACGTACGGTGCGCATATAACGGTTAGGGACCTGATCGCGGGCGAAGAGGCAGCCAAAGCCAGCGCAAAGTCCGATGACAATTTCTAGCCGCCGCGCTGAATGGCGCGCCTGATTGACAAGCCGTCGGAAAAGTCCGGACAGTCTGCCAATCTCGGTCGCTACATCGTTCCCTTGCTCGCAGCGTAATGTTCCGCCTGCTTAAGGGCGTCCTCGTAGGCGCGCTGCTTTGCTTCGTACTCTAGCGCGTAGCGCTCCTGCTCCGCTCGCCCGGGAACAGGCACGGTCATGCTTCGCAGGTCCATTGGGGCAAGTTGCACAAGCGCGTCTCCGTGCGAGGTGTCCGCCAGTTTCTTCTGCCCCTCATCGGACGACAGGTATGCCAGGACAAACTGGGCAAGCAGCTCGTCCTCAAAGGTAGCGCAGAACATGGCGTCGCAGGGGACAATGCTCTCAAACAAAAGACCGCGCTCCACGGGGCGCTCAGAACCGACAGAAAAGTGGCCTGGCGTGATGAGGGCAAGCTTGAATGGAGGCCCGACGCGTGATATGAGAAGGCTCGCCTCGCGGGCGTCGATCGGTTTGGCCTTCCGAAAATCTTCGTAGTCTACACGGCTTACATCGTAGATATCTGTATCGGGGACACGCTCAAGTACATCTTCTGCGGCAATGATTGCGCCATCATGAAGATGCTTTAGCGACAGGTAGTAGCAGTCGTGCTGTTGGTAACTGTCTGTCGGATCTGATTCGGGCAGTTTGGTTACAACGCTGCGGGCGGTGCCGCGGTAGATTGGCGCTAGCGACCCAAGGGGGATGAACATTCTCTCGTCGAACGATCCGCTCTTTGTATTGGGTAATAGGGGATAGATGCCGTTGCCCTGATCCTCGAGCCGATGCCAATAGACTGGATTCTTTTGATCGCCGTAGGCTCGGTCGACGGAATCGAGGAGCTGGTGCAGAATCTCATCGGTCATTTGCTTGTCGTCAAAGCTCCTGCCGTCAAAAAGGAAATACGGATCATTGGGCTCGCCGTCGCCAATAAAGAGCAGCGCGCGACCCTCGGCCTTTTTGGCAATGGTGTTGGGAAGAAGCACAATGCTCTTTAGCAGGCCGAGGTCACAAAGAAGGCGACGTCCATCTACGGCTCGCGCCAGATTGAACAGACGGTCCGAAATCTGAATGACGGCCGTGGCATGGGACTGAGAGCAGGCAATGGATGCCGCAAGAAAGATGTAGTACCACTCAGTGACCGAAAGCAGATCGGGGATGCCTGCGCTGCGTTGCAGCTGCTTCGAGCGCGTTCTGAGGAAATCCAGGACTCGCGCATTTGCCGCATCGATAGATGCCGGGAATTGGGATAGCGGTCGTAGCTCGGGGGGCCTGCAGTAAATGAGTGCTGATTCGTACGTGTGAGAGGCTGCGTCCTGCTCGTAGTCGTATAAAAAGATATTCTCCTCGATGGCAGTAAACGTCGACGTCGGGACTTTGACTCGGTTTTTGCAAACGCAAGCGGGCACATAATCCCATTCGTCGGTTGCTTCGTTGTAAACGCGGTCCTCAAACTCAAACGAGGCGGCCGAAGGTCGCTTGAGGTCAATCCCCAAAACAGACCACGAGGGGCCATCGACGTGCTCGCTCGAAAACTCAAAATCGCGACAGCACAGTTCAATGAGCCTTTTCGTTCTCGACGAAGGCTGATATTTCTCGACCATATGAGACACAAGATCCGATAGATATCGGCTCATATATGGCTTGAGATCTTCGTTTAAGCGAAGAGTTGCAAATTCTGCTTTAGTTTTGAGCATGCGCACCTCCTGCATATTCCCTATATTGCGCGGTTCGCTGACTGGCCCGTCGCGGCTCAATTGCCTTCAGTCTACAAGAAGAGCAGTTGCGGCGTTTTTCAGACGGGGCACTCAAATGAAAAAGAAAAAAATCGAATGGTGCGTATGAGGCCGTACGCATTGGGTAATATTTCGCTAGATACTAACACTAAGAGATTTGCATATCTCCTAGTTGTATCAAGCTACAGTGGATAAACCAACTAGTTGTTTCAGCAACGAAAGGACAGCTAATGAACGGATACGACATGTACAGAATCGAGCCGGACGCCCCCAAGAAGCCAACGGCGATGAATATTTTCGGCATGATTCTGCAAACCGTCTTTGCGGTTGTACTCTACGTGGTCGCCATCGACATGATGTGCTTGCTGACGACGTGGCTCGGCGGGTTTATGTTCGAGATTAGCGAGAGCAACACGGTGATCCCGCTCCATTCATGGCGCCTGGTGGCGTTTAGGGTGTACTGGGTTGTGCTGGGCGCGGCGTTTGTTGCGGCGCTTGCCCACAAATGGATCGTGCTGTTAACGGGAGGGCGCGAATCCGACATGTGCGAGCTGCTCGGTGCAATCGAGAGCGCGGGCGCATTTGCATCCGTCGTCTGCGCGATCGTCTGTTTGCTGGGCTATACCGCGGCATTTGATTGTTGGGCTGGCGTCACCGGAAAGATGGCTTCGGATTCCCGTGCAAATGATTACCTGCTTTGGGCGGTTGTCTTAACCATCGGAACGATTGTCGAGTGGCGAATTGTCGAAGGGGTCCTTAACGCTCTATTTCCCGATGAGCACAAGTTCCACGGGCTTCGCTTTGCATCCGCCTGCGTGGTTACTCCTCTGCTTGCGCTTGTACCCACCACGCTGGTCATCATCGTGTGCGCGCTGGTGGTGGGCCTTTTTGCCGGGATTCTGTTTGCATCGCTTGCGATCCCCGTGGTTATCACGGTTATTGGCATTGCCATCGCTATGAGTCGCTAACCCACAACGCAATCCAAATATCTCGCATGAAGAAAGGAACGACCATGTCGGTATTCTCTAACGCTCAAAAGCTTCTGCTGCTTGCCATACTTACCGCTCTTATGGCTGGTGCCCTGATGTACGAAGTGTTGCATCCCACACTGTTTCCGCTGCTCAAGCAGGGCATTTTGCAGCTGCTCTACCACATTCCGGTCTTTACCCAGCCGGGCAACGTGATCTATCTGGAGTCGGCGACATCGCTGGCACTGTAGTGGTTTAAGGGCTCGGCCCACATCGAAGGAAAGAAAACCAATATGGAAAGGAAGGCGCCCATGACTCAGAAGCAGTATCGAAACATCGATCGCTACCAGGACTTGCTCAATCGAATTGCGCCTACGCGTCTGGTGGAGCAGACGCGTCAGAGTGTTATTGGCCACGAAGGAAGCTTGGAGGCCTTTGTGACGGCGCTGAGCTTTGAGGTCAACCGCTGCGTGATGTTGGCACGCGGCGCCGACCCGCGCGACGTTCTTTCGCCCGCTGCCATTTTGGTGATGGGCTCCACTGGCACGGGAAAGACCCACACCATCAAGGCCGTGGCGGATGCCGCGGGGCTCAAGCTGTTTGTGTTCGATGTCTCCACCATGACGGGCGAGGGCTGGCGCGGTGCCAGCATGAGCAACTGCCTGTCGCAGGTCGCGGACTATCAGGCTGCCAATCCCGGCGATATCTGTTTGGTGCTCTTTGACGAGTTTGACAAGGCAGTTCGTGCCGAGCCCGATGGGGGCGAAGTTGCATCAAGCTTTAGTCCATCGCAGTCGTTCCTTAAGCTCTTGGAAGGCGGGGAGATGCCGTTTGAATGCGATACCTCCAAGAGTGCGGCCATTAAGACGCTCAACCTCGATCAGGTTGTTTGCATTTTGGGCGGCGCCTTTATGGGCTTGGATGCTCTGGTGCGCAAGCGCCTGAGTGACAAGTCTGGCACCACGGTCGGCTTCGGATCCTCGTATGCCGCCGTGTGCACCGCCGCAAAATCGGCAAACGAGCTGCGAGACAGTGCGACCATCGAGGATGTTGAGACTTGGGGTATTATGTCCGAGCTGTGCGGGCGCATTGGCTCGGTGATTAACTTTAACGCCTTGAGCGTGGACGATCTGGTCCAGATTGCGTATGAACAGTACCTGCCCAAGTACAACAACATGATGGGAAATGGCGCCAAGATGGAGCTGATGGCAGATGCTGCTCGCCTTGCGGCGAAGCGCGCGGTTAAGGAAGGTGCCGGCGCGCGCGGCATGCTCCGTCAACTGCGTCCCCTTATGATGTACGCCTGGAGGGACATGCGGGAAGATACCTATATTTCCCGTGCGACCTTGGTCGTGAGCGACGGGGAACTTGCGGTTGCGTACGAGCGCTCTCATGAGCCGCGGGGCTTTTTGCAGGAAGAGATGGGGGAGAATTCGCCCTTTCTGAACGGGAGAGAGATTGAAGCCCTGGCGTTGGTAAGCGACTGGATGGAGCATGAGGACGAGGACGAGCATAAGCCGTATCAGCCTGAGTTTGCTTGGCTGGCGGATTTGGTGGACGGTTCGGCGCTCGACAAGATCGTGCAGGGCGGCAAGGCATTCGATCTTGCTGGGGTGTTGTTGCGCGGCGTTCCGTTTGATGGGCCGGAGCGCATTGCCGCCCACGAGCTGCTTAAGGCGTGCGCCTGCTACAACGACGTGCTCTATGCCGACAAGGAACAGTATCGCAACCTTGCTCAGGTGCTTACGCTCACCAAATTGGTGTACAAAAAATCGCCCGATTGCTTGCTGAGCCCGCTCGATGTGGTTATGAACGGCACGACTACGGGCAACGGTTTTCAGGGTCTTGGCGAGTGGGTCGATGCCATGAGCAGGTCCGAAAAGCCTTCGTTGGAAAAGTGGCAGTACCTGGCGGCCGGGGAGGCCCTGCGGATTTACGACCACTTTAGCAAGCGTCCCGACCAGGTAAAGGAGCTTGCCGCCGATGTGTCCCTGATGCGTGTCGCCCTCGCGGTGATCGACGCTGAGGAGCGCGAGGCGTTGGAATGCGATCTTGAGAAGCTGCTCGCTTCGTGCGAGTAGTCGCCGACTGCTTCTCTTTCCTTTCTTTTCTCAAGCGGCATAGATGCCATCGCTCAGCCGCCCTGCGTGAGTTTTTGTCCGCACGGGATGGTATTCAACACATGCAACAACTAAATCGGAGGTTTGACCATGGCTACGTGGAAGCTGAACTGTCAATCGAATCCGTCGTCTGCGGGCGACAAGGAGCTTTCTCCCTATCTTGCGCGCCAAAAGGCGATGCGCGAGTTTTTTGAGCGTGCGCTGTTTGTCCCCAAGGATCAGGACAACAACGGCCTGTACTTTTTGGGCGCCACAACGGGCTCGGGTAAAAACTACACGGCCGAGCAGGTCACGGCAGACCTGATTGCCGGCGGCTGGGATGAGTCGGGCTGTTTTAATAAATGTCCCGGTCGCCGTACTCTGGTGTTTGTGGTTCCGGGTAAGGACAACCGCGACAACTATGTTGCAAACGTGCGCGAATTGTTGGTTGAGCAGGGCATGAGTGACGATGATGCGGAGCGCATGGTGTTCGATCTTCCGCGAGCGGGCGAGAACATCAAAAACTGGATCGACGCCACGTTTGACAAGGGCAGCGTAAGGCCGCGCGATATTCCATGCCCCTTTGGAGCAAAGGACGAGGCCGTTCTTCGCGATATTGCGCACGCGTGGCGCGGTGTGATGGAGGTCGCCGATGACCTTTTGGGCCTTTTGGACAAGAAGGAGCGTCTGGGAAGCGTTGTCGACCGCCTGACTCCAGGGCTGTGGGATAAGCTGGCGTTGGCAGACGCGAGCTTGCGTCGAGCGGTGAGCCGTGGACGCCAGAGCATCACGCGTGGCATTGAGGAGATTCCCCGGATTTGGCCCTCGGCATTGCTTAACGATAAGCGCGCGCCGCATGTAATTGCATGCACGCCGCAAAAGCTCGTCAATAGAATCGATACGGTGACAGAAGCGGGCGTTGTGTTCTTTAACGCAGCGGTTGCCGACGAATGCCTGTTTATCTTTGACGAGATCGACCATGCGAAGGCCGATATGCTGTCGATGCTGGCGGCGGGACATATGAAATTTCAGCCCGACGAGATGCTGCGTATTCTTGACCGTCATTTTAATGGCGGCGTGGTTGATCCTCTGCTGCTGGGAAATCGGGACCAGTGGATGGCGGTCTATACGCATGCCTCGACCTCGGGCGAGCACGAGGGGTCAAACGCGGCAACGGGCAAGGTTTCGCGCGCAAGTGTGGAGACGGCTGCCGAAGAGATCGCCAAGGGTGCCAAGCGTATTCAAAAGATGATCGCTGCGTGTATTCAGGATATGGAGCTGCA
The DNA here is from genome assembly GCA_958439425.1 of uncultured Collinsella sp. Lineage (GTDB taxonomy): Bacteria > Actinomycetota > Coriobacteriia > Coriobacteriales > Coriobacteriaceae > Collinsella. Next base: position 55,928 of record CAUBVH010000009.1, read on the forward strand.
GCAGCCTTTTGCCCTGTCTGACAAGGCGAAAGACGAGCAGCTTGCCGGTCGTCATCTGTTTGGCAGCGACGATATTTCGGTGGGCGATGGCCTGTCGAATCCCTTGCGCTATGAGCTCGATACTCGCCGCAACCGCAACATGATTACGTCTTGTGGGACGGACGAGCAGCAGACCGTCAATAAGGCGGTGCGCCGTGCGCGCGGCCTTGTCAGGATGGTGGTGGGCCATCTTGCCCGCTGTGCCACGCTTATGGACAAGCTGTACTACGGCAGCATTTCGTACAAGGACGATCTTTCGCGCAAGAATATCATCGATGCCCTGGGCATTAGGAACGACCAGACCAACGAGAAATACTTCTGGAATTCGTTGATGCTGGCGCTGTTCTTTAAGGACCGCAAGAACGATGAAATCGATGCCGTTGACGACTCGATGTATGCGCGTGGTGTTGACTACCTGGTGATGGAAACCACCATCGACCATATGTTTACCACGTACCTGACTAATCACGGCATTGAGCGCATGCCCGAGGCGTATCTGGCATCCATTGCCGCCAAGGCTCCCTGTGTGTGCATGAGCGCCACCTGGAATGCACCGACTATTAAGAACTTTGACCTGGATTACCTGGACGAAGTGCATGGCGTGGTTCGTAAAGATGCCTGGATTGGCGAGCTCAACCAGGAGATCGTGCGGCAGACCAGGCTGTTCAACAAGCAGGCGGCAACGATGTACGCCGTCGACGTCGTTTGGGTTGACGAGTCCAAGAAGCTTGCCGGCATGGCGGCCGTGGCCGGCGGCGCCTATGGCGGCGGTATCGTGTCGCCCGACGAGGTGTACGAGCATGTGATGGGATTCTTTGACCAGATTGGCGTGAGCGAAGGGCTTGCGGCGTGCCTGCGCCGAAAGATTGCCGACAGGGTGACCACGAGCGATGCCGAAAGCATCGAGTTTGAACTAAAGCGTCTGAGCAAGACGCTCGTTGCCGTGAGCGCCTGGGCGCGTGGCGTGGCGCGCAGTGAGCAGCAGGCGGGAGCCATCTTTACGACACGACACATGGGAAACCATGGCGACTTTAATAGTTTGGCGCTGGATCTTGCCCGCGAAATCGTTGCCGAACTGGTGATTAGGAACGTTAAGCATCCCGAGGCTTCGTACGAGAAGTCGCTCGAGGAGGCAAAGGATATGGTGCCGTGCTTTAACGCTGCGGGATGGGAGGAAGGTTGGCGCGGCGCTCAGGAACGTCTGAAGGACGGAGAGCCGACCCTGATGTTTATCAACCTTGCCGCTGGTGGCTTTTCCAAGAACCTTAAATACGAGGTGCCGGAGAGCCTGCGCAACACGGTGCGCCAGGTCGATTGTGGTTTTGGCAACGATGGGCGACATCCCAAGATGGACCTCGATTTTCTGTACGTGGAGTCGCCCACGAGCCGCTTGGCTTGGGGAGTCGATATGAGCTCAAAGAAGTTTGACCAGCAGGCGCTGCTTGGCGTGGTCGAACAGGAGGAGCTCGTGACGCGCGGTGAGATTCCGTTTATCCAGAAGCGCCATCGTGTGCGCACGGTACTGGCGGGCGCCGGCGGAAAACTGCCGGTGCGCGACACCCTCTCGTACCAGGTCGAAGGCGCTCGCATCGTGGCGCAGGCGGTGGGCCGCTTGATGCGTACGAGCGTAAAGATGCTCCATGTGCAGGTAATGCTCGATCGCGAAATCGCCGCCGATTGCGATTTTTCGTTCTTGCACGATTTGCCGATGGGCTACGAGCTGGAGCAGGTGGTTGGCGCCTGTGCGGCCGTCAACAATCACATGGCGGACAAGAAGCAGCACGCTGCCAGTAAGCAGCAGAACCTTGCTGCCTTTAGGAACAACCTGGCGAAAGAGAAGCACGAAAAGCTGGCGTGGAAGGTTGCCTCGCTCGATGCGCGCGAGGAAGATCTGGCCGCTTTCGATGACGAGCGCAATTTTTATCTGCATCATTTTTGCCTGCCGTGGGAGGAGCTTGCGAGCTATCCTGCACGCAAAAGCACCGCACTGCACATGCCGTTTGCCGCGAGTGGCTATGCGTATGCGCAGGGCGGAGCGTGTAAGGTGCCGCATTTTGAATTTCCCAGCTACGATGGCGAGCCTGTTGAGCAGATTGCCGCTCGCCTGGAGGAATGTTGCCGCTACGACAAGGGATTAAAGGGCGCGACGGTTCGTCAGATAAGCCAAGCGGCGGCGCGCGTACCCGAGCTGCTTTCGATTCGCGAGGTGCGCGAGCGCTGGTCACGCGACGGGGTGCCCGCGACGCTGCAGCCGGCGGCGACGGCACATATGACACCCTATATGTTTCAGGCGGTATACCTGGGAGAACTGGGAGAGTCTGCCGGCAGGGCCATCTTCGAGGCGTATTACGACGGTCGCTATTCGCTTACTCGTGGCGATGCAGCCCATGCCGAGACGGGCGGCGATTTTGAGGTGCTCGATGCCGCTGGCAACAAGACCGGCGTGTGGATCGATTTTAAGCACTATCGCATCGGCGCCTACGAGGCCTACAGGCGCTCCGGCGGCGAGACTACGGACGCAGAGCGCTTTAAGGCAAAGGCTCAAAAAGTCGGGGCGAAGCGGCTGCTGATCGTCAATGTTTTGGCTGACGAGGCGGCGCTGGAGCTCCGCCAAAAGCCAATCGATGACGAGGGGATGGTGTTCTCCTTCCCCTATATGGCAACTGATGGAGCAATCAACCTGGAGATGATGGAGACGATCGGCCGTGCAATCGAAGCATAACCAGCCGTGTGGTCTGGGAGACATCGCTGTGTCCGAGCTCGTATTGCAGCTCGATGCCGCGGCTGCCGAGAAGCGCTACTCGGTCTTTTGGTGCAACGTCGGCGATGCGGACAAGCATGCCGTGGCAAACTTTATGGCCGATGTGTGCCAGACAGGTAAGGTCGTCGCGCTTACGCAGCTCGAGGACAACCGCGTCTTTCTGATGGTCAAGGCGGGCGCGCAGACGGGTGACCTGAGCGCTTCGCTCGACCATGAGCAAATGGTTCCGATTAAAACTCATTGGAACGAGCTGGATGATTACATCGCATTGCGTCTGCTGTTCAACTCGTGCTCGCAATTTGAGGGGATCGAGGACGAGATTCCCAATGATACGGGGCACTTGTATGTTGTAAGCGCCAAGGGTGCTCGCCGCGACGCCATTGAGGAAGCTGGAACGGGCCCTGCCAAGATTGAGACGGTCGAGACCGTTATCAACGAGGATTGCACCTTCGAACTTAAGATCCGAACGTTTACCAAGCGACGGGTGCTCATCGGTCGTGCGGCAGGCGACAAGAAGGAGCTCGAGAAGATTAACAGCCAGGTTGGTTACAGGCTGTCGCCCGTGGCTTCGGTGGTGCTGGCTCACGGACAACGTGACGAGTACATCCTGCGCCGCGCCAAGGGCGATAAGCCGTCCAAGCGCCGTGATCTTACGTTTTCGGCCCAAGCGGAAAAGGTCGCCTATACCAAGAAGGGCATCCTGTACCGAGAGCTGCAGATCCTCGAGCGCCGGTACGGCGACTTTGCCCGGGTGTCGCTCAGGGAGTATCCGCGCAAGAGCTTCTACGAGGTTTTGAAAAGCGAGCGATATGCCCGCGTGGTTGCGGAGCGCGCGGTGGGACAGCGGGTTGTGGTGTCGTTTGCGCACAAAGGGCTTGCTGGGGTGGCGCGCCAGTTGGTCGATCGACTCAACGATTCCTCGTGGGGCGTGTGCGCGTCGTATGGCGGGAAGGATGTGGATCCGCTGGCGTGGAATATCGTCATGGTGCCCAACGAGGTCGCCGAGAACGATGGCTATGCCCTGCACGCTGGCGTGGTTGAGCAGCATGTGACGCCGGACGTGTGCGAGCCGCTGTTTAAGGCGGCGTCGAATGCAAAGGTGTGCGGCGCACAGGAGGGAATCCTGGGCGCCATGCTCAAAGAGCTGTTGGTTAAGCAGGATGTTGCCGACGGCCGGGTGAAGGCGTTTGACCTTGGCTCTTTTGGCGTTGGGTCGGTGACGGTCTGTGGCGTGGTCAATGTCCCGCGCAAGGAGAAGGATAAGGTTGAGCTGGATGAACGCCTCGCAACGCTAACGATTGGTGTCGACGGGACCATGGACTACACCTCGCATCCCATCGAGGACGGTCCTGTGGACGAGATGGAGCTTGAACTGCTGACGTCGGACGGCAAACTCGACAAGGATGCCTACATCTTTGACGTGCGGGCAGGCGAACGATCTATGTTGGCACGCGTGCGGGACACGGGCTTGACGACCTTCTCCAACACTTTTGTGACCTTGGTGCGCGATTACCAGCTTACGGGTAAGGCGGGTCGTAAGAAGGAGTTTTTCGAGAGCTACAACTCGCCCTATTACGGTATTGGAACGTTCGAACGTGCAGGGTTGACCTGCTACTTTGTGGGCGTCAACAACGGCACCAAGGAGGATCTGGCAACGTCGATTCATGTGCGCTCGGTCGAGGTGCTCGAAGGCGACGATCTGTCCGAGCTGCTGGTTCAGCTGGTCAATGAGGGGCTTTCGCGCCACGGGGCTCCTTCCAGGTGGCCGATTCCGGTGAAGTATCTCAACGAATATGCCGCGCGTGAGGGCGCGGCGGGGGAGTGTGGTATTTGCTCGTGAGGAAACAGATTGGTTATATGTGCTAGAAAACTAAAATTGTTCTTGCAACATACAAGCGGAGCGCATATACTGCAGTCATAGCGTATGAGATGGGGTCTCTAAAAGAGGCCAAGCACAGCAATTTGAGTTTATGTAGACGGGACTTGAGCATGAACACCAGCAGTTTCTCCTTTAACAACGATAATAGTGGTTACATTAATCTCGAGACTATCTTTGGTTGCACTGTCGGTTCTCGCGCAGAGAACGGGATTGTATTTCTAGATGAAGAGAAGCCATGCGGCGAAGAACTCGAGTATTTAGATGAGATTGAGCGCGAGCGGAACTATGAGTTTGGTTTTTGCGGAGATCAGTTTCATCACGATTCAATTCGCTCAATTTAATTACCCCGTTATCACCTCTTTTTAATGGGGCAAGTCAGATCGACTATCTGTGGCAAACAACGGCTCACCGTGGGAAGGAATCGGCAATGAGCAAGAACATGAACAAGGACATGAACGGCAAGGCTTTGGGTAAGGCCAAGGCGGCTGGACGCGTGGCGACAGTTGCTGCGGCGACGATTGCCATGACGGGCGGCTCGCTGCTGTCGCCCCTGGCCGCGGCGGCGCAGGGTGCGGATGGCATTGGCGCTGCGGGCGCAACGGCTGCGGTGATGTCGCCGCTGACGAGCGCTGCGGCCGCCGGTGCTGGCGCGGGTGCTGTGTCTGCGGCGCAAAAGGTCGCCGACCTGCAGGCTGCAGTTGATGCGGCGCGTGCCAAAGCTGCTGCTGCCAAGGCCGATCTGGAAGCGGCTGCTGCTCCCTACGATGCTGCTGCCGCCAACCAGCAGCGGGCGCAGGGCGTCTATGACGCGGCCCGCGGTGCAAGTGATAGCGCGGTTTCCGCTGCCTCGGCCGGGCTGGAAAAGCAGCTGGGCGCTGCGCAGGACAAGGCCGATTTGGATGTCAAGACGCTTGAGGACGCTCAGGCTGCGCTCGATGCCGCCAAGAAGAACCTGACGGACAAGGACGAAGCCCTGGTTGCCGCGCAGAAGGCGGCCGCCAATGCCCAGTCTGCGCTTGAGACCGCACAGGCTGCTGCATCCGACGCCACGCCCGAGGCCGTAGCCGCCGCTCAGGCGGCCGCAGAGCAGGCTGCGAGTGATTTGGAGCAGGCAAAGCAGCAGGCCGCTGATGCGCAAGCCAAACTCTCGGATGCCCGGGCGGCTGCCGATGCCGCCGCTGCCAAGCAGCGGGAAACGCAGGTCAAGCTTTCGGCAGCTCAGCAGGCAAAGACCGCGGCAGATGCGGACGTGGACGCCGCACAGGCGAGCTATGACGCGGCCAAGGCCGATCTGGATCGAGCCGAGCAGGGCGCTGCGGGCCCGGAGTACGAGGACGCCAAGGCAAAGGTGACTGCTGCGTCCGAGGCGCTGACGGCCGCCAAGGCCACGCAGGCGCAGCGCGAGGGCGAGCTTGCCGCCGCCGAGCAAGAGGCGACTGCCGTCGAGGGCGAGGTGCAGACTGCCCAGCAGGCAGTTGCCAATCAGCAGCAGGTTGCCACCGATGCCCAGACCAAGCTGGATGACGCGGCTGCCGCCAAGACGGCAGCCGATGCCGCCCTTGACCAGGCCAAGGCCGATCATGCCTCCGCGCTTACGGAGTTGGCCGACGCCCAGGTCAAGCTCTCGGCAGCCAAGGACGAGAAAGACGCTGCAGACAAGGCGCTCAATCAGGCGAAGGCCCAAAAGCAGCAGGCCGATCAGGCTGTGGCCCAGGCCCAGGCCAAGCTCGATGCCGCTCAGGCAACGGCGAACGCGTCGGCGGAGAATTACCGTCAGGGTGCTATCGCGTTCTTTAAAAGTGTGGGCGCCAACGATGCGGCGAATATCATCCTCAACTGCAAACTCGCTAACTACAACAAGGTGGGCGAGGAGGTCGACGCGACAAGCCTGACCAATATGAAGCAGGCGGTCGTGTGGCTCAAAGCGTGCAACGAGTATCGCGCAAGCGTTGGCCTAGGCGAGCTCAAGGTAACGTATGCCATGATGGCGACTGCCATTGCCGATGCGAACTTCTCGGATACGAAAGTCGCGCACGCTCAGCAGTTTAACGTGGGCGAGAATGTGGCGTGGAACTACGGAAGCAATCCGTTTAAGCAGTGGGTCGATCAGGAGAAGGCCATCTTTGATGCTGCCGCCGCCTCGCTGGGCGCATCGGGCCTTACGGGAAAGGCCGCTTACGATTTCTATACGGCGCATAGCTCCCAGATTGATAACTACGCCGCACTGCACGGTGGATCAAGCCCCTCGGTCGGCCATTACATCAACGTGATCAACCCCGATTACACCGTGACGGGCATGGGCGTTTGCACGCGAGGGACGCTGTACGGGAGTACACAGGCGCAGACATTTGTATATTCTGGTCAATGGTACAAGCCGTATAACCTCAATCCGATGACGGTTGCAGAGTATGAGGCTGCGTTGAACGCGTGGTGTGACGCTCTGGCAAATCCCGAGCAGGGCGTGGACGCGGTACGCAAGGAGCTTGCTGCGGCGCAGGGCGTTGCCGAGGATGCGGGCAACAAGGTGAATGTTGCATCGCAGGCCGTTGCGGCAAAGCAGGCCCAGGTTGAGCGTGCTGCCGCTGACGTCGATACTGCGGCTGCCAAGGCCTCTGATGCCCAGGCTGCTGTGGAGCAGAAACAAGCTGTAGCTGATGCCGCCGCGCGTGCCGTGAGCGATGCCCGCGCCGATTTGAGCGCTGCCAACGCCGTTGTTGCGGCGGCACAGGATGCCGTGGCTGCCAAGTCTGGCGAGCTCGACATTGCCAAGGGCAAGGCGGCTGCTGCCAAACGCGCGCTGGACGCCGCTCGTACCGGTGTTGACGAAAAGCAGGATGCACTTGCCGCGGCCCAGGATGAGCTGGCGGCATACTCAGCCGATATCGCCGCTGCTCAGCGTGCGTTTGATGCGGCATCGTCTGCACTCGAAGACGCTCGTGCCAATCAGCGCGTGGCGGAGGCCGAACTTCTTGCCGCCCAAGGCGATGCCGATCAGGCAGGCATCGATGCTGCTGCCACTCAGGCGGAGCTCGATATGGCCCAGCAGGCTGCGAGCGATGCCGACGCCGTCGTGGCAACGGCTCAGGCAAAATCTGATGCAGCTGCCGGGCGTGCCTCTCAGCTTAAGAATGCCGCTGCGGCACTTGCCAGGGCCACAGAGGGCAAAGCCACTGCCGATGTCGCGCTCGATGCTGCGGAGGTGGCCGTGAGCGATGCCGAGTACGACGTGGTGGAGGCTGGCGATGCCGTGGCGAATGCAACTGCCGCCCGCGATGCCTCTGCCGCCGCGGTTGCCCGCCTGCGCAGCGTCAATCTTGCCGAAGCCATCGTCAATGGCAGCGCTGACGATGCGGACGAGGCGCTCAACGCCAAGATCGCTGCGGCCCACGATGCCGCCGAGCGTGCCGCGACCGCCAAGGCCGAGCTCGATGCCGCCGTGGCTGCGACGGATGCCGTGGCGCCGGCATACTTGGAGGCGCTTGCAAACTACACCGCCGCCAAGGCCGAGCTCGACCAGGCTATTGCCGAGCTCAACGCCGAGATTGCTCGCCAAGAGGCCGCCGAACGCGGGAATGGCGAGCAGGCTCAGACCGCTACGCAGGTGACGTACCAGGCAAAACATGCGGTGGCAACAACCGAGATTGCGACGCAGCAGACGGCGATGCCTGCCACGGGCGATGCGTTCGACCTGCTGGGCGAGACCTTCGTTATCGGCGGCACGGTCCTGGTAGCCGCCGGTGTCTTCCTGTCCGATAAACGCCGCCAGCTGATTCGTTAGGGACAGAAGGGACTGCGGGCCATTTTCGGCGCGTACCGTGGGGGGTGATGAGGCTCCATGCGGCGCGCGCTGCCTTGTTCTTTAAGAGCGATTAAGGAGGGACATATGCAAATTAGGGGAGAGGCCGCGATCGTCTGTGGATTCATGGCGGGCCTGGCAACGGGGCTGCTGTTCGATGGATGTTTCGACAGCTATATCAATCGGTTCTGCGATTCTGGTTTTTCGAGAGGCAAGCCTTGGAAAACAGCGTCGGCTCATCGAGAAGCGACCGCGCCCATCGAGCCCCGCAGTGTGGATACCTCAAAAATCAAGGTAATCGTCACTAAGAACGGCAAGATTTATCACCGCTCTGCTGGATGCAAGAACCTTCCTCAAAACGCCATCAGAACAAGCGTGCCTTTGGCGACCGCGCTCAAGCGAGGAAAGATCCCCTGTTCAGCATGTTGCCCGTCGGCGGTTTAGGAGATTCTTCAGGGCTGCTCTGCAAGGATATGGGTCCCTGCGGACGCGTGGGTTTAAAAACGTGTCCGCACGACATGTGACACTTAACCTGCCGTCATGCTCCGTCGCGGCGGCATGCATCTGAACAGCGACCCTCTAAGGAGTTCGATATCGATGAGTGACAACACCAAACATCTCGCAAAGAAGTGCGTCAAGGACGCGGGGCCGTGTCTCGCGCTGTGCGCAGCCGGCGCAGCGATCGCGCTGCTGGCTGTTCTGGGGCCATTCGACGTGCTCCGAAGTGCCAGTTCCCTGCACGTCATCATCGCCCTTGCCGGTGCCATGATGACCGGCGGCGTGCTCGATCTGATCTTTTGGGTGTTTGACCCGTTTGGATGGAAGAACGAGGGGTAAGCCCTAAGGGATGCAGATGCCGGGGCAGACCCGCAATTTCTGCTATCGATTTGTCCAGAGCCGCACAGCGCGGAGGTGTTGTTTGATGTCCATTTTCGTTACCGGAGACGTTCACGGTGTTGCCGAGTACGGGGCGAGCCGCTTCTCGTCGCGCGTTTGGCCATTGGGTCGTACGCTGACGCGCGATGACGTGGTGATCGTTGCCGGTGACTTTGGCTTTATATGGAGTGGCTCAAACACCGACAAATACTGGCTCGACTGGTTTGAGTCCAAGCCCTGGACCACGTGTTTTGTCGACGGTAATCACGAGAATCACCATTTGCTGGCGGGGCTGCCGATCCGAGAGTGGAACGGGGGCCTCGTTCACGAGGCTCGCCCACATGTGCTGCACCTGATGCGCGGCGAGGTGTTCGACATCGCGGGGAACACGGTGCTCGCCATGGGTGGAGCCGCGAGCCATGACAAACAGTGGCGCCGGGAGGGAAAGACGTGGTGGCCCGAGGAAATGCCGAGTGAGAGCGAGGTGGAATACTGTCGCGCCTCGCTCGATCGTGTGGGCTGGAAGGTCGACTATGTTGTGACTCACGAGGCGCCGGTCGATTTGGCAGACGAGCTGTGCATGGAGTGCAATCGCGAGTTCTACGACGATTCGCTGCAGGCCTTTTTGGGCGAGCTCGATGGGCGACTCGACTACCGCACCTGGTTCTTTGGCCATTACCATGACGATGAATGGCGCGATGAAAAGCATCGCCTTATCTACCAAGATATCGTGCGGATCGAAGCGCGATGTGCCGACGGATTCGGCGAGACGACGAGCAACTATTCCGAGCAAGAGCGTTAGGAGGTCCCCGTGATCTGGTTTACCAGCGATACTCACTTTGGACACGAGAACATGCTACGGCTTAGCGATAGGCCTTGGTCGACTGTTGCGCAGATGAACGACGCCATGGTCGCCAACATTAACAGCAAGGTTGCTGTGGACGACGAGCTCTACATTTTGGGTGACTTTAGCTTTAAGATGACGGTCAAAGAGGCCTACGAACTGCGCAAAAGCATCGTATGCAAGCGCGTCCACCTGCTGCCCGGCAACCACGACAAAGACTGGACGCAGCCTGCGGTGGCGGATGCCTTTATCGTCGAGCCGTCCATTTGCGTGCTCAAGATCGACCGCCAAAAAATCGTGCTGAGCCACTATCCCATGGCTGACTGGCAGGGCATGTCGCACGGCAGCTGGCATTTGCACGGGCATATCCACAGTTGCGGCGGCGCGTACAACAATTTCAACTGCAGGCAGGGACTGCTGCGCTATGACGTGGGTGTCGACGCCAACGGCTACGCCCCGGTGAGCCTGGGGGAGCTCAAGACGTGGTTTGCGCAGGTCGACGAGCCGACGTGTTGCGTTAAATGGCCGTGGTGGGTCAACGCCACGGGCGACGAGCAGGTCGAGCGCGATCTCGAAGCCTATAAGAGGGAAGTGATGATCCGATGACGGTCTATGTGACGGGTGATGTCCACGGTGGTCTCGACATGCAAAAGCTGCGCGACTGGGATCTTGGGGATAGCCTGACGAGCGACGACTATCTGATTGTCGCGGGCGACTTTGGCTTTCCGTGGGATTTCTCTGCCGAGGAATGCGCCGACATCGCCTGGCTGGAATCGCGTCCCTATACCGTGCTGTTCGTCGACGGCAATCACGAGCGTTTCGATTACTGGGCGGAGCGCCCCCTGGAGTTGTGGCACGGTGGACTGACGCAACGCCTGTCGGACACCTCGCCTATACGGCGCCTGACGCGCGGCGAGGTTTTTGAGCTCGGTGGGTCGACGATCTTTACCATGGGCGGCGCCACGAGTGTGGACAAGGAATACCGCATCCCGTATTCCAGCTGGTGGCCGCAGGAGCTGCCGGGCGAGCGCAACTTTGAGGAGGCGCGGGCAAAGCTCGATAGCGTGGGCTGGAAGGTCGACTACGTGATCACCCACACCTGCTCCACGCGCATGCTCTCGCCCACGCTCTATCCGGCACCTGGCTGGAATTATCCAGCTGTCGATCGGCTTACGGCATTTTTCGACGAGCTGGAAGATCGCTTGGACTACAAGCGCTGGTACTACGGGCATTTTCATCGGGATGCCAACCCGGCCGAGCGCCACACCGTGCTCTACGACTGCATCGTTCGCTTGGGCGACGAACTCCAGTCCTGGGATGTTGCGTAGAGGCGGGGTGGCTGGCTACTCGACCGTTACAGTGATGTTCTCCCGATGCGCGCGGATGACGTCCCAGCTAAAGTGCTCGACCAGCTGCTCGGCGGTACGCGGCGTGGTGTCCGGCGCGATGCCTGTTTGCCCGGCGAGCCATCCCAACAGTGCCTCGGGTGTGCCAAAGCGGGTGCGGAGCTCGCCCAGGTCCAGATCGCAATCGCGCTTGGAAAGGCGGCGGCCGTCCGGCGACATGAGCAGCGGAATGTGCGCGTAGCGCGGTGTGGGCAGTCCCAGCAGATGTTGCAGATAGATCTGGCGCGTCGTGGAACCAAGCAGGTCGCATCCGCGTACGATCTCGGTGACGCCCATGGCAGCGTCGTCGACCACCACGGCCAGCTGATAGGCAAACACGCCGTCGCTGCGGCGCACCAAAAAGTCGCCGCACTCGGTGGCGAGTGCCTCGCATTGGGCTTCGTACGTGCGGTCCACGAATTCGATCACGTCGCCGGCGAGGTCGTCGACGTCGGGCACACGCAGACGCGTGGCCGGAGCGCGCAGGATGCTGCGGCGGGCAACCTCCTCGGCAGAAAGGCCTCGGCAGGCGCCGCGGTAGATGGGCGTGCCGTCGCTCGCGTGCGGCGCGCTTGCGGTGTGGAGCTCGGCGCGCGTGCAAAAGCAGGGATAGGTGAGGCCGGCGTCTTGCAGCTGGTGCAGGGCGTCCTCGTACAAGTCCAGGCGATCGTGCTGGTAGTAGGGGCCTTCGTCCCACTCAAGCCCCAGCCAGGCTAGGTCGTCAATCAATTGGGCGGCAAGTTCCGGGCGCTTGCAGCGATCGTCCAGGTCCTCGATGCGCAACACGATGCTGCCGCCCTGGCTGCGGGCCGAAAGCCACGCGCACAGGCAGCTGAACACGTTGCCCAGGTGCATGCGGCCCGAGGGCGACGGGGCAAAGCGGCCCACGACCGGCGCGAGGGCGGGGGCGAGCTTGCTGTTGGGCGCCGTCGACATGGCCACGGCGGGTGTTGCTATGTTGCATGCGTTGATATCCATGCGGACGAGTATAGCGCGGGGTGAGGTGAGGGGGCGTCGTCGATGCTCGCGAGTTGCCGAGGCTGCGTGTTGTGCGCGGCGGGCACCGACTGAACACCTCGATTACCGCCCCAAGCTCAGCCCCTTCAACCCCTCAAACGACAGAAACCCCGGCAGCTCTTCGCAACTGCCGGGGTTTCCGCGGAAAAGGGGGACATGATCCTCAAGCGAACGGCAAAGGGGCAAACCGTTTTCGCTCAACTGCTTTATGCCCCTCGCTCGCCGGCTTAATCGGCTCACGCCGCACCCACACAAAGCCGCTACACCTGTGACGGAGCTATGAAGTGGTATCTATGCCGGAGCGGGCTATGCCAAGGAGTGTCCCAGATTGCCGGCAGATAAGGAACGTCCCCAGGTGCCGGTCGCGGGCGTGACTTTCGTCCCGTTTAATACTCCGCTGACCTAGATGTTCGTCACATGAACCCGCAAACGTGGGACAATGACGCTACTGGTATCACAGACAAAGGATGTGCCTATGAACGCCCCCGTTGCCAAGACCTGTCGGCAGCGCTGCCCGTTTGCGCGATTTGCTTACATTTGCGCGCTCGTCGCGTGCGCGCTGCTGCTGCTACCCGCCGTTGCACGTGCCGACGGCTACTCCATGACCCAAACCTATATCGGTGCCACGGTCGAGGCCGATGGATCGCTGACCGTTGTCGAGGGACGCCAGTTTGATTTCGACGACGACATCAACGGCGTGTTTTGGGAGATCAATACGGGCACCAACCAGCAGGGCGGCACGGCGGGCGTTGACGTGCTGAGTGTCGAGGAAGAGGACACCGCGTTTAACAAAGTCGATAGCGCGAACAAGGGCGATTCTGGCGTCTACACGGTCGAGCAGGCCGGTGACGGCGTAAGGATTAAGGTGTTCAGCCCCCACGAGAGCGGCGACAGCGCAATCTACTACGTGAGTTATTCCATGACCGGTGCGGTTATGAACTGGGCCGATACCGCCGAGCTTTACTGGAAATTTGTGGGTGACGGCTGGTCGGCGGATTCCGATGACGTCGAGATGGAAGTGTATTTCGCAAATGCCGCTGCCGGGACGGCTGCCGTCAAGGGCGATAACTTCCGCGCATGGGGCCACGGTCCGCTGACGGGCGACGTGTCGCTCGATGAGGACGAGCCCATGGTCACCTATACCATTCCCTGCGTGCATCAGGGCGAATTCGCCGAGGCACGCATCGCCTTCCCCAGCGACTGGGTGCCGCAGCTTGCCGCCTCGGGCGAAGAGCGCATGTCAACGATCCTGAGCGAAGAGAAGGAATGGGCCGACGAAGCTAACGCCCGCCGTGAGCACGCGCGTGCGGTTGCCAGCGCGATTGCCGTGGTGTGTGTTGTCGTGGCGGTTGCCTATACCGGTGTGATCGTGATGCTTAAGCTGCGCAGGCCCAAGCCCAAGCCGCTCTTCCAGGACGAGTACTTCCGCGATGTGCCCTCGGCCGACCATCCCGCGGTGCTTGCAGCTCTCATGAGCTGGAACGACGTGCCCGATCAGGCATATATCGCCACGCTTATGAAGCTCACCGACGACCGCGTGATCAAGCTGGAAGAAGCGACCGAGACCAAGAAGAAGGGTCTGCTCCGTCGCGAAAAAGAGGAGCAGACGTATCGCATCACAGTGACCGACGAGGCCTGGAAGGCTGCCAAGAAGGACGGCATCGATCGCGATGTGCTCAAGGTCTTCTTCGCCGGCGTTAAGCCCGATAAAGACGGCGTCCGTTCACGCACGTTTAGCGAGCTGGAGGAGTATGCCAGCGAGCGTACTGAATCTGTTGGCGACAAGCTCGAGGACTATCAGAGCACGGTTAAGGGCAAGCTGGAGACGCGCGAGCTTATCGCCTCGGACGGCACCATCGCCCTGGTTGCCGGCTTGGTTCTCGGCATCATCATCGTCTTTGGCATTCTGGGCTCTCTGATCTATACCGACTTTGCGGATGCCAATGTCGGCGCCGCTATGATCTCGATCCCCGTCACGATCGTGGGCTTTGTTCTGAGCTGCACCTTCCGTCGCTACACGCCGGAGGGCGCCGAGGTGGCGGCTCGCTGCAAGGCGCTCAAGCATTGGCTCGAGGACTTTACGCGCCTGAAGGAGGCCATTCCCAGCGACCTGATCTTGTGGAACAAACTGCTGGTGATGGGCGTTGCTCTGGGCGTTTCGAAAGAAGTGCTGCGACAGCTGGCCGAAGCCGTGCCTGCGGACCTGCGCAACAGCGACGATTTCTACGACAACTACCCCTGCTACTGGTGGTATTACCATCACTACGGCAACGAGTCCCCACTCGATTCGTTCAACGATGTGTACCACGAGACCATCCGCGAGCTGGCTTCGAGCTCCGACAGCTCGAGCGGTGGCAGCGGCGGCGGCTTCTCTGGCGGCGGTGGTGGCGACGCCGGCGGAGGCGGCGGCGGAACGTTCTAGCGAGCGCTTGCTTTGGGGTGGATCTTTCTGGGCGGTTGCCAGGGAAGATTCATCCCATTTTTGTGCATCGAAACGGGTCAAACTTTCCGCTGAGGACCTTCGCGCAAGGGGCAGTGGACAAAAAATGCCAAATATGAGTACTGTTGCTGCGTTGGTCACATATGTTTGCACATAATAATGGGCTCCTAATGAGAGTACTTCTCGTTAGGAGCCCATTTTATTGAACATTTGGGGAGTTACGTCAGCTCGTGCAGCTGGTCGTCATGCCTATAAGCATCAAAAATGCCCCGAATCGCTGCTACTAAAAAGGTAACAGTACTCATATTTGATGTATTTTGACCACGGCTATCTACAAACCCCCTAGGCCACTCATTAGGGACAGACTTAAATGACTAGTTGTTGGGGATCAGTCATTGGGGACGTTCTTAAATGACTAGGTGTGGCTGCTTGGGCTAGGCTGTTAGATCGAGTTCGTAGAGGAAGCTTTCGCGCGGCATGGCGTGGCGGCGCTCTTCGCGGTTGGCGCGGTGCGTGGCCGTGCGCTTAAAGCCGTGCAACTCGTAGAACTTCCACGAGCAGTTGGAGTCGGTGTACAGGTGCGCCCTCGTCGCTCCAAGCGAGGACAGGTGCGAGACTGCGGCATCGAGCAGAACCGTGCCAACGCCCAGGCCATGGACATCGCGATCCACGGCAAGCAGCGTGACCTCGTTGTCGTGCGGCAACGGGCTGCTCTCGAGCAGACGGTTGTTGGTTCGGATGGTTGCGCGTACAAACGAGAGATACTCGGCGCAGGCATCGGGCTCCAGCTCACGCATCTGCGATAGCAGCGCGCGTTCGGTATCCATCCAATGTTCCTTAACGGTGGCGCCGGAGCTCTGTCCCGCACGCGCGAGCGAAATGCCACGCGCCTGACCGTCAATCACCGCAACCTGCGAAAACGTCGACGACGAAAGGCAGTAGGCAAGGTCGCACGCGGCTTCGAGGCGGTTGTACTCATCGTTATCCGAGTTGTTGTGCCAAAGCTGCTGCAAGATCAGCGCGATGGCGTCGAAATCTTCGGTATCAAACGGTCGGTAGAGAACCCGCGAGACCATGGTGCCTCTTTCTATTGCGGATACATATCGAGCACAGTTCTACCACGCCATTGGCATCTAATTATGGTGCCCCTGTGTTCCATCAACTCACCGTGCCCAGCGGCGCTCTTGCAACCCCCCGCTCGCAAACTTTTTCTGCACAGCCGTGCGTTGCGGGATGCAACGTCGCGCTCGATGCGCTACATTGAATCAGTATTTTCAATGCCGCTGCGCGAGCGCTGCAGATCGACGTATCACCGACTCACAGAGCACGGCGGCGTACCAGACAGGAGGACTGCATGGGATCTGATGTGAAGATCGCACGCGCGTTGATCTCGGTTACCGATAAGACGGGTGTCGTCGATTTCGCACGGACGCTGGTTGATGACTTTGGCGTCGAGATCATCTCTACGGGCGGCACGGCTCGTGCCATCGAGGACGCGGGCGTTCCCGTAACCCCCATCGAGGAGTTCACGGGCTATCCCGAGATGATGGACGGCCGCGTTAAGACCCTACACCCCAAGGTTCACGGCGCGCTGCTGGCCCGCCGCGATTCCGAGCAGCACATGCAGGAGGCCGCCCAGCACGGCATTAAGCTGATCGACCTGGTCGTCGTCAACCTGTACGAGTTCGAGAAGACCGTCGCCAACCCCGAGGTCACCTTTGCGGATGCCATCGAGCACATCGACATCGGTGGCCCCTCCATGTTGCGCTCTGCCGCCAAGAACGCCGCGAGCGTTACCGTCATCTCCGACCCGGCCGACTATGATGCCGTCCTGGCCGAGATGCGCGAGACCGGTGGCTGCACCACGCTTTCCACCCGTCGTCGCCTGCAGGTGAAGGTCTACCAGACCACCGCCGCCTACGACACGGCTATCTCCCGTTGGCTTGCCGCCCAGGCAAGCGACGTGGCGGACACCTCTGCCAAGCTCGAGATTTCGCTGGAGAAGGTCGACGACCTGCGCTATGGTGAGAATCCTCAGCAAAAGGCTACGGTCTACCGCTTTGCCGAGGGCTGCGAGAACACCGCGAGCTCTCAGTTCCCGCTTGTGGGCTCCGAGCAGATCCAGGGCAAGCCGCTCAGCTACAACAACTATCTGGACGCCGCTGCCGCCTGGAACCTGGTCCGCGAGTTCGACGAGCCGGCCTGCGTGATCCTCAAGCATCAGAACCCCTGCGGTTCCGCCGTTGCCGAGGACATCACGGCCGCCTACGACCGCGCTTTCGCCTGCGATCCCAAGAGCGCCTTCGGCGGCATCATCGCCTGCAACCGCGAGGTTCCCTTTGAGCTGGTTGAGCACTTCGCCGACCAGAACAAGCAGTTCGTCGAGGTCATCATCGCCCCGAGCTACACCGATGGGGCGCTCGAGCGCATGGCCAAGCGCCCCAACCTGCGCGTGCTGGCTACCGGCGGCGTGGACCACGGTGCCCAGGTGGAGCTGCGCTCCATCGACGGCGGCATGCTGGTGCAGGAGGTCGACCACGTGACCGAGGATCCCGCGACCTTTACGTTCCCCACCGACCGCAAGCCCACCGACGCTGAGATGGCCGAGCTCGAGTTTGCCTGGAAGGTCTGCAAGGGCGTTAAGTCCAACGCCATCCTGGTCTCCAAGGGCAAGGCCGGCATTGGCATGGGCCCGGGTCAGCCCAACCGCGTTGACTCCGCACTGCTCGCCTGCGAACGCGCCGAGGACTTTTGCGAGCGCGAAGGCGTGGAGAAGGGCGGCTTTGCCTGCGCAAGTGACGCGTTCTTCCCGTTCCGCGACAACGTCGACGTGCTTGCCGCACACGGCGTGACCTGCATCATCCAGCCCGGCGGCTCCAAGCGCGATGACGAGAGCATCCAGGCCTGCAACGAGCACGGCATCGCGATGGTGTTCACAGGTGCCAGGCATTTTAGGCACTAGGGCTTTCCCAAGCACCCGACCTTGCCCCTCAAACCGTCGCTTGCGTACATTTAGTACGCGGCGCTCCTCTTTCGGGGCAATCTCGGGCACTTGGAAAACCCTTAATGGGATGTTGTTCTATCCCATTAAGCTGATCGGTCGCCTGACCATATCGTCAAAATAATCTCTGCAAAAGACGGTCGCTCCGTTTGGAGGGCCGTCTTTTTGGTATAAGAGGACGGAATGACTAACACGAAAGGTACAACCATGCCCCAGATTGATGATGCCGAGTTGTTTGGCAATGCCGAGGATCAGCGTGCGTACGAGGACTTTTGCGCCAATCAGGAGGCGGTCGAGAAGTTCACGCTCGACAAGCCCGCGCTTATCTGCCGCTGGCGCATGTCCACCAAAAAGGTGCCCATGCTCAACCGTCACATCCGCGCGCTGTCCGAGCGTCTGGTGCAGGGCGAACCGCTTACCCATAACATGCTCAGCTGGGCTAAGCAGCACGTTGAGTGGTCGCTTGCCGAGGGCGATTACACCGCGCACGACGGCGTGCTCATGCTGGTGATCGACGTTAACGGCAATGCCGCCATGACGGTGGGTGAGTACGCGCCGCTGGCCGATACTTCGGCCAAGGCGCTGCGTGCCCGCTCCGCCGAGGCCCGCTCCGAGGCCGACGAAACCGGCGTGGCGCCCGAGCTGCTCGCTGCCGTCAACAACGGCGAGCTGGCCTTTGTGGCGCCGGCGGACGAGTGCCTGTGTGGCACGGCGACGCTCATAGAGCAGCTGGCCCAGACCAAGGGCATCCCGGTCACGCGCGTGGACATTCCCGCACAGCTCAAGGGCGCCTTGTTCCTGGTAAGCGACGAGCACGGCGTGGTGCCTGCCACCGACGCCGACGCCGCCGAGTCTGATGCCGCGACGGTCGCCTTCTTTGCCGACGGCTACGAAAAGCTTCGCGCCCGCCGCTAAATGATTATTCTGGGACGGGGATTAAAGAATCATTTTGGTTCCCGCCACCGCTGCGAGTGCGAGGCGGACAAAACGCCCCCGCTCGCGAACAGTTCTGTCACCTTGGCGACGTGCGTGGCGCGCACCTGCAGTTTCGCAGCCATAATGGTGGCAAGACAATCAAGAGGGGAGCGGAATCCATGGCGCTAATCTATATCGTTGAGGACGACGAGCCCATTAGTCGTGAGCTTGTCGACATCCTTGCCCGCGCCGGGTTTGAAATCGAGGCCTGCGAATCGTTCGAGCATGTCTCGCGCGATATTCTCGCCGCCGCGCCCGACCTGGTGCTGCTCGACCTCACGCTTCCCGTCAAGGACGGCCAGCATATCTGCCACGAGGTTCGCCGCGAATCCGAGGTCCCCATCATCGTCCTCACCTCGCGCACGACCGAGATCGACGAGGTCATGGCCATGACGCTCGGCGCGGACGACTTTGTTCCCAAGCCCTATAGCGCGCGCGTGCTCGTGGCGCGCATCAACGCACTGCTGCGTCGCACCGCGGCGTCAGGCGAGCGCAGCACGCTCGTCCACAAGGGGCTGGAGCTCGACCTCGCCCGCTCTATGGTCACCAACACGGCGACCGGCGACAGCACCGAGCTCACCAAAAATGAACTGCGCATTCTCTCGCTGCTCCTGAGCCGCGCGGGCAAGATCGTCTCGCGCTCGGCCATCATGCAGGACCTGTGGGACTCCGACGCCTTCGTGGACGACAATACGCTCACCGTCAACATCAACCGCCTGCGCACCACGCTCGAAAAAATCGGCATCAAGGGGTATTTGACGACGCATCGCGGCCAAGGCTATTCGGTCTAGGGGCCGGCTATGTCGTTTGGCAAGTTCTTTAAAGATGCACTGCTTCCCGTCGCCGTGTGGACGTGCGGCGTGCTGCTGAGCTGCTTTGTGCTGACGGTCGCCGGCGCACCCGTTTCTATCGTGGTCGTGGCGGTTGGCGTGTCCTTTATCTTCGGTATGCTCGGCATCGTGATCGAGTGCGCTCGCCGTCGCCGTTTTCTGCGTCAGTTGGAGCGCGCGGCAGAGGAGCTCGAGAGTCCCGCATGGGTGCAGGAGATGGTGCAATGCCCAACCTATGCCGAGGGCGAGCTCGAGTACGAGGTCCTGTGCCGGGTGGGCAAAGCCGCCTGCGACGAGGTTGCCGAGGGCCGGCGTCAGACCGAAGACTATCGCGACTATATCGAGAGCTGGGTCCACGAGGCCAAGCTGCCCCTGGCGGCGGCTCACCTGATTCTGGAAAACCTCGACGGCGGCGCAGATGACCCAACACGTGTCGATGACCTGGGTCGCGAGTTGGCTCGCGTGGAACGCTATATCGACCAGGCGCTGTACTACGCGCGCTCGGAAGTCGTGGAGCGCGACTACCTGATTCGCCGCTGGGACCTTAAGACCTTGGTGACGGGTGCGATTAAGGCCAACGCGCGCGAGCTCATTGCGGCGCACGTGGCTCCGGTGTGCGAGAACCTCGACTTCGAGGTCTTTACCGACGAAAAATGGCTCGAGTTTATCCTGGGCCAGCTCATTCAGAACAGCATTAAATATGCGCGCGAGGACGGCGCGAAGATCGTGTTTTCGGGCGCGTTACTGGACGAGGGCCTGGCGAGCGAGCGCATCGAGCTCACCGTTGCGGACAACGGCTGCGGCGTGTGTGCGGCAGACCTGCCACGCGTGTTCGAGAAGGGCTTTACCGGCGACAACGGCCGCACCACCAAGCGCGCAACGGGCATCGGCCTCTACCTGGTGGCGCGCCTATGCTCCAAGATGGGCATCGACGTCACGGCGGCATCCGACTCCGGCGAAGGCTTTGTCGTAACGTTCGCCTTCTCGACGAACAAGTTCCAATACTTTGAGTAGCCGGGCCGTCTTGCGCTGCGGACGGCTATGTTCCCGAACGTGAACTTAGCTAAGGCAACTGGCGTTATGTTCCCGAACGTGAACATAACTATGAGGCTCAAATGGATCTCCCAAAACAAAAACGTGCAGCCCAAACAAAACGTGCCGCCCCAAACGGGGCGGCACGCCATCTTTTATCAGCCAACTCGCTGAAGTAAGGCTGCGAAGGCCGCGAGGCCGGGAGGGGTTTCCTAAGGGCACATCCCGCAGCCGCAACGCGGCGAGGACGTGCCCGTGGAAACCCCGCAGGCCCCGCGGCCGGTGGGAGCAACGCTACTTTACGACCAAAATGTCGCAGTCGGTATTGCGCAGCAGGAACGTCGAAATCGAACCCAGAAGCGCATACTTGATCGAGGACAGGCCGCGAGCGCCGCAGAGCACCAGGTCGGGCTTGACCACGTCGAGCATCTCGTCTTTGAGCGTCTCGCGAATACGACCGGCGCGTATCATGACCTCGACCTCGGGAATATCGGGATTGGCCTTGGCCTCTTCGAGCTGCTTTTCGATGGAGTTCTTAAATGCCTCCTCTAAGCCGTTGACCAGATCGACCGGATAGGAACCGGCGCTCTCGAGTGCCGTGGAATCGATAACGTGGCCGATAATCAGCTTGGCGCCGTTGTTCGCGGCGACCTTGATGGCGCGTGCGAGCACAAAATCCTGCTGCTCAGTACCGTCGAGTGAAACAAATACCTTGGTGTAGCCCTCGTTCATGGTTTCCTCCTTGGTCTATCGCACGGGCGCGGGGCTCGTGCGTCGGGCGGGCGCGGGTGCGTTGACCGCCGGACACTTTATCTTGTTGCAGTTATACCCAAGGATTTGGGTTTAACTGCTCGCAATTCTGTGAACGGGCGAGTTTTTTGGTAAGGGTAGGCGCGGTCGCACCGCCAACGGTTGATAATGGGACATCGCCCGCATCGTCCGCAGAACATCTACCGGCGGGTGTCTAACGAGGGGGTCCCTTTGGATATTATCGAGCTTCTAAAATCTGCCTTCATGGGCCTGGTCGAGGGCATCACCGAATGGCTGCCCGTTTCGTCGACGGGTCACATGATCTTGGTGGACGAGTTCGTCAAGATGAACGTGAGCGA
Organism: uncultured Collinsella sp.; assembly: GCA_958439425.1. Lineage (GTDB taxonomy): Bacteria > Actinomycetota > Coriobacteriia > Coriobacteriales > Coriobacteriaceae > Collinsella. Next base: position 77,912 of record CAUBVH010000009.1, read on the forward strand.
GACGTTCTGGAATATGTTCCTGGTCGTGATTCAGCTCGGCGCCATTCTGGCCGTCTGCGTGCTGTTTTTCCACGAGCTCAACCCGTTCTCGCCCAGCAAGGGCAAGGAGGGCCGTCGCGACACCTGGGTGCTGTGGGGCAAGATTGTGCTCGGTTGCATTCCTGCGGCGGCGATCGGCCTGCCGCTCAACGACTGGATGGAGGAGCATTTCTACAACGCTCCCGTCGTGGCGCTGGCGCTCATTGTGTACGGCGTGCTGTTTATCGTGATCGAGAACTGGCGCGCGAGCAAGCGCGAGGAAATGGCCGTTGCCGGTTCGTTTGGTTCGCGTGCTGTGGTGTCGGGTGGACGTCCCGCCGGTGCGCACTTTGCGGCGCCCCCCACGGCTACCGCTGAGGATGAGGACGATGACGAGAATCTGGACTTTGGTTCCATCGCCACGCTCGAGGACCTCAGCTGGAAGACTGCGCTGGGTATCGGCTGCTTCCAGGTGCTTTCGCTGGTGCCTGGTACGTCTCGCTCCGGTTCTACCATCATCGGCGGCCTGCTGCTGGGCTGCACGCGCTCGGTGGCGTCTAAGTTCACGTTCTTCCTGGCCATCCCTGTCATGTTTGGCGCGAGTGCGCTCAAGCTGGTCAAGTACTTCATCAAGGGCGGCACGTTCGGCACCAACGAGATCGCCATCTTGGGCGTGGGCTGCGTTGTTGCCTTTGTGGTTTCGCTCATCGCCATCAAGTGGCTCATGGGCTTCGTCCGCCGTCACGACTTTAAGTGCTTCGGTGTTTACCGCATCATCCTGGGCATCGTAGTGCTCGCATACTTCTTCGTTCTGGAGCCCATGCTCGGCCTCTAACTTAGTCGACGCTGCGCGGCGGCCAGAGCGACAGCTTGTCATTCAAAGAGGGTGGCATGACCAAAAGGTCTATGCTGCCCTCTTTTTTGGGCGATGGGGTGGGTCCGATGGTGGCGCACGGAGTCGTGGTGTGATTTGCGTCGGTGTCCGCGCGGCTCGGTATACTGGTACGGCTCAAACTATGGCGCTGCCCGCAGGCGCGCCGTCCGTCAGATGAGGAGTCGCCCATGACCCAGCCCCTGCCCTGGGAAAAGAACACTGCCGCGCCCGTGCCGCCCGCGCCGGAACCCGTGCCGCTCGATGCATACACCGCCCCCGCTGCGCCGGAGCCCGAGCTCGTTCCGCTCGACATCTACGACGCTCCCGCGCCGGCGCCCAAGCCCGCCAAGCCGCTCGTCGACATCGACAGCCTTAATCCCGCCCAGCGCGAGGCGGTCCTGTCCACCGAGGGCCCGTTGCTGGTGCTCGCCGGCGCCGGCTCGGGCAAGACCCGCGTCTTGACCTTCCGCATCGCACATATGCTCGGCGACCTGGGTGTTAAGCCTTGGCAGGTTCTTGCCATCACGTTTACCAACAAGGCTGCGGCCGAGATGCGCGAGCGTCTGGCGGCACTCATTCCCAGCGGCACCCGTGGCATGTGGGTGTGCACCTTCCATGCCATGTGCGTGCGCATGCTGCGCGAGGACGCCGACCTGCTGGGCTACACCGGCCAGTTCACCATCTACGATGACGACGACTCAAAGCGCATGGTGCGCGACATTATGCAGGCGCTCGGCATCGAGCAAAAGCAGTTCCCCATCAACATGATCCGCAGCAAGATCAGCTCTGCTAAAAACGCCATGATCGGGCCCGAGGACATGCTCAAGAGCGCCGATAGCCCCAACGACAAAAAGGCCGCGCAAGTCTACCTGGAGCTGGAGCGCCGCCTGCGCGCCGCCAACGCGATGGACTTCGACGACCTGCTCGTGCGCACGCTCGAGCTACTGCGCACCCGCCCCGAGGTGCTCGACAAGTACCAAGAGCGCTTCCGCTACATTAGCGTCGACGAATATCAGGACACCAACCACGTCCAGTACGAAATCGCCAACCTGCTGGCCGCCAAGTACCAAAACCTCATGGTCGTGGGCGACGACGACCAGTCCATTTATAGCTGGCGTGGCGCCGACATCACCAACATCCTGGACTTTGAGCAGGACTTTAAAAACTGCAAGACCGTCAAGTTGGAGCAGAACTATCGCTCCACGGGTCACATCCTGAGCGCCGCCAATGCCGTTGTTCGCCACAACTCGCAGCGCAAGGACAAGCGCCTGTTTACGGCCGAGGGCGATGGCGAGAAGATTCAGGCTTTCCAGGCAAGCGACGAGCGCGACGAAGGTCGCTGGATTGCCGGCGAGATCGAAAAGCTGCATGCCAAGGGTACGAGCTACGACGATATCGCCGTGTTCTACCGCACCAACGCCCAGTCGCGTATCCTCGAAGATATGTTCCTGCGCGCGGGCGTGCCCTACAAGATCGTCGGCGGCACGCGATTCTTCGACCGCGCCGAGATTCGCGACGTCATGGCCTATCTCAAGATGATCGTGAACCCGGCCGACGAGATGAGCGTCAAGCGCGTCATCAACACGCCGCGCCGCGGCATCGGCTCCACCTCGATCCAAAAGATCGAGCAGCTGGCGCGCGACAACCGCTGCTCGTTCTTCCAGGCCTGCGAGATCGCAACAGCCGAGACGGGCATGTTTAGTGCCAAGGTGCGCAACGGTCTGTCGAGTTTTGTGGCGCTGGTGCGCGAGGGCCGCCGCATGGACGGCGAGCTCAAGGATGTCGTCGAGATGATTGTCGATAAGACGGGCCTGCTGCAGGCGTTTCGCGCCGAGGGCACCATGGAGTCCGAGAGCCGCGCCGAGAACATCCAGGAATTCCTGGGCGTCGCCGCCGAATTTGAGGAGACGCACGAGGATATCGAGGGTACGCTCGAGAGTCTAGAAGAGCTGCGCGCGGCCGGTGTTGCCGACGTGCCGTCCGTCGCCGAGTCCGAGTCCGTCGTGGTGAGTGCGCCCGCGTCCGAGCCGGGGCCGTCCGCTCCGGCATCCTCGTTTGAGGCACTTGTCGGCGCTCGTGACGCCGCGGGCTCCAATCCGCTCGATAGCCTAGCCGCCCCGGCGCTCTCGCCGCAGGATGCCCTGGCCGCCGCCATCGCGGGCAACGCGTATGCCGTGCCAACAGAGCTACCGGCGGGCGCCGTGCATGCCGACGAGATCGAGCGCACCTACGGTCCGCTCACCTGTAAGGCACTGCCGGCACTCATGGAGTGGCTGGCCCTGCGCTCCGACCTGGATTCCCTGGCCGGCGAGACGCATGCCATTACCATGATGACCATCCACTCCGCCAAGGGCCTGGAGTTCCCGGCGGTGTTCGTGGCCGGCATGGAGGAGGGTATCTTCCCGCACGTGCACGACTTTGGCGGCAGCGATGACCCGGGCAAGCTCGAGGAGGAGCGTCGCCTGGCCTACGTTGCCATCACGCGTGCCCGTAAGCGCCTGTTCCTGACCTATGCGGCCACGCGTCGCACCTACGGCTCGACCTCTGCCAACCCGCGCTCTCGCTTCCTCAACGAGATTCCGTTTGAGGATATCGAGTTTAGCGGTATCGGTTCTGCCGGTTTTGAGGGCACGGGCTGGGAGAAGCGCGGCGACCGTCACGGCACCTTTGGCTCGGGCATGGGCTCGGATATGTATGGCGGCAAGGTGTTCGGTTCGCATACGCGCTCGACCGGCGGTTCCGGTTCGCGCGGCGGATCGAGCTTCGACGATTTCTTTGGTGGCAGCACCTATGGCACCGAGCGCCATCGCGGGGTTTCGCCCGACGCCGGCCGTGTTGCCTCGACCTTTGGTTCGGGCGCGCCGCGAGCTAAAAAGCCGTCGTTTAAGGTGTCGCCGACGGTGGAGCGCAAGGTCGATCGCGCCAGCGCGTCGCAGGACTTTGCCGCGGGCGATACCGTGAGCCACAAGACCTTTGGCACCGGTACCGTGATCTCGGTCGCCGGAGACATGATCGAGGTTCAATTCGAAAAAACCGGCCAGACTAAAAAGCTCATGAAAGGTTTTGCACCGATCGTCAAGCTGTCGTAATCCCGGCGGACCTGGGAGGGCGTATAGGGCAACATCGCCTGCTCGGGCAGTCCTGCGCAAGACGGAGAGCACATTAAGTGCTCTCCTTTGCGTGCGGAACTCGCGATCGATGTTGCCCCATACGCCCTCCCAGGTCCTTTGATAACGCCGCTTGCGAACGTCGCTTTGCTCGTTCGTTTTTTGGTCTGGAGAGCCGGGTGGGCTGATAAATAGATGTGAGTAGGGGCTCTCCCGTTTGATGAGCGGGGGAGCCCCTTGTTTCGTTTTGGTTGTTGTTGCGACCTAGAGGTGGCTGATGATCAATTCCATTTTGCCTTCGAGGTCGATGGAGCTGACGGTGCTCGGGGCTAGCAGGTGGCTTCCCTTGTGGACGGGGTCGCCGCAGACGGTGCCTTCGCCGTCGATGACCGACAGACACATGAAGGGCCAGCGCTGGTCGAGGGTCTTGCTGCCGTCGACACGCACGCGATCGACGGTGTAGCAGGAGTTAGACTCGAGCTTGGTCACGCCGTCGACCTCGGGCGCGGTCACCGTGCCGTCGGTCGGAGCTTGAGCATCAAAGTCGATGCAGTCGAGGCTCTGCTCAATGTGCAGGGGACGCAGTTTGCCGTCGGTGCCGGGACGGTCGTAGTCGTACAGGCGATACGTCACGTCGCTCGACTGCTGCGTCTCCAAAATGAGCGTGCCGGTCTTGATGGCGTGGACGGTACCGGAATCAATCTGGAAAAAGTCGCCCTTGTGAATCGGCAGCACGTTGAGCATGTCGTCCCAGCGGCCGTCCTCGATCATACGCGCGGCCTCGGCGCGGTCGTGCGCGCGCTGTCCGACGATGATCGTGGCGCCGGGCTCGCAGTCCAGTACATACCAGCACTCGGTTTTGCCCAGGCTGCCGTTCTCGTGCTCGGCGGCGTACTCGTCATTGGGATGGATCTGGATCGAAAGGTCGTCCTTGGCGTCTAGAATCTTAATGAGCAGCGGGAACTCCTTGCCCTCGCAGTTGCCAAAGAGCTCGCGGTGCTCGGCCCACAGCCATGACAGCGTGTGACCGGCGTACGGGCCCTCAGCGATCTGGCAGTCGCCGTTGGGGTGTGCCGAGATGGCCCAGCACTCACCGATGGGACCCTCGGGAATGTCATAACCAAATACGGTTTCGAGCTGGCGGCCGCCCCAGATCTTCTCGTGAAAGATCGGCGTCAGTTTAATCAAATCGGACATGTTCATACCCCCATGGTGTTGCGCGGCCGCCCACTCTAAACGAGCCGTAACGAGCGCCCGCATGACTACAAAAACCTATGCCAACGTTACGTTGTGCAGCTCAAAGCGGTCACCAACGTTGCGCGAGATCGAATGCTCAAAGGCGGTGCCGCTATCCAAAAAGCCAATCTGGTTGAGCTCGAGCAGGGGAGAGCCGGGTTTGGTGTCCAGGCGCTCAGCCTCTTCCTCGGTTGCCGCTACGGCGCGAATGGTGCGGTGGAAGCTCGAAATCTTCAGCCCGCATTGCTTGCGGATGAAGCTGTAGACCGATCCATACAGGTCTTTCTTTTTAAGGCCCGGAATCAGCTCGAGGGGCATGTAGGTGTACTCGATAACGATGGGCTTCTCGTCGACCTGGCGCACGCGCACGATGTGATAGGCAAAGTCGTCCTCGGCAATTCCCAGCTGGGCAGCGACGTCTGCTGGCGGATTGACAATCGAGAAATCGTAGACCACCGAGGTCACCTTCTCCCCGCGGTGCTCATACGAAAAGCCCTGGGAGCGATTGTTCTTGCCCTGGAAAAACGCCTGGCCGGGAAGCCCCGCCGTGTCCTTAACGTAGGTGCCCGATCCGCGCCGGCTGGTAACAAGACCTTCATCGGTAATCTGCTCAATAGCTCGTTTGACGGTGATTTTGGAAACGCTATAGAGCTCGCAGAACTCAACGACGGTGGGCAGCTTGTCGCCCGGCTTTAGAGCGCCGTCCTCGATGCTTCGACGGATATCTGCAGCTATTGCCTCGTATTTGGGAATCATGGAACCTCCTTTCCGGCTTGATTGAGTACAAACGAAAGTATAGTCCACGCCTAAGCATCCCTATTGCGTTTTTGAAAAGTTCGAGAAAGATATAATCAAAAAACGCTTTTCTATATCAACTAGAGCGCTCTAAATGAATATGCATTCGAATAATGTGGTATTGAGCAAATTGATCGGCTCGAAGATGGGGTTGGGCCGTTTTGCCGCCCAGCGAACCAAATCTCATGCCTTGCGTTTTCCCAGATAAAACCTGCCAAAACAAACCTGTCCCTTTTTGACAGGTTTTTGCCTGGGGAGCGGTACCATACAGGCAATGTTTAAACGAGAAAGGTGGGCTCCCATGGAACCTAAGCAGTACTACATCGGCATCGACGTTGGCGGCACTTCGGTTAAGGAGGGCCTGTTCGACGAGGACGGCAACCTGCTTGCCAAGGCCAGCGTGCCCACGCCTCCCATCGTTGACGCTGCGGGCTTTGCCGCGGTGACCGAGGCTATTGACCAGGTGGTCGCCAAGGCGCAGATTCCGCGCGCCTTTGTGGCGGGCATTGGCCTGGCCGTTCCGTGTCCCATCCCGGCTTCGGGCGACGCCAAGGTTAAGGCCAACATTGCCATTAACCTGCCCGAGCTGAGGATCGCCATTCAGGAGCACTGCCCCGACGCGGTCGTTAAGTACGAAAACGATGCCAACGCCGCTGCCATGGGCGAGGCCTGGCTCGGCTCTGCCAAGGGCGTGCAGAACGTCGTGATGGTCACCATCGGTACCGGCGTGGGCGGCGGCGTTATCGTCAACGGCGATGTGGTGTCGGGCGTCGTGGGCGCCGGCGGCGAGATCGGCCACATGTGCCTGAATCCTGCCGAGGAGCGCACCTGCGGCTGCGGCGGCCATGGCCACCTGGAACAGTATTCCAGCGCCACCGGCGTGGTGAGCAACTACCTTGCCGAGTGCGAGAAGGCGGGCGTCGAGCCCATCGAGCTCACCGGCCCCTCCGATTCCAAGGACGTGTTCCAGGCCTGCCGCGAGGGTGACAAGCTCGCGCTGGCCGCGGTCGATACCATGGCCGATTATCTCGGTCGCGCTCTGGCGCTTATCGCCAACGTGGTCGACCCCGAGATGTTCCTGATCGGCGGCGGCGCATCCGCCTCGGCCGATGTCTACCTCGACAAGGCCCGCGAGCACTTTAAGCAGTACGCGCTTTCTGCCTCGCGCGAGACGCCCATTAAGGTCGCCTCGCTCGGCAACGACGCCGGCATCATCGGTGCCGCCTACGTAGCCCTGCGCGCCGCCGGCAAATAGCTAGTGCAAGGAGGCCAGGTTACTTTGCACCAACATGGTGCGAAAGGGATAGACTTTGCTCCAACGCCTGCTCCAAATTGTGCCGCGGCCCTTCCGTGCCCAAGGGTTCGGCGTCAGCGTGCTACCATAGCTACGTCCAAGTACACATATCAAGTGGAGGATATCCATGGCAAACGTTCTTGTCTTTGGTCACCAGAACCCCGATAACGACGCCATCATGAGCGCCGTCGTCCTGTCCCAGCTGCTCAACCAGGTTGAGTATGCCGGCAACACCTACGAGGCCTGCGCCCTTGGTCAGCTTCCGGCCGAGTCCGCCAAGCTGCTTGCCGACGCCGGCATTGCCGAGCCCCGCGTGATCGAGTCCGTCGAGGCCGGCCAGCTCGTCGTCCTCACCGACCACAACGAGTCCGCCCAGTCTGTCGCCGGCCTTAAGGACGCCACGGTCTTTGGCGTTGTCGATCATCACCGCATCGGCGACTTCGAGACCGCCGGCCCGCTGCACTACATCTGCCTGCCCTGGGGCTCCAGCTGCACCATCGTCACCAAGCTCGCCGGCGTGCTCGGCGTTGAGCTTTCCGACGTCCAGGCTAAGCTGCTGCTCTCGGCCATGATGACCGACACGCTCATGCTCAAGAGCCCCACCACCACCGATGTCGACCGCGCCGTCGCCGCCAAGCTCGGCGAGCAGGTGGGCGTCGACCCGGTCAAGTTTGGCATGGAAGTCTTCCTCACCCGCCCGTCCGGCTCCTTCACCGCAGCCGAGATGGTCGGCAACGACATCAAGATGTTCGAGCCCGCCGGCAAGAAGCTGCTCATCGGCCAGTACGAGACTGTCGACAAGACCCGCGCACTCGGCATGATCGACGAGATTCGCAAGGCCATGCGCGCCTACGCCGCCGAGAAAGGTGCCGACGGCATCGTCCTGTGCATCACTGACATCATGGAGGAGGGCTCGCAGGTCCTGCTCGAGGGCGAGACCGAGGCCGCTCAGAAGGGCCTGGGCATTGCCGACGAGCACGACGGCGTCTGGATGCCGGGCGTCCTCTCCCGTAAGAAGCAGGTCGCTGCCCCCATCATGGCCGCCTGCTAGGTTTAGTTGACCAAACGCCACGACCGGACCGCGGACGCCCCGCGCTCCGGTCGTTTTTTGTGCACGGCGCCGCGTCGTCTCTTGGACAGGTATGCCCGTGCCGTTGAACAAATAATGTTCAACCTGTGGTTCCGCTTTTCGGCCACGCCTGCGTGCTTGTCGTGCAGGGTAGGCTAGATGCAAGCGTAATACGTTAGAGCGCGGCGCCGCCACTTGGGCGGGCCGTGCTTTTTTAAGACGGGAGCTTTCCCGTGAAAGGAGCCGCCCATGGCAGCAACTGAGCAGCTGTTCAACGTTCGTGAGCGCAAGCGCTTTGAACGTCACGACATCTGGGAGCGCATCGCCGAGAACGGCACGATTTCCGCCGCCGTCATGGTCTTCGCCGCCATCGCCGCCGTCATTTGCGCCAATACCGATGCCTACGAGGCCGTCCATCACTTTTTGGAGACCCCGCTGTATGTGGGTCTGGGAAACCTTACGGCCGGTCTCACCGTTGAGCTTTTCGTCAACGACTTCCTCATGGCGATTTTCTTTTTGTTGGTGGGCATTGAGCTTAAGTACGAGATGACGGTCGGCGAGCTCAAGAATCCGCGTCAGGCCATGCTTCCCATGCTGGCGGCCGTGGGCGGCGTTGTCGTTCCCGCCTGCATCTACCTGATCTTTAACCATGCCGGCGCCCGCAACGGTTGGGCCATCCCCATGGCAACCGATATTGCCTTTGCGCTGGGCGTGCTGTCGCTTTTGGGCAATCGCGTGCCCAACGGCGTGCGCGTGTTCTTCTCGACGCTCGCTATCGCCGACGACCTCATCTCCATCGCCGCCATCGCCATCTTCTACGGTCAGAGCCCCAATCCGTTTTGGTTGGGCGCCGCCGCGCTTGTGACCTGCGCGCTCGTGTGGCTCAACAAGACGCAGCACTACCGCCTTGCCCCGTATTCGGTACTGGGTCTGCTGTTGTGGTTTTGCATGTTCAAGAGCGGCGTGCACGCTACGCTTGCTGGCGTCATCTTGGCCTTTACCATCCCGGCCAAGTGCGGTGTCAAGCTCGATAGCCTCACCGATTGGCTGGGCGAGTGCCTGCCGCTGCTCGATGATCGCTACGACGACGAGGCGCACATCCTGGGCCAGCATGACTTTACCGTCTCGACCACCAAGGTCGAGCGCGTCATGCACCGCGTAACCCCGCCGCTCATCCGCATGGAGCGTCTGATCTCCACGCCGGTCAACTTCGTGATCCTGCCGATCTTTGCGTTCGTGAACGCGCAGGTTCGCCTGGTGGGCGTGGACATGAGCACGCTGCTCACCGACCCGGTGACGCTCGGCGTGTACTTTGGCATGCTGCTGGGCAAGCCGATCGGTATCTTTGGCATGACGTTTGCCCTGGTTAAACTCAAGATTTCCGAGTTGCCGCATAATGTCAACTGGCACATGATCGCCGGTGTGGGCATTTTGGGCGGTATCGGCTTTACCATGTCGATCCTCATCAGCGGCCTCGCCTTCCCGACGGCCCAGTTTGAGGTTCTTGCAGCCAAGGCCGCTATTCTCGCCGGTTCGGTCACCGCAGCCGTGCTCGGCATGATCTACATGAGCGTGGTCTGCAAGCATCCCTCGCCCAAAGACGAGTAAGAGCGCGAAAACCGGCTCCAGAACCGATTCGGGCGCGTTCAAAATGCGGATTCGGGCGGTGCTTGCCGCCTGCCAGACACGCCAGTGGTCAAAAAACGCCGTTTGTGAGTACTGTCACAAACGGCGTATCATTTTAGGTGCGGAAAATAATGAACAAAGTTATAAGAACTGTACGTTAATGAGTGACCATCGACTTCCAATTTGGCGCTAGCTGACGGTGATTAGGAAGTTTCAAGGTAGCGCACAGAGATGTGGTGTAAGAGGCGGGGCATGCCCCGCCTCCGCCCT
>CAUBVH010000010.1 GCA_958439425.1 uncultured Collinsella sp.
CGTCGCCTGGTCGAGATGCCCACGGCCGCGCCCGATTTTCGCATCTTCTGGGACAACGCCTACTGCGTGCACGACCTGTACGACGAGACCGACGAGCTCGCAAACATCTTTGACCTCGCTCGCGCGGCGGGCACCGAGGACCGTGTGGTGGCCTTTGCCTCGACGTCCAAGATCACCTTCCCGGGCGCCGGCATCGGCTTTATCGGTGCGAGCCCCGCGGTTATCGCGGAGTTCTCCAAGCGCCTGAAGGCTGGCCTCATCAGCGCCGACAAGCTCAACCAGCTGCGTCACGTGCGCTTCCTTCCCACCATCGAGGCGGTTAAGGAGCACATGAAAAAGCATGCCGAGTTCCTGCGCCCGCGCTTTGAGGCCGTCGAGCGCAAGCTCACCGAGGGCCTGGGCGACACGGGCTGCGCCACCTGGACGCACCCCCGCGGCGGCTACTTTGTAAGCTTCGATGGTCCCGAGGGCTCGGCCCAAAAGGTCGCCGCGCTTTGCGCCGACCTGGGCGTCAAGCTCACGCCGGCCGGTGCCACTTGGCCCTATGGCAAGGACCCGCGCGACACCAACATCCGCATCGCGCCGAGCTATCCCACGGTCGAGGACCTGGAGGCCGCGCTCGATGTGCTGGTGCTGGCCGTTAAGCTTGTCGCTGCCGAGCTTGCGCGTGCCGAGCGCGCCTAACGCGTAGGGCCCCGCAAGTCCGCGCCTAGTACTATCCGCACTTTCGATACGTAAAGGAGCGTATACATGGATTTGGGTATTTCCACAAACCCCACGCCAGAGCTCTACACCATTAAGGTGACCGGTGAGATCGATATCTCTAACGCCGATAGCCTGCGCAATGCCATCGACCTGGCGCTCGAGCAGCCCACTGAGGCCGTTGAGCTCGATTTTGCCCAGGTGAGCTACATCGATTCGACGGGCATTGGCGTGCTTGTGGGCGCCGCACACCACGCAGCTGATCATGGTAAGCGTTTTAGCTGCGTCAACGTGCAGCCCCCGGTGATGCGCGTGGTTCAGCTGTTGGGCGTCGACCAGGAGATTTCGATCACCGCTGCATAATCTTTGCCCCCAAAAGGGCGTGCCGTTTGGCATATGTTTGTGATGCGCTCGGACGTTTTGGCGTCCGGGCGCTATACTTGACCGAATGAATAGACGAGTTCCGGCCGAATGGCGCGGTGCGGGCTCGAATCACATCGAGCCTTGGAGGTATGTGTGTTTGGTATTGGAGAAGGTGAGCTGGCAATCATCGTGGTCTTCGGCTTTTTGCTGTTTGGCCCGGATAAGCTCCCGCAGATGGGCCGTACGATCGGCCGTGCCATCCGTCAGTTCCGCGAGACGCAGGAAAAGATGACGGCGGTTGTCCAGTCCGAGATCATCGATCCGGTGAGCGAGGCCGCTTCGGCTCCGGTCAAGCCCAAGAAGGCTGCCGTCGATGACGATTCCGATGCGGACGAGGATGCCGCCGAGACGGTAGCGCCCGCCAAGAAGGAGACCTTTGCCGAGCGTCGTGCCCGCCTTGCTGCCGAGAAGGCCGCGAGCGAGGCTGCCGCCGAGGGCGAGGGTGCTGCTGAGGAGTCCGAGGCCGCTGCCGCCGAGGCCGAGCCTGCCGCTGCCGCCGAGCCTGCCGTCGAGCCCGAGCCTGCTGCAGAGCCCGAGCCCGAGCCGGCAGAGCCCACGACGGCTGACCTCTACGCCCGTCGTCCCCGCAAGCGCAAGGCCGTCGTCGACCAGCTCGCTCGCGAGCTCGAGGCCGAGGACGCTGCCGAGACTGCTGCCGCCGACGCCCCGAAGGGAGGCGATGAGTAATGCCTATCGGACCTGCTCGTATGCCGCTCTTCGATCACTTGGGAGAGCTCCGTCGCCGCCTGACCATCGTGGTCGTGTCGGTGTTTGCCGCCGCCATCGTGCTGTACTTTGCCACGCCCGTGGTGCTCGATATCCTGGAAGACCCCATCCGCTCGTTTGTGCCGGACGGTAAGTTCTACATCACCACCACACTCGGCGGCTTTGGCCTGCGCTTCTCGCTGGCCATCAAGATGGCCGTGGTCATGTGCACGCCCATGATCATCTGGCAGATCCTGGCATTTTTCCTGCCGGCGCTGCGCCCCAACGAGCGCAAGTGGGTCGTGCCCACGGTGCTCGCCTCGACGGTGCTGTTCTTCCTGGGTGCCATCTTCTGCTATTTCATCATCATCCCGGCGGGCTTTGAGTGGCTCATCGGCGAGACCTCGGCCGTCGCTACGGCGCTGCCCGACCTGGAGAACTACGTCAACATGGAGCTGCTCTTTATGATCGGCTTTGGTGTGGCGTTTGAGCTGCCGCTCATCATCTTCTATCTGTCCGTCTTTCACATCGTGTCCTATGCGGCCTTCCGCAGCGCCTGGCGCTACGTGTACGTAGGCCTGCTTGTGGGCTCGGCTGTGATTACGCCCGACGGCTCGCCCGTTACGCTGGGTCTCATGTATGGCGCCCTGCTCTCGCTCTACGAGATTTCGCTCGCCATTGCTCGCGTGGTCATTACCGCGCGCGAGGGCAAGGAGGGCCTGTTCGTGAGCCGTCTGGACCTGTTCTCGGACGACGAGGACGACGAGGAGTAAATCGGTATGCACGAGGTTGGCATTGTCAACGGCATACTCGATACAGTGATTCGCGCGGCGCGTGGGGCGGGGGCCTCGCGCGCCGTTTTGGTAACGCTGCGTATCGGGGATATGACCGAGGTCGTGCGCGAGGCGCTTGACTTTGCGTGGGAGACGTTTCGCGACGAGGACTCGCTCACGCGCGGCTGCGAGCTTGCCGTGGAGGAAGTCCATCCACAAAGCGAGTGTCTGGACTGCGGTGAGGTCTTTGAGCACGACCGTTTCCATTGCCGTTGTCCCCAATGTGGCGGTGCCAACGTGCGTCTGCTGCATGGCCGCGAACTCGACATCGCAAGTATCGAGATCGAGACCCCCGACGATTAGCACGCTCGCCATCTAGCGATGGGGTATAAAAGGGCCAAAGTAAGGAGCGCTAAGTATGGCCGAGAAAACGATTGATATCGCGTCGCCGATTCTGTCGCGCAACGAGCGCCTGGCAGATCAGCTGCGTCAGCGGTTTGAGCAGACGAACACTTACGTGATCAATGTGCTGTCGAGCCCTGGCTCGGGTAAGACCACCACGATTCTGGGCACCAACGAGCGCTTGCGTGACAAAGCCAGCCTGCGCTGTGCCGTTATCGAGGGCGATATCGCCTCGGACGTCGACGCCATCACCATGAAGGAAGCCGGCATGCCCGCCATCCAGATCAACACGGGCGGCCTGTGCCACCTCGAGGGCAACATGATCATGGAGGCCGTCGACGCCTTCGACCAGGCCGTCGGTCTGGAGAACATCGACGTCATCTTTATCGAAAATGTGGGTAACCTGGTCTGCCCGGTCGACTTTGACTTGGGCGAGAACCTGTCCATCATGATCCTCTCGGTGCCCGAGGGCGACGATAAGCCCATCAAGTACCCGGGCATCTTCCAGCACGCCGGCGCGCAGCTGCTCAATAAGGTCGACGTGGCCCCGGCTTTCGATTTTGACATGGATAGGTATACTAAGACACTCGATGACCTCAATCCGCAGGCGCCGCGGTTTGCCGTGAGCGCGCACAAGGGCGAGGGCATGGATGCCTGGTGCGATTGGCTCATCGGGCAGATTGAGCAAGCAAGGGCGTAAGTCGGCCGCCATACGGGCGGGCGTAGCCGCAGAGATACGAGATAGGAGCCTCTTTTGAAGCTCATCATCGCCGAGAAAAACGACGCCGCGCGTCAGATTGCCGAGCGTCTGTCCACGGGCAAGCCCAAAAAGGACAAGGTGTACAACACCGCCATCTACCGTTTTGAGTGGAAGGGCGAGGAGTGCGTGACGATCGGCCTTGCCGGTCACATCCTTGCGCCCGATTTTTGCGACAGCGTGCTGTTCGATAAAAAGCTGGGCTGGTATTCGGTCACCGAGGACGGCGAGATGCTGCCGGCCGATATGCCCGATGGCCTGGCACGTCCGCCCTACGACACCAAGCGCAAGCCGTTTCTTGCCGATGGTATCTCCATCAAGGGCTGGAAGCTCGAGAGCCTGCCTTACCTCACCTGGGCGCCCGTCATTAAGCTGCCGGCCGAGAAGGAGCTCATCCGCTCGCTCAAGAACCTTGCCAAGAAGTCCGACAGCGTCATTATCGCCACGGACTTCGACCGTGAGGGCGAACTGATCGGTTCGGACGCCCTCAACAAGGTGCGCGAGGTTGCGCCCGACTTGCCGGTCGCTCGCGCCCAGTATTCTTCGTTTACCAAGGCCGAGATTACGCAGGCTTTCGATAACCTTGTCTCGCTCGACCAGAACCTGGCTGACGCTGGCGAGAGCCGTCAGCACATCGACCTCATTTGGGGCGCGGTGCTCACGCGTTACCTGACGCTCGCCAAGTTTGGTGGATTTGGCAACGTGCGTTCCGCCGGCCGCGTGCAGACGCCGACGCTCGCCCTGGTGGTCGAGCGCGAGCGCGAGCGCATGGCGTTTGTGCCCGAGGACTATTGGCAGATTCGCGGTATGGGTGCCGCGCAGGGCGCCGCCGAGGACGACCGTTTTAAGATCGCGCACAAGACGGCGCGTTTTACCGATAAAGATGCCGCCGAGACGGCGTACGGCCACGTTGACGGTGCCAAGACGGCAACTGTCGCCGCGGTGACCAAGCGCTCGCGCAAGCAGCAGCCGCCCACGCCGTTCGCGACGACCTCGCTGCAGGCAGCCGCCGCGGCCGAGGGCATATCGCCCGCACGCACCATGCGCATCGCCGAGTCCCTTTACATGGCGGGCCTCATCAGCTACCCGCGTGTCGACAACACCGTGTACCCCGCGACGCTCGATCTGGGCGCCGTGGTAAGCGACCTGGCAAAGATTAACCCGGCGCTGGCGCCCGTGTGCAAAAAGGTGCTCGCCGGCCCTATGAAGCCCACGCGCGGTAAGGTCGAGACCACCGACCACCCGCCCATCTACCCCACGGGCGAAGGCGATCCGTCCACGCTCGATGGCGGCCAGCGCAAGCTCTACGACCTCATCGCCCGCCGCTTCCTGGCAACGCTCATGGGTCCCGCGACCATCGAGAACACCAAGCTCGAGCTCGACGTCAACGGCGAGCCGTTCGTGGCTTCGGGCGACGTGCTCGTGACCCCGGGCTTCCGCGAGGCCTACCCGTATGGCCTCAAGCGCGACGAGCAGATGCCGCCGCTCGAGCAGGGCGATACGGTCGATGTGTTCGACATTAAGCTCGAGGCCAAGCAGACCGAGCCGCCCGCGCGCTACAGCCAGGGCAAGCTCGTGCAGGAGATGGAAAAGCGCGGCCTGGGCACCAAGTCCACACGCGCGAGCATCATCGAGCGCCTGTATGCCGTGCGCTACCTCAAAAACGATCCCGTGGAGCCGAGTCAGCTGGGTATCGCCATCATTGATGCGCTGTCGCAGTTTGCCCCGCGCATCACGAGCCCCGATATGACCAGCGAGCTCGACGGCGACATGACCCGCGTGGAGCGTGGCGAGGACACCGAAGAGCATGTCGTGGCGCACTCGCGCGCGCTGCTGGCCGGCGTGCTCGACGAGCTGCTCAAGCATACGCAGGAGCTGGGCGACGCCATCAGCGACGCCGTCACGGCCGATGCGCGCGTGGGCGCTTGCCCCAAGTGCGGCAAGGATCTGGTTATGAAGACGAGCGCCAAGACCCGCGGCAGCTTTATCGGCTGCATGGGCTGGCCCGACTGCGATGTGACCTATCCGGTGTCGAGCGGCGTCAAGGTGAGCCCGCTCGAGGGCGAGGCCGCCGTGTGCCCCGAGTGCGGCGCGCCGCGCATCAAGTGCCAGCCGTTCCGCCAGAAGGCCTTCGAGATCTGCGTGAACCCCACGTGCCCCACCAACTACGAGCCCGACCTTAAGGTGGGTGAGTGCAAGGTGTGCGCCGAGGCCGGACGCCATGGCGACCTGATCGCGCACAAGAGCGAGAAGAGCGGCAAGCGCTTTATCCGCTGCACCAACTATGACGATTGTGGCGTGAGCTATCCGCTGCCGGCGCGCGGCAAGCTCGAGGCGACGGGCGAGACCTGCCCCGAGTGCGGCGCCCCCATCGTGGTGGTCAACACGGCGCGCGGCCCGTGGCGTATCTGCGTCAACATGGACTGCCCAACCAAAGAGAAGAAGCCCGCCCGCGGCCGCAAGATCGCGACCAAGGCGAGCACGGCGAAGAAGACGACCGCTGCGAAAAAGTCGACGGCGAAAAAGACGACGGCCAAGAAGACCGCCGCGAAAAAAGCCGACAAGTAAAATCCAGCACGTTAGAACGTCCCCAATGACTAGGGAACGACAAAGCGCTAGTTCACTTCGACGGGTTTGGCGCCGGGATAGCGCTCCTCAAAGTCTAGGCGGTACTTATTGTCATTGGTGCCCGCCACGTTGTCGCGTGCCAGCGGCGCCACGATTTCGTCCTTATGGTCCGCGGGCTTTGCGTACTTTAGGCTGATCTCCCAAGCATCGCAGATCGCGTCGATGCGGTGATCAAGATCGTCATACAGGGCAATGATGTCTTTCCAAGAGCTGTAGTTCTTGGAGCTCATGGGGACGTCCAGGTCCTCGACGATATCGTAATACTGCTCGATGGTGTCCTCCGTGCGCTCGGCGACGTCGGCGAGGTTTTGACGGGTGGTGCGATCCTCTTCCAGATAGCTGCCGTTGAAGACCTGCGCGCAGGCGCGGACCTCGTTATCGAGATCTTCGAGCAGGTCATAGTATTCGCTCAGGCGGCGGTAGAGGTTTTTCTCGGAGAGGGTTGCCTCGCCGCCGGCTTCGTCCTCGTCATCGTCATCATCGTCGTAAAGGCTATTGGGGTCGCCGAGAGGCTTAAGGTCATCGGCGTCATCATCGTGGTGTAGCTTGGTAACCTCGGCGGTCGTCTGCGTGGCGGCGTTGTCGAAAGGCTTGATCACAAAGAAAATGACCAGCGCGATGATAATCGCCACCAGCACAACGATAACGGCGATAAGCGGCCCGGTAGCGCTCTTTTTGGGAGCGGGGCCCTGTGGCGAATCGGGCGCGTATGCAGAGGCCGGTCGCTGTTGGGCTGAGGTGCCCGTGACGGGTATGCGCTGCGTCGTTTCGACCGCCGCGGAGTCGGCCGCAGGGCCGGCGGCGGGGTCGGGACGATAGGCAAGGGGGTCGTCCGATTTGGTTTGCGGCGTATCGAGGGAGCCGGTCTGCTCAAACGCGGGCTGGCTACTGCTCGCGGCTGTTTGCTCAACGGGTGCACCGCACGAGGTGCAGAACTTGGCATCATCTTCAAGACGCTTGCCACACGAGGCGCAATACCGAGACATTGCCACTCCTTTCGCCACATTTCAATGCAATACGACGATTATACCCACCGCCCAAAAAAGCCAGCAGTTAGGGACGTTCCTTTTCGGCCGGCAGTTTAGGAACGTCCCTAACTGTCGGCTAGTCGTTGGGGCGCGCCTGCCCCTGGGGTATCATGACTTGGTTGATATATCTGCATTTACGCGCTTTGTAGGAAGGGGCTGCGCCCATGGCTTTTGAGCCCGCTCGACATAGCTTCATCACGCTCGAGGGCGTCGACGGTGCCGGCAAGTCTACGCAGGCGCGTCTGCTTGCCCGCGCGCTCGACCTTGCCGGCCACCAGGTTGTGAGCCTGCGCGAGCCGGGTGGCACCGCCATCAGCGAAAAGATTCGCGCCCTGCTGCTCGACCCCGCCAACACGGCGATGGGCGACACCTGCGAGCTGCTGCTGTACGAGGCCGCTCGTGCCCAGTTGGTGCACGAGGTCATAGCCCCCGCCCTTGCGGCCGGCAAGGTGGTCCTGTGCGACCGCTTCTACGATTCCACGACCTGCTACCAGGCGTTTGCCGACGGCCTCGACCGCCAGATGGTGCGCGATGCCAACGACCTCGCCGTCGCGGGAACGCACCCGGCGCTCACGCTCGTCTACCACATCACGCCCGAGCAGGCGGCGCTGCGCATGGCCGCCCGTGGCGCGGCAGATCGCATGGAGGCAAAGGGTATGGCGTTTCAAGAGCGTGTTTACCAGGGATTTTGCAGCATTGCTGCCGAGGAGCCGAGCCGCGTAAAGCTTATCGATGCCACCGCACCCATCGAGGAAGTCTTCGCAAAGACGGTTAAGCAGGTTCGGGCGCATGGTCTTGATATTCCCCAAGACGCCGTCGCCGCCGCGCTTGCCCAGGAGGCCGAGTAACATGGCCCCCGCTCAGACAAGCCTGCTGGCCAAGCTCGACACCCAAGAGCGCGTGCGCGATTTTTTGACCAATGCCGTCGCCAGCGGTCGCGCATCGCACGCCTACCTGTTTTTGGGCGCCCCCGGCGCCGGCAAGCTCGATGCCGCATGGGCGCTCGCCCAGGCCTTCCTGTGCGAGCAGGACGGCTGCGGCGCGTGCGACAGTTGCGTGCGCGTTGCTCGGCACACGCATCCCGACGTGCACTATTACACGCCCGAGAGCGCCACGGGCTATCTCATTGCCCAGACCCGCGAGCTGCTCGATGACGTGCCGCTGGCGCCCATCCGCGCCAAGGCCAAGGTCTACATCATCGACCGCGCCGAGCAGCTGCGCGCCAACACCGCCAACGCGCTGCTCAAAACCCTCGAGGAGCCGCCCGAGGGCGTTATGTTCATCTTGCTGGGCACCTCGGCAGACGTGATGCTGCCCACCATCGTGAGCCGCTGCCAGTGCGTGCCGTTTCGGCTGGTGTCTCCCGCCGTGGCCGCGCAGGCCGTGAGTCGCGCTACCGGCCAGGATCTCGCGCGTTGTCGCATGGCGGTCGCCGTGGCGGGAAGCCCCACGCGCAGCATCGAGTTTCTTAAGAGCGCCGAGCGCCAGGATGCTCGCCGCCAGATGGTCCGCGCCATCGATTCGCTTATCGCCGCCGACGAGGCCGACGTGCTCAGCCGCGCCAAGTCGCTTATCGTCGCCGTTAAGGCACCGCTCGCCGAGGTCAAGTCCACGCAGGAAAAGGTGCTCGAGCAAAACGCCGACTATCTGTCGCGTGGAGCATTGAAGCAGCTTGAGGACCGCAACAAGCGCGAACTCAACGCGCGCGAGCGTTCGGGTATCATGGAAGCGCTGGCGAGCGCGCGGACGCTCATGCGCGACGTGCTGCTGACGCTTCAGGACGAGGCGGCCGACGTGGTGAACGAAGACGTGCGCGACACGATCGGTCGGCTTACCGCCGCGACGAATGTTGCGGGTGCCACCCAGGCGCTCGAGGCGGTCGCAACCGCCGAGCACAACATCGCCAGAAACGTTACTCCCCAGCTGGCCATCGAGGTCATGCTGTTCGATATCAGGAAGGCACTGAAATGCCGTTAGTCGTACCCGTTAAGTTTACCTACGCCTCGCGCGACCTGTGGTTTGACCCGCAGGACCTGGATATCCTCGAGGCCGATTATGCCATTTGCTCCACCGAGCGCGGAACCGAGATCGGCTTGGTTACGGCCGATCCCTTCGAGGTGCCGCAAGACGAGATCGGTCAGCCGCTCAAGCCCGTGCTGCGCGTGGCGAGCGACATCGACCTGCAGCTTGCCGACGATCTTGCCATCCAGGGCGACGAGGCCATGGTCGATTTCCGCCGTCTGGTCAAAGAACTCGACCTCGAGATGAAGCCGGTGGGCGTCGAGTACCTGTTTGGCGGCGAGAAGGCCGTGTTCTACTTTGCGGCCGAGGAGCGCGTCGATTTTCGCCAGCTCGTCAAGGATCTGTCCTCGACGCTGCACATTCGCGTCGACATGCGCCAGATCGGCGTGCGCGACGAGACTCGCCTGGTGGGCGGCTATGCCCAGTGCGGCCAGGAGCTCTGTTGCACGCGCTTTGGCGGACAGTTTGAGCCCGTCTCGATCCGCATGGCAAAAGAGCAGGACCTGCCGCTCAATTCCTCCAAGATCAGCGGCGTTTGCGGCCGCCTGATGTGCTGCCTGCGCTATGAGTTCGAAGCGTACAAGGACTTTAAGAGCCGTGCGCCCAAAAAGAAGACGCTCATCGATACGCCGCTCGGCAAGGCGCGTATTCAGGAATATGACACGCCGCGTGAGCAGCTGGTGCTGCGCCTGGAGAACGGCAAGGTCTTTAAGGTCAACCTGGCCGATATGACCTGCTCGGAGGGCTGCAAAAAGAAGGCCGCCGAGCAGGGCTGCAACTGCCGCCCCGACTGCGTGACGCGCGACGTGCTCGAGCGCATCGAGTCGCCCGAGATGCGTCTGGCGCTTATGGAGCTCGACCGCGAGAACGGCGTCGACGTGGGCGATGGCCTGTCGAGCGCCGACCGTCTGGCCGGTACGTCGATGCCCAAGCGCCGTCGTCGCGATGCTGAATCCGATGCTCGCGCCGGTCAGGGGCAGGGCGAGGGCCGTGGCCGCGGAAAGGGCCGCAGCAAGGCCGAGGCGCCTGAGGTCGAGGATACCGCCGGTGGCCGTCGCCGCCGCAAGCGTGCGGGCTCTGCCGATGCCGGCGAGGCCGCAGCCGCCGGCAAGAACGGAGCTCGCGAGCGCGAGGTTCAACAGCCCCAGCAGCAAAACCGCGGCGGTGGCATGAACCCCACGCGTCGCCGCCGCCGTCATCTGTCGAGCGAGGAGCGCGAGGACGCCTTCCGCGCCGCAGCTGCTCGCGAGGCTGGTGCCGCTTCCAAGGGCCCCTCGGCCTCCGATACGCCTGCCGACAAGGGCGGCAAGTCACGTGGCGAGGAGGAGCGCGCGCCGCGTCCGCGCCGTCGCCATTCCTCGGGCGCGCAACAGAAGCCCTCAGTGCCCTCCGTGGCCGATCAGGTCTCGGATGGCGAGGTCAAGGTCACGCGCCGTCGTCCCGGAGATGGCGGGGGAGCGGCTGCTAAGGCTTCGCGTGGCGCCGCTCGCGACGAGCGCGAGCCGCGCGAGGATCGCGGTGGCGAGGGCTCGGCCGACCAGGGTCAAAAGCGCCGTCGCCGTCGCCGTTCCCGCAAGCCGCGCCAGGATGGTGGCGAGGGCTCGACCCCGTCTTCGTCCGCACCACAACCGCCCGCCGGCGAATAACGCCCGCGAGCGGATTTAGCCCGCCTTGCCCCGAGCGCATCGGGGTATCATAGCGCCGAATCAACAACCCTCCCTGCGACCGAACGTAGGGAGGGTTGTGTCTTGAAGAGCCATCTGAACATATTGAGCTGTCTGCAGGATGCCGATGCCCTACCGTTTGCGGACGAATTACTACCGTTTGCCGAGCGGGTGGCACGCGAGGCGCTCGAGGCATTGTCGCCAACACGATGTGCCGGCTGCGAGCGCGCCGGTACGCTTATTTGCCAAGACTGCCTGGCTGCGCTCACGCTCATCGACCCACGTCATAGCTGCACCCGATGCGGCGCCCCGTTTGGGGATTTGCTGTGCACTGAGTGTTCGGTCGAGGGCACGTCCTCGGCAATGGCGGAGGCGCTCGACCGCTGCCTGGCGTGCGCCGTCTATGCGCATCCGCTGCCGCGCATCATTAAAGCGTACAAGGATGCGGGCGAGCGACGTCTGGCTCCGTATCTGGCGGAGCTGCTCTACGACACCGCCTTACATGCCCAGGTCGCGGCGCCCGAACGCTACGGCGGTGTGTTGTCCGGCGCCGATGCCGTGGTGTTTGTGCCTGCGACGGCGGCAGCGTTTCGGCGGCGTGGTTTTGATCATATGGAGGCTATTGCGCGCCCATTTTGCGAGCTGTCGGGTGTTCCCCTGCTCGATGCTCTCGTCAAGTACGGGCATGGCGACCAGCGCGAACTCGGTCGTGAGGAGCGCCGCGAGCGTGCCCAAGGCATGTACGAGACGGTTGAGGATGTGCGGGACCGCCGCCTGCTGCTTATCGATGACGTTATCACCACGGGCGCGACGATGGCAGCGGCTTCGGCGGAACTCAAGCGCGCCGGCGCCGCAGCAGTCGATGGCCTCGCTATCGCACGCGTTTGGTAGGGGTGGTTTTGTGGCAGTGAAGATTGAGCGGCGCAACGAGCCGACAGGCGAACAGCTAGCGGCTTCCGTAATCCTAACAGGCGCCTCGGCGCTACGCATGATGCGCGCCGAGCGTCGACAAATGGGTTACATCAGCTGGAGGGACCTCGATCCCGATGAAGAGCGCCGTGTGCTGTGCACATCGTCGCCCTCGACCGAGGACATCTATCTTCCCGACTTGGTGCGGATTGGGGCCGCAAGCGGCGAGGTGCAAGAAGATCTTTGCTTGCTGGTGGGATCTGCGGCGCAGCGCCGCCGCATGCCTGGCGTGGGCTGGTCCGTATGCTCTGGGTTGCCCGCCGGCTCGATTCTAGAGGTGGAACCGGGGGTGTACAGTCTATCTCCCGAGGCCCTTTGTGTTGCCGTCGCCCGCGAGGTCGGCTGTATCCAGGCATTTGCCCTGGCCCAGGAGCTGTGCTCTAAGATTTCGCTGAGTGACCGCGGGAAGTATCTGCCTCCCTACACCTCGCCCGTTGCGAATAAACTTGCAAAGGACAAGGACCAGCCAGCAGACGTGGGCTACTTTGAGGTTGAGCCGGTGCTGATGCCCGATCGTCTGGCAGATTACCTCGCGGTATGCAAGGGGAACGCGGCCAAACAGCTGCAGCGTCTGTGTCCCTATCTTTCGGAAAACCTGCGCTCATCCATGGAGTGCATCATGCTCGCCCTGTTTTCGCTTCCGTTTTCCTATGGCGGGTTTGCCTGCGGTCCCTTTAAGACCGACTACAAGATCGAGTTCGATGATCGCGCGCAGGCAATCTCGGGGATGCCGCATGCAGTTTGCGATGCGTATCAGGAAGCAGCCCGGTTTGACCTGGAATACAACGGTGAGCTGGGCCATTCCTCCCGGAGGGGACGTATCCATGATGAAAAACGCAACACGGGCTTGATTACTATGGGAATCGAGGTCGCGACGGTCAACAACGAAATGCTCTGTGATATGGAAGCGGTGGAAGCGCTCGCATGGCGCATGCACCAGCGTATGCGAAAGCGGTACCGGAATCGTGTCGATGCCCGCAGGAAGAAGCAAGAGGCGTTGCTTAACACGCTGCGGGCGTGTTTTGGGCTTAAGCCGGTCTAATTTGCGACGAAAATAGGGGGTTAATCATATACCCTGGCCAAAATACGGCAAATATGAGTACTGTCACTAAATCAGTAACAGCAAAATCAAGGAATCTAGGACTCGGAGGCGGCGTAAAGCAAGAAGATAATAAACAAATGTAGAATAACTAAGCATCAGGTTGGCGACACTGAGCGCAAAATCTGTCCGAGAGGCCAAAATTGCCTGTTACTAAATTGGTGGCAGTACTCATATTTGCCATATTTTGACCGGGGCACCCTAAGAAGGGCGCCCCGGAACTCCCCGTAGGGGAGTTCCGGGCTTCATAGGGGCACGAATAGCCCACTCCGACCTGCAAAATCTGTGCGCACGATGCGAATGACGCCCTTAACCTTAAACTTTAGCTTGAACATAGCTATAATGCGCTACGTTCCTACCAGGCTGTGGTTGCGGACGGACGAAATGCCCGTCCTAGTCCAAGACAGACGCGGTCAAAGGGATCCACGTAAGCGACCGCGTGCGCGCGGCGCGATCATGGCGCGTCCTAGATGTAAGCCGCACCGTCCGTTCTACTTTCTTTGGGGCAATACCGCCTCGCGGGCGAGCGGGTCAGTCGTGAAGGTGGCTGCGGCCTCCCGAGCAAACACCCCGGTGCGCAAGTGTGGGGTCAAATACCAGGTCAGCTGGTGGGAACAACCCGATATTCCGCGCAACGCACGGATCGTATACGACACAGAAGGCAGGGTAGTGGACATGGTGAGGGGCAGCTTGATGCACGCGGCTCGGTTAGGTGCTGGGACCGCAGCGGTCATCGCCGTTTTGGGCCTGAGCGGATGCGCGTTCAACCCGCTGTCTACGTTCACGACTCCCACGATTGACCAGATCGAGTACGAGACCGTCACGCCGGCGGTGTCGGACGATGCCCTGGTCACTCCCGGAACCCTGACGGTTGCTCTCGATACCTCCGATGCTCCGCAGGCCATGCAGGGCGCCGATGGTAACCTCACGGGCTACGCGGTCGACGCTGCCCGTGCCCTTGCAAGCCGTATGGGCCTTAAGGTTGCCTTCGTCGATGCGTCTTCTGCCGATTCCGCGCTTGGCGACAAAAAGGCCGACATCTTCATTGGCGACATCAATTCCACGGATGGTGACATCAGCACGCTTGGTACTTGCCTGTACGACGCTGCGGCAGTGTTCGGAAAGACGAGCGATGGCGAGTCGCTGAGCGTTTCCACCGAAACGCTTAACACCGCTACCCTGGGCGTTCAGACCTCCTCGGCCTCGCAGGAAGCGCTCGCCAAGCAGAGCATCACGGCCAACCAAAAGACCTTCTCCAACATCAACGAGTGCTTTGAGGCACTCGAGTCCGGCGAGGTCGACTACGTGATCTGCGACTCCACGGCCGGCGGCTACCTTGCGCGCCTGATGAGCCAGGTCTCTTACGTCGGCACGCTCGAGACGCCCTCGACGCTCGGCGTCGCGGGCCTCGCGGCCAACGACGAGCTATGCCGTGCCGTGAGCGATGCCCTCGACGGTATCACGGTCGATGGCACGCTCGAGGCGGTCCACTCCGTTTGGTACGGCACGATGCCCTATGACCTCACCACCAAGACGGTCTCGGGCGCTAACGTGCAGCCGGGCGACTCTGAGTCCAGTGAGACCACGTCCTCCGGCAGCGAGTCCTCCGATTCCAACAATGAGACCGCATCCTCCGAGGACAAATCGTCCAGCCAGGAAGGCACCATCACTGACGACGACATTAACAAACTTAATAGCTAGTTATTGCTAGGGGTGGTGTCTCCTATACGTTGGAAAGGACACCTCTTCACGGTTTCAACACGCACTGCCGGGTTTCCCTAATAGGGGAGCCCGGCTTTTTTATCCCTATAAAACCAGCAGGTCAAAGCCAATTTTCGGGACCAAATACAAAGTCGCTGACGCCCTCCCATAGCGCACTTTGCCACAGAAAAGTGCGAGACTTCGGTATGCGGTATCAAGCAATCGTTATTCGGGTCTTTAGGAATCCGCGTGATGAAATGCACGGCAATGGGTACATAGCCAGTACAGTAAGTCCCCGAGGCAGATTGGAGCCACGTATGGATATCAAGGTTTCTGGACGCAAGACGACGGTAACCGATGCTCTGCGTGCGCATGTGGATGAGAAGATCGGCGAGGCACTCAAGGTTTTCGATATCGAGCCCATGACGGTCGACGTTGTACTTCGCTATGAGAAGAACCCCTCGAACCCCAACCCGGCAATCGTCGAGGTTACGGTTCGTGCCCGCGGTTCGGTGATTCGCGTTGCCGAGCACGGTGCAGATATGTACGCCGCCATCGACCTCTCCGCCGATAAGGTCACCCGCCAGCTGCGCAAGTTTAAGACCAAGGTCGTGGACAACCGCCAGGGCGGTGCCAGCGCAGCGGATGTCGCACCGGTCGAGCGCGTCGAGGATCTGGCCGACCTGCTGCTGCCCGAGGAGGAGGATGACCTGCTCGTCCGCGAGAAGGTCATCGATGTCACCCCGATGACTGAGGAGCAGGCACTGGTGCAGACCGATCTGCTGGGCCACGACTTCTACGTGTTCGAGAACGCGACGACTGGCCTCATCAATGTGGTGTATCACCGTAAGAATGGTGGATATGGCATCATCAAGCCCCGCATCGAAACACTTGACGAGTAAAATACGTTAACTTGCATGAGTTAACGGTTGGCGGCCATCCCATGCGGGTGGCCGCCTTTTTACGTAAGGAGTCGCCTTGATGGACAAGGCCGCATCTACCGGTCATTCGGACCGTTGCCGCATCGTCGTCGATACCTGCTGCGACTTTAGCCCCGAGGTCGCCGCGAACCTCGATGTCGATATCCTGGGTTTCCCATTCATTATCGATGGCGAGGAGCGCACGGACGACATCTGGTCGAGCATGAGCCCTAAGGAGTTCTACGACCGCATGCGCGCCGGCGCCCGCGTGTCCACCTCGGCTGTGTCGCTCGGTCGCTATATCGAGTTCTTTACCGAGTGCGCCAAAGAGGGCACGCCCACGGTCTACCTGTGCTTTACCTCGGCGCTGTCGTCGAGCTACAACTCCGCGTGCCAGGCGGCAGATGCCGTGCGCGCCGAGTATCCCAACTTTGAGCTCTACGTGGTCGACAACGCTCTGCCCTGCGCGACCGGCGCGCTCCTGGCGCTCGAGGCCGTGCGCCAGCGTTCGGCGGGACTGACCGCCAAGCAGCTGGTCGATTGGGCAAACGAGGCAAAGACCTACGTCCACGGCTACTTTACGCTCGAGAGCTTCGACGCACTGGCTGCCGGCGGCCGCATTCCGCCCGCGGCGGCACAGCTTACGGCAAAGCTCGACGTCAAGCCCGAGCTCTCTTACGACCTGGCCGGCTCGCTGTCGCTGATCGGCGTCAACCGCGGCCGCAAGAAGGCACTCAAGTCCATCCTCAAGTCGTTCCGCGAGAACTACGTGCCCGATCGCACCATGCCCATCGCCATCATGACGGCCGATGCCGAAAAGGACGGCGACTGGCTCGAAGCCGCCATCCGCAAGGAGGAGGGCTGCGCCGACGTCACGATCATTCGCAGCTCCGTGGGCCCCACCATCGGCTCGCACGTGGGTCCCGGCATGGTGGCCTGCGCTTTTTGGGGCAAGAACCGCGCCGACAAGGCGTCGCTTTCCGACCGCATCGCCCGCCGCGTGCGCGGCCAGTAGGCAAGTAATGCGGCCGTAATCGATCTCAACTCACAGCCCAAACGCTGGCACCGAGTATTCAACCTGGTAATTACACCCAACCCAAAAGGAAAGGTTTCATGGCAAACAAGCTCTCTGTCGCATTTATCGGCACCGGAATCATGGGTGCCCCCATCGCCGGCCACATTCTGGACGCCGGCTATCCCGTCACGGTCAACAACCGCACCAAGTCCAAGGCCGCCGCGCTTATCGAGCGCGGTGCCGCCTGGGCCGATGCGCCGGCCGATGCCGTGGCGAACGCCGATGTCGTCTTTACCATGGTGGGTTATCCCTCCGAGGTCGAGGAGCTCTACCTGGCGGGCGACGGTCTGCTCGCGTGCACTAAGCCCGGCGCGGTCCTGATCGACCTCACCACGAGCTCGCCCGAGCTGGCGCGCGACATTGCCGAGGCCGCCCAGGTTTCCGGCCGCATGGCGTTTGACTGCCCCGTCACCGGCGGCGAGTCGGGGGCTATCGCCGGCACGCTCACGGCTATCGTGGGCGCCACCGAGAACGACATTGCTCCGGTCCGTGACATCCTTGCCACCTTTGCGGCCAACATCTGCTGCTTCGACGGCGCCGGCAAGGGCCAGGCTGCCAAGCTCGCCAACCAGGTGTCGCTGGGCGCCTGCATGGTCGGCATGGCAGATGCCATGGCATTTGCCGAGCTGAGCGGCCTCGATCTGGAGAAGACCCGCCAGATGATCCTGGGCGGTACCGGCAAGTCCGGCGCCATGGAGAGCCTGGCTCCCAAGGCGCTCGACGGCGACTACAAGCCCGGCTTTATGGTCGAGCACTTCATTAAGGACCTGCGTCTGGCGCTCGCCTACGCCGATGACCGCGAGCTCGCGCTGCCCGGTGCCGACGTGGCCTTTACGCTCTACGACATGCTCGACGCCATCGGTGGCGCCAAGCTGGGCACCCAGGCCATCACGGTCCTCTACAAGGAGGAGGCCGATGCCATCGCCGCCGGTTTGGACTGGTCGCAGTATCGTCCCGAGGAGCACGGTGCTCACGAGGACGGCTGCGGTTGCGGCGAGCACGGCGACGACCATGAGTGCGGTTGCGGCCACCATCACGGCGAGGACCACGAGTGCTGCGGCGGCCACGGCCATGATGACGGCCACGAGTGCTGCTGCGGCCACCATCACGGGGAGTAGCGCCCATGAGCTGGACGTTCGTGGTGCTCGCGTTGGTGCTCTTTATCTTTGCGATCTACATTGGCTTTTTGTGCGGCCAGTGGGCCTGTGAAAAGCGCGTGATCACCAAGCGCGATTACTGGATCGCCAATTTTGCAGGCGCGGCGGCAGTCGTTCTACTGACCTGGGTGTTTTCGCTGTTCCCGCTGGTGCAGTTTGCGCCGATCGGCTGGCTCGGCGGCTTTATCGCCGGCCTTAAGATGAGCTTTGGCGAGTCCGTCGGTCCGTGGCGCAAGCACGACGAGGTCTTTAACGTCAACAAGGCTCACCGCGCCGCCGCCGACGCGGGCGACGCCGAGGAGCGTCGCCGTGCGCGTCACAATGGCGCAGCCGACCGACAGCTCATCTCGGTCACCGATGACAGCAAGGGTGCTGGCAAGCACGCTAAGAAATAGTAAGAAGAGGTAACTATGGCAGAAAACAAGGAAGAACAGCTCACCGACGAGGAACTGGCACAGCTTCAGCTGGCAGAGGAGAACGAGAACGCCGTCGACCGTCTGGTCAAGGAGCTCGGCTGCCCCACGCGCCGCATCCGCCAGTTTGCCGCCCGCGTGCTGCATCTGCTGGCCGAGCGCGACCCGCAGCGCGTCGTGCCCTGCGTGCCCGCGCTGATCGAGGCGCTCGACCGCCCCGAGGCTCAGACCCGCTGGGAGGCTCTCGATGCCCTGGCGGCGCTCGCCACCACCTGCCCCGAGCAGCTGGGCGATGCCTTCGAGGGCGCCGAGACCGCGCTGTTCGACGAGATTTCCTCCACGCTGCGCTACGCCGCCTTCCGCCTGCTGTGCGTGTGGGGAGCTACGGGCGTCGAGCGTTCGCGCGAGGCTTGGCCGATCCTGGATGAGGCCATCCAGTGCTACCACGGCGACCTTGAGTATCGCGATATGCTCGGTTGCCTGTACGAGTTTGGCCAGGGCGAGATCGATGCCGAGGTTGCCGAGAAGCTCGCGCTGCGCCTTAAGTTCGACGCCGAGAACGGCAAGGGCAGCTATCTCAAGGCCCGTTCGAGCGAGATTTGCGAAATGCTTGTTAAACGTTTTGGCCTGGATCTCTCCAAAAAGAAGAAGCGTGCTAGCGTTAAAAAATCTGAGGCCGCCGAAGACGAGGAGTAACAGATTATGGCGCACGATGTAGTCCTGATTCCCGGGGACGGTATCGGTCCCGAGATTACGCAGGCCATGCGCCGCGTGGTCGAGGCCACCGGTGTCCAGATCAACTGGAACGTCCAGGAGGCCGGTGCCGGCGTCATGGACGAGTTTGGCACGCCGCTGCCCCAACATGTGCTCGATGCGGTCGCCGAGACCAAGGTTGCCATCAAGGGTCCCATCACCACACCGGTCGGCACGGGCTTCCGCAGCGTTAACGTGGCCCTGCGCAAGCACTTCGACCTGTACGCCTGCGTGCGCCCCTGCCTGTCGCAGCCGGGCGACGGCTCGCGCTTCCGCGACGTCGACCTGGTTATCGTGCGCGAGAACACCGAGGACCTCTACGCCGGCATCGAGTTCGATGAGGGCGCTGCCGAGGTCGAGGAACTCTCGCAGCTCGTCGAGCGCTCGGGCCAAAAGACCTTCGCCGCGGATTCCGCCATCTCGATCAAGCCCATCTCCATCGCCAAGAGCCGCCGCATTGTGGAATATGCCTTTGAGTACGCCCGCCGCTGCGGCCGCAAAAAGGTGACGGCTGTGCACAAGGCCAACATTATGAAGGCGACCGATGGCCTGTTCCTGCGCGTTGCGCGCGAGGTGGCCGCCAACTATCCCGATATCGAGTTCAACGACAAAATCGTCGACGCCACCTGCATGGGCCTGGTCCAGAACCCCAACGACTTCGATGTCCTGGTGCTGCCCAACCTGTACGGCGACATCGTGAGCGACCTGTGCGCCGGCCTGGTGGGCGGTCTGGGCATGGCCCCCGGCTCCAACATCGGTGCCGACTGCGCAATCTTTGAGGCTACGCACGGCTCCGCGCCCGATATCGCCGGTCAGGATATCGCCAACCCCACGGCCGAGATTCTGTCTGCGGCTATGATGCTCGATCACCTGGGCGAGAACGATGCTGCCAATCGCATCCGCGTCGCCGTGTCTGCCACGCTCGACGAGGGCGAGCAGGTTACCGGTGACGTGCGTCGTGCCCAGACCGGCTCCGTCGAGGGCGCTGTGGGTACGCAGGCATTTGCCGATGCCGTTATCGCGCACCTGGCCTAAGACATGCACGCTGCAAACGCCTAAATAGTACTTAAGTGTTTGCGTATAACCTAAGAATCAATACGCCCGGCGCTCCGTCGGGCGTATTCTATTGAGGACTATGTTTCCTAACAAGGAGTAACTGATATGGGTCTGATTCAAAAGAAGGACGAGAAGGACGAGATCGACGGCATCCAGATCATCGAGCGCGGCGAAGGCCCCGACGGTGACGAGGACGAGAAGATCGATCTGGTCGCCGGTACGTCTGCCGAGCACATTGCTGCCGGCACGACCGCCGAGGAAGAGGACGCTCGCCTGGAGGCAAAGATCGCCGCGGACGCCGCCGACGAGAACCTCATGCCCGAGGAACAGGACGCGGACGACGACTCCGACGCGGACGACTATGCATCCAAGCACAAGAAGACGATGATTGCCGCCTTTGTGGTCGCTATCGTGATCGCTGCGGTGGTCGGCTTCTTTATTGGCAATGGCGGCTTTGGCGGCAAGGGTGTCGGTTCGTCGACCCTGACCGAGGACCAGCTCGATTCGACCGTGGCAAGCTATAGTTATAACGGCAAGAAGAGCGACATCACCGCGCGCGAGGCCATCGAGAGCCAGTACAGCCTCGATACCGTCAAGGATAGCGATGGCAACTACACCGCTCCTTCTGCCGATGTCATCCTGTCCTACGTGCGCAACAAGATTCTGCTCGATGCTGCCGAGGACGAGGACATTACCGTCTCCTCTAAGGAGATGAAGAAGTACGCCGAGGATTCCATCGGCACCTCCGACTACAAGACCATGGCAAAACAGTACGGCGTGTCCAAGGATCAGGCCAAGCAGATCGTCCGCCAGTCCGCGACGCTGCAGAAGCTCTACAAGAAGAAGGTGGGCGATGCTTCCGCGAGCATGCCGACCGCTCCGACCGAGCCTTCTGACGGCAACGAGGACACCGCGAGCAAGGACTACGCCGATTACATCATCAACCTTGCCGGCGACGAGTGGGATAGCGAGAAGGGCACCTGGAAGGACGCCGATAGCACTTATGCCAAGGCCTTCGCTGACGATGCCTTTACGGCCGATAGCGCTACCTATAAGCAGGCCATGACCGCCTATTACACCGCCTACCAGCAGTATTCCTCGCAGGCCTCAAGCGCTAGCTCCAAGTGGACCGAGTATGCTAACGGCCTCTATGCCAAGGCCAACATCAGCATCTACGGCCTGTTTGCGTAAGATCTGTCTGCACTACTGCGCGCTAACCGATCTACCTGATTAAGCCCGCTAGAACGACAACGTTCTAGCGGGCATTTTGTTACCGAAACCACTAGGATAGGACTTGCGCCCGTGCAAGTGCTTCATCGGGTATCCTCAATTCATCCGGGAAAACGGCCGTAAACGATTGCAAATAACCGGTGAACGGTCGAAAACTACCGTTCACCGATAATATCGAAACTGGTTCTAACTGGTATTAAGTCAAAAAGACCAATTCACAAATCTTCACAATGACCTGCATTTTTTCTACACGCCATTTTTAGCCACCCTGCGTTGTTTAGACACGAAAAAAGTTCCGATCTTTCGTCAAATCATTTCGAAACGGTTTCAAAACCGCAGGTAGAAGTGTTAACGAGCGGTAAACGGTCGATTTTTTACCGTGAACGGTGCAAAAACGTTTTACTGTTTGAATCAACGAAAGCAACCTCTTCTGTGGTGATATAGTGACAACAGCACGTCACGTGGTTACTACCAGTTGAGAGACCACTGGTTCTCAAAGAACGCTTTCCAAGAAGCTTTAAGGGCGATTGCCCGTTGGCTTCCGAACATCATCGGACTCAGATCGTACACACCTTCGGAAGGGAAATTTGAATGGTTGGCTTTATTCTTACCGGTCATGGACAGTTCGCACCCGGCCTCGCAAGCGCTATCGCTATGGTCGCTGGTGACCAGCCCGCTTTTACCGTCGTTCCTTTTGAGGGCGACCAGGCTGCTTCCTACGGTGAGGATCTCCGCGCCGCTATCACCGCCATGCGCGAGGAGTGCGATGGCGTGCTCGTCTTTACCGACCTGCTCGGTGGTACCCCGTTTAACCAGTCGATGATGATTGCCCAGGATGTCGACAATGTCGAGGTTCTGACCGGCACTAACCTCCCCATGGTTATTGAGCTTCTGTTCCTCCGCGGCAATGCCACGCTCGCCGAGCTTGGCGAGCAGGCCGTGACCGTTGGCCAGACGGGCATCACCGCCCAGACGGTCGCGTCCGTTGCCGGCTCCGAGGAAGAGGATATCTTCGGCGACGAGGACGGCATCTAATGGCCGATTTCGGAGCCAGCGTCCTGAGCTCCTCGGTTGCCCTTTTAGGCCTGCTTGTCATTATGGGCTTGATTTACACCATCTGGTCGCAAATCAACATGAAGAAGAAGCAGAAGTACTTCAAGGAGCTGCACACCGAGCTCAAGCCGGGTCAGGAGGTTCTTTTCGCCGGCGGTATCTACGGAACCGTCAAAGGCATCGAAGGCGAAAAGGTCCAGATCAAAGTCCGATCCGGAGCCGTCGTAGATGTTTCGCGTTACGCGATTCAGGAGATCAAGTAACTGTCGTCAGCAAATAACGAAAGGAAGCTGATCAACATGGCAGAACCCAACATTCTTCTTACCCGCATCGATAACCGACTGGTCCATGGTCAGGTTGCCACCCAGTGGAACTCCACTCTGGGCTCCAACCTCATCCTCGTCGCTAACGACGACGTGTCGACCAACACCATGCGCCAGAACCTCATGAAGATGGCCGCTCCCACCGGCGTCGCTACGCGTTTCTTCTCCCTGCAGAAGACCATCGACGTCATCGGCAAGGCGAGCCCGCGCCAGAAGATCTTCATCGTGGCCGAAACACCGGAAGACGTGCTTACGCTCGTCAAGGGCGGTGTGCCTATAAAGAAGGTAAACATCGGCAACATGCACATGTCGGAAGGAAAGCGCCAAGTCGCCACCTCCGTCGCAGTCAACGACGAGGATGTCGCTGCGTTTAAAGAGCTGCAGGAATTGGGGGTGGAGTTGGAGATCAGGCGCGTTCCGAGCACGCCTGTTGAGGACACGAGCAAGCTCTTCTCGTAGTCTTCGTGATCCACGCTGTCAGGAATGAAACCCTGACATTCTGTACGTGAAATCCAAAGTGCGTACATACATTTTGAAAGGAGGAGCAAGATGGAATACTCGATCATCCAGGTCGCTCTGGTCTTCATCGTCACGTTCGTCGCGGCAATCGACCAGTTCAACTTCCTCGAGTCTCTCTATCAGCCCATCGTCACCGGCGCCGTCATCGGTCTTATCCTTGGCGACCTCAACACCGGTCTTCTCGTGGGTGGTACTTATCAGCTCATGACGATCGGCAACATGCCGATCGGAGGCGCTCAGCCGCCTAACGCCGTCATCGGCGGCATCATGGCAGCCATTCTCGCTATCGCTACGGGCCTCGAGCCCAACGCGGCAGTCGGCCTTGCCATTCCGTTCGCTCTGCTTGGTCAGCTCGGCGTTACCCTGGTCTTCACGCTTATGTCGCCGCTCATGTCCTCTGCGGACAACATGGCTCACAACGCAGACACCAAGGGTATCGAGCGTCTGAACTACTTCGCCATGGCTCTGCTCGGCCTGATCTTCGCCGTCGTCGTCACCCTGTTCTTCATCGCTGGCGCCACCATCGGTCAGACCATCGCTTCCGCCATCCCGACTTGGCTGCAGACCGGTCTCTCCGCTGCAGGCGGCATGATGCGCTTCGTCGGCTTCGCCGTCCTGCTCAAGGTTATGATGAACCGCGATATGTGGGGCTTCTTCCTCATGGGCTTTGGCCTCGCGCTCATCACCGTTGCCAACGAATCTCTGGCAACCCCTGCTCTGCTCATCCTCGCTCTCATCGGCTTCGGCATCGCTTTCTGGGACTTCCAGCAGCAGACCGAGCTGAAGGGTGCAGCTGTTTCTGACGGAGGTGACTTCGAAGATGGCATCTAATGAGTATGTGATCCCGGAGCACTACGAGGATCTCACTCCTGCTCCGCAGCTCGACCAGAAGACCCTCAACAAGATGGCTTGGCGCTCCTGCTTCCTGCAGGCCTCGTTCAACTACGAGCGCATGCAGGCCGCTGGCTGGCTCTACTCCATCATCCCCGGTCTGGAGAAGATCCACACCAACAAGAACGACCTCGCGGCTTCCATGAGCCACAACCTGGAGTTCTTCAACACCCACCCGTTCCTCGTCACCTTTGTTATGGGCATCGTGCTTTCGCTCGAGCAGAACAAGGTTGACATCCCCACGATCCGCGCCGTTCGCGTCGCCGCAATGGGCCCGCTCGGTGGTATCGGTGACGCCCTGTTCTGGCTGACGCTCGTGCCTATCACGGCCGGCATCACCTCCAACATGGCCATCAACGGCAACGCTGCTGCGCCGATCATCTTCCTGGTGATCTTCAACGCCGTCCAGTTCGCTCTGCGCTTCTGGCTCATGAACTGGTCCTACAAGCTTGGCACTAGCGCTATTGACGCTCTGACCGCCAACATGCAGGCCTTCACGCGTGCCGCTTCCATCATGGGCGTCTTCGTCGTCGGTTGCCTGGTCGTCACCATGGGTGGCACCCAGATCAACCTCCAGATCCCCAACGGCACCACCCGTGGCCTCTCCGCCAATACCGTGATCGTCTCCGAGAAGGAGGCCGAGAACTTCACCGGTATGGAGGGCATCGATACCGAGACCGCTGAGGCCGGTACCATCGCCATGACCGATAAGGACGGCAACGCCCTTACCGCCTCCGATGCTGACGGCAACGCTGTCGAGTGCGGCGTCACCGATCTGGGCAACGGCATGGAGTCCGTGACCTACGGCACCGTTACCGAGGATCCGGTCAACTTCTCTGTTGCTGATACCCTCAACACCATCGTCCCGAAGCTCGTCCCGCTTATGCTTACGCTGCTGCTTTACTACATGTTCGCTAAGCACAGCTGGACCCCGACCAAGGGCATTCTGCTGCTCTTCGTCCTCGGCATCCTGGGCGCTGGCCCGCTTGGTCTCTGGCCGAGCATCTGGTAAGGCTCTAGCTTGAGGGGTGTGTCCCTACGCGGCTCACACCCCGACCCCTTAAGCCATGTGTATGTTAAAAGCCGCGTGCTCGAAAGAGCGCGCGGCTTTTGTTTTCTTGTTGATTTGGGTGTGGCAGACAGATAATGCTAAACACCCAAGGTAGTAGCCGAGTTTGAGAAAATGGGAGGATAGGATGGCGATCGGAGCGCGTAAGCAACCGCTGTACGATCAGCTGGTCGATATTCTGACCGAAAAGATTGACCATGAATATCGCGCCGGTGACATGATTCCTTCCGAGCGCGAACTTTCGGAGCGCTATGGTCTCTCGCGCACTACGGTACGCCTGGCTCTGCAGGAACTGGAGCGTTTAGGACTGGTGGTTCGGCAGCACGGTCGCGGTACCTTTGTGACCGACCGTTCGGCAAAGGCAACCAATCTTATGCAGTCCTACAGCTTTACCGAGCAGATGCGCGCGATGGGTCGCGACCCCGAGACCACGATTCTCGAGTTTTGCGAGATGGAGGCCGATAAGAATCTGGCCGAGCATATGGGATTGCGTATCGGTGATCGCATTTTTAAGCTTAAGCGCCTTCGTTCTGCCGACAACATGCCCATGATGGTCGAACGCAGCTATCTACCGGTTCGTCAATTTCTGTCCCTAAAGCGACCGCTGCTGGAGCGCAAGCCGCTTTACGATGTGATTGAGCAAGACTTTCAGCAAAAGATACGCGTGGCCGAAGAGGAGTTCTATGCGAGCATAGCCCGTCCCACCGACGCCCACCTTTTGGGAATTGTCGAGGGCTCGCCTGTGCTCGATTTGGTCAGGACTACGTATAACGAGTCAAACGAGGTTGTGGAGTATACACTCTCGGTTGCTCGTGCCGATCAGTTTAAATACAAGGTTTACCACCAGCGTAGCAACTAGTGTCCGCATCGTTTCCATATGGTGATTCTTTGCATTTAACTGGTTACTACCAGATAACCAACCGAAGTGTATAATTGCACGTCAGAGGATTACTTCTAGAGAGAGGTATTAGAAATGTTCGAGAAGAGTGTCGAGGAGCTCACCGAGCTCGGCGCCCAGATCACCACGGCCGAGATTGCTCAGCAGCCCGAGCTTTGGCGTGATACGCTCAACATCTATCGCGAGAACAAGGAGGCCATCGAGGCCTTCCTGGCCGAGGCTCGCGCTATGGGCGAGGGCCGTCTGTCCGTTGTCTTCACCGGTGCCGGTACGTCCGACTACGTTGGCGATACCTGCGCCCCGTACCTGCGTCACGCTGGCAACACTGATCTCTACGACTTTAAGCCCATCGCCACGACCGACATCGTGAGCGCCCCGCGCGACTTCCTGCGCGCCGAGGATCCCACGCTCGTGGTTTCCTTTGCCCGCTCTGGCAACAGCCCCGAGAGCCTTGCCGCCGTTGCCGTCGCCAAGGAGCTCGTCCACAACGTCAAGTTCCTCAACATCACCTGCGCTCCCGAGGGCAAGCTTGCCGTCGAGTCCGCCGATGATCCCAATGCGCTGACGCTGCTCA
Organism: uncultured Collinsella sp.; assembly: GCA_958439425.1. Lineage (GTDB taxonomy): Bacteria > Actinomycetota > Coriobacteriia > Coriobacteriales > Coriobacteriaceae > Collinsella. The sequence goes on from CAUBVH010000010.1 coordinate 26,805, forward strand.
TCCCGCGCGCCAACGACAAGGGCTTCGCCATGACTGGTTCCTACACCTGCATGACCCTGCTCTCCACCCTTATTTTCGACACTGCCTCTGACGAGCAGAAGGCCGAGTGGGTCGAGACCATCGCCAAGATGGGCGAGGAGGTTATCGCTCGCGAGTCCGAGGTTGCCGATTACCTCGCTGGCGACTTCAACCGCGTGACCTACTTGGGTTCTGGCTCCTTCGGTGGCCTTGCCCAGGAGAGCCAGCTCAAGATCCTCGAGCTCGCTCACGGTCTGGTCGCTACTTCCTACGACACCTCCATGGGCTATCGTCACGGACCTAAGTCCTTCGTCGACGATAAGACGCTCGTCTTCGTGTTCGTCAACAACGACGCCTACACCCGTCAGTACGACATCGACATCCTCAACGAGATCGGTGGCGACAAGATCGCTCAGCACACCGTCGCCGTTCAGCAGGAAGGTGCCACCGTCTATGAGGGTGAGTCCTTCACCTTTAAGGGCTACGAGGCGCTTCCCGAGGGCTACCTTGCTCTGCCGTTCGTGATGTTTGCCCAGGCTATCAGCCTGCTCAACTCCGTGCGCGTGGGCAACACGCCCGATACGCCGAGCCCCACCGGCACGGTCAACCGCGTGGTTAAGGGCGTGACGATTCACCCCTTCACCGCTTAATCGCGTCCCCCTGTAAGGGCGCCCGTCCGCTCATAACGGCGGGCGGGCGCTTTTTGTTTTACCTGAGCTGGGTATAAGCATCACCACAGTCAACTGCTTTAGAAGCAAGGAGTGCATATGAGCACGTACGCAATTAAGGCTGACAAGTTCTTCTTGCCGGCAGGCCCGCAACTGGGCGGCTATCTTATGGTCGAGGATGGCGTCTTTGGCGCCTGGCAGGCCGACGAGCCCTCTTGCGAGATTAAGGACTACACTGGATCGTGGATCGCACCGGGCATGGTCGACACCCACATTCATGGCTTCTATAACCACTCAACTACCGATAACGATCCCGAAGGCATCGATATCAGCTCGACCGAGCTTGCCCGTCGCGGTACCACCAGCTGGCTGCCCACGACGTTCACCGATGGCGTTGAGCAGATCAAGGACGCCTGCGCCGCTATCGCCCAGGCGGACGAGGGTCGCGGCCCCGACTTCTGCGGTGCTCGCATTCAGGGCATCTACCTGGAGGGCCCCTTCTTTACCATGAAGCACGTGGGCGCGCAGAACCCCGCTTACCTGATCGATCCCTCCGAGGAGGTCTTCGACCAGTGGCAGGAGGCTGCTGGCGGACGTATCGTCAAGAGCGCTATGGCCGCTGAGCGCGATGGCGCTGCCACCTATGCTGCCGCCCTCAACGCGAAGGGTGTCGTGACCAGCATCGGTCACTCCGACGCCACCTACGATGAGTGCATCGCCGCCATCAACGCCGGTGCCAGCTGCTTTACGCATACCTATAACGGCCAGCGCGGGCTGCATCACCGTGAGCCCGGTGTCGTGGGTGCTGCCATGTCCACGCCCGAGACCTACGCTGAGATCATCTGTGACGGCAAGCACATAAACCCTGCCGCCATCAAGGCGCTGCTGCAGGCAAAGGGCTGGCAGCACACGGTACTCATCACCGACTGCCTGGGCTGCGGCGGCATGCCCGAGGGCAGCTACACCAGTGGCGGCATGGACGTCATCATGAAGGACAACCTGTGCTGGCTCGCCGACGGCAAGAGCATTGCCGGCTCGGTGCTCACGCTTGCCCAGGGTGTCAAGAACATCGTCGACTGGGGCATCGCCAGCGCCGATATCGCCATTCGCATGGCAACCGAGGTGCCGGCACGCTCCGCGCGCATCGAGGATAAGTGCGGCAGCATCATGCCGGGTCGCGACGCCGACTTTGTCGTGTTCGACCACGAGCTCACCCTCGTCGAGACGTATGTTGGCGGTCAGAGCGTCGGTAACGCCTTTACCGAGTAACGATAGAAAAAGACGGCGGGCCCGAATCTGCTCGGACCCGCCGTATGGGTTAAACGCTCAAAAGCACCTTTACAGTTACAGCTTGTTAGCGATCTTCTTTGCCGTGCGCTTAACGCCGGCCACCAGGCCTCCTGCAGGATGCTCCTTTTCGTAGGCTAGACGCTTCTCGCGCTTGGCATACTCTTCGACGATGATGTCGCCATACTCGTCTTCGATCTTGTCGAAGAAGTCGACGGCGCCCTTAATTTCCTCAGCGTTCGGGTGCCCCTTTTGGACACCGCCGGTGAGTTTGAACGGCCCCCACGTATCAAAGCCGGGGCAGCCGTAGACGCCCATAAAGATGGCCTGCCTCGTGCGGCAGATGCCATCGATATCCTTGCCGTACCACTTGTTTTTGCCACCGTAGGTCATAAGGCCAAACACCTTGTCCTGCGGCTGCAGCACGTTCGTGAGCACGCGTGCCATGTCCTTGTCGATCTCGGAGTAATAGATGCCCGTGGCGACACCGATCAGATGATATTCGTGCAGGTTGGGATACTCGTTTTTGCCGAGCGCCTTGACGTCGAGGGTATCGATTTCGGGGTGCGCCTCGACGATGGCGTCCACGAGCTTTTTCGTATTGCCGTGGTGGCGTGAGGCATAAAGGATGATGGTTCGCATAAGAAGGCCTTTCAGCTGTAATTGCATCAATGTCTGTATGGTACCCCGTTACATGGCCGGGATACCGGACGCATCGATGAGCGTGCGGGTTTGTTCTATGGTTAGGATTGAAACGGGCGCTTGCGTGAAATAAAGCAGTTGTTCGAAAGGATGGGTAATGGAATACGCTCTCTCCAACGATTCGATTTCTATTAAGGTTTCCACGGCTGGTGGCTCGTTTACCTCGATTGAGGCCGGAGGTCGCGAGTACTTGTGGCAGGGTGATCCCACCGTGTGGTCCGGCCAGGCGCCGATTTGCTTCCCGATTTGCGGAGGCTTGCGCGACAACAGCGCCATGACGTTTGCCGGGCATCATGTAAAGCTCGCTCGCCACGGCTTTGCGCGCAAGCAGGAGTGGAAGCTGCTGAGCCAAGGCGAGAACGAGTTGGCTATGTGCCTGGCTTCGGAGGATAACGCCGCGCTGCTGAGCGATTATCCGTATCCGTTTAGGCTCGTCGCCCGCTATACGCTCGAGGACGCCGCCGTGCGTGTCTCCTATGAGGTTACCAACGAGGGCACCGAGGACATGCCGCTCTTTATCGGTGGGCATCCCGGCTTTAGGTGCCCGCTCGATGAGGGCGAGGCCTATACGGACTACGAGTTGCGCTTTGAGAAAGAAGAGGCTGCAGAGCTTTGCACCGCTGTCCCTTCGACTGGCTTGATTGACGTGGACAAGCGCTCCAAGAACCCCATGGTGGGAAAGACGCTGCCCCTGTCGCACGAGCTCTTCGATTTTGCGGAGACCATCTTTGACGTGCTCGAGAGCCGCCAGGTCACGTTTTCCAAAAAGGGCGAGGACAAGGGCGTTCGCCTGAGCTTTGAGGGCTTTCCGTACCTCATTGTGTGGAGTAAGCCCGAGGGCGATTTTGTGGCAGTTGAGCCCTGGGGCGGCCTTTCGACCTGCTCCGATGAGGATGACGTGCTTGAGCATAAGCGCGGCTGCCTTGTCGCCAAGCCCAAGGAGACCGTCGTTCGCTCGTTCACGATTGAAATTCTGTAATTCCGTTTTGTCGACTCGTATCGCGAGGCACTAGGAGCCTGCGAGATAAGGAGCTAAAAATGATCCTCACCGTTACGATGAACCCGTCTGTCGATACGCGCTATCAGCTCGATGAGCTCGTTATCGACGACGTCAACCGTGTGACGCCCGAAAAGACCGCCGGCGGCAAGGGCCTCAACGTGGCCCGTGTGCTGGGTCAGCTGGGCGACGACGTCGTGGCAACCGGTCTGCTCGGCGGCCACATGGGCGCTTACATGGCCGAGCTCATGGACGCCAACGGTATTAACAACGACTTTGTGCCCATCAAGGGCGAGACCCGCATCTGCCTCAATATCCTTCATGCCGGCAACCAGACCGAGCTGCTCGAGAGCGGCCCGACAATTGCCCCCGAGGAGCTCGATGCCTTTACCGCCAAGTTTACCGAGCTTGCGAGCAAGGCCGACGTCGTCACCATCTCGGGTTCGCTGCCCCGTGGTGTCGAGGCAGACTACTATGCCAAGATCACGGGCATTGCCGAGAACGCCGGTGCCAAGGTGTTACTCGATACCTCGGGCGCTTCGCTCGAGGCCGCCCTTAAGTCCGAAATTAAGCCCGAGCTGGTCAAGCCTAACCTGACCGAGATCAACGGCCTTCTGGGCACGAGCTTTACCACCGACGATGTGGACGAGCTCCGCGCCGCGCTCGCCTCTGATGCCCGCTTCTCCGATATCCCCTGGGTCGTCGTGTCCATGGGCGCTGCCGGCTCCGTTGGCTTCCACAATGGCCGTGCGTTCCGCGCAAAGACGCCCGATATCCCTGCCGTTAACGCCACGGGCTCTGGTGACTCCACTATCGCTGGCTTCGCGCATGCCATTGCTGCTGGCGCGGACGACGAGACGGTGCTGCGTACCGCCAACACCTGCGGCAAGCTCAATGCCATGGATCCCATGACCGGCCATCTGGTCATGGACCGTTGGGACGAGGTCTACAACGGCGTTATCGTGACCGAGCTGTAAAAGCCTGGGCGTCGGCCCCGGCATTGCTTGCTAGCTCATGTCGACGACAAGTGCGGTAGCATTATGCTGGGGCGCGACGCCGAGTTTGTCGTGTTCAATCCCGACCTTACCCTGGTCGAGACGTATGTGGGTGGCAACAGCGTCGGTAACGCGTTTGCCGAGTAGCCGCCAAAGAAACGATCCGAGAGGGGATTTATATGATTTACGGTGCACTGGGCGATATCGAGGAATACCGCGGAATGCTCAAGGGCCTCGACGTGCTGATCGACTGGCTCGAGGAGAACGACCCGGCGCAGCTCGAGGTCGGTAGCCATCCGATTCTGGGCGACAAGGTCTTTGCGAACGTCATGGCTCCTACGACGCGTCCCGAGGCCGAGGCTCACTATGAGACGCATCAGCGCTATCACGACCTGCAGATTGATGTTGAGGGTCGCGAGGCCTTTAAGGTTGCCACGGGCAGCCTGACGCTGGTCCAGGAGTTTGACGAGAAGGACGACTACGATCTGGTCGATTCCGACGCTTCGATCGCCGGCGATCTTGCCGACGACAAGTTTGCACTGTTCGTTGCCGGCGAGCCTCACATGCCCACGCTCGAGTTCCCGGGCGATGGCGCACAGCCGGTCAAGAAGATCTGCTTTAAGCTGCTTGCCGACGCCTACTGGGAGGAGTAGCGAGCTGCTCGGCTGAGATGTTCGTCTGATGGCGTGATTCCCCTAGGGAAATCACGCTAGGACCCCGCCAAACGGGTTTTCCCTAGGGAAATCACGTTTGGCGGGGTTTCGGTTTTTGAATAGGGAAGCCTCATTTATTTGCGAAGAACATCGGCTAGCCGCAGGATTGAAATCATCGACCGATAAGTGAGTTCCACTTTTTCGCCCGCAAGCAGTCGTTTCGAGCCAATCTCATCTAGCCCCACAAGCCGAGAAAACAGCGGGCCGCTCATCGTGCCCTCGTCAATTGACTCCCTTATGGTCTTCAAAACGTCCGTATCATGAAGCGATGCCGAGCTGTAGGGGGCAACACGAGCGGAACTCTCAATTAACGACGAGACAAAAGGATGGAGATGCTTTGGACATAGTCCATCAAACACCACATCCCCATTGTCGTTCGAGCCGACCAGGCGCCAAGTATAATGATCGACCCAGTCATCCCCGTCATATATGGCGTCCATGAGCAACTTCCCGTCTAGAGAGAGAAACCTATTTGGACATCGGGGCGCAAGACCGCAATCCATATCGGGCCTGCAGCAGCTCCAACCCAACGCACCACATAGGTTCCCTTTCGTACATGTGTATCAATCTGCCCCGAAATGCCGGTGAATGCAATTCCAGACCCGTTTGTCGGATAGCAATCGACGTATTTTTGTTTTCCGCTCACAACCTTGTATAGATATATCGTTCCAGCAAAAGAGAAGGGATCGTTCGCAATTTTGTCCGGAAGAACTTGCCACCTCAAAATCCCGCTACCAATATGGTCAAGCTTGACCGTTCCGCCGTCCCCCTCAAAAGTGGCAAGGGGATTTACCCCAGACTGAGAGTCGGCATCGCCCTCCTTAGCAGTTATCAGCAGGCTGCCCGTATAAGACTGCTGAGGCTCACCTTCAGGACAGACAGCCTCGGCCCAAGAAGGGCCACTCAGGCAGAACAGTCCGAGCAGCATCAATACCAACAAAAGAAAACCCTTAGTTCTTTTCATCTATAACCCCAATGCCTCTCGACATTTGTATATTGTGACTATTTTAGATCTATATGGCCAATTCGAGCCCTCACCATGGCAATTGTTGCAGCTGGGTTTCTTTTCATTAAAATTTCACTTTGGTAAATCCCCGCCCCTAAGCATTAAACCCGAAGTCCACCGAGTGGGCCGCTGTTGACGTGGCGATGCTTGGATTGGCGCGCGCGCACTCAAAATCGGCAACAAAAAGCCGCCCGAAGGCGGCTATCTTGTTCAATGGAGCCAGCGACCGGGCTCGAACCGGTGACCCCCGCTTTACGAGAGCGGTGCTCTACCAACTGAGCTACGCTGGCGGCCATGTGGTGACGCAACTGAGGCGTCAACGGCTGTCTATGATACGGGACATCGCAAATCCGCGCAAGGGTTCTGGCAGCTTTTCTCACTTTTCATGCACTAATATTGAAGGCGTGATGTCTGCGACGCCTCTTTGGTGCTTGACCTGCTGTCGAGTCAGCTGCCGGCATCCTGTTCATATGGATGCCGAACGAAACGAGGCGGCGATGGCCCAGCCCAAGATTCTCCTTACGCGTATCGATGATCGCTTTATCTATGGGCAAGATGTTGAGCTGTGGAACGAAGTCGCAGGCACTAACCTTGTCCTGGTCGTCAACGACGAGATTGCGGCTGATTCGCGCAAGTGGGCGCCTATGAGGGTCGCGGCGCCCGAGGGCGTGTGGACGCGGTTTTTCTCGGTGCAAAGGACCATCGACATCATTCATACCGCAACGCCGCGCCAATTGATCTTGATTATGGTTGCCTCGCCTGTCGACGCGCTGGCTCTGGTTAAGGGCGGGGTGCCCATCACCAAGATCAGCGTCGGCCATATGCGTGCGGGGGAGGGCAAGCGTTCCGTGACGCCTGCAGCCGCCATAGACGATGCGGACGTTGCCGCCTTCAAAGAGCTGCAAGAGCTCGGCATAGAGCTGGAAATCCGCTATCTCCCCAGCTCCGACCCCGATCCCATCGAGAACCTGCTCGCGTGATTACCTGGGGGCGGAGGAAAACGGATCGTATTTTCCCGTGGAGGAGCGGCGAGATACCCTCGGCCAGGAATTGGGGCCATCTACTACTTTTGGTCGCTTACCTCGAAGCACGATGAAAATCGCAATATTAAAACTGCAGGTAGCGAACGTGCAATTTTTGAAAATAGGGGCGTATGGTCAGGGGTGCGGGAGTAAAAGTAGTAGATGGGCGCAATCTGTAGCGCGCCGATTTCAGGCATGTTGGCGCATGTGTCGGAGCTATGAAAAGAGTGTCCCTTTCGACTAGTCTTTTAGAACGTCAATGACTGCACCACAGCTTAAGCCGTTCGCAAAAATGGCTCCTAAATCTGTTTCGTTAATTGAATTGCGTAAATATGGTTAATCACAGAACCGAAATCTGGTTAAATGTAAACTGTAAATTAAGTTAAACGCGCTGGTAGCAATGGTGATAAATATGCCAAAAAAGTACTACACTAGAATTGTCGAAAATGAGCTCGACCAGCTGCTGGGTATATTCGGTGCCGTTCTCATCGAAGGACCGAAATGGTGTGGAAAGACGACCACGGCCGAGACCCGTGCGGCGTCCAGGCTCCTTCTCATGGACCCGTCCCGCAACTTCGAGAATCGCTTACGCGCCGAGACGGATCCGGCTCTTGCCGTTTCCGGCGAGGTGCCGCGGCTGATTGACGAGTGGCAGGAGGTTCCGAAACTCTGGGACGCGGCACGGTTTGAGTGCGACAACCGCGGCGGTGAGCCTGGCCAATTCATATTTACGGGATCGGCAACACCGCGAGACGACGAACGCCCGATGCACAGCGGCGCTGGAAGATTCGCCAAACTGCGCATGGACACCATGACGCTTTTCGAACTCGGGAAATCCAGCGGTGCGGTTAAGCTATCGGGCATTATTTCTGGCGAAAAGTTCAATGGAGCTTTCGGGTCGCTGGATTCTGCCTCGATTGCCGAGTGCGTTGTTCGCGGTGGATGGCCCGCCGCGGTCGGACACGATGCGCGGGCGGCGTCCGCGATGGCCAAACGCTATATCGGCATAGTCGCCGAAGAAGATTTATCTCGTGTTGATGGCTCTCGCCGCGACCCTGAGAAGGTCAAAGCCGTCATCGAATCGCTTGCGCGCAATGAATCCACTTTGGCGACACTCAAGACGCTCGTAGCCGATCTTGGCGGAGAGGTGTCGAGACAGACGGCGGCATCATATATATCTCTTCTTGCTCGGGTTAGTTTCGTTCGCGATATTCCCGCATGGAACCCTGCAATGAGATCTCCGGTGCATTTAAGAGACTCAAAGAAGCATCACCTCGCCGACCCGTCGCTGGCGGCCGCCGCACTCGGGGCGACCCCGGAGACACTACTGCTAGATTTCAAGACGCTCGGACTGCTTTTTGAATCGCTGGTGCTTCATGATTTGTGGGTTTATGCGCGAGCAAACGGAATGGGCCTCTATCACTATCATGATTCTCGCGATCTAGAAGTCGATGCGGTCATTGCGGCTCCCGGCGGAACGTGGATTCCGGTCGAAGTTAAACTCAGCTCTGCTCAAATCGAAGAGGCGTCTGACAGCCTTGTTGCTGTCGAGAAACGCATGGTTGCCGCCGGAAACAACCCGCCGGTTTCGAAAGTCGTGATCATCGGGTTTGGTTCGCAAGCCTATGTTACCGAGCGTGGCGTCCAAGTTGTTCCGCTGGATGTTCTCGCGCCGTAACGCGACGGTCGAAGCGGGACGGACGCCACCATTGCGCGCGAGGACACGGCATCATCGATGATGCGGCGGCCACATTCGACAAAGAGTGCCCACAATGACTAGTCGTTTAAGAACGTCGCAGGCGACTAGGTAGTAAAGCGCCCGTCGGGGGAGGTGCCGGCGGGCGCTGCTGTGCGATATGCTGCGTTATGGGCTTAGTGTCTCATAAAGTGGTACTCGATCACATTGCTGTAGGGATGACCCGGGCCCACAATGCCCTGCGGGAACAGCGGCTGGTGCGGCGTGTCGGGGTACATCTCGGCCTCGAGGGCAAAGCCGGCGCCCCAGCCGTAGTTGGCATCGTCCTTGGCGTGCTCGTCGCCCAGCCAGTTGCCGGTGTAGAGCTGCACGCCCGGGGCGGTGGTGTAGTAGTCCAGCTCGCGACCGGTCCACATCTCCTCGACGTGCATCGCGCGGCGCAGATTACGGCCGTACTGATAGCCATCGATGCACAAGCAGTGATCGTAGCCACGGGCCTGCTTAATCTGCGGGTCGTCGGCCTCCATGCCGGGTGCAACGGGGCGCAGCTCGCGGAAGTCAAACGGCGTACCCTCGACGGGAGCGATCTCGCCGGTAGGAATGTTCTGGTCGTCGATGGGCAGGTAGTGGGCAGCGTTAGCAACAAAGAAATGCTCACAGTCCATGCCGGCGTTATGACCGGCAAGGTTAAAGTACGTGTGGTTGGTCATGGACACGTACGTGGCGCGGTCGCTCTCGCAGCCATATTCGATACGGAAGCAGCCGGTGCGCGTCACGGTAAACACGGCCGTAAAGGTGCGGTTGCCGGGCAGGCCCAGCTCGCCATCTTCAAGCGAGGTGGTCATGCGCACAGCATTGTGGACCTCGTCGAGCTCAACGTCCCACACGCGCTTGTGCAGGCCGTACTCAAGATCGCTGTGCAGGTTGTTGGCGCCCTCGTTGGCGGACATATGCCAGTCCGTGCCGGCGATGGTGATCGTGGCACCTGCAGTGCGGTTGGCCACAGGTCCGATGGTCGCGCCAAAGCAGGCGGGGTTGTCAAAGTAATCCTCGAGCTTATCGAAGCCCAGCACCACATCGCGCACGTTGCCGGGGATGTCGGGCACGTCGATGCCCAACACGGTGGCGCCATAGTCCATAATGCGAACGCAGATCTCGGGCCCGTTGAGGGTGTAACGATGAACGGGGGTACCGCAGGGCGCGGTGCCGAAAAGCTCGGAAGTGATCATTTGGTTCCTAACATCGAGATAATTCGGACAAACTGTAGCGCGAACAGGCGAGATTATCACTACACCCCACTAAAGCACGGGGTATTTTTCTCAAAAAAGTGATGATTGGGGCTGCGTCGGCGCCCATTTCTAACACGCGCGAGTCTGATACAATTTGTTCGTTATTGTTTGAACGATATGCGCGCATAGAACAGCGAGGACTCATCGTGATCAAGGCAGAGCGACAGGATAAGGTTCGTCAGCTGCTCGAGGAGCAGGGCACGGTCTCGGTCAAGGAGATCTCGGATGCGCTGGGCGTATCGGACATGACGATCCGTCGCGACCTTGAGGAGCTTGCGAGTCTGGGCGAGATCGAGCGCGTGCACGGCGGAGCCCGCAGCGCGCAGGGCCGTCCCCACGCTATGTTGCGCCATGAGTATTCGCACAGTGAAAAGCGCACCAAGCATGCCGAGGAAAAGCTGCAGATCGCACGCCGCGCTGTGGAGCTTATCGAGGAAGGCTCGACCATCTTTTTGGGTACGGGCACCACGGTCGAGCAGATGGCCTCGATGCTGCCGGCGTTTCGCCTGCGTATCGTGACCAATTCGCTTTCGGTGTTCAACCTGCTCGAGGAGCGCGAGGACTGCGAGCTGTGCCTCGTGGGCGGTATGTACCGCCGCCGCACTGCCGCTTTTGTGGGGCCGACGGCCGAGGATACCCTGCGTGCGTTGGGCATCGACGCGGCGTTTATCGGCGCCAACGGCATTCTGGATGGCGACGTGTCTACGTCCAACATGGACGAGGGCCGTATCCAGCAGCTTGCCTTTAGCAAGGCAGACTCGCGCTATCTGATCGCCGACTCCAGCAAGATCGGCAAGCGCGACTTCTATACCTTCTGCCGCCTGGACAATTTGGACGCTGTGGTGTGCGAGCCGGGTATCGCCGCCGAGGACCGCACTGCCATCGAGGAACACACGCAGGTCATCTGCTAGCTAACGCTATGGGATTGCCAACAGGCGATGCGGGAGGACTTTTACCTCCTGTCATTGTGGGGAATCAACGCGTGAGCGCTACGCGATATGACGCGTAAATGAGGACTCCACTATCAAATTGTCTCAACCTGTGACAGGTAGGGGTGAAATCACCAACCAGATGTTACAGATTGGGGGGATTGTCCTGTGCATTTGTCTCAATCTGTAACAGCTAGGACCGAAAAACTCGGCTAGATGTTACAGATTGAGATGAACAGGAGGACGGGTGCGGTCTAAACAAAATGGCCCGCGCATCACACATCGATGCACGGGCCATTTATTGTCTGCGAGCGGCAGGTGGTGTCAGCGTCTTATGCCTCGAGGTTTTCCTCGATCCAGGCGACGGCACCCTTGGGATCCTTAGTGAGGTCGATGTACTGTTTGCCCTTGGGCGACAGCAGCGTGATGCCCAGGCGGTCGGTGTCGGCCTTCATCTCGTTGTAATAGGTGCGAACCTGCGGAGCCAGGACGATGACGTTGTACTGGTCCATGATGGCGTAGTGACTGCCGTAGGCACCGGCGTTGGCGGTAATGTCGATGCCCAGCTCGTCGGCGCCTTCCTTAAGCGCGTTGGCGAGCAGTGCAGAGGTGCCGGCGCCAGCGCACAGAACCAGAACCCTCAGATCCTTGCCCTTAAGGGCGGACGGAGCTGCGGAGGCCTCAGTGGCAGAAGCGGTCTCGACAACAGGAGCCTCAACGGCGGGGGCGGCAGCGGTCTTGACGGCCTTGGTCTCCTCGGCCTCTTCTTCGGCCAGGGTCTCGGCCTCCTGCTTGCACAGGACGTTGTCGTAGGCCTTGCAGAACGGGTAGTAGATCAAGAAGTCAACGACTAGCAGGACGACAACCAGGACCAGAGAGATCGGCTGGAAGTTGGTGTCGATGAAGGTGCCGATCGGTCCGGGGAGTGCCCACGGCATGGCATAGATAAAGCCGTTCATGCCCAAAAAGTCGATGAAGAACTTACCAATGAGGACGTTGGCCACGGGGGCAAACAGGAACGGGATCAGGAAGTACGGGTTGAGGATGATGGGCGCGGCGAACAGCAGCGGCTCGTTGACGGCGAACATCACGGGTACGACAGAGGCTTTGCCGACGGCCTTGAGCTGCTTGGAGCGCATAAAGAGCAGGAAGATGATCGGGACAATGAACGTGGCGCCGGTGCCGCCGAGTTCGCCGATGTAGTTACCGAAGTTCTCGGTCAGGGCGAGGGCGGGGTGACCGCCGGCCTGCAGCGTGGCGAGGTTGGTAGTGATGTTGCCAAACAGCGCGGCGTTGAGGGCAGGCTTAACGACCGAGGGGCCGTGGATGCCCATGAACCAGAAGAGCGGGATCATGAACCAGATGAGGGCGAGGCCGGCGTAAGAATCGGCAGCGGCGAACAGCGGGCTCACCAGCGTGGAGATGACGTTGGCAAACGGGACGGCCAAGCAGGTGCGGCAGATAACGTCGATGACGGCGACAAACAGGATGGAGAAGCTGAAGGCGAAGATGTCGCGGAAGTTCTGGGCGATGGCGCCGGGGACTTCTTTGGGCAGCTTGATGGTGATGTCTCGCTTAATGCAGAAGGCATAGATGTTGACCGTGGCAAATGCGGCGACAAAGGAGCTCAGCAGGCCCTTGGTGCCCATGTTGTCGGTAAAGAACACCGAGACATCGGCGTCGTCGATCTTGGCACTCGTCTGGGTAACGGCCAAGATGAGCATAGCGCACATGGCGGCGACCATGGTGCTCGTGGCGTTGATGGCCTTGCCGGCAGGCATGCGGCGGTTCTTGGAGCCGGTCAGCGCGCTTGCGGTGGTGCCGGCGACCATGATGCCCACGACGCCCATCGTGAAGTTGTAAACCTTGTTGCAGAAGTTCACGACGTCGACGTTCCACCAGTCGGGCAGCGTAAAGCCGCCGACCGTGGCGACAACGCCCGGCAGGGTTGAAATAAGCAGGAAGACAGAAGAAGACAGGATGATGGGCATTGCTGCCAAAAAGCCGTCTTTAATGGCCTGAAGGTAGATGTTCTTAGAGACCTTGTCGAAGTACGGCTGACCTTTCTCCAAGAACTTAACGATCGATTCCATAGTTCACGCTCCTCTTTGCATGAAATCTTAATGGCATGGACGTTGAAAACCTATATGGTCTCCCGCTTGCTAAAAGCCCGGGTGCAGGCGGGGTCGGTCCCAGGGGGAGAGAGGGGAGCGGCTGGGTTTGTATCGCATAGGGCCGCTCCCCTCTCGGGGGAAAGCGAGGCGATGCGCTACTGCGCGTCCGCCATGGTGTCGGCGAGCTCCTTGTACCAGAGTGCCGACTGCTTGATGTAGCGTTTTTGCGTGTCGAAGTCGATGTAGAACAGGCCGTAGCGCTTGTTATAGCCATTGGCCCACGAGAACTGGTCCTGCAGGCTCCAGATAAAGTAGCCCTGGACGTCGACGCCCTCGGCGCGCGCCTGGAGCACCTTCTCCATGTGCTGGTCGACAAAGTCGATGCGCTCGGGATCAGCGACGATGCCGTTTGCGTCGGGCTCGGGGTCCTTGTGACCCAGGCCGTTTTCGGTGATATAGATGACGGGGAGGTTGGGATAGGTGGCGCTGATGTGCTTGAGCGTGTCGTAGAGGCCTTGCGGGTAGATGAGCCAATCCCAGTCGGTGGTGGGGATACCCGGCATATCGACCTGCTGCCCGACGCCCTTAAACTTAAAGCACGAGGTGCCCTTGTCTCCGGTGCCGTTAAAGCTGTTGGTGGACTCGCCATCGTAGGCGGCGATAAACGCCGACTGATAGTAGTTGAGGCCGAACATATCGTTGCGGGGCGCCGCCTTGGCGAGCTCCTCCATGTCGCTGTCCTCAACCGTAAGTGTGGCGTTGTTGGCACGCAGAATCTCGTTGATGAGTGAGAGGGTGCGCGCGGAGTAGTGACCCAGGAAGGCGCCGTCCATGATGAAGTCGGTGTAGAAGGCGTTGTACAGGTCGGCGGCGTGCTGGTCGGCGGGCGAGTCGGTGGCAGGATATGCCGGCGTCAGGACGTTGACCATGCCAATGCGTCCGCCCAGGTGCTCGGTCTCGTCAAGATCCTTATACAGGTTGACGGCGCGGGCGTGGGCAACGAGCTCGTTGTGCTGGCTCTGGATGCCGCTCGTCACATCAAAGTGATGGTTGGGCGGGAAGTTGCCTTGGATGTATTGGGAGTGCGAGAGGCTGATGAGCTCGTTGATGGTGAACCAATTCTTGACCTCGCGGAACTCGCGGAAGCAGAACTCGGCATAGCGCACATAGGCGTCGACGGTCTTGCGGTTGAGCCAGTCGCCCTGGTTGAACAGGGCGGCGGGGGAGTCAAAGTGATGCAGGGACACATAGGGCTCGACGCCATACTTTTTGCAGCAGGCGAACAGCTCGTGGTAGTGCTTAACGCCCTCGGCGAGGGGCTCGGCATCGTCGCCGTTGGGGAAGATGCGGGTCCAGGCGATGGACACACGGATGGCGTTGAGTCCATGCTCGGCAGAAAGGCGGATATCCTCCTCGTAGCGGTTGTAGAAATCACTGGCCGGGTCGGGCAAAAAGCGACCCTGGGCGACAAGGTAATCGTCCCACATGGTCTTACCCTTGCCTGCCACCTTCGTGGAACCTTCCGTTTGGTACGCGGCGGTTGCGGCGCCCCAAACAAAGCCCTTCGGCAGCTGCTGTACGCGGTTTAGCAAAGACATATGCATACACCCTCTCGTCTCGCTGTTCGATATTGTGCGTTTGTGCTCAGGAGGCTCCCTGGTTAGCGTTCAGCGGTGAAAAAGCCCGATAAACACTATCTTAAAATGATTAGAACCAAAATGAGCACGTGAACATTTGACAATGAGCACGTTAACATCCGGCTGGGATGTATAGAAACAAAACAACTTCAAACAGCCGCGAACGGTTGTATTTGTTCGGTAAGCGGTTTTGATTGACAGAAGTTTTCATGTTGTGGTATATGGCTCGGGTATCATGAGCACGTTATCAATGTATGTACGATGCGCCATGGGCGCGGGGAATAGTTGGGAAGCAGGTTAGCGTGGAAGGCATGGCTCAGCAGACAAGGAATGGTCGTTCGGCGAGCGCGGCAGAGGTTGCGGCGCTCGCTGGCGTGAGCCGCCAGACTGTGTCTCGCGTGGTCAACGGTATGCCCAACGTGACGGAAAAGACGCGCAAGCGTGTGCTGGCCGCCATGGAAGAGCTGGGCTTTCGTCCCAATTTTGCTGGAGCGGCGTTGCGCGGCGGGTCGTATCGTTCTATTGGCCTGTGCATGTACAACATCACACGTGTCGGTAACCTGGCGACGCTCGAGGGTATCATGCAAGCGGCGCGCGAGCACGATTTTGCCGTCACTATGATCGAGATGGGCGGCGACAAGCCCTATGCACTTGCCGATGCCTCGCGCCGCATGGTCGAGCGACCCGTCGACGGCATGATTCTCAACATGAACCGCATGGCTCCCGATTTTGAGGAGTTTGTTCCCCAGCCGGGAGTGCGAACGGTCATCCTGTCCATGTATGCGCATCCGCGCTGCACGACGATCGACTCCGACCAGTATGGTTCGTGCGAGCTGTTGACCAATTATCTGCTGGAACATGGTCACTCGAATATGCGGTTTGTGGCGGGTCCGGAAAGCTCGATTTCCTCGCGTTTTCGTGAGGCCGGTTGGCGTGATACGCTGGGTCGTGCTCATGTCGATGCCGCTCCGATGCTGCGTGGCGATTGGAGTGCGGACAGTGGGTACGCCATGGGCGAGCGGATTGCCGCCGAGGTGCTTGCCGGCGGGTCGCAGGCGCCGACTGCCGTGCTTGCGGCAAATGACCAGATGGCGCTGGGTGTTATCGCCGCGCTCGAGAACGCGGGCCTGTCCGTGCCCGACGACGTGAGCGTGGTTGGTATCGACGACGCACTCGAGGGACTTGTTCCTCACAATCGGCTGACGACGCTGCGATTTGATTTGCGCGGTGTCGGTAAGCTTGCGTTTGAGGCGGCGATTGGAGAGAACTCGTCTATCGAGGCGATTCATGTGCCGAGTACGTTGGTCGAACGCTCGACTGTTAGGGACATACGGGGTTAGGTCCTACTCCGTTTGTCTCGATTTGTAACAGGTAGACGGTCAAAAGCGGGCTACGTGTTACAGATTTAGATTCTTCGGAAAGCACAATCCTGTTCATCTCGATCTGTAACAGCTAGAACCCAAAAACTCGGCTAGATGTTACAGATCGAGACAAACGGCCCCCAGGTCGAACAAAAACAAAAGACCGGGGGCGGCGCGCCGTGTGACGTGCCGCCCCCGGCTGAGAAATGGGGACAGGTTATGTGGGCAGACAGCCCCGCAAGCCGCTAGTCCAGACGACGGGTCTGCGCTACGTGCTTATACCAGTACGCGCTTGCCTTGGGCGTGCGCTTCTGGGTTTCAAAGTCAACGTAGAAGAAGCCATAACGCTTGTTGTAGCCATTGGTCCAGGAGAACTGATCCTGCAGGCTCCACAGGAAGTAACCGCCCACGTTGACACCCACCTCCATGGCCTTGAGCAGCCAGCGCAGGTGCTGCTCGATGTAGTCGATGCGCGGCTGGTCGTCCACAAAACCGTCCTTGTAGGGGTCCTTGTAGCCCATCCCGTTTTCGGTAATGAAGATCTGCTTGTAGTTGGGGTAGCGCTGCTTAATGTAGACGAGCAGGTCGAACAGGCCCTCGGGATAGATGATCCAGTCCCAGTCGGTGGTGGGGATGCCGGGCTTGTTCACGTGCTCGCCAATACCCTTGACGCGCCAGCGGCCGGTGCCCTTCTCACCCGTACCGTTGTGGTGCAGGTCGTTCTCGCCGTCGTAAGCCTTCAAAAAGCGGCACTGGTAGTTGTTAACGCCCAGGTAGTCGTTGTAGAGCGCGGCCTCGCGCATGATTTTCAGATCCTCGTCCGGGATCTCGATGGTGCCGCCCGAGATGGCCGCCAGGCGGTTGGCGCACTCGAGGGTGTCAGGAGCATAGTCGCCGCGGAACGTCGCGTCGAGCAAGAACTGGTTCTGCAGCACGTGCTCGTTGTTGGCGGCCTTGATGTCGGCGGGGTCGTTCTCGTTGAGCGGATACTTGAACTCCAGCGACTGGATGACGCCGATCTTGCCCTTAAAACCGCCGTTGTGGAAGGCCAGTACGGCCTTGGCGTGGGCGAGCATCATGTTGTGCTCGCACTGGAAGGCCTCGGCAAGATGCGCCTTGACGCCACCGGGGAAGGTGCCCTCGATGTAGGTGTTGGAGGCGTCCGCCCAGATCTCGTTAAAGGTGAACCAATAGGTCACCTGGTCGGCGTACTCCTTAAAGCAGAAGGTGGCAAAGTCCACAAAGGCGTCGATGGTCTCGCGGTTGAGGAAGTCGCCCTTCTCAAAGAGGGGCAGCGGCGTATCGAAGTGATGCAGCGTGACAAACGGCTCAACGTGGTGCTTGTGACATTCGGCGAAAAGGTCGTGGTAGAACTGGACGCCCTCGGGGTTTACCTTGCCGGTGCCCTCGGGGAAGATACGGCTCCAGGCGATGGAGAGGCGGATGCCGTTGATGCCGAACTCCTCGCACAGCTCAAGGTCGACGGGGTACTGGTTGTAGAAGTCCGAAGCGGGATCGGGGGAAAAGCGCCCCTGGGCCTCCAGGAAGTCGTCCCAGGCAACCTTGCCCTTACCGTGAGTGCGGGTCTCGCCCTCTACCTGGTAGGCAGCAGTGGCGCCGCCAAAGACAAAGTCCTCGGGAAACTGCGCAGGCGGGTTAGTGACGCTAGCAGGGTTAACGGACATGATGATCCAATCGTCTAAATCGAAGGGCCAGCCGGTCTTGGATGGTCGGCTGGCCCTGAGCGTTACTTACTTCGAGAGTTGCTCGCTTACGAAGGCGAGAGACTTGTCGCCGTTCTGGGAGAGCTCGATGTACTGCTTGCCACGGCAGGCGACGCACTTGTTGCCCACGCGCTCGCAGTCCTTCTGAAGGTCGGCCAGGTAGCTTGCGGCCTGCGGGGCCAGGACGACCAGGTCAAAGTCGGGGAGCATGTCAACGTGGTTGCCATAGGCCTCGGCAGCGGTCTCGAGGTTAATACCGCGCTCCCTGGCAGCCTTGGCCAGCGCGTTGGCGAGCAGACCCGAGGTACCGCCGCCCTGGCAGAGTACGAGCACGCGCTTGCCGTTGAGGTCGCTAGTGGCCGTAGCCTCGGTGGCGGGCGCTGCGGAAGCGGCGGGGGCGTCGGCCTTCACGGCCTCGGCAGCAGCGCCGGCGGCAACGCTCTTGGCGTCAGCCTTGCCCTGGAAGGCGTCGTTGAGCTTGGCGGCCTTCTCGGCGTTCTTGGCGGCGAGCTCCTCCTGGGAGATCTCGGCCTCCTCGGTGCACTTCTGGGCGTCATAGGCACGGAAGAACGGGTAGTACAGGGCAAAGTCGACGACCAGGATAAGGGCGAGCATCACAAAGGCGAGCGGCTGGAAGCCCAGGCCCATGATGGTGCCGATGGGGCCGGGGACGGTCCAGGGCAGGGTATACATAAAGCCGTTCATGCCCAAGAAGTCGATAAAGATCTTGAGGATCCAGATGTTGGCGATCGGGGCAAAGACAAACGGGACAAAGAAGACGGGGTTGAGCACGATGGGCGCGGCGAACAGCAGCGGCTCGTTGACAGCGAAGCAGACGGGAACGATGGCGGCCTTACCGACGGCGCGCATCTCCTGGGACTTGGCCAGGAAGCAGAACATAAAGACCAGGACAAGCGTGGCACCGGTGCCGCCCATGCAGACGACGAAGTACTGGGCACCCTGGGTCAGGACAGCGGAAGCGTGCTGGCCGGCCTGGAACGCAGCCAGGTTGTCGGTCATGTTGGCAACGAGGGCGGCGGCGATGGCGGGCTCGACGATCGAGGGGCCGTGGACGCCCACGAACCAGAAGAGGCTCATGGCGCCGTAGATCACAGCAAGGCCGATGTAGCCGTCGGCAGCGGTGAACAGGGGCTGGAACACCTGGATGACGCCCTGGGCAAAGCAGAAGCCAAAGGCAGCGCGGAAGACGATGTCAAAGACCCAAAAGACGGTGATGCAGACGGAGAAGGGGATGATGTCCTTAAAGGTCTGCGAGATGTTAGGCGGAACCTGCTCGGGCATCTTGACGGTGATGTTGCGCTTAATGAAGAACTTGTAGATGATGCCGGTCACAAACGCAGCGATAAAGGCGGTCAGCAGGCCTTTGGAACCAAGGTAGGTGGTGTTGAAGCCGCTGGCAGCGTCCGTGGCGATCGTGTCGCTCGAAAGGAGCAAGAAGCCGATGATGGCCGCGCACATGCACGAGATGAAGTTAATCTGGTTGTTCTTGGGCAGATCGCGGTTCTGGGCGTCGGCGAAGTGCTTGGCCGTGGTGGCGGCGCAGGCGATGGCCAGGATGCCCATGGAGTAGTTGTAGCACTTCCACAGGGCGTTGTTGATGTCATCGGGCCAGTAGAAACCCCAGATGTTGGGGACCGAGGCTACCAAGCAGAAGATGGACGAGAAGATGATGATGGGGATGACGGAGATAAAACCGTCGCGGATCGCCTTGAGGTACTTGTTGCGGGCGATCGCGTTGAAAAAGGGTTGGCCCTTTTCGATGATGGCGATGAGTTGCTCCATGCAATGCTCCTAAGAGTCGGTGGGTTGGCAACGATGGTAGCTGTTGGTGTTCGGTTGCCAAAATGTTGACGTTGCCATTTTGCGACACAAAAAAAGACGCGAACCGGTGGCCCCTGTGCCTGTGGACCGTCGATTCCTTGCGCGTAAACGTTTGAGCCGCCCGGTGGCTCTGTGTTTGCACAATGGCAACGTTAACATTTGGGCGACAAAAGCCGCTCGGTGAAGCAGAATTGTCGGTGAACGGTAGGTTTTGGGTGGTAAGCGTATTGTGGGGGAGACGTTGGATATACTTAAAGGCGTTAAAAATGACTGCGCAAGATGCTGTCAATGGCATCGTTGACATAGAAAGATCGACCCATGGCCGCTGTTAAAAAATCGGTATCCGTCAAAGACGTGGCACGTCTCGCGGGCGTCTCGGAGCAGACGGTCTCGCGCACCGTGCATGATTCGCCCAGCGTGCGCCCCGAGACCAAGGAGCGCGTGCGCGCCGCCATGCGCGAGCTTGGCTATCGTCCAAACTTTGCCGGCCGGTCGCTGCGTCGCGGCAAGTTCAAGACGGTCGGCGTCGCCATGTTCAACATTACCGGTACCGGCAACCTCGACCGTATGGAGGGCTTTGCCGCCGCAGCCGACAAACACGGCTATGCCATCACCCTTACTAAAGTAGATGGACACCCCTATACCCTCGAGAGCGCATCAACGCGCATGAGTGCGCTTCCGGTGGACGGCATGGTTGTGATCATGAACCGCATGCCGGCGGACTTTGGCACCTTTGAGCCGCTGCCCGGTATGCAGACGGTGCTCGTTACCATGCTGGAGCACCCGCTGTGCTCGACGGTCGATAACGACCAGTTGGATTGCTCGCGCCAGGTTGTCGAGTACTTGCTGGAGCAGGGGCACAAGACCGTGCACTTTATCTCGTGTCCTGAGCGCTCGCTTTCGGGCATGCAACGCGAGGAGGGCTGGCGTGAGACATTGCGCGCGCATGGTATTGAGCCGCCGCGACTCGTTCGTGGCGATTGGACGGCACGGAGCGGGTATGCTGCCGGTCAGGCTCTGGCGGACGATCCGACCTGTACGGCCATTTATGCTTCCAACGATGCCATGGCCTACGGCTGCATTCGCGGGCTCGAGTCGTGCGGAAGGCGCGTGCCCGAGGACGTAAGCGTGGTGGGTGTTGACGATAGTTTGGGCGATATCGTGCCCGATCGTCGCCTGACTACGGTGCGCTTTGACAACAAGCGCGTCGGCATGTGGGCGGTCGACAAGATTGCCGGCGCCGAGGGCGCTGCACCCGGTGTGGAGCACATGCTGTTTCCGGGTGTGCTCGTCGAGGGCGATACGGTGCGCTATGTACGCTAGGGTGCGGACCTGTTTGGGTTGCCGCTAACTGTGTTCGATATTGTTCGTATTGGTTTAAAAACCGTTCACGGGCGAAAATTGACCGTTCATAGCTCGAAACTACGTTTTGCGCTGTTCTTTTTTGTTTGAATGTTATTGTCTCTGTCATACACAGCGCAGCGCGTATGCCCGGACGCGATGCTCTCCATTGGTTCATATGTGAAAGGAACGCAACATGGCAACCAAAGAAGAAATCTCGATGGTTGGATTCGAGATCGTCGCATACGCGGGTGACGCCCAGACCGATCTGCTTGCAGCGCTCGATGCTGCTCGCGAGGGTGACTTTGAGAAGGCCGAGCAGCTGCACAAGGATGCCAGCGAGGCGCTCATCGGCGCTCACGACACGCAGACCAAGCTGCTTTCGCAGGAGGCCGGCGGCGGCGAGATGGAGATGACCTTCATCATGGCTCACGCTCAGGATACTCTCATGACCACTATGATCCTGGAGAAGCAGACTCGCTTTACCATCGATGCTTACAAGCGCATCGCCGAGCTCGAGGCCAAGCTCGCCTAACGAGCTCGCACAACCTCGTCCCCTTCCAAAAACCCTGCCGCTACCCGCGGCAGGGTTTTTCTGTATCCCACCTATCTAGGTTGCGGCGAAATAGGGGCCGACAGCCCCAAATGATCCGCTTTTCCCGTCCCCGGAGGATCGGTTGGCAGCGCTCGCCACGAAACTGGCTCATCTACTACGTTTAACCCGATACCCTCGAACACACCCGTGTTTCATGAAAAATCACAGGACTTCTACCTGCGGTTTTGTTTTTTCGCTTTGTGGCATGGTCGGGGATGGGCGGTTAAACGTAGTAGATGGGCCCATTTCATGGCGGGCGGGTCATGCAGCAGCCTGTTGCGCCTCCTGCCGTTCGGTTTTTCGATGGGTGGGTATACTTTCCACCGCAATACAGGCCGGACTGAGGAGGTATCCAAATGCCGGACAACGGATCGATTCAAAAGAGAGACGCGCACGAGATGGCTCATGGGCGTCCTGTCCAGATAACCGAGCACACGACGGTAACCGAGCTGCAACCCAGCCTGTCCGATGTCGTGTGCGCAAACAAAAAGCTGCAGATTGGCTTTATCGTTGCGCTCGTGGTACTGGCGCTGCTGTCGGGCTTTGTAGCTCGTCCGCATTTTGCCGATACCAAGACTTGGGACTCCACCATCGAGGTCATCGATCAAAAGAAGGGCAATGTTTTGGCGCTCACGACCTCGTGCGTCGCCCTATCTGCGGGTATCACTGCGCTGCCGGGCGATACGGGAACGCCGGTTGCCGAGCAGCTCGCACAGCTTTCGGGTAACCTGGGCATCGTGCTTGCCGTGCTATACCTTGAGAAATACTTGCTCACGATTTTGTGGTCGGTTGGCTTGGGCATCTTAATCCCGTTTGCGTTGGTGCTCTTTGCGGTGTCGCTCGGCATTCACGGGCGCTGGAGCACGAGCGCCGTCCTACGCCGCGTGGCGACTCGCGTGCTGGTGGTCGCCATGATCGGAATGGCCTTGGTGCCTGCAAGCGTATGGGTGTCGCAAAAGGTCGACGAAACGTATCGAGTGAGCATCGAGCAAGCCGAGCAAAAGGCGGCCGACGCTGCGGGTGCGGCAGATAGCGACAGCTCCAAAGCAAGTAAGAAAAAGACCGAGTCCACAGAGTCCAAGAATGTGCTTGAGCAGCTTGCCGACGGCGCCTCGGGTCTCGTCACATCGGTGACCAGCGGTGCCAAGCAGATGACCGATGAAATTGTGCAGCAGGTGACCGATCTGATCGAAGGTGTCATCGTGATGATCGTAACCTCGTGCGTGATTCCACTGTTGGTGCTCGCGGCGTTTTTGTGGCTGGGGCACGTGCTACTGGGGATTGATATTTCCGGCCCGGCGAACTATTTGACGGGTCGCTTTCTGAGCGCTCCGTCCAAACATGCCAAGAAGAGCGGACAGTCCGAGTAGCTAAAACAGCTGTATATACCGGGGAATACCGCCGAAGGGCGGCCGAGACACGTTCTCGGCCGCCCTTTTGTTTGTTGAACACATGGTCGCTACGTCCGCACCGGGTCCAAACGGTCGGCAACCTTCCGTGAACGGTATTTGTTCAAAAAAGAACAAAGATAAACAAATAGTTGTTGCAGTCGATGTTCGAATGTGTTCAAATAAACATGAACAGTGAAGAACCGCACATTCAGATGCCCGGACCTGAACGCGATTCAACACTTCCAAACAGAAACTACGCACCTGCGTATCTCTCAAGGAGGATGTCATGAGGGTTGTAATCGCTTCCGATGCCGACGGTATGTCGATGAAGGAGTCCATCAAGGAGATGCTCATCGCCGACGGTCACGAGGTCGTCGACTATTCCGAGACCCCTGCCGCGGACTTTGTCGATTCCGCGACCGCCGTTGCCAAGGACCTGCTGGAGCACAAGGATTCCCAGGGCTTCGCATTCGATAAGTACGGCGTCGGCTCCTATATGGCCGCCGTCAAGATCAAGGGCATGGTCGTCGCCAACATTTCCGACGAGCGTTCCGCCTACATGACCCGCGAGCACAACGGCTCGCGCATGGTTACCATGGGCCCGGGCGTTGTGGGCACCGAGGTCGCCAAGAAGATCGCCCGCGAGTTCCTGCGCGCCCAGTACGCCGGCGGCCGTCACCAGATCCGTGTCGACATGCTCAACAAGATGGCCTAACGAGAGCCACCGAGAACTCGAACTTCTACCTCAACTTGTGAATTCAGACGAAAGGACGTTCTGATGAAGAAGACCATCGCAATCGGTTGCGACCATATCGTTACGGACGAGAAGATCTATCTGGCCGACCGCCTGGAGCAGGCTGGCTACAAGGTGCTCGACTGCGGCACCTACAGCCACACCCGTACGCACTATCCCATCTACGGTAAGGCCGTGGGCGAGGCCGTTGCCAGCGGCAAGGCCGACTTTGGCGTGGCCCTGTGCGGCACCGGCATCGGCATCACCAACGCCGTCAACAAGGTTCCCGGCGCTCGCTGCGCCCTGGTCCGCGACATGACCTCTGCCCTGTATGCCCGCCGCGAGCTCAACGCGAATATCGTGGGCTTTGGCGGCAAGATCACCGGCGAGTTCCTGATGGCCGACATCATGCTTGCCTTCCTTGAGGAGCCCTACGAGAAGACTCCCGAGCACGACGCCCTGATCGCCAAGATCGACGCCTGCAACAAGGCCGACGCCGAGGCTCAGGCTGACCCGCACTTCTTTGACGAGTTCCTCGAGAAGTGGGACCGCGGCGAGTATCACGACTAAGGGGTTCCGGCGTTCTACCGAACGCCGGACCGGCCGACGCTGCGAAGCCATCTGGTGGGCAATCTGCCGTTCAGCTTCGGCGGCATGACCAGAAGGTCAATGCCGCCTCGCTTCACGGCACCTTGCCTCACCAGCTGGCTTCTCGCTGACGTTGAGGTGAACTGTGGGGTTTATCTCTGTTGTTTAGAGGCAATCCGGCGGGCGAGCTGCTCCGATAACACGTTTGCTTGCTGAGCTTGTGTGCTTCGTTTTGGCGGTACCCGGCATTCTGCAGCTTTTCAATTGACGGCTCGCGTTTCTGTGAGGGGGCGCGGGCCGGTTTTCTATCAGCCCCACTGACTCGGCGGGCTGGCGTACGAAAGGGAAGGCTCCTATGGAGTTTGTTCTTGATAACGGTTCTATCCGCGTAGCACTGAGCACGGAGGGCGGCTCGTTCACCTCAATTGTGGCCGACGGTCGCGAGTATCTGTGGCAGGGTGATCCTTCGGTCTGGTCGGGCCAGGCACCCATTTGCTTTCCGATCTGCGGCGGCCTTCGTGACGGTCGCGCAATGACCATGGGCGGCCGCGAGGTTAAGCTCGCCCGCCACGGCTTTGCACGCAAACAGGAGTGGAAGCTCGAGGAACAGAGCGACAACATGGTTGCGCTGAGCCTAAGCTCTGCCGACCATGCCGAGTTGCTCGAGCAGTACCCGTATCCGTTTAAGATCGTTGCTCGTTACACGATCGATTCGGAAAAGGTGGCCGTGTCGTACGAGGTGACCAATGAGGGCACCGAGGACATGCCGTTCTTTGTGGGCGGTCACCCCGGCTTTAAGTGCCCGCTCGACGAGGGCGAGTCCTATGACGACTACGAGCTTCGTTTTGAGCAGCGCGAGGCCACCGAGCTCTGTACTGCCGTTCCCTCGACGGGGCTGATTGATGTTGAGCATCGCAGCAAGAACCCCATGATCGGCCAGAACCTGCCGCTGACCCACGAACTCTTCGACTTCGCGGAGACCATCTTCGACGTGCTCGAGAGCCGCGTGGTTACGCTGACCAAGAAAACCGAGGACAAGGGCGTGCGCCTGACGTTCCCCGATATGCCGTACCTGATTGTGTGGAGCAAGCCCGAGGGCGACTTTGTGGCCGTGGAACCGTGGGGTGGTCTGTCCACCTGCTCCGACGAGGACGATATTCTGGAGCACAAGCGTGGCTGCCTGGTGGCCAAGCCGGGGGAGACCGTCACCCGCGGCTTTGAGATCGAGATCCTTTAACGAGCTATCGTATGTTTGGGGTGGGTCATGCCGCCCCGGAACAGGAGTTCAACATGATTCTGACCGTTACCATGAACCCGTCGATTGATACGCGCTATCAGCTCGACAAGCTGATCATCGACGATGTTAACCGCGTGACGCCCGAAAAGACCGCTGGCGGCAAGGGCCTCAACGTGAGCCGCGTGCTGCTGCAGCTGGGCGACGACGTGCTCGCGACCGGCCTGCTCGGCGGCCACATGGGTGCCTATATGGCCGAGCTTATGGATGCCGACGGCGTCAAGAACGACTTTGTGCCCATCGCCGGCGAGACCCGCATTTGCCTGAATATCCTGCACGAGGGCAATCAGACCGAGCTTTTGGAGAGCGGCCCGCAGATCGCTCCTGCCGAGCTCGAGGCCTTTACGGCCAAGTTTGCCGAGCTTGCAGCGAAGGCGGACGTTGTGACGCTTTCGGGCTCGCTGCCGCGTGGCGTCGATGCCGGCTACTATGCCGAGCTCGTCAAGATCGCCGAGGAGGCGGGCGCCAAGGTGCTGCTCGACACCTCGGGTGCATCGCTGGAGGCTGCGCTGGAGTCCGACGCTAAGCCTGAGCTCGTAAAACCCAATCTGACCGAGATTAACGGCCTGCTGGGTACGTCCTTTACGACCGATGATGTCGATGCCCTGCGCGAGGCGCTTGCCGCCGATAGCCGTTTTGCCGGTATTCCCTGGGTTGTCGTTTCGATGGGCGCTGCCGGTTCGGTGGGCTTCCATGAGGGTCGCGCATTCCGCGCCAAGACGCCCGCGATTGCGGCTGTGAACGCGACGGGTTCCGGCGACTCGACCATCGCCGGCTTTGCGCATGCCATTGCTGCTGGTGCCGACGACGTCACGGTGCTCAAGACTGCCAATACCTGCGGCAAGCTCAACGCCATGGACCCCAAGACCGGCCACCTGGTCATGGACCGCTGGGACGAGATCTACAGCAACGTTGAGGTCGTAGAGTTGTAGCGGTTGCGACTCTTAATAGAATGAGCGTGGATAATCTCCTGCTTTTGGTGCCCATGCGAGCTCAAAGTGGGAGATTTTCCACGCTCGATTCATTAGTCGTTGGGGACGTTCTTGTTTGACTAGTCGTTTAAGAGCGTCCCCAATGACTACACGCAAAAACGGCGCCCGCTGGCAATGTTGCCGGCGGGCGCCGTTGTCTTGAAGACGAAATGATCCGTTTTCCTCCGTCTCCAAGGGATCATTACAGTGAGTCGATAAAGCGCTGCTGGGCGGCGCGTCCGTCCTCGTCCCACTTAAAGACTCCGGCGTTGTCGAGCACGTGGCTAAACACCACGCCGACCTCCTCATGCAGGATGTCGATGGCGTTATCCGCCGTAAGCTCGTTCGCGCGGCGAGCAAAGACGTCCTCCGCCCATGCGGCGTGGCTGCGGCAAAGGTCGTCGCTCTCGAGAGCGCAGGCAAGATCGTAGCTGGCATCGGCCTTGGCCGCCAGCAGGTGCTCGCGGACAGCACCGAGCTCGGGAACCAAGCGCGGCGGCAGAATGGCCAGGCCCATGACCTCGATCAGGCCGATGTTCTCCTTTTTAATATGGTGGTACTCGGCATGCGGGTGAAACACGCCCAGCGGATGCTCGTCGGTCGTGATGTTGCAGCGAAGCGCCAAGTAGGCCTCGTAGATCTCGCCTCCGGCATTGCCGCGGGAGTCGACGCGGCGGATGACGGGCGTCACGGTGTTGTGCGCCACGCCATCGGCTGTGCGTGCGATGACGCCCGCAGACTCGTCGGTCCACTCGCGCCAGGCGAGGATAATCTTCTCGGCGGCATCGAGCAGCTGGGCGCGGTCGTGCGAGCGCAGGCGCAGCACCGAGAGCGGCCACTGCAGCACGGTGCCGCTGACCTGGTTAAAACCGGGCACGCTAAACTGCGAGACCTCGGCGGCGTGCATCATGGGGAACTCGTGCGCGCCACCCTGGAAGTGGTCGTGCGACAAGATTGAGCCGCCTACGATGGGCAGGTCGGCGTTGGAGCCGATAAAGTAATGCGGGAACAGGTCCACAAAGTCGAGCAGGCAGGTCAGGCCCTTGCGGTCGACGTGCATCGGACGATGCTCGGAGCTCATGGCAATGCAGTGCTCGTTAAAGTACGCGTACGGGCTGTACTGGAAGCCCCAGCGCTCGCCGTTGAGCGAGATGGGGATAACGCGCAGATTCTGGCGGGCGGGGTGAGCGCCGCCGTCGGCTGCGGCGGAGCGTCCGGGATAGCCCTCGTTTTCGATGCAGAGCTGGCAGGCGGGATACTTTTCGCCCGTGTTCTTGGCTGCACCTGCCGCGGCGATATCGCGCGGGTCCTTCTCAGGCTTGGACAGGTTGATGGTGATTTCCAGGTCACCCAAGTTGGTGGGGGTGCTCCATTTGATGTTGCGTGCGATGGCGGCGCGTCGCACATAGCCGGCGTCGCAGCACAGGCCGTAGAACCAGTCGGTCGCGGCGCGGGGCTCGTTGACGCCCATACGGCCGTTGAACTCCTCGTTTACAACCGAAGGCCTCGGCATGAGCATACCCATGATGCGCATGGCGATGCGGTCGCGCCCCGATGCCGTGTCCTCGGCAGCACCGTTGGCAACGGCGGCCTCGGCAAGCGCGGCGAGCGTGCCCTCTAGATTAAAGTCGGGCAGGGTATCGGGGTGCAAGAGCGAAATCTTCTCGGTCTTGAGTGCCCAAGCCATGTCGAGTGCGGGGCCCGTGGCGCCGATGCACTCCAAAATGGTGTTGTATGCCCAGATGCGATCGTCCTGGCCGATCATCGATCGGTGGATGGCGTACTCGATCAGGCTCTGCGCGGCCTCGCGCACGTCAGTCATTACAGCCATGCCGCGTAAGCCCCCTTGTCAGAGATAGCGTAGTGGCGGGCAGAGCCCTCGCCCAGCCAGCCGTTCATCTTGGCAATGAAGTTGTCGACCAGGTCGAGCGGCACGAAGGCCTGGATGGTGCCACCAAAGCCGCCACCGTGAATGCGAACGGCGCCGCGGCCGTCGAGTACGTGCTCGGCTAGCGCCAGGGCATACATGGAAGGCTGCTCAGATCCCAGCTTGGCAACAACATTCTGCAGGTACATGGCAGAGCTGGCGCCCGACTCGCGCGTCAGGACCAGGAACTGGTCAATGTCGCCGGCGTTGAGCGCTGCCCAGCGCTTATCGACCAGGCCGTTCTCGTACCAGTAGTGAACGGCGCGCAGGCAGGCGCGGTCGCCCAGCTTGGCGCGCAGCTCGGGGAGCTTGGCGTCAAAGTCGGCAACGTCGACCTCACACAGGCGTGCCTTGCCAAACTCGGCGGCGACGTCCTGCATCTCGCGCGGAACGGCGGCGTAGTCGTCGGTAGCTGCCACGTGGTCGGCGCCGACCTTAACGAGCACGAGCGCATAGCCGTGATCCTCAAAGTTGAGCTCGAGCTTCTGGGTTTTAGGCTGAGCCTGGTCCTCAAAGTCCATGTAGGCGAGGCCGCCCAGGCACACGGCGGCCTGGTCCATCAGACCGCAGGGCTTGCCGTAGTAGTTGTTCTCGGTGCGCTGGCTCATCTGAGCGAGTGCGACGGGCTCAATCGCGGGCGCGCCCCAGAGCGTCTCCATGGCACGGCCGTACGCGGCCTCGACGGCGGCAGAGCTGGAAAGGCCACCGCCCGAGGGGACGGAGCAGGTGAAGGCGAAGTCGAAGCCCTGGGGCTCAACGCCAAGGGCTGCAATCTCGTGCGCTATGCCGCGGACGAGGCTTGCGGACGTGCCCTTCTCGGACTCCTGAACGTCTAGCGTGTCGAGCGCGATCTCAAACGTGGGGTAGCCCTCGTCGGCGACGCGAATCTTGTTGGTGTCGGTCGCCACGGCAATGCCGTCAACGGCGACATCGAGCGAGCCGGCGATAACGTGGCCACCCTCGTGGTCGGTGTGGTTGCCGCTGATCTCGGAGCGGCCGGGCGCGTGCACATAGAGCACCTGGCGATCGCCGATGGGGCCAAACTCCTCCTCGAACAGCTTGGTGAGCGTGGCGAATGTCTTTTCGTCGGGGGTGGTCATGGGAGTCCTTTCCTTGGCGCATACTGACGAGTTTTCCGTCGTAGTGAGTACGTTAACAATCTGAAGGAACGTGAACTCAGCATCTACGATGCCGCACGTTACGGGCTATGTTAACGTACTCATAACACAACACTTATCACTTTTTGAGAATCTGGTAATCGGTAGAAATCCAGCCGTGAACGGTATTGCCGTATGGACTTATAGAGCAGAAGAGTTGCGGATTGAAAAAGTAGAGTACGTTAACATGCGTCCGACGATAGCGGGCCTCGGCGCGGGGTGTATTTCTGCCCGGGCCGGCATGCACGCTATTCAGATCTCGCAAGAGTGAAGGTGATCCTGTGGCAAGGCGCCCGTCCAACGATACAGGTACGCGTCCGGTCTCCATGGCCGACGTCGCCCGCGCTGCTGGCGTTTCGCAGCAGACGGTTTCGCGCGTCGCCAACGGCTTGCCCAACGTTAACGAGCAGACGCGCCAGCGCGTGCAAGCCGCGATGCAAGAGCTCGGCTTTCGTCCGAGTTATGCCGGTCGCTCGCTGCGCGATGGCCGTTACCATTCGGTTGGCCTGTGCATCAACGATGTCACCAAGTTTGGCAACCTCTCAATGATCGACGGCATCGCCAGCGCTGCTCGCGAGCATAATTGCGCCATCACGCTGGTCGAGATGTCCAAGACCGAGGAATTCTCGCTTGCCGAGGCAACGCGTCGTATGGCCGCGCTGCCCGTGGACGGCATCATTATCGGCATGAGTCGTATGGCTCCCGATTTTGAGACGTTTGATCCACTGCCGGGCATTGGCACGGTCATCGTTACCATGTATGCGCATCCGCGCGTGACCACAGTCGATTCCGACCATTACGGCTGCTCGCTGTTGCTTATGGACCATCTGTTTGAGCTGGGGCACGAGCAGATTCGCTATATTGGCGGCCCGTCCTTCTCGGTCGACGAGCAATTTCGTCGCGCCGGTTGGCAGGATGCGCTCGAGCGTAAACACATCGCGCCGGCAGAACCGCTCGAGGGCGACTGGTCTGCTAACAGCGGTTACGAGGCCGGCAGGTACCTGGCCGAGCATGACCGCGCCATGACGGCGATTTACGCGGCAAACGACCAGATGGCAAACGGCGCCATTGCAGCGCTGCGCGATAGCGGCCTGCGCGTGCCCGAGGACGTGAGCGTGGTGGGGGTCGACGATTCGCTCGATGATTTTGTGGCACACAACGAGCTCACGACCGTGCGATTCGATCTACATCAGCGCGGACGCGAGGTATTCGAGCATGCGGTTCCCGAGGCGGGTGCGGCGGACAAAACCGTTGCCATTCGTATTCCCGGCCAGCTTATCGTTCGACATAGTACGGCGGCACCGCGCGCATAGTTTGTGCTGATAAACGGCGATTTATCGCATTTCAATAACAATCGGTAAGGATACCGGCAGATAGCTGTTGGGATGCAGCCGAGTGCTATGATAGACGGGCTCTTTTGTCTATCTAGGAGGCTTTGCCTGATGGAGATCACCAAGGATATCCGCTACGTTGGCGTCGACGATCACGACATTGACCTGTTCGAGGGCCAGTACGATGTGTCCGAGAATGGTATGGCATACAACAGCTACGTTATCTTGGGCGAGAAGATTGCCGTCGCCGATTCGGTCGATGGCGGCTTTGTCGATGAGTGGCTCGGTAACCTCGAATCCGTGCTCAACGGCCGCACGCCCGACTACCTGGTCATTCACCATATGGAGCCCGATCACTCTGCTGGCATCGCCGCCTTTATGGAGCGCTATCCCCAAGCGCAGATTGTGGCCAGCATGGGCGCTTTCCGCATGATGGTCAACTACTTTGGCACCGACTTCCCCGAGCGCAAGATGGTCGTCAAAGAGGGCGACGTGCTCGACCTGGGTGGCCACAGCCTAACGTTTGTCGGCGCCCCCAACGTGCACTGGCCCGAGGTGCTGTTCTCCTACGAGGCCACCGACAAGGTACTCTTTAGTGCCGACGGCTTTGGTAAGTTCGGCGCCAACGACATCGAGGATCCCGAGGGTTGGGCTTGCGAGGCTCGCCGCTACTACTTTGGCATCGTGGGTAAGTTCGGCAAGTTCGTGCAGGCCGTGCTCAAGAAGGCCGCCGACCTGGACATCCAGATCATTTGCCCGCTTCACGGCCCCGTGCTGACCGAGAACCTGGGCTATTACCTCGACACCTACAACACCTGGTCGAGCTACCAGCCCGAGGACGAGGGCATTACGATTGCCTATGCGAGCGTGTATGGCCATCTGAAGGCTGCCGTTGAGGAGCTTGCATCTGCGCTCGAGGCCCGCGGCCAGAAGGTTTCCGTCTTTGACCTGACTCACGATGACATGGCCGAGGCCGTTGAGGACGCGTTCCGCTATGACCGTCTGGTGCTCGCCTCCATCACCTATCAGGGGGAGATTTTCCCGTGCATGAGCACCTTCATCCACACGCTCGCCGAGCATGCCTACCAGAACCGTACGGTGGCGCTCGTCGAGGCCGGTTCCTGGGCGCCCGCGGCTGCCAAGGTTATGACCAAGGAGCTCGAGGGCATGAAGGACATCACCCTGGCGCAGAACAAGGTGACCGTGCTGGGCTCGCTCAACGACGCCTCGCGCGCTCAGATTGAGGCCCTCGCCGACGAGCTTTCCAAGTAGCGACACGTTCACTTTCAACGCTCAAACCACCACAAAGGGGACAGGCACCTTTGTGGTGGTTTTAGTTTACGCGCTGGCGATGACGAGATCTGGGCGGTCGTCGACGGTCTCGGCGATTGAGGTGGCGACGGCATCGTCGGGATCACGGTCCATCACGATGGTGTTGACGTCGGCAAGCTCGGCAAAACGGTACATGCCGCGTCCGTTGACCTTGCTGGCGTCCATGAGGGCGACGCTTTGATGGGCCGCGGCGATCATAGCCGTTTTGGTCTCGGCCATCTGCGGAAAGTCGGTCGTAAAGCCGCAGCCGGGAACAAAAGCGCCAGGGCACATGACGGCAAGATCGGCGTGGACCATTTGGAGCGCCTGCATGGTAAGTGGGCCGTACAGATAGCGATGACCTTTGCGCAGTGCCCCGCCCAGCATGACGACATCGACCGAGGGCATGCTCTCGTCGATATAATCGGCGATGGTAATGTCGGCCGTGATAACGGTAATGCCGTCGCGCTGATCGAGGAGCCGAACAAACTCGAGCGCCGTGGTGCCTGAGTCGACGAGCAGCGTGTCGCCGTCATTGACGAGCTCGATGGCGCTTTGTGCGATGGCCTGCTTGGCGGCGACGTTGACATTGATGCGGCGATCCTGCGTGGAGACGGTCAGGCGTTTGTGGAGCGACACGGCGCCACCATGCGTGCGGCGTAGCTTGCCTGCTTCGGCGAGCGCGTCCAGGTCGGCGCGGGCGGTGACGGAGGACACGCCAAAGGTCTGGGCGATTT
The DNA here is from genome assembly GCA_958439425.1 of uncultured Collinsella sp. Taxonomy (GTDB): domain Bacteria; phylum Actinomycetota; class Coriobacteriia; order Coriobacteriales; family Coriobacteriaceae; genus Collinsella. Next base: position 60,181 of record CAUBVH010000010.1, read on the forward strand.
CTGCTACCTGCACCGAGGCATTATGCTCGAGCATTTCCATAATGGCGGTACGGCGTTCGTCGGCAAAAGCACGGTTGGTAGCTTGGGCCATGTCTGCTCCATTCTCGGCTAAATTTGCAGGAATTGTGTTGACTCTATTTTCGTTCATTTTCTTTTTGAGTAAGAAAACACCTTTCGATTACTTATCTTTTCTATAAAAGAAAGACGCCGAACGCCCAAAATTCAATATCGAACATGTCCACTCGGCTCAAATTCCTTCCGTTTACTTTTCAAAAACGACTGTATTGACCTGCATGGGCTCAATATCTCGCGCGTGCAAAGACGCTGAATTTCATACAATGAGCGCAGCAAAACGCAAGGTAAAACGCCTTGTGAACAACTACGCCCGATGTCCAGATGCGGGCGAGGGAGAGGAGCAAACGCTCATGGCACTTGTTACCACCGAAAAGATGCTCAAGGACGCTCAGGCCGGCCACTACGCCGTCGGCGCGTTCAACGTCGAGAACCTCGAGTTTGTTATGGCCGTTCTGGCCGCTGCCGAGGAGACCAAGTCCCCCGTCATCATGCAGACCACCCCGGGCACCATCAAGACCGCTGGTCTGGACTACTTCTACGGCATGGTCAAGGCTGCCGCCGAGCGCGCTTCCGTGCCCGTCGCTCTGCACCTCGATCATGGCGATGGCTATGACCGCTGCATGCAGGCTTTCCGCACCGGCTACACCTCTGTCATGATTGACGGCTCGCACGAGTCCTTCGAGGACAACATTGCCCTGACCAAGTCCGTCGCCGACGCTGGCCGCGCCATGGGCGTGCCCGTCGAGGCTGAGCTCGGCAAGGTCGGCGGCAAGGAGGACGACGGTCCCGCGGTTGAGGGCGAGAGCCCCTACACCGATCCGGCCGAGGCCAAGGAGTTCGTCGAGCGCACTGGCTGCACCTCCCTCGCTATTGGCGTTGGCACCAGCCACGGCGTGTACACGAGCGACCCGCACATCGAGCAGTCCGTGGTCAAGGCCATCCGCGACGCCGTCGACGTGCCGCTGGTCCTGCACGGTACCTCTGGTGTGCCCGATGAGCAGGTTGCCGAGGCCGTGAAGAACGGCATCTGCAAGGTTAACTACGCCACCGAGCTGCGTCAGGCCTACACCAAGGGCTTCATGGCCTACATGGCCGAGAACCCCGCCTGCTTCGACCCCAAGAAGCCGGCCAAGGAGGGCATGCGTGAGATCACCGAGCTGGTTAAGATCCGCATGACCAACCTCAACTCCGTGGGCAAAGCAGAGTAACAGCAAGGGTACTCCGACTCGCTACATATCCCGGGGAGGGACGAGGGCTTAGTTCCCCAATCGTCCTCGGGCATGCAAAAAGCCTCGCTGCGCACTTCGTGCGGCGAGGCTTTTTGCCCCCTGCGGAAAGATTGGGGAACTAAGCCCTCGTCCCTCCCAGGTTGACCTACTCGAGGTCGTCGCCCTTGTGGCGTTAGGTCTGAAAATAACAAGAAGCCTTCGCGCTGCGGAATGATTTTGGAAACTAAGTACGGGGACCCGCCCAAGCCGTCCTGCTCGATCGCCCTTGTGGCGTTAGCGTCGGAAAAATAAGACGTTGCTTTTTGCCCCCTGCGGAAAGATTGGGGAACTAAGCCCTCGTCCCTCCCAGGTTGACCTACTCGAGGTCGTCGCCCTTGTGGCGTTGGGGCTGAAAGGGTGGGGCGCGGGGGTTACTTGGTTGTTAGGGTTAGCAGGTCGTTGGGGGTTTTGAGGTTGTAGGTGGCGTTTGGGATGTCTTGGTGTGATCCCCATGCTGCTCTGGCAAAACTGACCCCTGCTGAAGTTGCGCATTGTTCGTCGTAGACGGTGTCGCCAACGTAGACGACGTTGCCAGGATTCGCGCCCGTACGTCGGAGATATTCGAGCATGGGTGCGGGCGAAGGCTTGTGCTCGGTTGTGTCTTCGACAAGGATGATGTGTTCAAAAAACTTATCGAAGCCAAGGGGTGCAATTTCGTCTGTGTATTCATCGCGCGCACGTGAGGAGACGATGCCAAGTTTGCAGCCGTTGTTGGCGAGTGTTGCGATGACTTCAAGCAAGCCTGGAAACACGCTGATGGTGCTTTTAAAACTGGCAGCAACTTGGCACCAGCGATTCAACGTTGCCTGCGAGTAGATTCCAAGTTTCTCAAGGGCATCCTTGCCGGGTATGCCGAGGGCAAATTCAAGCTCGTGTCGGGGGAGCGTTTTGCCGGTCTCTTCTTGGACAATCTGGACAAGCGATGATAGAACGCTTTCTTCTGTATCTGCCAAGGTCCCATCAACGTCAAATACGATATGGTCAAAGTGCTTCATATGATTGCTCCTCTCTGTTGTTTGCCTGCAAGTTTGATGCAGTGACAGAAGAAGGGCTAGCGGGATTTCTGCCTGGTACTATCGAGATTCTGCCTCGCTGCTCGATAGCTCGAAGGAGTGCATCCCATTTGTTCTTTAAATACCTGGCCAAGATGGCTTGCTGTCGCAAAGCCGCATTGGCGCGCGACTGTCTGGACCGTTCGCGTGGTGTGTGCCAAAAGTTCGCAAGCACGGTTTACGCGGTATGCGCGCAGATATGCCGCCGGGGTCGTTCCTGCGCAAGCTTCGATAATGCGGTAACACTCTCTTTCGCTTACGCCGGCTGCAGATGCCATCTGGGGCACATCTACAGCGGCTGCATAGTTTGCGCGGATAAAGTCCAGGATTGCCTTGAACTGTACGTCGCGGCTGGTCATCCAAGAGGCGTTGTCGGAGGAAAAGAGCGGTTCGGCCTTGGCGTAAATCTGAATCCAGAGCTCTGACAAGCTATTCCGAAGCGCCATCTCGTTCTGCGGCCGTTGAAGGTCGTGGTTAAAGGAACTCTTTAGCAAATCGATAAAGGGCATATCGTCGGGGTTGGTGGGCGACCATTTGAGCACATCGACGCCTCGACATTGCAGCAAAGGATTGATATAGCGCTTTTGAAGGCGTCCCGCGGGATCGCCGAGCATCGACGGCTGAAAGATATGCAACATTTGAATGGCTGGTGCCGAATTGGGTGATTGCAGCGTGCTGTGCAAAACGCCGCCGTTGATAAAGCCGGCGGACCCTTCCTCAAAGCGTACGTGCTCATGAGCCGCGCGCGTTCGATAGTCAATCGCTCCCTGCTCCATGTAGAAAAGCTCAACCTCGGAATGCCAGTGCCAGGGGACGGAATTGCCCGGATAGCGAGCGAATTCTGCGCGTTCGGCAATATGGGGCCAGTCTTCGGCGGTCTCGGGAAACGCTTCCTCGCGTCCTTCGCGGTGCAATTCTATGTGATCCATGTTTCGCATGGCATCAGTATAAAGCGCGATGGGCTTAGATTGCTCTTGCCTGTTCGGGGAACGCCTTGTCTAGGGATGCTTGGAGCTTTTCGAAGGATGCTCGTAAGTTGAGGCTCTGGTCGGTTGAGCGTTTGGCTTTTGTGGTGGGGGAGTCGAGGAGGCCGTTTTTCTGTGTCGGGGGGAAGGAGAAAAGGTTTGCATGATTTAGGGATGGCTGCTGTGCTGCGTCATTGGAAGAATGCATGCTTATGCGGCCTCCTCGATGTCCACCAAAAGATTGCGCTCGGGGTATGCTACTAGGTCCCGTGCGCTGGCAGTATTATGCCGCGGCTGCTGCAAAGAAGCGCTAAAGAAAGGCTTAACCTGGTTTGGTGTTACGATGAAACCGCAGGTCAAAGCTATCGAGTAACACTCTTGAAAGGTTTTGAGCTTAAGGGCTTTCTAAGGTTTGTGACGTTGATGTGGCGCGGACGTGCGGAGCGTGTGAATGCTCGCTGTTAGCGCTGCGGCTCTGCGGCGCGCACCTGCTCGATGACCTTTTCCATCGTGGCGTCGATGCGGTCTTTTTTGAGTTCGCATTCCCAGATGGTTATAGGTGTCCAGCCCATTTGAGTGAGTGCTGCCACGGCGGTGCGGTCGCGCTCGATGTTCCGACGGAACTTTGCCTCCCAAAACTCAACATTGCGCTTAGGCTGGCTTGGATTGCACTTAGGGCAGCGATGCCAAAAACAGCCGTTGACGAAGATGGCGATCTTGCGGCCGGGGAAGGCGATGTCGGGCTTGCCGGGAACCTTCCATTCCAAGCGATAGCCCGTAAGGCCCGCGGCGCGCAGACGCTGGCGAACGAGCAGCTCGGGCTTGGTGTTGGCGCGCTTGTTGCCCTTCATGGACTTTTTGATGGCGGCGCGACGGCGGACCAGTTCGCGCTCGTCAGCGGAGAGGTCCGAGGTATCGATGCCGTCCAGCAGGCTGGGCTTGGGACGCTTTTTGCTGCGGCGCCTAGGTGTGCGCTTGGATTTGGTGACGGGTTTGTCGGCTGTGTTGGGCGCGGCGTCATCGGCGGAGCTTACCTCAAGCCGTTCTTCCTTCAGCTCAATCAGGGCATCAATGAGCCCCTTGTCGGCGGGCATCCATTCCACCGTGGCAAGTGAGGTGCGCGGAATCCAGCGGATATCGAGCTGGCGGTCGTGCTTCTGGGGCTCATCGGATTCATCGGCGAGCGAGCAGTAGTAGCACTCCATGGAGAGATGGAAATCGGGGTAGTCATACTCAACGGTGTAGAAATCACGCAGATTGGTGACTTTTACCTGTAGCTCTTCCATAAGCTCGCGGCGCACGGCGTCTTCGGGTGTCTCGCCGCGCATGAGCTTGCCGCCTGGGAACTCCCAAAGTCCCTGCATGTCGCCGTAGCCGCGCTGCACGGCCAGTAGCTCGTCGGATCCTTCCTTGCGAATGATCCCAGCAGCAACATGAACAGTCTTCAACAGGAGTCCTCTCTCAACATCAACACGCAACAGGGTGGCTACCCCTACCTTACACAACGGTAAGGCAACCGTAAGCCATATCGATGGTAGCCGACTCGGCTTCTTGCGACTATAGATGCCGTAGACTAATCGCAAGAAAGGGCTCGGAATGCAAACCACGCACATGGCGACCCCGGTACTGGAGGTCGCGAATCTCGAAAAAGTATATGGAGCGCTGGGCAACGTGACCCGCGCGCTCAACGACGTCAGCTTTACCGTCAACCGCGGCGAATTTGTTGGCATCATGGGCGCCTCGGGCTCGGGCAAGTCGACGTTGCTCAACTGCGTCTCGACCATCGATAGCGCCACGAGCGGCACCATCCGCATCAACGGGCAGGACGTTACGCGCATGAAGCAGGCTAAGCTTTCGCAGTTCCGCCGCGAGGAGCTCGGCTTTATCTTCCAGGATTCCAACCTGCTCGATACGCTCACGGCACGCGAGAACATCGCCCTGCCGCTCACCATCGCCCGCACAAATTCGGCAGAGATCTCGACCCGCGTGCAGGATGTGGCCGCGCGTCTGTCTATCAGTCAGGTGCTCGACAAGTATCCCTACCAGATGTCCGGCGGCCAGCAGCAGCGCGTTGCCGCGGCTCGCGCGCTTGTCACCGACCCCACCATGATCATGGCCGACGAGCCCACCGGTGCCCTCGATTCCAAGAGCGCTCGCCTGCTGCTCGAGAGCCTGGAGGCCCTTAACCGCCGCCTGCGCGCCACCGTGCTCATGGTCACGCACGACAGCTTTGCCGCCAGCTACACGAGCCGTGTGCTGTTTATTCGCGACGGCAAGATCTTCACCGAGCTGCGCCGCGGCGACACCGACCGCCGAGAGTTCTTCGACCGCATTATGGAGGTCGTTGCCATGATGGGCGGTGAGGGCTCCGATGCTCTGTAAACTCGCTTGGGGCAACGTCCGCCGCGCCGGCCGCGACTACCTCGTCTACCTTTTGACGCTCACCCTGGGTGTCACGGTCTTCTATGCCTTCAATACCGTCTCGATGCAGGTCGACATTGCCGGCATCAAGGAGCAGGGACTGTCCGAGCTCATGGGCAGCATGCTCGGCTACCTCACGTACTTTTTGGCCGGCGTCATGGCCTTTTTGATGGTGTATGCCAATAACTTCATCATGAAACGCCGCAAGAAGGAGTTTGGCCTGTACCAGGTGCTCGGCATGGGGCGCGGTCGCGTTGCCACGATCATGGCGCTCGAGACCGTGATCGTTTCGGTCGGCGCCTTTGTCGCCGGCATAGTGCTGGGCGTGGGGCTCTCCCAGCTCATGACGTTCTTTACGGCCTCGCTCTTTAAGACACAGATCGCTAATTTCCACTTCTTTTTCTCGGTGCATGCGTTCAACCTGACCCTTGCTTGCATGCTCGTAATGTTTGTGCTCACGCTACTGCTGAACCTGCGCGCCGTGCGTCGTACCAAACTCATCGAGCTTATGGGTGCCGAGCGCCGCAACGAGAGCATCAAGACACGCAACCCCTGGATCGCGATTGCCATCTTTGCCGTGGGCGCGGTGCTTGTGGGCGTGGCCTATTACCGTTTGCTGCGTGATGGGTTCCCGCTAACCGAGACGGGCGACAAGCTGGACGGGGCCATGAGCCAGTTTGGCATCACCACGGCCATGGTCACGGTAGGCACCTTTGCCCTGTTCTGGGGACTCTCGGGCATGCTCATCAAGCTGCTGCAGAGCCTGCGCGGCGTGTACTGGCGCGGCCTCAATATGTTTACCGTGCGTCAGCTTTCGGCCAAGGTCAATACGGTGTGCTTTTCGATGGGCGTCATCGCGATGATTCTGTTTTTGGCCATCACCTCGGTGACGTGCGGTATGTCAATTGCCAATGTGATGAACGAAAACCTGGAGCGCTATAACCCTGTTGACGTATCTCAGACATATGTCTATTACACGCCCGAAACGCTCGACTACTACAAAGAGTATGTCAATCCGTCCGAGGCCGATCGCATGGTGCTGGCCGATACAACGGTCGATTTGTACTCCGCATGGCACGGCGATCGCAAGTCGGTGGACAACAACGACGAGACCGGCAAGAAGGTCAATATCGCCGATGTTGCCGGTGAGCATGTGCAGATCGATTCGTATCTGAGTTACCCGCTTGGCGGCTCGGGCCCCTCGGTGGTAGCGGGTGAGATGTGCAAGGCCATGGGAGAAAAGCTTCCCAAGGCGCTCGAGGGAAGCAACGCTGATGCGATGGGTCTGTATGTGACGCCGGCGAGCCAGTACAACAAACTGCGCCAGATGATGGGCGAGGAGCCGGTGAGCATTGGCCGGGACCAGTATTTGCTTACGTGTGATATGGGTGGTGAGCTGGGCGACCTGTACACCAAATACATGGCCGGCGGCCATACCCTCACCTTGGGCGGGCATGAGCTCAAGCCCGCAACCGATAAGTCGGACGAGGATACGGCGGCCATCGCCAACTCGGCGATGGGCAGCAATCCCGGTACCGTGGTCGTAGCTGATGAACTGCTGTCCCAGCTTAATCTGCAGCCGTATTCCAGTAATCTGCTCGTTAACTACAAGCAGGGGATGGATGTGACCAAGGCAGACGAGAGCATTAAATACACCATGCTCGACATTCTGCTCGTTGACGGCAAGGAGCCGGGGGGATGGGGAGTCTTCATCACGCGTTCCGAGATGTATACGCAGGCGGCGCAGATGAACGGCATGATTAGCTATCTAGCCATCTACATTGGCTTTGTATTGGTCGTTGCATGCGCGGCGATTCTATCGATCCAGCAGCTCTCCAACGTGGCCGACGGCAGCCGCAGCTATCGTGTGCTGGCACAGATCGGCTGTGACGACCGTCAGATCCGGCATTCGGTGATGGCGCAGCAAGCGGTGTTCTTCCTGTTCCCGCTGGCAGTGGGCTTGGCGCACTCCTTTGTGGCGCTCAAGGTGATCATCGAGCTGGTGAGCGTATTCGGCGATATGAGCATCGCCGGCACCGTGGGCCTCACCTGCGCGATTTTCCTGGCGGCCTATGGTGGCTACTTCCTGGTGACGTACCTCATGAGCACCGGCATGGTGCAAGCTGCCATAGCCACTCGCTACAGCGAGTAGCAGACGGGCAAAATCGTCGCAAAACCAGCGCGAACAGCCGCCGCGAACGGGGTCCGGACCCCTTCCGCGGCGGTTTTTTGCCTTTCCGGTACGCCTCAGATGCAAGTGAGTAGACTTTTTTGGACCTGCCGAGCACATCGCGACAAATGCTCGGTAAAACCGCAGGTCAGCGCTGTGGCGATTTGGGGTGTGCTCGGCTTCCTGCAAAAAGTCTACTCACTTGGGTTTTTAGGCTAGAAGGCCGCCGCTAGGGAAAGTAGTTCCCTAGCGGCGGCCTTGACGTTTGCCCAGATAAAACCTGCCAAAATAAACCTGTCCCTTTTTGGTAGGTTATCGCTTCCAAAAGTGGAGGATCAACGTCGTGCGGTTTTGCTGCTCAGTTTTGACCAGGATGTTGTGGATATGGGTCTTGACGGTGCCCACGGCAAGGAAGAGCTCGTCAGCGATCTCTTGGTTCGATTTGCCCAACACAACCAGACGCATGACTTCGGTCTCGCGGTTGGAGAGCTTGTAGGCGTTGCGGTAGAAGGGCATCTGCTCTTCGATGTGTCGATCAAGATCGCTGACGTTCTTTTCCTCGGGTGCCTCCTGCATGCGAATCGAAAGCACGTGATAGGCGTAGATAATCAGCAGAATCGCAAAGTAGCACGCAAAGATGTTCTCGCTAAAGTTGCGCTCGGATAGGTACAGCTGCAGCCAGGAGGGTGCCAGGCTCATGGGAACAACAAGGATGTTGTAGAAATCCTCGGCAACGATGCACCCGACCAGAATGGCGCCGATAATGAGGTGCTTTCGTTGATTGTTGACGCGCGCCTTAAGCTCGACCTGCGTGCTTTTATGCGCCGTCCAAAAGATATAGAGCCCCACAAATACAAGGAATACCTGACGTATCGTGTAGTAGAGCCATTGGTGCATGGGGCCGTAGGGGACAGCGACAATGATCAGCAGCTCGCTCAGGAAGAACGTTGCGACGGGAATAACAAACTGCTTTTTTGAATGTTTGTCGAGCAAGTCCATGGCGATGAGCCAAATAAAAGCTTGTGAAGCGGTTGCCACAAGCGTCCGCAACACAGGCATGGTAATTGAGTAATAGTCGCTGGCTGGAAAACTCTGGTTTTGCAACGTGTATTCAAAAAAGAAGATCTCGGTCATCTCGATGGCATAGCAAATAAAAACGCCGCTGCCATAGATAAAGAAGCGTCGACGAGACGAGGCATAGGCGGCAAGCGAAAGCACTGCCGTCACAATACAAATCAGGAGAATCGCTAGGGTATAGAAGAACATCAGGGTGTTCATCTGTCACCGTCCCATCTCATTTCACCTATGGCCGAGTCCTGTATATCTTGTGGGATATAGACGTCTCAACCCTTCGTTACATTGCGGATTAGGCGCCGAGATACAGCATAGCCGTATACCGTTCGCGGTTCTAGATGGTAAACCCCCTGCAAGCTGGCTACCTGCGGGTTTATATTGGTTTAGAGGGGGTGTAACTCCGTGAACGGTCTTTAATCCCGAATAAACTAGGTAAAAATTGCATACGGGTGAATGATGGTCTTGTCAACACGAGGCGTGATGTTCGAGCGTCTCATAGTAATAGTCGGCAAGACCGGCGGAAAGGAAATCGACATGGCACTGCCTAAGGATTTCATCGACACCAACGACTTCACCAAAGAGCAGATCCTGGCTATCGAGGATCTTGGCCTGGCAATGAAGAAGGCCATCAAGGTTGACGGTTATTATCCGCACCTGCTCCGCAACAAGAGCCTTGGCATGATCTTCCAGCAGGTCTCCACCCGCACCCGTCTTTCCTTCGAGACCGCTATGACCGACCTCGGCGGCCATGCTCAGTTCTATGGCCCTGGCACCATCCAGCTCGGCGGTCACGAGTCCCTGGGCGACACCGCTCGCGTTATGGGCTCGCTGCTCGACATCATGATGGCTCGCGTTGACCGTCACAAGGACGTCGTCGGCCTCGCCGAGGGCTCCGCTGTGCCCGTCATCAATGGCATGTCCGAGTTCAACCATCCCACGCAGGAGATGGGCGACCTCATGACCATGCTCGAGAACCTCCCCGAGGGCAAGAAGATCGAGGACTGCACCCTGGCCTTCATCGGCGACGCCACCCAGGTCTGCGTCTCCCTCATGTTCATCGCCTCCAAGGTCGGCATGAAGTTTGTCCAGTTTGGACCTAAGGGCCACCAGATCCCCGACGGCGGCCTGCACGTTGGCACCGTTGAGGAGCGCGCCGAGTTCGGCAAGCAGATGATGGCCATCGCCGAGGAGAACTGCAAGGTCTCCGGCGGCTCCATCGTCATCTCCGACGACATCGAGTGCATCAAGGGCGCCGACTTCATCTACACCGACGTGTGGTATGGCCTGTACGACGAGGAGGTCTCGGGCGAGAACTACATGGACGTGTTCTACCCCAAGTATCAGGTCACCATGGACATGATGAACTTCGCCGGCCCCAACTCCAAGTTCATGCACTGCCTGCCGGCCACCCGCAACGAGGAAGTCGTCGACGAGGTCATGGACGATCCCGAGCGCTCTCTGTGCTGGGTCGAGGCCGAGAACCGCAAGCACTCCATCCGTGCTCTCCTTGCCGCCCTGGGCAAGCGCACTCCGCTCAACGACGAGGGTGTCGAGTACTCCGCCAAGGCCGAGCTTCACGCCGCTCTCGAGGCTCTCGAGCAGCTCTAAGCCTTAAGCCTGCTAAACGCACGTTTGCGGGCGGCGGATGCTCGTCTCCTGTCGCCCGCTCACCGAGGCTCAAGCAATTGCCTTAGTACCTTGGGCCTCGGATCTGTCCAAGACTGAGCGAAGGAGCTCATCATGAGCGACGGAAAGAAAAAGCTTTCCTTTTTGACGGTCATTTCGACCATCATCTGCGTCGTCTTCGTTTGCGAGGCCGCCGCTCCTGCTGCTGCCATTGGCAACCAGCAGTTCTTCTGGTGGATCTTCCTGATCCTGACCTTCCTGCTTCCCTACGGCATGGTTGTCGCCGAGCTCGGTACCACCTATGACGGCGAGGGCGGCATTTACGACTGGGTACGCGATGGCCTGGGCGACAAATGGGGCGCCCGCATCTCGTACTACTACTGGGTCAACTACCCGCTGTGGATCGCCTCGCTGGCTACCATGTTCCCCGACATCCTGGGCATGGCCTTTGGCGTCGAGTTCAACTTGGTCGCCAAGATGGGTATCGAACTTGCCTTTGTGTGGATCGTCTACCTTATGGGCCGCTCAAAGGCGGCCGACTCCGAGTGGGTCCTTAATGGTGGCGCCATCATCAAGGTCGCCGTCGCCGTTATCGTCGGCGCCCTGGGCATTTGGTATGCCATGGAGAACGGTTTTGCGAACGACATGTCCGCCGCCACCTTCCTGCCCGAGCTCACCAACACCAACGCTCTCGGTTACCTGTCGATCATCATCTTTAACTTCATGGGCTTCGAGGTCATCTGCACCATGACCGACGACATGGCCGATCCCGCTCGCGATATCCCCAAGGCTATCATCGTCGGTGGCCTGTCCATCGCCGTGATCTACCTGTTCGCTGGCTTTGGTATCGGCGCTGCTGTGCCGGCCGATTCCATCGACCCCGACTTTGGCATGATTGTCGCAGTCCAGACCATGGTGGGCGACTCCATGATCTTTAAGGTCATCTGCATCGCCTTCCTGATCACCCTGTTCGCAAACATGGCCGCTTGGTCCTTCGGCGTTAACTCCGTTGCTCGCTACGCTGCCGAGCACGGCAACATGCCCAAGGTCTTCGCCTCGATGATCTCTGACGACGATATGCCCAACGGCGCCAACCTGGTCAACGCCGTCGTTGCCTCCCTGGTGCTGTGCCTGCAGCTGGTTCCCATCGACGCTATCTCCAATGGTGTTTTCTGGATGCTCTTTGGCACCTCCGTCGTCTTTCTGCTGCTCACCTACATCCCGATGTTCCCGGCGTTCCTCAACCTTCGTAAGAACGACCCGAACCGTGAGCGCATCTTCACGTTCCCGTTTAAGGGCGCCATGATGAAGGTTATGCTGGCCATCCCCTGCATCGAGCTGATCCTGGCCATCGTTGCAACGCTGGTTCCGTTCTCCGTCGATGAAATTGGCGACAAGGTCCCGATGATCGTTATCTTCATCGTGCTTGTGCTCATCGGCGAGGTCGTCCGCGTCGTCAGCGCCAAGGGTCGCGAGACCGAGTACAAGGGTCTCACCCCCGAGCTGGCTGCTCAGCGTCTCGCTGAGGAGGCCGCCGAGGCCGAAGAGGACTAGAGCACCCAGAATTGGGATCCCTACTTCTCAATTGTCTAACCATTCCCTGGGGCGGGTGCGAGCGATAGCTCCGGTAACCACCGCCCGCCCCAACCTCTCTCTTTCGTATCCTTCGTGCGTATGTCTCCGCGCACTTGGCTACGTCGTCGCTCGCCGGTGCGACTCCGTGAAAACCGGTACCGGGCGCCCCGACCTTTGCCGGGGGACGGGCGCCCACTATCTCTTGGTTTTAGGCCGCGGGTAACCCGCCCGCGGCAAGCGATCGTTCGATTTGGAGGAAATCTTATGCGTACGATCACCGAGTCCGAGTCCACTCCCAAGGCCGACGGCTTCTTTATGCCTGCTGAGTTTGCCCCGCAGGATCGCGTGTGGATGGGCTGGCCCCACCGCACCGACACCTGGGCCCACGGCGCCAAGCCGGCTCAGAAGCAGTATGCCGCTATCGCTCGCGCCATCGCCGAGTTCACTCCGGTCACCATGTGCGCCAACCAGGCCGACTACGCCAACTGCAAGGCCGTCTTCGAGAATGACGAGAACGTCACCGTTATCGAGATGACCACCGACGACGCTTGGTTCCGCGATACCGCCGCCACCTACGTCATCAACGGCAAGGGTGAGAAGCGCGCCAACCACTGGCACTTCAACGCCTACGGCGGTCTCGTCGACGGCCTCTATTTCCCGTGGGACAAGGACGAGCAGATCGCCCTTAAGATGGCTGAGCTCTCCGGCTGCCGTCGCTATCGTCCCGATGACATGATCCTCGAGGGCGGCTCCATCACCGTCGACGGCGAGGGCACCCTTGTCGTGACCGACCAGTGCCTGCTTTCCCCGGGCCGCACCTGCTCTGCGGTTCTGGAGGAGGAAGAGGATCCCGAGTCCATCTGGCCCAAGTACCACAAGAAGTTCGAGCCCTGGAGCGAGGAGCTTCGCGCCTACATGGACGAGCACCTCAAGGATTACCTGGGTGTCGAGAAGGTCATCTGGGTCAAGGAGGGCATCGACCCCGAGGAGACCAACGGCCACATCGATGACGTCGCCACGTTCATCGCCCCGGGCGTCATGGCCTGCATCTGGATCGACGATCCCGAGTATCCGTTCTACGAGCAGTGCCACGCTGCCTACGAGACCCTCTCCAACGCCGTTGACGCCAAGGGCCGCAAGATGAAGGTCTACAAGCTCTGCATGCCCGTGAACCCTCTGTTCATGGACCAGGCTTCCTGCGACACCATCGACGCCGACGAGAACGCCGAGCCGCGCGTTCCCGACGAGCCGCTGATCGCCTCCTACATGAACTACCTGGTCACCAACCACGGCGTTATCGTCCCGCAGTACGGCGACGAGAACGACCAGCTGGCCGTTGACACGCTCCAGAAGATCTATGACGAGGTCTGGGGCGAGGGCGTCTACAAGTGCGTCGGCGTTCAGTCCGAGCAGGTCGTCTTCGGCGGCGGAAATATCCACTGCATTACGCAGCAGGAGCCCTCGGCGTAACTCAGGCACGCCACCTTGGCGTTCACTCGTCGCTTACGTAGCGTCAGTACGCTACGCTCCTCGTTCGCGCCAATCTGGCGCACCTGAGCACGCCGAGTAAACGTCTGGCTTTCCGAGGCACCCCATCTCGCCGCTCAAACCGTCGCTCGCGTACCAAAGTACGCTTCGCTCCTCTTTCGCGGCGACCTGAGGCACCTCGAAAACCCAGCCGATCAATCGGACAATCGGCGAATCGAACCATCTTGGGGCATTGATGGTCGGCTTGCCCGATGTCTTGGTCGGTTGGGTTTTCTTTGGGCACTCCGTTGCCTCCACATCGGAGTGCCTTTTTTCTTTGATTGAATACGCGTCTGGCCTGGGATTTTTTGCGGGTTAGGCCAATTGTTCGCTTGAATATCTCAGGTCAGACGCGTCTTCAATTGCCGAAAGTTCCCGGTCGCGAACGCGGCCGTTTTGATCGGAGTATCTATGTACCAGCGTATCGTCATCTACACGCGCCTGTTCCGCGAGCGTTGGTCCAACATCTGCATCCTCTCCTTTCTTTGGGATGGCACCTGTACCGGTGACGCGGCCTGCAACCCTACCTTGGGCTGCGCCTTCGGTACAGATGCCATCCTTTTTGCTGCAGGGGGAGCGCGCCATGGCAGGTAAAAAGTTCTCCCTGATCGAGGTTATCCTTTCGGTTATCTGCGTCGTGTTTACCATCGAGGCGGCGGCTCCGGCATCTGCCATGGGCAACGTGCAGTTCTTCTGGTGGATCTTCCTTATCATTACGTTTTTGCTTCCCTATGGTCTGGTGGTGGCCGAGCTGGGTACGGCGTTTGATTCCGAGGGCGGCCTGTACGATTGGGTTCGCTTGGGCCTGGGCGACCGTTGGGGCGCCCGTTGCTCTTGGTGCTACTGGGTTAACTTTCCGCTGTGGGTGGCAAGTATCGCCTGCATGTTCCCCAGTGTCATTAATGCGGTGTGGGGTATCGAGTTTTCACTCGGGATCCGAATTGCCATCGAGATTGCCTTTGTGTGGGGCGTCACGGTCATGGCAATGCAGCCGGTGGCGGAGGCCGATTGGGTTATGGACGGCGGCGCCGTCATCAAGGTGCTCATTACCGCTGTGGTGGGAATCGTCGGTATTTGGTTTGCCTGCAATAACGGCTTTGCCAACGACATGTCGTTTAAGACCTTCATTCCAGATCTGGGCGACACCAATTCGTTGACGTACCTATCGATTATCCTGTTCAACTTTATGGGCTTTGAGGTGGTCGCGACCTTTGCCAGCACGATGAAGAACCCCTCGCGCGATATCCCCAAGGCGGTTATTGCCGGTGGCGTTGCCATTGCGGCAATTTACATCATTTGCGGCATCGGCATTGGAGCCGCGGTTCCCACCGAGCAGCTTTCACTCGATTCGGGCATTGTGGACGCAGTCGCCGCTATGGTGGGGCGCACCCACCCGCTGACGATGGTCGTGGGCGTGGCCTTTTTGGTGACGCTGTTCGCCAATATGATCTGCTGGAGCTTTGGCGTCAACAACGTAGCGAGCTATGCCGCGCGCCATGGCAACATGCCGCGTCCCTTTGCGTTGGTGTCCAAAAAGACCGGCATGCCCAACGGCTCGGCGCTCATTAACGGCTGTTTTGCAAGTATGGTGCTACTGCTCCAGATTCCGCTGGGCGAGGGCTCCGATGTCTTTTGGGTTTTCTTCTCGATGAACGTCGTCTTCTTGCTTATGAGCTATATCCCGATGTTCCCGGCGTTTTGGCGTCTGCGCAAATGCGACGGTCGCCCGCGTGTGTTCCGCGCACCCTTCGAGGGTAAGGTGCTCGTGGTAGCGCTCGCGATTCCCGTGATAGAGCTCGTGCTTTCGATTGTCGCTACGATTGTGCCGCTCAACAGCTCGCCCGCCGAAATGGCAAAGTTGCCCATTCTCATGGGTGTGGTGATCGGCGTGTTGCTGGGCGAGGTTTCGCGCCTCATATCGCGCCGCGGCCGAAGCGTCGACAATCCCGGCGTTGGTGCACGGGGGTCAGGTTACTTTGCACCAAAACAGTAAGCGCCGCGAGTTACGCGGCGCTTGGTGCATCTTGGATTACTGTTCGCGGTGCTCGGGATCGGAAACGAGCTTAGGCGCAAAGTAGGGGACGTGGCCCAGGTAGGGGCAGCTGTCCGAACGCGCCTCAACGGCGCAGGGGACATCGTCGTAGGTCATGGAAGAACCGAGTCGGGTGATGGCCTTGGCGGCGGGCGCGACGAGCATCTTGAGCGGAGCGATCGGTGTCATGGCATCTCCTTTCATCGGTGAGACACAGCTTGTTTATCTAAACGATACAGTACGTTTAATCGGTGAGTCTAATCTTGCGGCAAAGAATCTGTCAACATCCTCACAGCATCTGAACAGGGGGGGGACATGAGCTTCGCATTCTATATCTACACCACAATTATCATGGGTGTGGCTCTGGTGACCAGTGCCGTGGCATTGGTGGTTTGGCTCATGACGCGCCGTCGCGACAGCCTGGTGGCCGCGGCGGGCTTTTTGCTCTACATGCTCGATATGTCGGTCATTTTTTTGACGAGTACAATCGGCTCAAATACGACTACGCTGTTACCTTTAGCGAGCCGTTGCAGCACCCCTTGCTGCGCTGCGTGCTCGGTATTGCCATCTATGCCTGCGTGGTACTGTGGATGTTTGCGCGCTTGCGCAAAAGGCCGACGTCGCGCATGCTCGGACTTGCTATCGTGCCGTTTTCAATCTTGCAATTGGTGCTGGTGCCTCGCAGCGGTGCTGCCGGAGAGATGCAGCAGTATCTCTTTTGGCTCACGCGTGACCTGGGCAATGTAGGATGTCTTGCCTATGCCGCCTGGCATTACCGGCACAGGGCCACGCGTGTTGGGAAACTCGACCTCGACCGCTCAAAGCTCTTTTGGAAGGTGGCACTCGTTCTTGCGTTTTGCGTAATCGCCGAGGACACCTACATGATTTTGCTCTGCCGCTCCGACTCTCAAAACCCCGTCATCAGCCTCTTTTTGTGGTATCTGTCCGAGCGCAATATCTCCGAAAACGTGCTGCTCGTGGCATGCGCGGTCCAACTCCTTTGCCAGTTTAGCCATATCCTGCGCGTGTATGCCCGCCATCCGCGTGCCGATGAGGACGTGGCGGCCGAGAGCGCACGCTCTGGGGACGATCTAGCATCACGCGTTGTGATCTATGCCGATGCCCATAAGCTGTCGCGGCGCGAGCAGGAGGTGCTCAAGCTGGTGCTGAAGGGCAACGACGCCCAAAACATCGCCAGCGAGTTGGTCATCAGCCCTGGCACGGTCAAGGCGCACTTGCATCGCATCTACGTTAAAAGCGGTGTCTCCAACCGAGATGACCTCATAGATGCCTTTTGGCGTTCCTAGTCCTATTCTTCCTTGCATGCGGGTCTTGCCGTGTGGGCGGGCACGCCGTTGGGCGTAATGACGCGGTAATAATCTCAGACAATAAACCTGCAGGTAAAGCGTGTAAACCTGCTTAAACTGACCGTTTGCGATCCCTGGCCTTGGCACGGATTTGCCCCTGTGTATCAATGGGTGTAGCGCGAAGCCGCGGACGTGGGACAGACGTCCGAGCACGGCTTGTAGGCACGCGCCGATGCGGGAGCGCTACGCTCCCAACCGAGTGCCCACGCGGGCGGTGCGTCCGCGTTGCAACCAAAGATGCCTGAGGAGGCTCACATGGACAAGGCTGATGTAGTTATCAAGAGCAACACCGTTTTTACCGGCGATGGGCTCGAACCGTTTAAGGGCGGCGTTGCCGTGCGTGGCGATAAGATCGTTGCCTGCGGTGACGATGCCCACTTGGCGCCGTTTATCGGCCCCGATACTGAGGTGCGCGACTTTGGCGATCAGCTCGTTATGCCTGGCCTGATTGACTCGCACACGCATTTTGCTCAGGGTGCGTTTATGACCGACCCCGATTTTGCCGTCAACCTTATCGATTGCACCAGTTTTGAGATGGCGATGGAGCGTGTCGTGGCGTTTGCGAACGCCCATCTCGATAATGAGTGGATTCTGGGCTGCCAAATCATTCAGTTCCAGTGGGATATCCCCGAGATGCCCACGGCTGCGATGATTGACAAATACATCTCGGACCGTCCGGTATTTTTGCAGCAGGTCGACATGCATACGTTTAGTGCCAATACCTGCGCTATCGAGAAAGTCGGCATTACTACCGAGACGGCCGATCCTACAGGCGGCAAGATCCTTAAGGATGCCGACGGCAACCTGACGGGCGTGTTTTCCAACAATGCCGGCTCCTTCTTTATGGATGAGGTCTACGACCCAGCGCCCGAGGTTGTTGACGCGTCGTTTGCAAAAACCGCCCGGCGCGCCAATGCCCTGGGAATCACTACGGTCGGCATGGTCAATCCTACGTTTGTGAGCATGGAAAACCCGTATGCGGTGTTGGCAGGTCTTAATGCCAAGGGCGACTTGCCACTGCGCGTGTTCCTGTACACCGATCTGTTCGAAAACGAGTCCTTAACGCTCGAGCAGATCAAGGAGAAATACGCCTTCTCGGGTACGCAGGTCGAGTGGCACGGCTTTAAGCAGTTTCTTGATGGCGTGTGCTCCGACCACACCGCTTGGATGCTTGAACCCTATTCCAACGCGCCCGATACCTGCGGTGAGCCCGCGGAGGATCCAGAGCGCATCCGTGCCGCCATTGTCAGGGCGCAGGAATGGGGCGTTGACACGCGCGTCCATACGATCGGCGATCGCTCGGTGCGTTTTGTGCTTGATTGCTTTGAGGAGGGCGAGCGCTTGCATGGTAAGCGGGGTTGCCGCCACTCCATGGAGCACAACGAGACGGTTCAGCCCGAGGATCTGCCGCGCTACGCGGAGCTTGGTATATGCCCCGGCATGCAACCGTGGCACATGCTGCTCGATATGGCTGACCTTGCCAAGGACGATGCCGTGGGCCCCGAGCGTGCAGCGCTTTCGTGGCCCCTGCACAGCCTGCTTGCAAGCGGTGCCGTGGTGCACTTGGGCAGCGACTTCCCCGTTGTGGGCTTGGAGCCCATGGAGGAGGTGTACGGCGCAGTCTTCCGCATGCTCGAGGACGGTTCCAACCCAGAAGGGTGGTTCCCGCAGGAGCGCATCACCATGGCCGAGGCCCTGCGCGCCTACACCTACGGCAGCGCCTACGCCATGCATGCCGAGGATCGCATCGGTACGCTCGCATGCGGCAAACAGGCTGATATCTGTGTGCTCGACCGCAACCTCTTTGACTGCGAACCGGCTGAGGTCCTCGAGGCCACGGCGTCTCTCACGATGATTGCCGGCAAGGTGGTCTACGAGGCCTAGCGGGGCTGCTGCATCGCTGGGCGGTGCCACAGCCTGTGCGTGCCGCCCATCCATCCATCCATCCATTCATCAATCTCTCATGGAAAGGGGAGAACAATGGCAGAAGAAACAACCGCCGCTGTTGAGGAGGAGCGTGAGCTTGCCTCGCAGCCGATTCCCGGCCTGGTGCGCAAGTACACCATCATCACCGGCCAGGGTATGCTTGCCCAAATCATCATGGTGGTCCTGGAGGGCCTTGTCATGGGCTGGGGCTTGGGTGCCCACGGCCTGGCATGTGTCTCGATCATCATGTCGGTCGAGTACATTAACCTGGCCTTTGGTAACCTGTTTGGCACCGGCGTGCCCGCCGTGGTGGGCAACCTTTTGGGTGCCGGCGACATTAAGGGCGCCAGCAAGGCGTTTAGCCAGGGCTTTTGGCTTACCACGATTGTGAGTGTGCTGCTTGCTGTGGTGATGGCTGTGTTTACCGAGCCCATCTGCGCATTCTTCGGCGCCACGCCCGACATCATGGCCGATACCGTTGCCGGCGTGCGCACCTTCTCCGTGCTGCTGCCGCTCACGGTCATTGGTCAGATGGTCACCGCCGTCATGCGTGTGGACGAGAAGGTTCAGATCCAGGCCAACCTCATGACCATGTCTGCCATCGTCGCTATCTGCTGGCTTGCGCTTTCCACGTTTGTACTCAAGCTTGGCGTTATGGGAGCTGGCGTGTACTACGGTCTTTCCATCGGTATCTGGGCCATCGGTATCTTCTGGTTCATCGGGGGCAAAAAGTCCCAGCTCCAGATTAGCCTGGCCGACCTTAAGCTCGACCTCGCCATCTGCGGCCAGATCTTCAAGATCGGCTTCCCGTTCTTCCTGGTTCAGGGTGCGACCTTTATCTTTAATACCGTTGCCAACTCGCTTTTGGGTTCGCTCGGCGGCGATATGGGCTCGCTCTACATCGCAGCCTTTGGCGTGATCAACGGCTACATCCTCTACATTACCATGATGGTTGCCCAGTGCTTCTCCTACGGTCTACAGCCCATCGCTGCCTTCAACGCCGGCGCAAAGGCTTGGGCACGCCTTAAGGAGACGCTCTCCTGCACGCTTAAGTACCAGGTTGTGACGCTGGCGCTGGTCACCGTCGCGCTCTGGCTTGCCGCCACCCCGGTGTGCGCCTTCTTTGCCGGCAGCGATCCTGCGCTCGTTGAAGTTGCCGCCAACGCCACGCGTACTGTCATCCTGGCTGTTGCCCTGGGCTATCTTGCCATGACCATGTCGATGTATTTCCAGGCGGTCGAGAAGGTGGGTGTCGCCACGTTTACGGGCCTGCTTCGCTATGTGATCTGCTCGGTGCCGCTTATGTACCTCCTCGGCAACATGATGGGTGTCGAGGGCGTGTGGATCGCCCTGGTGGTGGCCGATGCCATTACTGGCATCATCTCCATTGCGCTCGCCGCGCACGAGTCCAAGCGCCTTGCCACGCTCTAGGCTCGGACATGGCTCGCGTACGATAGTCGAACAAGTTAACTCGCCTGCAAGCCACCACAATGGGGACAGTCCCCATTGTGGTAGCTTTTGTTATTTAGGGTCTGAGATTTCTGCTCTATAAATAATGCTTTTGAACTGGGTTACTATAAGATTATGGTAAACGCTACTATAAGATTATGGAGAATGAAACTATTCGATTATGGTAACAGCGTAATAAGGGGCGTTGATATGGCTGAGTTCATTAACAGGGATTTGCATGAGTTGCTCATTCGCATGGCAGGCTGGTTTCCTGTTGTGTCGTTGACAGGGCCTAGGCAGAGCGGTAAGTCTACGCTGGTTCGGCATGCCTTTCCCGACTATTCCTACGTCACGCTTGAGGACCCTCAAACGAGGCGCGCGGCCTTGGAGGATCCGGTGAGTTTTATCCGCAACCGAAAGGGCGGACTCATCATCGATGAGGCGCAATACGCGCCGGATTTGTTTTCAATGATCCAGGTTGTTTCGGATGAGCGGGGAGACGCCGGTCAATACATCCTTACAGGCTCGCAAAACTTTTTGATGATGAAAAGCATCGGGCAGTCTCTTGCCGGGCGAGTCGGGATCTTAAAATTGCTGCCATTATCGTTTCGAGAAGCGGAGAGGGGCCAGCAGGGGCAGCTGGAAGTGGATTTGTTCGCGCTCGAAGGGGGATACCCTCGCCTGCGTTCCGCCGGAATGCCGTCCTCGGTTTATTTCCCCAGCTATATCGATACCTATGTTGAGCGCGATGTTGTGGGCTTGCTTGATGTGCGCAATAAGGCGGAGTTTCATAAGTTTCTGTCCATAATTGCTCAGAGCGTCGGTGCCCTCATCAATATATCCTCGCTTTCTCGAGATACGGGCGTGAGCGTATCGACCATTAAAAGCTGGTTGTCCATCCTGGAGCAGAGCTACCTGACGTTTTCGCTGCAGCCCTATTATGCAAATGCCAAGAAGCGTCTAACTAAAACGCCCAAGCTCTATTTTTACGACACGGGGCTGCTCTGCTACTTGCTCAAAATTGGATCACTGGAGCAACTATTGGAGAGCCCTTATCTGGGGGCCGTTTTCGAAAACCTCATCGTTTCCGAAACGGCGAAGAGCCATCTCAACGTGGGCGAGAATCCCGAGCTGTATTTCTATAGGGACGACAGCAAGCGTGAAATCGATTTGCTCGACTGTACAAACTCAGGGAGTCCCAAGGCTATCGAAATAAAATCATCCAGAACGTATCACGATAAGTACGCCCGCCATCTACAGACTGTATGCGATGAGATCGACATTGCAAAAGATGCGCGCTATGTTGTGGCCCGCGTGGACTCAACGTATGAGTCGAAAGACTGTAGTGTGGTTTCGGCGCGTGATTGGCTTTTACGATAACAAGCTCGGCGCATTAACAACAGCCGCGAAGGGAACCGGCCCCTTTTGCGGCGGTTTTTTGCCTATCTGGTGCGTCTTAGATGCAAGTGAGTAGACTTATTTGGATATGCCGAGCACATCGCGACAAATGCTCAATAAAACCGCAGGTCAGAGCTGTGGCGTTTTGGGGCGTGCTTGACCTCCTGCAAAAAGCCTACTCACTTGGTTTTTTCTGTTAGAAGACCGCCGCGAGGGAAGGCAGCTCCCTCGCGGCGGCTGACATTTGCCCAGATAAAACCTGCCAAAATAAACCTGTCTACTCTTTGAGCCAGAGCCGACACTAATTCAAATGGCGAAATCAAAGGGCGTTCTCCGCATGGAGGGCGCCCTTTTTTCATCGCAGGATGTTTTGCACGGCAGTCATAAGGCCCAGGCGGTTGCCGACGCCGAGCTTGCGATAGATGGCGTTGATGTGCTTCTTGACGGTTGACTCGCTTATGAATAGCTCGTTTGCCATCTGTTTGTTCGTTTTGCCGTCGAGCATGAGCCGCATGACTTCGGCTTCGCGCGGTTGGATATTGTGTTCTGTAATGAAGGCGTTCAGATGGTTTGTGTCTTCGGTCTGGGTGAGTTTAATGCCCCGAGGATAGAGGTTGGCGAGCGCGAGGCTCGCGTGCCGAGCGATTTCGAGCAGGATTGCGAGCTCGGTGTCAGTGAAGTCCCCGGCCGTGCGTTCGCGAAACAGGGTGATGCTTCCAAGTGGTAGGTTGTTGTGAGCAAGCGTGGCCGTACAGCCAAAGTAGACGCCCTGCGGTTCCATCCATTTGCGATAGATGGGCGTGGCATCGCGTCGCTTGACGTCGACGAGGTCGAGGTCGCGGTAGACGCCGACCTTATGTAAGTCAAAGCTCCATGTTGTATAGTCCATCGCGGCGTAGCGGTTGTAGTAGTCGCTCAGTGCGCGGTCGTCCATTCCGCTGCTTGCGGGGTGGACGTAGCGTGGGGCATCACTGCCCGCCGCCTCGATCAGGTCGAACATGGCGATCCGATGGGGCACGAGCCCTATCGTTCCCTCGAGGGTCCCCTTTTGCAGCTTATCGACACCGTGTGATGCGTGGATTGCAAGCGCGAGCTCGTTGAGAGCAGTCCGGGTCGTACTGTCCAACTCAATAGTCTGCTGTTTATTGCATGGGGGCATAGGGCGTCCTTTCCATTGCGGAACCCAGTATGTCATGTTCTCGGCCTGAATAGAACTTTAGGTCAGCGAATGGTATACCGTCGATCGCTGAAAGGGGCTCGAGGGACCATTGAGAACATCTCGGTGCGGCCGCATCATGGTCTCGTCAAGCAAAAGCACCGAGATTTAGGAGCTTGAAATGAAGACCATCTACGAGAGTGAGTCCACACCTAAGAAGGACGGGTTCTATATGCCCGGCGAGTATGAGGAGCAGGAGCGCACCTGGATTTTGTGGCCGCATCGTTCGGATGTGTGGCGCTGCGGTGCCAAGCCGGCGCAAAAGGTCTTTACCGAGATTATTAAGACCGTTGCACGCTTCCAACCCATCACCGTTGGTGTCAATGCCGAGGATTTCCCTGCGGTGTGCGAGATTTTCGATGGCGTTGAGAACGTGCGCGTGATTCATATGGAGTACAACGACTCCTGGATCCGCGACCCCGGCCCGGCGTTTCTTGTCAACGACAAGGGCGACGTGGCACTCTCGCACTTCCACTTTAATGCTTACGGCGGTTTCATTGACGGCCTGTATTTCCCGTGGGACAAGGACGCTTCCATTGGCCTGCAGGTGGCACAGCTCGAGCAGGTTAACCGCTATCGTCCCGAGGATTATATCCTCGAGGGTGGCTCGTTTAACTGCGACGGCCAGGGCACCGTGGTGACCACCGAGATGTGCCTGCTCAATGAGGACCGCAACCCCCAGTACACCAAGGGGCAGATCGAGGAGAAGCTTGCCGAGTACCTGGGCATCGAGAAGGTCATTTGGATCAAGGATGGCATCGACCCGTTTGAGACCAACGGGCACGTGGATGACGTCGCATGCTTTAGTGCGCCCGGAGAGGTCTGCTGCATGTGGACCGATGATCCCAACCATAAGTTCTACAAGGAGTGCCAAGAGGCGTATAAGACGCTTTCCGAGACGACGGATGCCCGTGGCCGCAAGCTCAAGATCCACAAGGTGATTATGCCTGCGACCTCGGTATATATGACCGAGGAGGAGGCATCGACCATCGATCCGGTCGAGGGTGTGCTGCCGCGTACCCCCGAGGATGCTTTCGAGCCGAGCTACCTCAACTTCCTGCCCATCAACGGGGCGGTGCTGGTGCCACAGTTTGGCGACCCCAACGATGCCCAGGCACTCAAGGATATCCAAGCCGCCTATCCGGATCGCGAGGTCATCGGCATCATGACGCGCGAGGTCATCTATGGTGGCGGCAACATCCACTGCATCACCCAGCAGCAGCCCAAGGCGCGCTGTAAATAGCAGTTCCATGGTGAACAGTGCTTGATTGTCCGCACGCGAAAGTTCGCCGACTTCAATGGTCGGCGGACTTTTTGTGTGGTGGTTTCAGCTGAACGGCGGGCCGTGCGGCTTGGGTGTGCGGGCACACAATCTGGGGAAACCAAACAGATTGGGGGCTTGTATAATCGATTCGAAGGGAAACGTGCGACCCGAGGGCATGTTTAACAGGGCGTACCTGGCCCCCGAAGCCCAGCGCGCATACGATACGCTGCTCGAGTGCGTGCTCAACGGGCAGAAGGGTTGCGAGGCTTCGGCGCATGCGGGCATGGATACCATCAAGGCGCTCGTATAGCTTTACGCTTTCGGATGTGACACATAGGACTGCGTGCGCCGCTCCCGGCTATATTGCCCCCGAGGTGCTTCAACTCATGGAGATAGCCGGCATCAGCGATTTCGAGAGCTTGGCAGCGTCCACGAATGCCCCCGTGTTTACGTCACAGACGGATGACTTTGGACTCGCGGTCCATATCTTTAAGATGCTTAACCGCGGAATACACCCATACGCTTCTGGTGAGCTGGACTTGGACATATTTGACCTGGACGACGATGACATTCCGCCTGCACCATTGATAAACAGCTGCGTGTGTAATGGGCACAGCCCGTTTGTGGGGACGTTGGTCGGATACGTTGTCCCAAAGTACGCTCTTGAGCTCGATGATTTTAGCGGCATTATGGGCGAGGCACTCCGTCGATCGCTGTATGGCAGGGCGGAGGAGCGTCTTGACGCACGCACATGGGCGCGCCTGCTCGACCGCTATCTATCCGAGACAGTTGTGTGCAAACGTGGCCATCTCCACCACTCGTTACAGCACGAATGCCCTTGCTGCCGAGGAGAGCGCGCCTTGTTGACTCGTCTTGGTTGATGGTTTGGGCCGTCTTGTAGAAAGCCCGTGAGGCGACATGCAAGTTAATCCTGCGTGTCGCCTCCGTACATATAGACGATAAATCCGTCGCCGGTGTCCTGGCTGTGATCCTCCAAGATGCGCTTCATGTTGAGGTGCTCGTAGAACTGCCAGTCGGAGTTGCAGTCGCTCATCAGGAAGAATTTGGTGCACCCGTCTTTGGCGAGTTCGGCGCGCGCAAGGTCGATGAGCGCACGGCCGAGCCCCTTGCCCTGCCATTCGGGCACGATGATGATCAGGTTGAGCTGGCCCTGGGCATATTCGTTGCCCGTGGCGGCAAAGCGGTCGGCTGTTGCCTTCTCGCGGCTATCGCCAAAGAGCGAGCCTTCGAGCTTGGCATCGGCGGTCTTTGCCATCTCGGTTGCCTGGACGAACATTTCGTTGTAGCAGGGCTCCCACGTGGGATTGGTGCGTGGTTTGCCGTCTTCGAAGATACCGATGCAGCAAGCGGCGATGATGCGGCCTTCAGCTTCGGCAACGAGCGCGATGGGGGAGCGCTGCAGCTGCATGGCGATGTTAAAGCGCGCACAGAAATCGGCGGCTTCGACGTCGCCTCGGTTGCGCAGCGTGTTGCACCACAGCTGGTTGTAGATGGCGGCGATGCCGGCCAGGTCATCAAGCGTGGCGGCACGCAGAGTTACGTTGTCAAGGCTCATGGGGGCTCCTTCCAAGTTGGGTCAGGCCACCCCTGAGTGTGACATGGACGCAGGACGGCCGCATCGACCATTCGGCAGGCGAGCCTCGAATCCTCGGGGACGGAGGGTCCTAAGAAGGAATGAGGGCGGATTTTCGGACACTTGCTCGATGAGAGTGGATAATCTCCCACTTTTAGCGCTGGTATAGGCCAAAAACGGGAGATTATCCACTCTCATTCTGGGTAGTCGTTGGGGACGTTCTTAAACGACCAGTCATTAAAGAACGTCCCCAATGACTACCCCAAGGAACATCCCAGACTGCCGGCAGAGACGATATGAGCAGGACATAAAAACATTGAGAGCCCCTGCTGCA
>CAUBVH010000011.1 GCA_958439425.1 uncultured Collinsella sp.
TCACGAGCGGGGGCTCCTGTCGTTTCCGTGCCCCTGGATTGGGTCATAGTGTCTGGCACTGCCAAAACGTCGGCGTCGCCTTGGTCGCAAGTAGTCATTGGGGACGTTCTTGAATGACTAGTCGTTTAAGAACGTCCCCAACGACTATTGGTGCAAAGCGGCCTGTCCCCATTGTGCCAAATGGCGTGCGCCGCTAAGTGGATGAGTGTTAGCGGGACCTTCTTTTGGGCATACAATTGCTATTGGCTTGCTGCGGTGAAGGCTCGTCCGCTCCGCAGCTTTTTTCTACAGTAGAAGGAGTATGTATGTCCGTTGAGGTCATGAGGTCTGTGATCGAGGCCGCCGAGGGTCGCGTGCCCGTCGACACGCTGTTTACCAATGCGCAGATTGTCGACGTATATGGCCAGCGTGTGGCGCCCGGTAGCGTTGCCGTCAAGGACGGTGTGATCGTCGGCGTGCTCTACGATGGTCGCGACGATGCCGCTGGCACCTATGAGGCAACTGAGGTCATCGACTGCCAGGGTCGCTATCTCGCTCCCGGTTTTATTGACGGGCATCTGCATATCGAGTCCTCGAACATCCGTCCCGCCGAGTATGCTCGCATGGCCGCGACGCGCGGCACTACCA
Source organism: uncultured Collinsella sp. (assembly GCA_958439425.1). GTDB lineage: Bacteria > Actinomycetota > Coriobacteriia > Coriobacteriales > Coriobacteriaceae > Collinsella. The sequence goes on from CAUBVH010000011.1 coordinate 628, forward strand.
CCGCCATTGCCGACAGTCACGAGATTGCTAACGTTGCCGGTCTCGACGGCTTGCGCTTTATGATCGAGGACGGCCGCCGCGCGCCCATTTCCATCAAGTACATGATGCCCTCGTGCGTGCCCGCGCTGCCCGACGAGCAGGCCGGCGCCGTCATTACCGCCGCCGATATGCAGGCGTTTTTTGCCGAGCATCCGGGCGATGTCTTTGGTCTGGGCGAGATGATGAACCTGCCGGGTGTCTTTATGACCGACCCCGAGACCTGTGCTCGCATCGATGCTGCCAACCAGACGCCGTCCAAGCAGGTTGACGGCCACGCGCCGCTCGTTGCCGGTATGGACCTCAACGCCTATGCCGCAGCGGGCATTATCGCCGACCACGAGTCGACGATTCCCGAGGAGGCACTCGACAAGCTGTCCCGCGGCATGTATGTGATGCTGCGTGAGGGCACGTGCAGCCACGACCTGGCTAATTTGTCCCCGATGCTGCTGGAGAACCCTGTCCGCGCCCGCCGCTGCTGCTTTGCGACTGACGACCGCGCCCCTTCCGATGCACTTGCGACCGGCATGATCGACAATGCCTGCCGCGTGGCCATCGAGGCCGGCATCGACCCCGTGGTCGCTATCTCTATGGCGTCCCTGTCCACGGCCGAGGCGTTTGGCCTGGATCACGGCTGCCGCGACCCGCACGAGCTGCGTGGCGCCATCGCCCCGGGCAAGCGTGCCGACCTACTGGTGCTCAACGACCTTACGTTTGCCACGGCTCCGCATCGCGTATATGCCGCCGGCGTGCTCGTGGCGCAGGACGGCACCTTTGTGGGCGAGATCGCGCCCGAGATGGCCGAGGTTGCGGCCCTTGCCGATGAGCTGCGCGCCTCCGTTAAGCTGCCGAAGCTTTCGCTCGACGTGTTCGACTATGCCTTTAAGCCGGGCGAGGCCGTGATCGACGTGGTGCCGGGTAAGGCCATCACGGGTATGGCTCGCCCCGAGAGTGCCGAGGGCCTGCGCCGTATTATGCTGATTGAGCGCCATGGCCGCGGCGTGTCACTGCAGGCCGAGGGCGCCGACGGTGACGGCCCCGCGGGTCTGGGTCTGGTCGGCAAGCATATCGGCCGTGGTTGGGTGCGCGGCTTTACCATCACGGGTGGTGCCATCGCCTCGACGATCGGCCACGATTCGCACAACGTATGTGTCGTGGGCGATAACGCTGCCGATATGATGGCGGCTGTTGAAGCCGTGGGACAGGGCGGCCACGTGCTGGTGCGCAACGGCGAGGTCGTGGCGCGTATTCCGCTGGCGCTCGGCGGCCTGATGAGCGAGGGCACGGCCGAGGATGTCGCCGCGCAGCACGACGACTTTATGGTCAAGGCGCGCGCCATGGGTATTGAGCCGCCGCTCGATCCCATCATGGGCATCATCTTCCTGCCCCTGCCGGTGATCCCAACGCTCCGCATCCGCCCCGAGGGCATGTTCGACGTCACCACCTTCACCTTCGCCGACTAGTCATCGGGGACGTTCTTAAACGACTAGTCGCCTGCGACGCTCTTTGGCGTGTCGCCTGACGCTGCGACCGTGGGACCTCTGGCGCGCGTGAGCTATTTGCTAGGTCCTTGTAACGTTTATGTCTGCGGGGTCTTATTCGTGCTCCCTTTGGGTACGGTGGGTTCGGATAGATGCCCGATTCCAACAGGCCCGAAGGGAGCTTTTCTATGTTTAAACTGATTGCATCCGATATGGACGGCACACTGCTTGACGAAAACGGCCAGGTGCCTCCCGAGACCTACGAACTGATTTTGGCCCTACGCGAGCATGGCGTGCATTTCGCCGCATCGTCAGGTCGTCGCTACGATCGCCTGTGCGAGTTCTTTGCGCCCGTTCGCGACAAGATGGACTTTGTCGCCGCTAACGGCGCCCAGGTCTACGCCGACGGTAAGATGGTAGACCGTGAGGTGTATTCCCACCTGGCGATTCGAAGGCTCGCCCAAGCCGTCAGGACGTTTCCCAATCTGCATCTTGCGCTCTTTGACCGAACCAAGTCCTTCCTGCTCGATGACGAGTGCAAGTTCGTGCGTGAGGTCGATAAGGACCTTCCCAATGCCGAGCGCATTTGGGAGCTGCCCGATCCCAGCGTAAATATCATCAAGGCGAGTATCTTTTGCGATGACGGTGCCGTTATGGACAGTGCCTACGTACTGCAGCGCGAGCTTGGCCAGCTCTTTACCTTTGCGCCTTCGGGTAACGCATGGATCGATGCCATGCAGCCCGGTGTGTCGAAGGCTTCGGGAATCGAGCAGCTCGCGGAGCATTACGGCATTGGACGCGATGAGGTCATGGCGTTTGGCGACTCGATGAACGACTACGAGATCATTCGCTTTGTCGGCACGGGTTGCGCGATGGAAAACGCGCGTCCTGCACTCAAGGCAGTCGCCGATCGCGTGGTGGGGTGCAACCGCGACCACGCTGTCCAGCAAGAACTCCGCCACGTTCTGGAGAGCCTCGCCTAATCCGGCAGATGGGGACAGTCCTTGCGGTGCCCCGCGAAGAGTGTTCCCAACGACTACTGTGACTGGGGCAGCTAATTTGGGACGGGGCTATTTTAGCTGCCCCACACAAGCGGGCAGCTAAAATAGCCCCGTCCCAAATTAGCTGCCCTGCCGGGCTGCTGCTGCTAGGCGAGGGCAGCCATGATGGTGCGGGCGACGCCGTCGTGGTCGTTGTCGAACTCGGTGATGGCGTCGGCTGCTTCGCGGTCCTCGGGCTCGGCGTTGATCATGGCCGTGCCGTGGCCCGCTGCCTGCAGCATGGGGATGTCGTTGATGTTGTCGCCGAAGGCCCAGGCGTCGGCGAGACGCTCGCCCAGGTGCTCGCATAGCCACGTGAGGGCCGTTCCCTTGGTGGCGCCCTCGCCCATGACCTCGATATTCATGGCGTACGAACGCGTGACCTCAATCCCGCCGAGCGTGTCGAGCTCCGCCGCGGTGGCGTCGCGATCGGCCGGGTCGTGCCAGTACATGGCGATGCGCTCGAGCGTCTCGACCTCGTCGATCTTGCTGTCGATATCCATGTCGATCGGTGTTCGTGTGCGCTTGAGCGAAGCCGCGATGTGGGGGTCGCCGCCGCAGAATTCGTCCAGGCGCGTGTAGAGTGAGCGGGGGAGGAAGCACTGCCCGTCCGCGAAGATATCGAAGGTCACATCGTGGCCGGCGGCAATGCTATGGATGCGATGGGCGATGCCGCGATCGAGCGGACGGCTCAAAATGCGCGTAGCACGCGAGGCATCGGTGGGCACATCGTCGTCGAGCTGCCAGACGCTGGCACCGTTGGCGCAGACCGCGTAGTGTACGGCGGGGTGGGCGAGGATGGATTCAAAGACGCCCGACAGCGGGCGCCCCGTGCAGGGCACAAACTCAATACCGCGGCGCGCAAGCTCGTCGAGCATCGCCCAGGTGGCGTCGCTCATCTGCTTATCACTCGTCAGCAGCGTTCCATCCATATCGGAAAACACAATCATTCGATGCAGCCCTTTCTACTGGCATAAAAAGCGTGGCCGAGGGCGGTGATGCCCTGGCCACGCTCGGGTTCTATTACGGTTCACGCCCTAGCGATCGGCGAGCGGCTTGTACTCCAACGGCTCGATAACCGGGCGATACGCGGGACGGATGATGCGGTGCGCGCAGAAGAGCTCTTCCATGCGGTGCGCCGACCAGCCGGCCATGCGGGCGACGGCAAATAGCGGCGTAAAGAGCGTCTCGGGCACGCCGAGCATCTTGTAGATAAAGCCCGTGTACAGGTCGATGTTGGCGCAGATGGGCTTGGTCATGCCGTGATCGCGCATCACTTGCGGGGCCAGGCGCTCGATGCGCTCGATGAGCGCGAACTCCTCGCCCAAGTCCTTCTTGGCGGCAAGCGTGCGCGCGTAACGGCGGCACACCTCGGCGCGCGGGTCGCTCAGCGTGTAGACGGCGTGGCCCATACCGTAGATGAGGCCGGTGCCGTCGAAAGCCTGCTTGTCGAGGATCTTGCCCAGGTAGGCCGCGACCTCGTCCTCGTTTTCCCAGTTGGAAACATGCGCGCGGATGTCCTCGTGCATGGACACGACTTTGGCGTTGGCGCCGCCGTGGCGCGGACCCTTGAGCGAGCCGATAGCCGCGGCGTAGGCAGAATACGGGTCGGTGGCCGAAGAGGACAGCACGCGGCAGGCGAACGTGGAGTTGTTGCCGCCGCCGTGCTCTGCATGCAGCATGAGCATCACGTCGAGCAGCATGGCTTCGTCGCGGTTGAATGCCATGCCGCCGCGCAACACCTGCAGGATGGTCTCGGCGGTGGAAAGGCCGGGTGTGGGGTGCGGCACATGAACCTCGGAGCCGCGGCGCTTGGCGACCGAGGCCATATGCGCGAAGGCGGCGATGCGGGGGAGACGGGAGAGCATGGAAATGGCGACGTCGATTTCGTGCTCGGGCGTAATGACGTCGGGCTCGGCGTCGAAGGCGTAGAGCAGCAGCACGGCGCGCTGAAGCACATTCATGATGCTCGACGACACCGTGGTCATGGGGAACTCTTTGACGTACTCGTCGCTCAGATGCCTAAAAGCGCCCAGACGTTCACAAAAGCCGTCGAGCTCCTCTTTGTTGGGCAGCGAGCCCGTGATGAGCAGGTAGGCGACCTCTTCGTAGCCATAGCGATTCTCGGCCTGGGCGTTGTTGACCAGGTCCTCGATGTTGTAGCCGCGCAGCGTGAGCTTGCCCTGGTCGGGCACGACCTTGCCGTCGATCTTGTTGTAGCCGTGCACGTCCGAGATGCGGGTAAGACCCGCGACCACACCCGAGCCGTCGGCGTTGCGCAGGCCGCGCTTGACGTTGTGCTCGACGAACAGACCCTCGTCATACGGATCAGTCGGCAGGCCGTGGTAGAGGTTTTCGCTCTCAGGCGAAATCTGGCGGCTTGCTTCGTAATCCAGAACCAGGCGGCTCAAGTGGTCATCGAAGCGGTAATAGATTTTCTTGGCGTCGTAGGCCATGCGCGCTCCTCTCCGGGCCGCATCGGGGTGACTTGCATGGGCATGCGCGCGTCAGGCTATCCCCAGCGGCTTGCTCGCTACAGGCGGTACATAAAGTTGAAGACGTCCTCGCGCTGGATGGACACGTTGACGCCCGAAAGCTCGCCGGCCTCGGCCAGGGCCTTCTGCAGCTCAGCGAAGTCGAGCTTGGACTCGGCGGTATCGGCCAGCATGGTCATGGTGAAGATGTCCTCGATAATGGACTGCGTGATGTCGCGGATGTCGACGTTGGCCTCGCCCAGGACGCGGGTGACGCCCGCGACGATGCCGGGGCGGTTCTTGCCAAGGACGGTGATGACGATACGGGAGGACGAGATCTCGGCCATGGGAAACCCTTTCGCGTGATTGCGGCGCGCGCGGGGCGCTCCGCTACGGTACAGTGTTCATCATTGTACCTGTCTGGCGCAAAAAAGGCGCGCTCGCTGCGGCGTTACATGCCTGCAACATGAGCGTAAGGGGGAAGGCCGTACGGGGAAGAGCCGTCTGGCGCGTGTCCGGCTCGTGTTGGGTTGATTTCCGATCTCAGCCGAACACATTGAGCGGACAGGCCGTTCCCGCAGTCAGCCGAACGCCTCCGACGGCTGATTCCGAACTGGAAGCGGAGGGCATCCCCGCCCTTCGGTAGGGGATACCGCTCCGCGGCGCATGCCGCGGGCGGCGCCCCTATCGGACCACCGTGACCTCAGTTGGGATGGGCCCAGCACTGCCGCGTACTCGGTGAGCTAGAGCCAACTGTTCGTCTTCACGTCGCGTATGGCGATATTTCGGTCGTCCGGCTCGGTGATGCCGTAGCCGAACGCCTGGAGCGTCTCGATGGACTCCTGGATCCTCTGTTGGAACATGGGACCCGGATCGACCCTCGGCCCGAGGTGCCCGCGCCAAAGGCACGGCGTGGCGCGCATCATGTTATGGATTTTGGAGATGGGCTCGATGTCGGCGTAGACGTTGAGCGTCGCCATGGCGTCCTTGTGGCCGAGGATCGATTGGAGCGCCTTGATATCGCCGCCTTGGCGGATCCACTGCGTTGCGAACGTGTGGCGAAGGCCGTGGAACGTGATCAGTTCGTCGTTGGTGCCCATGAGGCCGTTGGTCTCCGAGAACGTCTTGAACGCCCTGCGGATATAGCTTGTCGTCGCGAAGGTCGCGCCCGGCTCCGACAGGATGTAGCAGTCCCCGATCTCGACCGCCCCGGTAAGGCCGCGCAAGCGCAGCTTTCCGCAGTCGATCTCGTGGGTCTCCTTCAGGAAGGGGAGTAGGCCGACCGGGTCGATGGGGATACCCCTGGCGTCATGGGTCTTGGTGTCCTTGATGAACGAACCCATTCCCTTCGCGTACGCCACCGAGTGTCTGATCGAGATCAGGCCCGTCTCGAAATCCACATCGCACCACCGAAGGCCGCAGACCTCGCCGATTCGCATCCCCGTGTGCAGGGCGAGTGCGACCGCCCTCTAATCCTCGGCGGACCAATCGAGTCCGAACTCCTTTCGGGCATCCTCTTCGCTCATGACTTCGAGAAGGTCTCCGGGTTGGCAACGAAGGGCGAGGCATAGCTGCTCGAGTGTGTTGAAGCGAATGCCGCGAATATGCCCTTTTTTAATACGGGACAGGTTCACGGGCGTGGTTCCAATCCTTTCGGCAAGTTCGTTCGAGGAAATCTTTCGCTCGGCCATGATCTTGTCGAGGCGAACAATTACGGGCATGGCGTTTCCTTACGCAATCTCGTCGGAGTCGAGGTACAGCTCTCGGGCGTACAAGAAGAGCTGGGAAAGCATGAACAGGACGATGCCGAGAACCAGAGAGGTCCAATCGAATGATGAAGCGATCTCTTGGGCGCCGACGGCCCCCTCGCCGCCAAATATCGAAACGGAGGTTTTGAGTGAGCCGGCGTAGAGGCTGGTGGCAGCTTGAACAACGAAGAGAATGCCGAGCACCTTCAAGCATGTCGCAGACCCTTTCTTGAAGGGGTCTCCGCTCTTGATCGTCCACACGAGAACGGCGCTGAGGATGGTCGTAGCGATACCGATGACGGCAGGGACCAATGTCGAGATCGCAAGGGCTGGATACGCGGGGGAGTCTGCAATTACAGGGTTGTCGAGCACTTCGATTGCTGGCTTTAAGGAGAACGCCACTTGTGCGATGGCGGTGGCGCAAAGGGTCGCAGAGGCTATCGCACATGCGATGCGGAAGGAATGAAGCCGGGGAGTGCGATTGTCGGAACTCATAATAACCTCCGAAGAATTTAAAAAACTCAGGTTACTTTTTAACAGTTTATGTTAAATTGACTTTGCCGGCAAGTAATCACAGCATGCTGCAACCGAAACCCCTCTAGAGTGGAGAGGATTATGTTCAGTACTGTTAAGTCGTGTAAGCTCTTGGTTTTCCTCGGCCTCGCTCTTTGTCTGTTGCTGCCGGGAGCCCCCGCTTTTGCGGATACCCCGATGCCTCCTTCCCAGGAGAGCAGCCAGTGTGCCCTCGTTGAGCCCCTCGGGTATACGGACGACGTCGTCGATACCTACTGGAGCTACAGCTGTCCTCGCGGCGTAAGCGGGCACAGCATCTCGATGTTCAACATCTCTTACAAGACGATCTCCTACCGAAATGGCTATCGCCGATCCGCGCATCATAGGGAATCCCGCCTCGCTGCAATGTGCTCCTGTGGTGTTCTTGGCACAACTGATAAATGGCAATTTGTCTATAGCACCTACTAGATGCGAGGAAGGGCCGAGCATTTTGTTCGGCCCCTCTGTTCCGACTGGATGAGGTTAAGGTTGGCGATGAATATGCTCAAAATCTCGAAGGCGATCTTTAGGTCGCTTCTCTCCTCCAGGTCGCTCTGTGTTGTCGTTGTTGCGTTGATGGTTCTTTGTGCTCTGCCCGTCTTCAGGAGCGCGGCTGGCATCAACGGACGGGTCGAATACCTCGAGTCGGGAATAACCCGTGTTGAGCAGGAATTGTCAGCATCCTATGCGGATGCGCTTGTGAATGCGGGGGAGGACGGTGTCTATACCTCTTCATCAAGCATGCCCGCGCTTCTGTACCCTCTTGCCGCGGGACGTCTTATCTTGGCACCGCTCTCTCCCCTACTTCCGTTTCTGCAGATATCGGATGGAGAGTACACCTATTATGACGGATCGAAGGAGTACTTGCTATGGGTCGCAACGGCCGTTGCCGTCTCGTTCCTTGCCGCGCGTCTTAACAAACGTGAAAAGCTCATCATCCAGGCACCGATGGGCGAGCTGGGTAGACTTGTTGCATCGAGCGTATGGGCGAGTGTTTTTGCAATGCTTGCCGTCCTCGCCATCAATCTTCCAGGGATAATCGCCGCGCTTGTGAAGAATGGCCCGGGCTCGCCGTTCTATCCGATTGGCTACATTCAATATGCGACTCCGGTTATCAAACCGGCTTGGCTGGTGTTCGCGCAGACGGCCATCTTGCAATTCTTGGTGGCAGCGTTCATCTCGCTTGTCGTTCACCTTGCCGTGAAGATTGCCAATAACCCTACGCTTGGAATCGTGTTCGTATGTGCCCTGATGGGGGTGACGATGGTTCCCGGGTATTACGGAAGATCCATCGCTTTACGTGAGTTCGCCCTGTTGAATCCCCTTACGTATGCGAACACTGAGTTGACCGTCGGCGCCTATAGCCCGTACCCGACAACGCAGATAGTGAATCTGCCTGGACTTTGCTTCGAGCGTGGCGCGATTGCCCTCGTATGCGCAATCGGGATCGAGGTGCTGGCAATTAGCCTGCTTTGCGTTGCTGGAAAGAGCGGCTGCGCGTGCCCGATATCCCCGATTTGTCTTGAGAGAGGTTCCTTCACTGCATCGAGAACGGCAACTCGTTCGAGCGCTTGTGCCTCCGCCGTTGCATACGTAAGAACGATGGGGAAACTGCTCCTGCGTTCTCCTACCCTCGCCGTATGCGCGATTGCAATGTCGACGACGATGCTGGCCCCGGCTCTGGTCGAGATGTTTCCTGACGCTGATAACGTTTCCGCTGTTCGGTATAGGGATGGGGAGCTCCGTTCAATAGATCGGTATCTAGAGCAGAACGCTGCGAATATGGACGTCGAGGGCAAAGCGGCCCTGGAAGACATGCGGGATGCTCTTTCGGGTTTCGTGTACGCGCCTATGCCTGCGGAGGGGTTTCGAAGCCTTGCGACGTACGAGCGCGCTCGAGGTGAGCTGGGCGCGGCAGATGCGACTCTCCTGCAATCGATCGGAATCGAGCCGGAGACTCCTTCTCGTGCGGAGGCGCGCGCCCTTCTGCTTGAGTCGATCGCGAGCTTGCCGGACCCCAAGGTTTACGAGTTAAGTACGAAGATGCCCCCATTAATCCTCCTTTCGTATCTCCAGGCAGCGCTTCCCTCCTTATTTTTGCTGTTGCCCGTGGTTGTCACATCGCTCGCGTGCACCCACCTGCAGTGTCGTTCCCTTCTGGTTCTCCAGATCCCCGCAACAGCGCATGTGCGTTTTCTGACGGCTGTTGCGCTGGCTCTCCTGCTTGGCTTGGTGCTGCTTTTGGTGTCGATGGTTCCCGCTGTCGTTGTGTCCGTGATTAAGAACGGTGCGGGTGGATCGGAGTATCCCGTCGCTCTCATTCGGGCGGGAGCTTCGACAACGTCCATGGTGGGGGAGGCGGTGTTGTGCAGTATTCCGTTGCTGGTCATGGCATACGGCGTGATTTCCGTCGTCGCTGCGTTGACAGCAGCGATTAGCCGCAACCCCGTTGTCACCGGAATGGTTTGCGCGGTTCTCTTGGTGTTGGGTTCGTTGAGCGCTCATGTTGAAAGCGTGGGCATGGGCGTCGCGCTGCTGGCTCCATTCGCCTCGTTTGATCCCGCTTCCCAGGTGGGGACGATTGGGTTCCTTGGGCGAGGGACGAACGCGATGCCTTTTGGAGAGGTCGTCGGCGCATCGGGCGCTCTGCTGGTGGTCTTGGGCGCCGTATCTCCGTTGATGGTGCGCCTGAGTGTTCCAAAGATCGAAAGGGGATGATCTCGATGATTGACCTTCAAACGCTGACGATCTCTTATGGAAAGAAGGTGCTCGTAGATTCGGTGAACGCTGAGTTTGCCCCGGGTACGGTCTACGGTCTCGTCGCTCCGAACGGGCATGGAAAGACGACGTTGCTGCGTGCGATGGCAGGTTTGCCGGGTCCTCGCGTGGACGGGAGCATCGTTCTGGATGAGGTGCAGGGTACGGGTGCGAGAGAGGTCCGTTCTATGATCTTCTATGCACCTGGTGAGGGGACGCTGCTGTATCCCGGATTGCGTGCGGAAGATCACCTCAAGATGGTTTGCGATATGTGGCCGCATGCTCGCGATATCGAAGAGATAGTGGAACAAACGCAGATAGGCGAGTTCGCGAAGATGAGGATCCGCACTCTGAGCCAGGGCATGAAGCAGCAGCTTACCCTGGCGATTGCGTATGCGACGGGCGCGCGGTACCTTCTATTAGATGAGCCCATGAACGCGCTCGACCCCAGCAGGGTGGACTTGCATTCCGAGATTCTCAGGAAGCTGGCCGATTCTGGTACGTGCATCATCATGTCATCCCACATCTTGGATTCGGTCGATAGGCTGTGCGATGAGATTCTGTTTTTGAAGGATGGGAGGCTCATTAGAAGCATTCCGCAAGATGATGCTGCGCCGAAGTCTCCTGGATCCCATTTCGCAAAGCCTGCCGGACGCGCCGAGGGTGCGCTAAGCACGTATCGGCGACTCTACGAAAAGGGCGGGTAGAAATGCAAGTTAAAAATCTATGTGGCCAATGTGATACCGTTGAACCCGCGTATCGATACCGCTCAGCCATTCGCCTCGCCCCCGTCGCACGTATCTTCATCCGGTCTGTTACTTTTAATCTAACGATTCTTTGAGGAACGTAGGTGCTTCCAAATGTACTGTCGACTTCTTCTCAAACTGATCCTAAGAGACAGGGCCGCATGGATTTGTACGCTCGTTCTCGCTGCAGCCTTTTCCGTCCCCATTGCGTTCAATTCACCCATCTACGGGCCCTTCTTTATGAAGCAGGGCATGCAGAGCTTTGTCGACGCATTCAATACGCGCGCACCCCAGGCCAACGGCACAGACCTATCGCCAGAGCAGCAAGCTGACGCGGAGCTTGCAAGATACGCGAACGCCGCCCTTGCCGCTCAAACCGACGCCGCCTTTCTCGATTCTGCCGAGAGCTACTACGCGCTCATGGACGAAGGCTTCCAATCCGGGTCCATCGTGGGAGACCGAGAGACCAATGACGCAGACCTCGCGTATTGCCGTGCCCTGAGCAGCTCCGGCATCACGGATATCCCAGCCTCCGCAAACGACCTGCCATTCCTTTCCTTCCTGCCTTACGCCATTGCCACGGCGCCGTCTTTCCTTCCCTTCATCCCCTTCCTTCTCTCGTCGATACTCGTGCTCGGCGCCACAAGGCCCGGGACCCTGGCGGCAAAGGCGCCCGCGCCCAAATTCCGGCGCCTTATCCAGATCGTGTTCTCGATAATCGCCGCGGGGACCGCGATGCTCCTCGCCGGCCTCGCACCCGGGGGCATTTACGCCTTGGCCCTAAACGGCTTCGGGCAAATTGGGTACCCGATCGCCTTCTTCCATGACGGCGCGCTTACCACCACGACCGCGGGAAACGTCTTCACAGCCCTGCTTCTCGCGCTGCTTGCGGGCGGAACCTTGATATCCGTTTGCTCCGCCGTCATATCGACCGCAACGAGGCGCGTCCTCGCGGGCCCCCTTACCTCCGCGCTGCTTGTCGCGGCCCCGGCATTCCCGTTACTGTCCGATTCGGCACTAGGGCATAATGCCGCGCTCAATCTCCTGCCACTGCCCGTATTCTCGCCTATCGAGGCAACGGGTTACGTAGGATGCTTCCCGACAGAATTCATTGGCTCCGGTTCAGGCAGCGCATCGATGCTTGCCGTGGCCCTGGCATACGTCGCGGTCTTTTTTACGGTCGGCGCCGTTGCGACACGTTCGCCCAAACAGTCTGGACCCGCGAAAAAGCACCATGGGCTCGAGCTTCTGGACGCGAGCGTGGGATACGGAAGCACGACGATACTTTCAATCGGGTCGCTTTTCCTGAGCCCGGGAACGGCGGCGGGCCTCGTTGCTCCCAACGGCTCGGGGAAAACCACCCTTCTTGAAGCGCTGTCGGGCCAATTTCCCACCCGCATCCGCTCGGGAAGCCTGGCGGCAGACGGAATCTGCCAACGTCGATCAGCCGAATTTGCAGAACTCGTCTACCTGAGCTCTTCGGGCGGCGCGGATCTCTATCCCACGCTATCGGCCATCGAGCACCTTGCTTTCGTTAGGGAGGCGTGGAAATCGGCCGCCGACATCGACTCGCTCTGCGACTCCCTCGGAATCTCCCCATATCTCGACAAGCCGACCCGTAAACTCTCGACAGGAATGAAGCAGCAGGTAAAGCTTGCCATGGCGATATCGACCGATTGCCCGTACCTCATCCTCGATGAACCGCTGAACGGCCTCGATCCGGGAAAGCGGAAAACCTCCTGCGACGCGATGCGCAGCGAGGTGGCGCGGGGACGAAGCGTGCTCATTTCAAGCCATCTGCTCGACGACCTGGCAGACCTCACCGACTCGTTCTACTTCATCGAGGCCGGCACGCTCGTGGAAAAGATCGAGTCGTCCTCGCAGACGCTCAAGCAGGAATACCTCGATACATACGAGGGAGGCGAATGACATGAAACTATTTGAACAGCTGAAGTCCAATGCGTCGCGCATGGCTGTCTACGCCATCCTCGTGGCAACGGCTTTATGCGGAATCGCGGCACCCGTCTATGCGCTCAACGGAGAGAAAGGCGATGTCGAACCCGCGTACATGGCTTCGACGGTTAAAGACCGGTACAAAGCCTTCTCTGGAGACACGTTTTACGTAGCAGAGTACGACACGACCTACCGTCAGCTTCGCTACAACAAGGGCTACGACTATCTAGGCGCAGAGGCAATCAGCTATACGTCGGGTTGGTACCGCTCCAACTATGGACACATAACCCAGTTCAAGTGTAACTACCGTGTGTACAACTAAAGCAACCGGCCGGGACGAGGGGTGACGCAAAAGCGTCGCCCCTCGTTTTTAACCATGTCAACTGAACCTAGTTCAGTTTGGTTGATTTCCGATCTCAGCCGAACACATTGAGCGGAAAGGCCGTTCCCGCAGTCAGTCGAACGTCCCCGGGGCCCTTCTCAGGCCCCGGGGACGGCATTTTCCCAGTTGAAGGAACGGTGGAGATGTGTTTCGATGGGTCAGATTCGTGTCGTTCCGAAAAGACCGTGAACCTTTTGTGGGACGCGCGGCGCCGTGGTACCATAGCCAAGTTTGTTGTCTTGGTCGGAAACCAAGACGCCTTATGCGCTGATCGGTAACCAGCGCCTGACCAATAAGGAGTCCTACCATGAAGCAGGGTATCCATCCCCAGTATGTCGAGTGCACGGTGACGTGCTCCTGCGGCAACACCTTCAAGACGCACGCTACCGTGTCCGAGATGAAGGTCGAGCTTTGCAACGAGTGCCACCCGTTCTACACCGGCCAGCAGAAGTTCGTCGACACCGGTGGACGCGTCCAGCGCTTCGCCGACAAGTTCGGTGGCGCCGCTGCCGCCCAGCTCAAGAAGGCTGAGGAGGCCAAGGCTGCCAAGGCCGCCAAGGCTGCTGAGGCCGAGGCTGCTCGCAAGGCCGCCGCTGAGGCTAAGGCTGCCGAGAAGGCTAAGCGTGCCGCTAAGTTTGCCGAGGAGGCTGCCAAGCAGGCCGCCGAGGCTCCCGCAGAGGCTCCCGTCGAGGAGGCCGCTGCCGAGGCCGAGACCACCGAGGCTGCTGAGTAAATAGCTCGCCGCGGAATCGCTCGCATTCATGGCATAAGGGCCGTGCATCCGTTCGGGTGCGCGGCCCTTTTCTTTTTATTGGTGCAAGCTAGCTCGTCCCCATTGCACCAGATTGGTGCGAAGGGGACAGGTTGGTTTGCACCAAATGGCAGAGTGACGGCGTTTTCCCAGATAAAACCTGCCAAAATAAACCAGTCCCTTTTTGGCAGGTCGGTCGGGTCGTAGTTATTACGTGGCGGTCGAGGTCGACCGTATAGGCCGCGTCCTGTTTGGCTAAAGTACATTTATCTGTGTTTAACTCGCCCGAGGCTGCATGGCGTGGGCGATGGCCAAAAAGGAAAACCACATGGGATTCATGTCAAAGCTGCTGTCCTTTGGATCCGATAAGGACCTTAAGCGCTACTACAAGATCGTCGATCAGATCAACGGTCTTGAGCCCCAGTTTGAGAAGATGACCGAGGAAGAGCTCCGCGCCCAGACCGATAAGTTCCGTGAGCGTTACGCCAACGGCGAGTCGCTCGACGACATGCTCCCCGAGGCTTTTGCCACCGTGCGTGAGGCTTCCAAGCGCATCACGGGCATGCGTCACTTTGACGTGCAGCTCATTGGCGCCATGGCACTGCACGAGGGGCATATCGCCGAGATGAAGACCGGCGAAGGCAAGACCCTGGTCTCCACGCTGGCCGGCTACCTCAACGCTATTGCCGGCAAGGGTGTACACGTCGTTACCGTCAACGATTACCTGGCCAAGCGCGACTCCGAGTGGATGGGCCGCATCTACAAGTACCTGGGAATGACCGTCGGTCTGCTCCAGAACAACATGCCGCTCGAGCTCAAGCGTCCGGCCTACCAGGCAGACGTCACCTACGGCACCAACTCCGAGTTCGGTTTCGATTACCTGCGCGACAACATGGTCACTCGCCCCGAGCAGCGCGTGCAGCGCGGCCACCATTACGCCATCGTCGACGAGGTCGACTCCATCCTGATCGACGAGGCACGTACCCCGCTCATCATCTCGGGTGCCGGCACCAAGTCCGCCAGCACCTACAAGGACTTCGCGCGTGCCGTGCGCGGCCTTGAGCGCGGCGAGGACGTCTCGCACGACATGCTCACCGCCACCGAGGACGTAGAGCCCACGGGCGACTACGTCATGGACGAGGCCAAGCACACTATCGCCGCCACCGAGCGCGGCCTTAAGAAGATTGAGCGCCGCCTGGGTATCGATGACATCTATGCCGATCTCTCCGGTCAGCTGGTCAACCACCTGCAGCAGGCGCTGAAGGCCCAGTACATGTTCCACCGCGACAAGCAGTACGTGGTCACCAACGGCGAGGTCAAGATCGTCGACGAGTTCACCGGCCGCATCATGGAAGGCCGCCGCTACTCCGAGGGCCTGCATCAGGCCATCGAGGCCAAAGAGGGCGTGCTCGTGCGCGAGGAGAACCAGACGCTGGCCACCATCACCTTGCAGAACTACTTCCGTCTGTATGACAAGCTCTCCGGCATGACCGGTACGGCACTCACCGAGGATGCCGAGTTCCGCGAGATCTACAAGCTGCCCGTCGAGGTTATCCCCTCCAACAAGCCCGTTCAGCGTGTCGACCACGAGGACCTGGTGTACCGCACCATCCAGGCCAAGTACAACGCCGTTGCCGACGACGTCGAGCGACGTCACGCCAAGGGCCAGCCGGTCCTGGTGGGCACCGTCTCCATCGAAAGCTCCGAGAAGCTGTCGGCCGCCCTTACCAAGCGCGGTATCGCGCACGAGGTCCTCAACGCTAAGCATCACGAGCGCGAGGCTCATATCGTTGCCCAGGCCGGACGCTACGGCGCCGTGACCATCGCTACTAACATGGCCGGTCGTGGTACCGACATCCTGCTGGGTGGCAATCCCGACGAGCTGGTGCGCGAGCGCCTTGAGTACGAGGGCCTGACCATGGAGGACGTGACGCCCGAGCAGCTCGAGCAGTTTAACGCTGAGGCCAAGGAGACCTGCAAGGCCGAACGCGAGCGCGTGCTTGCCGCCGGCGGCCTGACCGTCATCGGCACCGAGCGCCATGAGTCCCGTCGTATCGACAACCAGCTGCGTGGCCGCTCCGGTCGTCAGGGCGATCCGGGCGAGACTCAGTTCTACCTGTCGCTCGAGGACGACCTCATGCGCCTGTTCGGCGGCGACAAGATGGACCGCGTTTCCAAGATGATGGTTACCGCCGACATGGGCGACGACATGCCCATCCAGCACAAGATCATCTCCAAGGCCGTCGAGAACGCCCAGCACAAGGTCGAGAGCATCAACTTCTCCATGCGCAAGAGCGTTCTTGAGTACGACGACGTCATGAACAAGCAGCGCCAGGTCATCTACGCCGAGCGCAACAAGATTCTGGACGGCAAGGACCTGACCGATCACATCACCGAGGTCATGCACGATACCGTGTACCGCTGTGTTCAGGAGTTCTGCACCAAGGACAGCCACGATGGCGAGCGCGATCTCGAGGGCCTGCGCAAGTGGGTCGTGGAGCTCACCGGGCATATCGACACGCCCAAGTTCCCCGACGAGGACTTCGAGGCCCTGGCTGCCGATGTCCTGGCCTACGTTGAGAAGTGCTACAACATGAAGGCAGAGCGCCTGGGTGAGGACCTCATGCGCGAGCTCAACACCCAGGTCATGCTGCGCGTCATCGATACCCGCTGGATGAACTACCTGCAGGAGATGGACTACCTCAAGACCGGTATCGGACTGCGCGGCTTTGGCCAGCGCGACCCGCTGGTCGAGTACAAGACTGAGGCTTATGGTGCCTTCCAGATGCTCGTTGACACCATGTACGAGGATTACCTGCGCACCGTTCTGCGCATCGAGATCAAGGCCGCCCCGCAGGCCGTGGAGCACAAGGAGGACCCCGCGCTCGAGGGTGCGCGCTTCTCCGGCCCCGCCGACGTCGATGGCGACAACGGCAGCTCGGTGCTGCGCAAGCAGGCACAGGTTCAGGCTCGTACGGCCGTCCAGGGAGGCCCGGCTGCTGTCAACAACGGCGGCAAGGTGACCACCTACCGCAAGTCCGAGAGCGATGACCCTTATGTCAACGTGGGCCGCAACGACCTTTGCCCCTGCGGCAGCGGCAAGAAGTTCAAGTACTGCCACGGCAGGAATCGTTAATGGCCGAGGCTTTAGAGGTAACGCCCGCCGAGCTGGACGCGTTTGCGGACCGGCTCGGCGAGGTCGAGTCGTATCTTCATTTGGACGAGAAGCGCACGCGCGTGACCGAGCTCGAGGCAAAAAGCGTGGCCCCCGGCTTTTGGGATGACGCCGACGCCGCTCGCGCCACCATGGAGGAGATCGCTCGCGCCAAGGAAGATATCGCTGCCGTGGATACCGCGCGCGGCGAGCTATCTGACGCCCGCGCGGCGCTGGAGCTTGCCGAGGAGATGGGCGACGACCCCGATGCCGCCGCATTGCGCGAGGAGGCTGCCGCTACGGCAGAACGCCTGGCCCGCGCTATCGACGAGCTCGAGCTTTCGAGCTGGTTTACCGGTGAGTTCGATCACGGCGACGCGATTGTGACCATCAAGCCCGGACAGGGTGGCCTGGAGGCACAGGACTGGACCTTCATGCTCTTTAAGATGTACATGAAGTACTGCCAGCGTCGCGGCTGGAAGGTCACCATTAACGACTGCCCCGCGGCTGAGGTCATCGGCATCGACCGTGCGACCTTTACCGTCGAGGGCAAGGACGCGTTTGGCATGCTGCGCGCCGAGGCCGGCGTTCACCGCCTGGTACGCATCAGCCCCACCGATGATAAGAAGCGCCGCCAGACCACGTTTGCCGGCGTCGAGGTCATTCCCGTGTTGCCTGACGATATCGACATCGAGATCAGTCCCGACGATATCCGCGTGGACGTGTATCACGCGAGCGGTCCGGGCGGCCAGGGCGTCAACACCACCGACTCTGCCGTACGCGTGACGCATTTTCCCAGCGGCATCGTTGTCACTTGCCAAAACGAGCGCAGCCAGATTCAAAACAAGGCCGCGTGCATGCAGATTCTCAAGGCCCGTCTGTACGAGATCGAGCTCGAGAAGCGCGCCGAGGCCCTGGATGAGATTCGCGGGCCCAAGACCACGATCGGTTTTGGCAACCAGATTCGCAGCTACGTGCTCTACCCGTATCAGATGGTCAAGGACCTGCGCACGGGCGTGGAGACCAGCAACGTCGAGGCCGTTCTCGACGATGGCGATCTGGATCCGTTTGTGATCGGCTACCATCGTTGGGCAACCGGCAACGCCGATGCGGAAGCATCGTCTGCCTAGGCACATGATTGGCTCCGGGTCGATGCAAACACTGCGCAGGGGTGGTATTTGCCCGGTGAATCGGTAGAATCGAATACAGCAAGAAGTTCAAAGCGCACTCGTTTGGGTGCGCTTTTTTGAGGGAGGCAGCATGGCATATCGTCTGGACATCAAGCGCATTCTTTCGATGAACTTCTTTCATGACTTGCCCAAGATTATGTTTGGCTGCGCCCTGGCAGCTATCGCGACCGACCTGTTTTTGATCCCCAACGGCCTTGCCGCCGGCGGCGTCACAGGCCTTGCCACCATTATTCAGGCGGTCGGCGCCTCGCATGGCATATCGCTTCCCGTCGGTATCCAGACCATCGTGATGAATGCCTTGCTGCTGCTGGTTGTTATGCGCGAGGGTGGCATGTTCTACGTGGTGCAGACGGCGACCGGTTTTGTGCTGCTGGGTTTTTTCACCGACCTGTTCGCTCCGTTTGTGGCGCCGCTGGCACATGCCGACCTGATGCTGCCCGCTATGTGGGGCGGCATTATCACGGGCATCGGGTATGGCATGGTGTTGCGCGCCGGTGCCAACACTGGCGGCTCTGACACGATCGGCCAGATCATCTCGCGCAACACATCGCTGCCGGTTGGCTCGACCGTCATGGCGATCGATGTTGCCGTGTGCGCGCTGTCGGCCCCGGTCTTTTCGGTCGAAAACGCGCTGTATGCGGGCCTTTCGATGGTCATTAGCGGCTACGTGATCGATGCCGTGGTCGACGGTGGCAACAGGCGCCGTATGGTGCTCATCATCTCGGACAAGTTTCCCGATATCGCGGCCGACATCATGTATGGCCTGGGCCGCGGCTGCACCAAGTTTAGGGCGACCGGCATGTACTCGGGTGCCGAGAAGCCGGTGATCATGGTCATTGTGAGCCGCCGCGAGCTCAACACCCTCAAAACGATCGTGCGCGAGCGCGATCCTCACGCCATTGTGACGGTCGCCGACGTTACGGAAACCTTCGGTGAGGGATTCAAGGACATTAACGCGTAGGGCCGACTGCGTTCCATCCAAAAGACGTTCACATTGATAAACCGTTTCATCAGCGGTTCTGCCTGCTCAATTGTTCAAATAATGATAAATACTCTGGTAAAGCTTCCAGTTTCCAGCATAATGAATGACGTACGTGCATCGCGGCTGTGTTGGGACTACCTTTCCGTGCCGTGCGCATCTTGTCTTAAGAGGATGAAAGGAAGGCACAATGAGCGACGAAGAGCTCAAAAAGGTTGCCAACGAGGTAAGGAAGGGCATCGTCACCGGCGTGCACGCTGCCAAGTCCGGCCATCCGGGCGGTTCGCTCGGCGCTGCCGACATCATGACCTATCTGTACTTTGAGGAAATGAACGTCGACCCGGCCGACCCCCGCAAGGCCGACCGCGATCGCTTCGTGCTTTCCAAGGGTCATTGCGCGCCTGGTCTGTACGCTGTGCTCGCCGAGCGCGGATTCTTCCCCAAGGAGGATCTCGAGACGCTGCGCCACATCGGCAGCCACCTGCAGGGTCACCCCAACATGAACGACACCCCGGGCGTCGATATGTCCACCGGTTCGCTCGGCCAGGGCATCTCCGCCGCCGTGGGCATGGCCGTTGCCGCCAAGCACTGGGGCGACGACTATCGCACCTACGCCCTGCTGGGCGACGGCGAGAGCGAGGAGGGCCAGGTTTGGGAGGCCGCCATGTTTGCCGGCAACCAGCAGCTTGACAACCTCTGCGTGATCGTCGACCACAACGGCCTGCAGATCGACGGCCCCGTCGAGGAGGTCAACGACCCCATGCCGCTCGCCGACAAGTTCCGCGCCTTCAAGTTCCACGTGGTGGAGCTCGCCGACGGCAACGATTTCGATCAGATCCGCGCCGCCTTTGCCGAGGCCCGCGCCACCAAGGGTCAGCCGACCGCCATCATCGCCGAGACCACCAAGGGCAAGGGCGTTTCCTTTATGGAGAACCAGGTGGGTTGGCACGGCAAGGCCCCCAACGATGAACAGTTTGAGCAGGCCATGGCAGAGCTCACGGCCGCCGGAGAGGAGCTCTAGGATGGCAGACGTCAAGAAAATCGCCACGCGCGTAAGCTACGGTGAGGCCCTCGTCGAGCTCGCCAACGAGCACGATGACTTTGTGGTCCTCGACGCCGACCTGGCCGCCGCCACGCAGACCGGCAAGTTTAAGGCAGCCTGCCCCGACCGCTTCTTCGATGTGGGCATTGCCGAGAGCAATCTGATGGGTGTTGCCGCCGGTATCGCGACCACCGGCCGCGTTGCTTTTGCGAGCACCTTTGCCATGTTTGCCGCTGGCCGCGCCTTTGAGCAGGTCCGCAACTCCATCGGCTATCCGCACCTTAACGTTAAGATCGGTGCCACGCACGCCGGTATCTCGGTGGGCGAGGACGGCGCCACGCACCAGTGCTGCGAGGATATCGCCCTCATGCGCGTCATCCCCGGCATGACCGTTATCGTTCCCGCCGACGACGTGGAGGCTCGTGCCGTGACGTGCGCCGCCTACGAGTGCGACGGCCCCGTGTACATGCGCTTTGCCCGTCTGGCCTCGCCGGTCATCAACGACCCCGAGACCTACAAGTTCGAGGTAGGCAAGGGCATCGTCATGCGCGAGGGCACCGACGTCACCATCATCGCCTGCGGCCTAATGGTCGGCGAGGCCCTCGAGGCCGCCGAGCAGCTCGCTGCCGAGGGCATCGATGCCGAGGTCATCAACATGCACACCATCAAGCCCATCGACGCCGACCTGATCGTCAAGAGCGCCACCAAGACCGGTCACGTCGTGACCGTCGAGGAGCACTCCGTGATCGGTGGCCTGGGCAGCGCCGTTGCCGACGTTCTGTGTGAGCAGTGCCCGACGCCGCTCAAGAAGATTGGCGTCAACGACACCTTCGGCGAGTCCGGCCCGGGTGCCGAGCTCCTGCACAAGTACGGCCTGGACGCCGCCAACATCGTGGCGACCACCAAGGAGTTCTTGGCATAAGGCAAGACGAGGCAAAGTATCGCGTCGACAACCGCAAACAAGCCAGAACAGGGGCGTCCTCAAAGAGGGCGCCCCTGTTTTTGTTGAATTTAAATTAGAGTCCTGTCAAGCAAAGTTCCCATGGGGAAACGGGCCCATCTTAACAAAGTGCAATTCAGACCCTTCCAACTTTGTATGCGCAGCATCTCAAGTTGGTGCGTCGGCCCCATAGTAGCCGCAGGCCGGGCGCAGGGTTACCTCCCAAATCTTTCCGCAGCGCAGGCCGGCGTTTGTCCGCAGCTCCGCAGGAGCAGGACAAATGCCGGCCATGCGCGAGGACGATTTGGGAGGTAACCCTGCGCCCGGCCGGTGAGACCCAAACCCCGCCATGCTTCTTATGTGCAGCAAAGCTAATGCTGCTAAAATACTAAGCGCTCATGTAGTTTAAACGCACGACGATAAGGAGCACCAGTGGGTAACCACTTCCGTACCTCCGGTGCGGGCGATGATGCCCCCAAGACGCAGACAGGCGTCCAGGGCAGTCGTTTCGCCACTCCGGATTCAGAGGGCCAGCCTGTTGCTCAGGCCCCCGCTCAGCCGGCAGATCAGGCACAGCCGGCATCCGATCCCTTTGCCTACAATCCCACCAGCGATGCTGCGCTTTCCGGCACGGCGGGTTTTGAGCCCGTTCAGGCTGTGACCGCTCGCGTGGAGCAGCCTCAGGCTGGCGCCGCCGCGCCGCAGCCTAGCATGGCCGGCATTCCCGACCCCATGGCTCCTGCGACACCGGCTCCTCAGCCTGCGCAGTCTGGCCTCTTTGCCGCTATTCCCGATCCCACGCAGCCTGCTGCCCCGGTGGTCGAGAGCGATCAGGCAGCCGAGGTCGCAAGCCTCGATAACGCGCTCAACAACCCCGATTTTACGTCGGTGTTTGCGCCCATCGATCCGCAGGCCAGCCGCAAGAAGATGGCCAAGCAGGCCGGTGTCGAGCCCGTCATCCTTATGGAGCATGTCACCAAGATCTATCCGGCACAGCCCAACAAGCCTGCACTCGACGACATCAACATCGAGATCTATCCGGGCGAGTTCGTCTTCCTGGTCGGTCACTCCGGCTCGGGTAAGACCACGCTGCTGTCGACGTTCAACCGCGACGTCAAGCCGACGAGCGGTCGCATCCTGGTTGCCGGTCAGGACCTCATGAAGATCAAGAACCGCAAGGTTCCGTTCCTGCGCCGCCAGATTGGCGCCGTGTTCCAGGACTTTAAGCTCCTGCCGCAAAAAACCGCCTACGAAAACGTGGCGTTTGCTCTGCAGTGCATCGGCAAGCCCAAGGGCGTCATTCGCAGCCAGGTGCCCGAGGTGCTGCGTCTGGTCGGTCTGGCCGATCAGATGGACTCGCTGCCCGACCAGCTTTCCGGTGGCGAGCAGCAGCGCGTTGCCGTCGCCCGCGCTATGGTCAACCGTCCGCCGCTGCTGATCTGCGACGAGCCCACGGGTAACCTCGACCCGGCGATCTCGCTGGGCATCATGAAGCTGCTCGAGCGCATTAACCGCACCGGCACCACCGTGATCGTCGCCACGCACGACCGCGAGATGGTCGATAGCATGCACCGTCGCGTGATTGCCCTCGAGGGCGGCCACGTTATCCGCGACCAGGAGAGGGGAGGTTACGGCAACTATGGCACCAACTAACGTGGGCTACTCCTTCAAAGAGGCAATCAGCCACTTCTTCCGTAACTGGACTACCTCGCTCGGCGCCGTCATCACGATCTTCCTTTCGCTGTTTATCATCGGCCTGTTCATCATGGGCTCCGCGATGCTGAACTCCGTGATCGGCACCGTCGAGGATCAGGTTGTCATCAACGCGTTCATTAGCGATGACGCCGATCAGGCCGATGTTCAGGCCTTTGAGGCCGAGCTCAAAACGTGGAGTAACGTGAAGTCCGTGACCTATAAGGACAAGGACGACGCGCTGGCCGAGTACACGAGCAAGATGTCGGGTAACGCCGACGCCACCATGAGCGCGCTCGACGGCCAGAACCCGCTGCCCGCCTCCTTCGCCATTGAGATGGATGACCCGTCTCAGGTCGAGAGCACGGCAAAGAAGCTCAAGAAGAACGCCGACTTCCAGAAGATCGCGGATGACGGCGACGTCAACGCGAGCGTGCTGTACGGCCAGGAGGAAGTGAGCCGCCTGTTCCAGGTGACCAACTACATCCGCATCGCCGCCGTGGTGCTCGTTGGCCTTCTGACCTTTATCGCATTCATCTTCATCAACAACACGATTCGCCTGTCCATCACGGCGCGTCGTCGTGAGATTGCGATTATGCGTCTGGTCGGCGCCAGCAACGGCTTCATTCGCGGCCCGTTTATCACCGAGGGCGTACTGCAGGCCATTTTGGGCTCGCTGCTTTCCATCGGTGTTCTGGAGCTGCTGCGCAATCTGATGATTCCGCGTCTGCAGGAGAGCATCGGCTGGACGTCGTTTGCCCTGCCGATGCAGTACTACCTGGTGACCTATGCTGCGCTGATTCTGGTCGGCGTGATTATCGGTCTCTTTGGTTCTGCCATCGCCATGCGCCGCTACCTGCGCGTGTAGGCATGCCTGGAATTCACCCTTCCAACGGGTCGTCTCTTATGGGGCGGCCCGTTTTTTGATCCCTAGGGGACGGCAGGAAAGCGAATCATTTGGGTAGACTCTTTGGAGTTCGCAATCGATAGCAAGGAGGCGCCATGGGGCGCAATAACAAGCATAAGCGTGGAGCTCGCAATAAGCGCGGGCCGGTGCGCAGCGAACGCCGTCCGAGCCTGACCGGGCGCGTGCAGCTCCATGAGCACAGTGCCTATGTCATAACCGAGAATGGCGACTACAAGGTCATGGGTCGCGGCAAGCGTGAGATCATGGACGGCGATACCGTTGCCGTGAGCATTAAGAACAGCCCGCATGGCGAGCGTCGCGCCGTGATCGAGGGCGTGGTTGAGCGCGCAGCTATAAGCGTGGTGGGCACGTACCAGACCGCCGGTCCGCTCGGTGTGATTGAACCGCTCGATTCGCGCCTGAAGGCCGACTTCTTCATTCTGCCTGAGGATACCTCGGCGGATCGTCTGGGTGTCCACCCGGGTGATGCCGTTGTCGCGCGCATTTTGACCTACCCGACGCGCCTGGAATCGGGCACCGTGACGATCGAACGCCGCATTGGCGGAGATGACGCGCCCGATTTGGGCGTTCAATATGTGATGGCGCGTTATGGCTATACCGATAGCTATCCCGAGGCCGCGCTGGACGAGGCCGAGGGGCTTTCGCTCGATGTGTCCGCGGCGCTTAAGGACCCGCTCCGCCGCGATCTGCGCGACCGCTTTGTCATCACGATCGACCCGGTCGACGCGCGCGACTTTGACGATGCCATTTCGCTTGAGCGCACGCCCGAGGGTGGCTACAAGCTGGGCGTGCATATCGCCGACGTTTCACACTATGTGGCTTGGGACGGGCATATCGATCTTGAGGCTCGCCATCGTACGACATCGGTGTATCTGGCCGATCGCGTGCTTCCCATGCTGCCCGAGCGCCTGTCTAATGACCTGTGCTCGCTTCGCCCTGACGAGGACCGTCTTGCGTTTACCGTCGATATCGAGCTCGATGCGCAGGGTCGCGTGCGGCATTACGATCCGTACCCCAGCGTGATTCGCTCGCGTGTGCGTATGGACTATGACGGCGCCGAGGCGCTGCTGGTGCGTGCCGGCGCGGTGGAGTATGGGGTGCTGGAGGGTGCCGCCGAGGATGTTGCGGCTGCCGAGGCCTCGCGCGAGGAGGCGCTTGAGCGTGGGCTTGCATGCGAAGAGGCAGCCCGCGGCTATAACGTCGACCTGGGTGATTTTTTGGTTGCCGCCAACGAGCTTGCGGAGCTCCGCCGCCGCATTCGTCGCGCGCGCGGTTCGGTCGACTTTGATACGGCCGAGATCCGCGCGCTCTTGGACGAGGACGGTGTGCCCGTGCAGATCGTGGCCCGCGAGCGCTCGTGCGCCACGTCGCTAATCGAGGAGGCCATGCTGCTCGCCAACGAGTGCGTGGCCGAGTGGCTGGCCGACCGCGACATTGAGGCTTGCTATCGCGTGCACGATGATCCCAGTCCCGATAGCCTGCACGGTGCCGCCGTGGCGTTGGCGCAGCTGGGCATCATCGATGATCGCCGCGCGGCCGGTATTGCCCTGGGGAGTCCCGATGAGCTGCAGGCTGCAGTCGATGCTGCCGCCGGTACGGCCAACGCACCGCTCGTCAACACGCTGCTTCTGCGCAGCATGCAGCGCGCGCTGTACAAGCCGCACAACGAGGGCCACTTTGCGCTCGCCGCGCCGTGCTACTGTCACTTTACGAGTCCCATCCGTCGCTACCCCGATCTGGTGGTGCACCGCGTACTCAAGCTGCAGTTGGCCTATGAGCAGCTCGGCGGCAAGGACGCCTTGGTCCGTACGCCGCGGCTGATCGGCAAGGGGCGCGAGTCGCTGCCGCGCATTCTGCCGCAGATCTGCCGCGCATGCAGCGATGCCGAGCGCGCGGCAGATGCCGCCAGCCATGCGACGCAAAAGATCAAGATTGCCCAGTACTATGAGGACCGTCTGGGCGAGCGCTATGCCGGAACGGTCTCATGGGTCAGCAGTATGGGCCTGTTCGTACGCTTGGACCTGACGCAGGTCGAAGGCTTGGTTTCGATCAAGAGCCTGGGCAACGAGTGGTTCGAGTTCGACGAGGACGCGCTTACGCTGACGGGCGCCGACACGGGGACTCGCTATGAACTGGGCCAGCGCGTGATTATCGAGGTCTCGCGCGTCAATACCACGCGTGGGCACTTGGACTTTAAGCTTATCCATTAGCCAAATCCCGACTCATGGCGGGAGAGCGGAGGGCGGTCTTTCGGGGCCGCCCTCCGCATTTGGATCATGGCTACCTTGCCGTTTGCTCGGCCGCCCGCTTACCTGCTATTCGAGAGGTAAAACCTACCAAAATAAACCTGTCCCTTTTTGGCAGGTTTACAAGAAAGCGGGGATGAGATGGCGACGGTGTACGGTTATGCGCGGGTGAGTTCGCGCGATCAGAATCTTAATCGGCAGCTGGATGCGCTGGGCGCCTATGGCGTGGGCTCGGCGAATATTTATGCCGACCATGCGAGCGGCAAGGACTTCGATCGCCCGCGGTATCGCGATCTGCTGCACGTCCTGGGAGACGGGGACGTGCTGGTGGTGCTTTCTATCGACCGACTTGGCCGTAATTACTCCGAGATTCTTGAGGAATGGCGACGCATTACCAAGGAGCTCGGGGTTGCCATTGTGGTGTTGGACATGCCATTGCTTGACACGCGCGCCAGGGCCAGCGGCGCGCCGGATGTGACCAATACCCTGATTGCCGATATTGTGCTACAACTGCTGAGCTACGTGGCGCAGGTGGAGCGCGAGAATATTCATCGGCGCCAAGCGGAGGGGATTGCAGCGGCGCGGGCGCGAGGGGTCCGTTTCGGTCGACCTCGCAAGCCGTGCCCTCCTCAGTTTGAGCTGGTACGCGATAGCTATGAGGCAGGCGATATTACCCGCAGCCAGGCAGCAAAGTGCCTGGGCGTGTGCGTGGGGACGTTCGATCGCTGGATGCGCGAGGCGGGGTAGGGGTTTGCGTCGCTTTGTCGCTTCCTGTTGCGATTCAAATTTTGATACGGTGGCGATGTCATTTGGGGCTACACTCGCTGATATTCAAAAAAGGAGGTAGGCCCTTGGCGCGCGTAAAACAAATAATCGGATGGACCGCGATCGTTCTGTTCGCTGCAACGCTGGCGGGCATCTGGGTGCTGACGGAGCAAAATGCGGTGGAGACGTCGTTGCTGAGCGAGTCCACCGCGCGTGTGGTGGAGGGTCAAGCTACGGGCGTACAGGCTGCCGATGTCGCGGGCGAAGCTCAGACCGAGAACGGGATGACCGGGGGCACCGATTCGGCTGCTTCGAATGTCCGGTCTGGCCGACTTGCTTCCATTCGCATGTGGGTGGCCACGAACGTCCGTCGCGTTGCCCATACCGTAGAGTTTTTCTTCGTCGGATTGTTCGCCTCGGTGGTCGTGGTTTGCTTTTCCGGGCGTCCGTGGAGCGTGTGCTCCCGTTGCGTGCCCGTGTTGCTCTTTTGCGCCGTCTGCTCCGTTGGCGATCAGGTACATAAGATCTTTGTTCCCGGCAGGCATTTCGACGTTATCGATTTAGGATTCGATGCTGCGGGCTATGTCACCGCCATGCTGTTGGTATTGCTGGCAGCGGCGTTGGTGCGCTATGCGACTCGGCCGATCGGCGCCCATGCGAGGCGCTAGCCGGTAACAAACCCGTTTCTGATAATGCGACCTTGTTGAATTATTTTGTGTCGCGCGTATTTCCGAGCGGTCGGATTTGAGGGGCGAGCGGTAGAACGCTCGCCCTTTGTGCGCCACGATGCGGCACAATGTACCGTAAAAGCTGTTTGTATCCGGTACGAATCGTTCGTTGGTCTTTAATTCTTCTCAACGGAGGTGTTTGAGATGGCAAACGGATTGCTTTTGCGGCTTCGCGAGCGTGAGCTCAGCGCGAGCCCGGCGGAACGCAATGTCATCGCATATGTAAGCGCTCATCCGCACGAGGTGGTCGGGCTGTCCGTCCGCGGTCTTGCCGATGCCACGTTCTCCTCGCCCTCGAGCATTTTGCGCTTTTGCAAGCGCTTGGGTTTTGCGGGCTACAAGGAGTTCCAGCGCGAACTGATTGCCGAGCTGGCGCTCTTGGGTGACAAGAAAGACGTTGCCCTCGAGGACATCTCCGTGGATGACAGCGTCGAACGTATCGTGGGGAAGGTGATGAAAAGCAACGTGCGCACGATCGAAGCGACGGCGCGAACGCTCGATTACACCGTCTTGGAGCGATGTGCGGCCTATCTTAAGCGGGCACGCGCGGTCAATCTGTTCGGTATCGGTGCCTCTCGTTTGGTCGCGCACGATCTGGCGCAAAAGCTCATGCGTGTCGACAAAGAGTGCCATCTGTACGACGACTGGCATGATCAGCTCTTGTGTGCCAAGAACATGCATGAGGGCGATATGGCGATCGCCTTTAGCTACTCGGGCTTGACGCAAGAGGTGCTGGACTGCACCGCCGAGGCTCAACGTCACAACTGTCCCGTTGTGGCCGTTACCAAAGTAGATGGATCATCCAAGCTTGCCACCATGGCCGATGCCGTGCTCGGCGTCGCTGCGAGTGAGCCCTTGGTCCGCAGCGGTGCCATGGCTTCGCGTATGGCCCAGCTTATGGTTGTCGATGCCCTGTACGCTGCTTACGTTGCCAGCGACTACGAACGGGCGACGCATGTCATTAAGCAAAACTACATCGAGAAACAGGAAAGATGAGGTGAATGAAATGCTCGATTTAACACAATTCACGACCGAACAGCGTAATCAAAGGTCTATGGACCTCGATACGATGACATCGCTGCAAATCGTCACGACGATGAATGATGAGGATCTTCGTGCCGTCCAGTCGGTCACGAAGGTGTTGCCCCAGGTTGCCACAGCAATCGACTGGGCTGCTGAGGCACTCGAGCGCGGCGGGCGCGTCTTTTACATGGGCGCAGGCACCAGCGGTCGTCTGGGTGTACTCGACGCTTCGGAGTGTCCGCCCACGTTTGGCGTGTCACCCGATCTGATTGTCGGGCTCATTGCCGGAGGCGAGACGGCGTTTATCAAGGCTGTCGAAGGTGCCGAAGACAGCGAGGAGCTTGGCGCGAGCGACCTGCGGGAGCGTGGACTCTCGGACAAGGATCTTGTCGTTGGCCTGGCGGCAAGCGGTCGTACTCCCTATGTGGTGGGCGGCCTTGTGTACGCCAAGGCAACTGGGTGCAAGACGATCGCAATTGCCTGCAACCAAGGGTCGAAGATCGGGGAGAGCGCAGATCTTGCCATTGAACCCGTGCCCGGTCCCGAGGTACTGACCGGCTCAACGAGGCTCAAGGCGGGAACGGTTCAAAAGCTCATTCTCAACATGATTTCGACCGGTGCCATGGTCAAGATCGGCAAGGTATACCAAAACCTGATGGTCGATGTGCAGCAGACGAACGAGAAGTTGGTGGTGCGCGGCCAGAACATCGTGATGGAGGCGACCGGCTGCACGCGCGAGTGCGCTATTCAGGCGCTTGCAGATGCCGGCGGCCACGTAAAAACCGCTATTGTCTCGGTACTGCTGGACTGCGATGCCGAGCAGGCTGCGGTAGCTCTTGAGCGAGCGAGAGGCCATGTCCGTGCTGCGGTGAGTGGCCATGAGAAGAGCAATGCCGACGCCCAATAGGTGCGCGGCGTGAGCTGATATGACATCCAGACGAGATACCCAATACAAGGAGGAGTTATGACGAACAAAGAGCTGGCTCAAAAGCTGCTGGACCTTTTGGGCGGTAAAGACAACGTGCTCGCAAACGCGGCGTGCATGACGCGCCTGCGCGTGACCGTCAAAGACGCGGGCAACGTCGACACGGAGGGCATTAAGGCACTCGACGGCGTGATGGGCCTGGTCGAGGACGACACGATGCAGATCGTGCTGGGTCCGGGCAAGGTGAATAAGGTGCTCGAGGAGTTCTCCAAGCTCACCGGCCTTGCGAAAGGCGTTGCTGACGAGAGCGTGGTTGACGCTGCGGCCACAAACAAGGCCGCGCAGAAGGCCAAGTACGAGTCCAAGCCGGTTCAGGCCTTCCTCAAGAAGATTTCCAATGTCTTCGTCGCCCTGCTTCCCGGCATCATTGCGGCTGGCCTCATCAACGGTATCTGCAACGTCATTAACGTCTCGACGGCAGGCGCGCTTGCAGGCGAGTGGTGGTACCAGGGCATTCGCTCCATGGGCTGGGCCCTGTTTGCCTATCTGCCCATCTTGGTGGGCTATAACGCGGCACGTGAGTTTGGCGGCTCCGCTGCGCTGGGCGGCATCGCTGGCATGATGTGCATCGCTAACAGTGCCATGCCCCTGCTTGCGCCTGGCGCGGCCGATCCTGCCACTGCCATCTTGCTGCCGCTCACCAATGCGCAGTACAACCCCGCAGCGGGCGGCATGATCGCGGCTCTTATCGCTGGCGCATTTTTTGCCTGGATGGAGCGTCAGATTCGCAAGGTTATGCCCAACGCGCTCGACACGTTCTTGTCCCCGCTGCTGGTGCTCATCATCGGCGCCTTTGCTCTGATGCTCGTCATCCAGCCGGTTGGCGCATGGCTGACGACTGCCATCTTTAGCGTTTTGACCTTTATCTTCGAGAAGCTGGGCGTCCTGGGTGGCTATATCCTGTCGGCAGGCTTCTTGCCGCTGGTTTCCGTCGGCCTGCATCAGGCGCTCACGCCGATCCACGCTATGCTCAACGATCCCGACGGCGCTACCAAGGGTATCAATTACCTGCTTCCCATCCTTATGATGGCTGGCGGCGGCCAGGTCGGTGCCGGTTTGGCGCTGTACTTTAAGACCAAGAACGCCAAGCTCAAGAAGTACGTTGCAGAGTCCATTCCCGTTGGAATCCTGGGTGTGGGCGAGCCTCTGATGTATGCCGTTACGCTGCCGCTCGTTCGTCCGTTTGTGACGGCCTGCCTGGGTGCCGGATTTGGCGGCGCGCTCGCGGCGCTGCTTCACATCGGCACGGTTTCTCAGGGCGTTTCCGGTCTGTTTGGCCTGCTGATCGTCGTTCCTGGCCAGCAGCTCGGCTACGTTGCCGCTATGCTGCTTGCCTATGCCGCTGGCTTTGTCCTGACGTGGTTCTTTGGCGTCGACGAGCAGAAGATCAACGAGTTCTTTGGCGAGTAGTTTGATATCGCGAGCCGTGTTGCTCAGGGCTCGCGGCGCGCGGCAGATTTCTTGATGCTATGGTTGTGCCGGCGGGGCTAACTGCTCCGCCGGCCTTTTTTAAAGGAGTGTTGAAGCGTGAAAACGGGTATTTCGATTTATCTTTCCAGCCCTCTGCAGGATATTGAACGGACGATTGAGCGTGGTGCCGCGGCGGGTGCGCGCTACGCGTTCACCTCACTGCATATTCCCGAGGATGGGGGAGCGGCGTATGCCGATAAGGTCCGTCATGTGCTGTCGCTGCTCTCCGCCCGCGGCATTGCGCTCATTGCCGATGTGGGGCCTCGCACGTGCGATTTGCTCGGGCTTGAGCGCATCGAGGACCTGCGCGATCTGGGGTTGGAATACCTTCGTTTGGACTATGGCTTTAGCGCCCAACGGGTCGCGGAGCTGTCCGGTGTATTTCGCATAGTGGTCAATGCATCGACGGTGAGTTCTGATGAAATCGCATCGTGGCGTGAGGCCGGTGCCGATGTGACACGTTTTGCCGCCTGCCACAATTTTTACCCCAAGCCTTATACCGGTTTAGCTCTGGAGGACATTGCTCGGGTGAATCTTCGTCTTGCGGCGCTTGGATTCGAAATCATGGCTTTTGTGCCGGGCGATGCTAACGTTCGCGGGCCGGTATTCGAGGGACTGCCGACGGTCGAGACGCAGCGCGGTCGCGCGTCAAAGGTTGCTCTCAATATGCTTGAGCTTGCACATGGCGCCGATTGCGACATTGTGTTGGTCGGCGACCCCGATCTTTCCGATGCGGGCTGGACGCAGTTTGCTCATGTTTCCGCCGGATACGTGGACCTGCAATGCGAGCTTGAGCCCGGTTATGCCTATGTACGTGGGCAGATTCATCACGACCGACCCGATTCGAGCACCCTCATCTTTAGGTCTCAGGAGTCGCGTACGACGCTTAAGCCGGATTCCGTGCCGATGGATGCCGGTGCCGGCCTGTCACGAAAGACGGGGTCGATCGCTGTGAGCAACAGCGGCTATGGGCGCTACGAAGGCGAGCTTGAGATTGCGCGGGTCGATCTTCCCGGTGACGAGCGCATGAACGTTGCGGGCCATATCACGCCCGAGGCAATGGAGCTGCTGCCGTTCATCAAACGCGGATTCGGGGTACGGTTCGTTTAGCGTGTGACCCGTGGGCTACAATTGGCCCATCGTACGAAGGCGCCTCGTGTGGCGTGAGCCTGCGTTGGCCGATCTATATTCGGAGGATTCCCATGACCGTACTGTTTGTTGAATATCCCAAGTGCTCGACCTGTAAGAAGGCCAAGGCATGGCTGGACGAACACGGGGTAGAGTATATCGACCGCGATATCATTTTGGACAATCCCACGGCTGATGAGCTTGCGACCTGGATTGCTCGTTCGGGACTGCCGGTGCGGCGCTTCTTTAATTCGTCGGGCATGAAATATCGAGAGCTGGGCCTGAAGGCGCGTCTGGATGCGGGCATGACGGATCGGGAGTGCTACGAGCTGCTGGCGACCGACGGCATGCTGGTTAAGCGCCCACTGCTGGTGGGCGACGACTTTGCGATTCCCGGCTTTAGGGAATCGGCTTGGGTCGAGGCGTTGCTGTAGCGGCTGCGGAAAGTGCGACCCGTTTTGAGTGCTCAGGGTGGGACGTGTTTTCCATCGGCGGGCTCGCTCGGCTCAATCCTCGAGCTGTGCCCATTCGTGCGGATCGTAGACCTTTACGTGCTTGTTGGGCTTGCCGCTCCAGTACTCCTCGTCCATAAAGGGCAGATATGCCTGAACGCCGGGGCAGATAAAGGGAATCCGCTGCTGTTGCAGTCGCTCGCGCTGGCGCTGCTCCAGGTGCGCCTCGGATATGACGGTCGGCATGCCGGACAGCTCGACGAGGCTTGCCTGGATTCGCCTAAGGTCGGGGAGTCCCGCGTGCCATGACATCCGCATGATCAAAAAGGATGCACGGCGGTATTTTGCCTGCATCACCGTGATGGCGGGGCGCAAAGTGGGATGGATTTTGTCCCGTTCGGGCCAAAGGTCAGCAGTGATCTCGAGGCCCAGGGTCTCCCATAGGTAATCAAGCTCTTCGTCCATGGCGCCTCGATATCCGTGCAATGATGACGGTTCGATTGTGCCATCAGCCGTGAGTGCTGCATTGTTGTAATCTACCAGCGGTAGATGCGGGATGTTTTACGGGCTTTGGCGCCGTACGTGTCGCTGGCGCTTCACAGGTCCTTCACGTGTTGGCCGTATTTGACTGAATTTCAAAAAAGTCAAAATTGGGGCTTGCGTCACGGCCGGACTTCCCGTATATTTCTTTCTTGCGCAAAGGCACAGCCGAGCGCAGCGATGCAGTCATTGGGATGTCGTCTAATGGCAGGACAGCGGATTCTGGTTCCGTCAATGGGGGTTCGACTCCCTCCATCCCAGCCATTGCATTTGCTACATATGGCCCGTTCGTCTAGCGGTTTAGGACGCCGCCCTCTCAAGGCGGAGATCACCAGTTCGAATCTGGTACGGGCTACCAAAATTGAACGCCCGGGCCTCGTAAGAGACCCGGGTTTTGTGTATTGACCGATATTTAAGGCGCGCGTTGAGTCTGCCGCCCGGACCGAGGAGTTGTCATGGACCTGCCTATCAGCTTGGAAGACATCACGTATGCCGAGAACTATCTGGCGCAGGGCGACCTGGCTACGGCGACGCCGCTGCTTGAGCGTCTGGTGGAGCTCGCCGAGGAGTATATCGACGCTGAGTGCAAGACGGAGGAGAAGCGCCAGTACTTTAGCTTCGACAGCAAGTTTGAGCGCCTGGCCTATCGCCGCGTGGAGAAGGATCCGCGCGAGCTGGTGCAGGTCGAGGTTCCCTTTGACCGCCTGTACTCCGACATGGCGTTTGCCTACATTCGCCAGCAGGATTATGTGAGTGCTCGGAATGCCCTGATGCAGGCCGTGCGTTGGGATCCCATGAACTGCAACTATCGCTTGGACTTGGCCGAGCTGTTCCGCGCGCTCGAGGACAAGCAGGAGTGGGCATCGCTCTCGTTCTCGGTGCTGGAGCGCGCGAGCGACGGTAAGTGCGCCGCACGCGCCTACACCAATTTGGGTCAGTACTTCTTGGAGCCCGAGACCGAGAACATTTCGGCTGCCGTGGGCTGCGCGCGTCTGGCGCTGCGCCTGGCGCCCAATGATGCGCATACGACGCGCCTGCTCAACAAGATCCATACCACCTATCCGGATGCCGCGGACGAGAGTGACGACCATGTGATGGGTGAGCTCGCCCTGCAGGGCGTGCCGACCTCGCCTTCGGCCGAGATTGCCATCTGCCTGATCATGTGTGCGACCGACGCTGCGAGCGACGGCGACAAGCAGGAGGCTACGCGCCTGACGGTCCGTGCCCGCGACCTGGTGGGCGAAGAGGCGTGCGCGGCGATTATCAAGCTGGTGCGCGAGAGTGATGCCGAGCTTAACGCCGAGCGCAAGGCAAAGCGCGAGGCTGCGGGCTCAAACGCCGATGGCGCCAAGGAGGCCGGCGATGCCCAGTAAGCGCGAGCGCAAGCTCATTTCCAAGAATCGCTCGGCACATCACGAGTACTTTATCGATGAGACGTTTGAGTGCGGTATTGAGCTGAGCGGTACCGAGGTCAAGTCGATTCGCGAGCGCGCGTGCCAGATTACCGATACCTTCGCACTGATTCGTGGCGGGGAGTGCTGGCTCGTCGGCCTGCATATCCACCCTTATAGCCATGGTGGCGTGTGGAATCGCGATCCCGACCGTCGGCGCCGTCTGCTGCTGCACCGCAAGGAGATCGACTTTCTTGACGGCAAACTTCGCAACCGCGGCTATGCGCTGGTGCCGCTGGAGCTCTACTTTAATACCGACGGCCGCGTAAAGCTGCTGCTGGGCCTAGGCCGCGGCAAGAAGCTTTACGACAAGCGCGAGGATATGGCCAAGCGCGATGTCCAGCGCGAGATCGACCGCGCCCTCAAGGAGCGCAATCGCTAGGCGTTCTGTATAAGTTACGGTGGAATACGGACTGTTTTGCCTGTTTGAGGGGCTATTCAGTCCTTATTTCACCGCAACTGCGGGCGTCTCATCTTGCTTATACTGTTTTGACACATATGTCTCAAAGGTGGTGTCCGTTGTGGGCGCCGCCTTTTTTTGTGGGTACATACATCCATGAGGTTCCAACCCGGGTTAGGGGAGTGATTGTTATGGACAAAACTGCGTTCTTTACCATGCCGAGCGGTCTGTACGTGGTGAGCGCCGCGGCAGACGGGCTGCGCGCCGGCTGCGTCATCAACACTGCGGTGCAGGTGACGTCCATGCCGCCGCGCATTTCGGTTGCCGTGAACAAGGACAACGTCACCTCGGGCGTCATCGCTTCGGCCAAAGCGTTCGCGCTGACCGTGATCGATCAGACCGCCGATATGCTCTACATCGGTAACTTTGGGTTCCGCACCAGCAGCGATTATGACAAGTTTGCCAAATACGAGACCCGCGAGACGGCTCTGGGCATGCCCTATGTGCCCGAGCACGCGGCGGCCCTGTTTAGCTGCCATTTGATCGACACTGTGGATGTTGGCACGCATCTACTGTTTATCGGCGAGGTCGAGGATGCCGAGCGCTTGAGTGACGAGACGCCGCTCACCTACGATTACTACCATAAGGTCCTGAAGGGCAAGACGCCTCCGAAGGCGTCCTCGTATCAAGGCTAGAAATGTTTTAAAAATACTTGCATTATATTATTGAGAATCTATACTGATAAATGAAGTACATCACCAGTCGCGTTTGAGAGGAGAACATCATGGCTGAGGAGAAGAAGACGTATAAGTTCGTGTGCGTCGTTTGCGGTTACGAGGTTGAGGTCGATACGCCCGAGCTGCCCGAGGATTATGTGTGCCCGGTGTGCGGCGTCGGTCCCGATCAGTTTGAGCTCGTTGAGGAGTAGCTCGCAGACACACGGCGAAAGCCGAACATAGCTCTGTCCAAGGGCCTCGGTCGAATTCTCGGCCGGGGCCCTTTTCCTCCGCCCCCAAGGGATCACGGTTGCTGTTGACCGATCCTGTCTGTTGTGAGTCCGACCGACCTTTTGTCTCAATCTGTAACATCTAACGGTGGAAATTGGGCCCACTTGTTACATATCGAGACAAACCAAAACCGTCCGGCAGAAGATCTCAATCTGTAACATCTAGACATCGAAAGCGGGTCTAGATGTTACGGATCGAGACGTTTGCCTGAGTAGGTGCCCCGCCCCATTACATCCCTGTCAACAACACGACATCGAGAATCGTCACGATGGCACCGATCCCTACGAGCAGCGCGTTGAGTGGACGCGAATTGGCGTATTTGCCCATGACGCGGGGTGAACTGGTGAGCCGTATGAGCACAAAGACCGTAATCGGTAGCTGAAGCGACAGCAGTGCCTGACTCCAGATGAGACCTTCAAAAGGATTTGGGACGACCAGGCACGCCGTCACTGCGCCGACGAAACAGGCCGCCACCCCGATCGAGGAATGTCGGTCGTGGATATCGTATTCCTCGTCGAACATGCCCGCAGTGATGGTCCCCGCCGCCATGCCCGCTGTCACGCTGCTCGATAGTCCCGCGAACAGCAGCGCTACCGCAAAGATGGTCGAGCTCGCCGGGCCCAGAATGGGGGAGAGCGTGGCCGCTGCGACGGCGAGGTCGTCTACGACCATGCCGTGCGCAAAGAAGGTCGTTGCGGCCAGGATGACCATGGCCGAGTTGATTGCCCAGCCCACGCCCATCGAAAAGAGCGTGTCGAAGAGCTCGTAGCGCAGACGCTCTTCGATAACCTGCTCGCCTTGGCCTTCGAAGTGCATGGATTGGATGACCTCGGAGTGCAGAAAAAGGTTGTGTGGCATAACGACCGCACCCAGGACACTCACGATAATCGCGGCAGAGCCAGTGGGCATACTGGGCGTGATCCAGCTTGCGGCGGCTTGCGGCCAGTCGACCTTGACTAGTGCAAGCTCGGCCAAAAACGAGAGTCCTACCACGCCTACGAAGGCGATGATCCAGCGTTCGGCTCGCTTGTAGGAGTTCGTCATGAGCATCGCCATCGATATTGCCGCCACGATGACGCAGCCCGCACGCACGGGCAGCCCAAAGAGCATTTGAAGGGCAATCGCGCCGCCCAGGACTTCGGCCATGGCGGTGGCGATGGTCGCGAGATAGGCGCTGCCGAGCACCGCGCGTCCCACGATGCGGGGGAGAAAGCGGGTCGTGGCCTCGGCAAGGCAGGCGCCCGTGGCGATGCCCAAGTGCGCCGCGTTGTGCTGCAGCACGATGAGCATAATCGTGGACAGCGTGACGATCCACAGCAGCGCGTAGCCAAACTGCGAGCCCGCGGCCATATTGGAGGCCCAGTTGCCCGGGTCGATAAAGTCGACGGTCACGAGCAGCCCGGGGCCGATATGCCGCGCAATGTCTAGGCCTCCGTGACCGCCGGTGCGCCGGGAACCAAAGTGTTGTTTGAGATGGTTGAGCATGGTGCGCTCCTGTGTGCCGTTTGCTTGACGCCGCAAAGGATACCCGTTTTAAGCTTAAAAGTTAACCAAGACTAACAAAATTGTTGTATTTGAATGGGATGGTGAAAGGGGGCTGCCGAAATGTCTCGATCTGTAACAACTAGGGATGGAAATTGGGCCTAGGTGTTACAGATCGAGACAGGAAGAAATGGTCCTATGGAATGTCTCTCGAAAACATCTCAATCTGTAACAGTTAGTCGTCGTAATTGGGCCTTCCTGTTACAGATTGAGATGTTTGAAGTGGTGAGCTAACAGGCCGAACTTGGGGCCTATGTTGTCGCCCTTGAGGTCGGCGGTGTCCACTCGTAGGGCGTGCGTTACGCAATTGTTTCGAAACGGGCAGGAAACACAACGGATCGGCGATACTTCTAGTATGCCTATTCAACTGACTGTCTAACACCAAGGGGAGGATCGCGATGCAGGCAGATTCCGCTCAGCAGCAGGGCCTTTATCGCCCCGAATTCGACCACGATGCATGTGGCATCGGCGCGCTTGCCGATATCAACGGTGAGCGCCATCACCAGATTCTGGACGATGCACTGTCCATTCTGGTCAACTTGGAGCACCGCGGCGGCACGGGACTCGAGAAGAACACCGGCGACGGCGCTGGCATCCTGTTCCAGGTTCCGCATCACTTTTTCCGTAAAGAGGCTCAAAAGTGCGGCCAGATTCTGCCGACAGAGGGCGACTATGGCGTGGCCATGCTGTTCTTCCCGCAGGACGACAAGGGCGTGGAGGATGCCCGCCGCGTGTTTGAGGAGGGCTGCGCCGAGGCCGGCATGCCGCTGCTCTTTTGGCGCGAGGTGCCGGTCGACCCGCACGACCTGGGCGAGACGGCCCGCGCCTGCATGCCTACTATCCTGCAGGCCTTCCTGGGCCGTCCGGACGACACGCCCGCCGGCGATGCCTTTGAGCGTCGCCTGTACGTGTGCCGCCGCACCATCGAAAAAAAGGCCGACGCCGAGTTTGCCCTGCGCGACAAGATCTTCTATGTGTGCTCCATGAGCTCGCGCACCATCGTGTACAAGGGCATGCTGGTTGCCACGCAAATGCGCCACTTCTTCATCGATCTTAACGACGCCGCCGTCAAGACGGCCGTAGCACTCGTCCACTCGCGCTACTCCACCAACACCACGCCCAGCTGGGAGCGCGCGCACCCCAACCGCTTCATCATCCACAACGGCGAGATCAACACCCTCAAGGGCAACGTCAACTGGATCCGCGCCCGCGAGCCCAACCTGTACAGCCCCGTGCTGCAGCACGATCTTGAGCGCGTGATGCCCATCATCAACCGCGAGGGCTCCGACTCCGCGATTCTGGACAACGTGCTCGAGTTCCTGGTCATGAACGGTCGCCCGCTCACGCGTGCCGCGTCCATGTTGCTGCCCGAGCCGTGGGATCACAACGACAGCCTGAGCGAGGAGCGCCGCGCCTACGACGCTTACCAGTCCATGCTCATGGAGCCGTGGGATGGCCCGGCGGCCATCGCCTTTACCGACGGTCGCACGCTGGGCGCCGCCCTCGACCGTAACGGCCTGCGTCCCGCCCGCTACTATGTGACGCGCGACGGCCGCTTTATGCTGGCAAGCGAGGTGGGCACCATCGAGGTGCGCCCCGAGAACATCCTGACGAGTGGCTGTCTGGGGCCGGGCCAGATGCTCGAGGTCGACTTTGCCCGCGGGCGTGTCATCTACAACGATGAGCTGCGCACCCGTTACGCCAAGGAAAAGCCCTACCGTGATTGGATTGCCGAGGAGACGCTGACCGTTGACGCGCTCGATGAGCCCGTTGCGGCAACACCCGCCGAGGACGCCGAGGTGCCTGCCGCCGTGCGCATGGCCAAGCTCGGCTATCACTGGGATGATGTTGACGAGGTCGTGCGCCCCATGGCCCAGCAGGGCAAGGCCCCGCTCGCCTCGATGGGTATCGATGCGCCGCTGGCCTGTCTGTCCAAGAAGACGCGTTCGTTCTTTGACTACTTCTATCAGCTGTTCGCCCAGGTCACGAACCCGCCCATCGACGCCCTGCGCGAGCATATGGTCACCTCGACCACGCTTTACCTGGGCAACCACGGCAACCTGCTCGAGGACTCCCGTACGGCCTGCCAGCTGGTTCGCCTGGAGCGCCCGTTGTTCAACGAGGAGGAGTTCGAGCATATCTGCGCCATCGACCGTGTTGGCTTTAAGACCCGCCGTTTCCGTGCCGTGTACTGCCGCGATGCCGGCGAGGGCGCGCTGCAGGCTGCGCTCAAGCAGCTTGCAGAGGACGTTGAGGCTGCGGTCCGCGACGGCGTGAACATCGTGGTGTTGAGCGATCGAGCCGCGGCGGGCGAGGTGCCCGTTCCATCGCTGCTCGCCGTGGGCTGTGTGCACAACCACCTGATCCGCGCCGGCGTGCGCACCTTTGCCGACATCGTGGTGGAGTGCGGCGACGCCGTGTCCCCGCACGACTTTGCGGCGCTGGTGGGCTACTCCGCGAGCGGCATCTACCCGTACAACGCGCATGCGTGCATCCGCGGTCTGGCGGCACGCGGCGACCTGGACGTGACGGCCGAGCAGGGCATCGCCAACTTCAACAAGGCTGCGACCGCCGGCATCGTCTCCATCATGTCCAAGATGGGCATCTCCACGGTGCAGAGCTACCATTCGGCGCAGATCTTCGAGGCCGTGGGCTTTACGCCGGAGTTCGTCAACGCGTACTTCGCCGGCACGGTGAGCCGTGTGGGCGGTATGGGTGTCGAGGACGTTGAGCGCGAGCAAAACGAGCGCTACGACGCCGCGCTCGCTATCCTTAAGAGCTCGGCTCCCGATCAGCTGCCCACGCTGGGCCTGACCAAGTGGCGTCCGCTCGGCGGCGAGGATCACCTCATCGATCCGCAGACTGTCTACTTGCTGCAGACCGCCTGCCGTGAGGACAGCTACGACACCTTTAAGGAGTACAGCGCCCGCCTGCACCGCACCGGCCGTGCCGTGCGCCTGCGCGACCTGCTGGACTTTGATGCCAGCGGTCGCACTCCGGTGGCACTCGACGAGGTCGAGCCCGCGCTCAACATCGTCCGCCGCTTTAACACCGGCGCCATGTCGTATGGCTCCATCAGCAAAGAGGCACACGAGTGCATGGCCATCGCCATGAACCGCCTGCACGGCCGTTCCAACTCCGGCGAGGGCGGTGAGGATCCGCGTCGCGAGACCCCGCTGGCTAACGGTGACTCCAAGAACTCCGCCATCAAGCAGGTAGCAAGCGCGCGCTTTGGCGTGACGAGCCGCTACCTGTGCAGTGCCTTCGAGATTCAGATCAAGATGGCCCAGGGCGCCAAGCCCGGCGAGGGCGGACACCTGCCCGGCAAGAAGGTCTACCCCTGGATCGCCGAGGTCCGTCAGTCCACGCCCGGCATCGGCCTGATCTCGCCTCCGCCGCACCACGACATCTACTCTATCGAGGACCTAGCAGAGCTGATCTTTGACCTTAAGAACGCCAACCCCGGCGCACGCGTGTCGGTCAAGCTGGTCAGCGAGGCCGGCGTCGGCACCATCGCCACCGGTGTGGCCAAGGGTGCTGCCGACAAGATCTTGATCAGCGGCCACAATGGCGGCTCAGGTGCCGCTGCGCGCGACTCTATCTGGCACGCGGGTCTGCCGCTGGAGCTTGGCCTTGCCGAGGCCCAGCAGACGCTGCTGCAAAACGGTCTGCGCTCACGCGTGGTGCTCGAGGCCGACGGCAAGCTCATGGACGGCACCGATGTTGCCGTCGCCTGCCTGTTGGGCGCCGAGGAGTTTGGTTTTGCGACCATGCCGCTCATCTCCATGGGCTGCCTCATGCAGCGCGACTGCCAGCAGGACACCTGCCCGGCCGGTATCGCTACGCAAAATTGCCGCCTGCGTCGCGGCTTCCGTGGCAAGCCCGAGCACGTTGAGCACTTTATGCTCTTTGTTGCCGAGCAGCTGCGCGAGGTCATGGCGAGCCTGGGCTTCCGCACCGTCGACGAGATGGTCGGCCATCCCGAGTGCTTGCGCCAGATCGAGGTCCCGGGCAACCGCAAGGCCAACCTGCTCGATCTGACGCCCGTGCTGGCGAGCGCGACCTGCGAGTTCGGTGCCCATATTCCGGGCGCCGACGGTCGCCACTTCCTGCCGCAGATGGCCGCGGACAGCGAGCTCGACAAGACGCTCGACTCCACGTTGTTTGTGCCCTATACGGCCGATGCCCGTGCGCACCTGCGTCCGATTCGCTTCCGTGCCGATATCGCCAACGTCAACCGCTGCGTGGGCACCATCCTGGGCAACGCGGTGACCAAGGCGCATCCCGAGGGCCTGCCCGCCGGCTCCATCACCATCGATTGCGATGGTTCGGCCGGTCAGAGCTTTGGCGCCTTCCTGCCGCGCGGTATTACGCTCAACGTGTGCGGCGACGCCAACGACTACTTTGGCAAGGGCCTTTCGGGCGGCGAGGTGTCGGTGCGCCCCAACCCGCATGCGACCTACAAGTTCGACGAGAACATCATCGTGGGCAACGTTGCGTTCTTTGGTGCCACGAGCGGCCGCGGCTTCATTAACGGTCTTGCCGGCCAGCGTTTTGCCGTGCGCAACTCCGGTGCCACGGTGGTGGTCGAGGGCTGCGGCAACCATGGCTGCGAATACATGACGGGCGGTCTGGCGCTCATCCTGGGCGAGGTCGGGCAGAATTTTGCCGCCGGCATGACAGGCGGCGTGGCCTACGTCTTTGACCAGTACGGCACACTCAATGCCCGCGTGAACCACGAGAGCGTTGATCTCAAGGCCCCGACGGCCGGCGAGCTGGCGCAGATTCGCGAGCTCATCCAGGAGCACGTGGACGCTACGCAGAGCCCGCGCGGCATCAAGCTGCTCTACAGCTTTGAAACGATGAGCAAGCACTTTGTGAAGGTCATTCCGACCGAGTATGAGCGCGTGCTGGCGATTGTCGCCGCGGGCGAGGCTGCCGGAAAGACGCATGCGCAGGCTGAGGAGCTGGCGTTTGACATTGTGACCGGTCGCGCGAGTGCCGCTGATGTCGCTCGCTTTGATGTTGCGGGCGCTGCGTCCGTGGCTGCCGGCTCTGTTGCTTCGACCAAGAAGGAGGCGTAAGTGCCATGGGTAAGCCCGGTGCTTTTCTTGATATCGATCGCGTGACCCACGAGCTGCGCCCCGTGGAGGAGCGCAGCCATGATTTTGATCCGCTGTACGTGGAGCTCGATGACGATGCGCGTCGCGCCCAGGCGAGCCGCTGCATGATGTGCGGCGTGGCGTTTTGCCAGATGGGCGCGAGCTTTGGCAAGGCACGTCCGAGCGGCTGCCCGCTGCATAACCTGATTCCCGAGTGGAATGAGCTGGTGTACCGCGGCCGCTGGGACGAGGCTGCCGAGCGCCTGTCACTCACCTCGCCCATGCCCGAGTTCACGAGTCGCGTGTGCCCGGCGCTGTGCGAGGCCGCGTGCAACCTGGGTTCGGTCGATGGCCAGCCCACGACGATCCATGACAACGAGCGTGCGATCAGCGACCATG
Source organism: uncultured Collinsella sp. (assembly GCA_958439425.1). Taxonomy (GTDB): domain Bacteria; phylum Actinomycetota; class Coriobacteriia; order Coriobacteriales; family Coriobacteriaceae; genus Collinsella. The sequence goes on from CAUBVH010000011.1 coordinate 43,711, forward strand.
AGTGGGCAAATGGCGGCCCGCGTCGCTTTGAACCGGCAGGGAAGGGCGCACCCACGGTTGCCGTGGTGGGCTCCGGTCCTGCTGGTCTGGTGGCAGCATGGGAGCTTGCGCGTCGTGGCGCCCGCGTGACGGTGTTTGAGCGAGACGATCGCCCGGGCGGTCTGCTTATGTACGGCATTCCCAACATGAAACTCGAGAAGTCCGTGGTCGAGCGTCGCGTGGCGCTCATGCGCGAGCTGGGCATTGTGTTTGAGCTGGATGCCGATGTGAACGATCCCAAGGTTGCCGCCAAGCTCGATGACTTTGACGCCGTCGTGGTGGCTGCCGGCGCTCGTGCGCCCCGCGGTCTTTCGGCTGCGAACGTGGATGCTCCGGGCGTGGTGTACGCGGTGGACTACCTGACGGCTTCGACCGTCTCGGTGCTCGATGGCGGCGAGCCTGCGGTGAACGCGCGCGGTCTGGACGTCGTGGTCATTGGCGGCGGCGATACCGGCAACGACTGCGTGGGTACCGCCGTGCGTCAGGGTGCGCGCAGCGTGCGCCAGTTTGAGTTCTTGCCGGCTGCGCCCTATAAGCGCACGGCGAGCAACCCCTGGCCGCAGTGGCCAAACGTTAAGAAGACCGACTACGGCCAGCAGGAGGCTATCGCTGCGATGGGTGGCGAGATGCGTGCCTGGGGCGTGGATACGCTCGAGGTGCTGCTGGACAAGAAGGGTGCGGCTGCGGGTCTGCGCGTGGTCGATCTGGACTGGTCGGCGGGAAAGCCCGAGCGCATCGCGGGCTCCGAGCACGAGGTGCCGGCGCAGCTGGTGCTCATCGCCTGCGGCTTTACGGGTCCCGAGCATGGCGTGTTCGATGCGGTGGGCGTGCCTGTTGCCACCGCTGGTCGTCCGCTGCCGGTGATGGCTGCCGAGGGCTCGCACCTCGCGGCTCGCACGGAGGGTGTCGCCGCGGATGCCGCGCCGGTGTATGTGGCCGGTGACGCCCGCAACGGCAGCTCGCTCGTTGTGAGTGCTATGGCCGATGCCCTGGCCTGCGCAGCCGAAGTCGCCGAGGCGCTGGAGCTGTAAAGTAGTCATTCAAGAACGTCCCCAACGACTAGTCATTGGGGACGTTCTTTTTTGTCTAGTCGTTGGGGACACTCTTTGCGAGCGATTTGCTCGTTTATCGACGTACGGGTGTTCATTTGTCGACTTCTTGGGCTGTGGTCACCTGTTGTTTCTGTGGTGGCTGCGGGCATCTGGCTCAAATGAGCGGGTTGGCTGTCTATGTCTACCTGCGGTTTCGTTGCGGTGCGCTCATTCGGTCAAGTGTCCCGTCAAGTGTTTGGTTAGCATCTGGTTTGCAGTCGAAGGCCTATTTTGCCCGCGCTTGCCTCGGTTGCTCGCCCTCCTCGTAAGCTCAAATTGAGGTCCATCAGTTTGAGGAGGATGCTATGACTGACCAAATTTATGACCGAGCAGAGCTGGCCGAAGCCGTCGGCAACGATATTGCCGACATGGCTCACTTTTGGATGCTGCGGAAGTTTCAATTCCTGGAGCCGGCGCGCGAGCAGTTCGAGATTATCGTCGATCCGTGGCTCAGCTATTGCGAGGAACCTTCTCAAAACGAAATCATGGCCTACAACATGGCGTTTACCGATTGGATGCTGTTTGAGCGCCCCTATTACCACGGCAAGACGCTGTTGGAGCTGTATGTGGACGAGCCGCCGGCGTCAATTTCTCCTGCTTCGCTCGGGCGACTTAAGCAGGTGCGTGACACGCAGTATTTCTCGCGCTTTGGCATTTTGGACAAGAATCCTGCGTCCGGCATGGTCGTGCTGAAGGACACGCGCACCGACCGTCGCTTTGATGTCTACGACCCACATATCGTGCAAAAGGAACACTGGAATGATGGCGCAATTGCGGTACGCCTTGCCTGCGCTGACGATGTCTGGCTGGCGGCGGGGCAGCTCTACCTGTATGACATCGCGCGCCTGAGTGACACAGCGGTCGACGGGCCGGGCGCGGTGCATCCCGAGGACCTACAGGACGGTTTCGACACCTCGTGCATCAGCTTCTTTTTGCGCCTGGTCCGCGACATCATGGGCGCCCAGGGGCGGTACGTGAAGTCACTCAACATCTACGAGCAGGAGTGGGAGTAGGGGGGTGGGCAGTTGTCGCCTGCCTTGCCTTCTGCCTTTCTGTCTTGATCTGTAACGTTTAGGGACAAAAAATCGGTCTTCCTGTTACAGATTGAGACAAAGAGGTGCAATGCTGCACGAATGTCTCGATCTGTAACATCTAGCGGCCAAAAATCGGTCTTCTTGTTACAGATCAAGACGTTTGTCGGTGGAGGCAACGGTGACGATGGTCCATTTGTCCGATGTGGTGGTGATGGAAGTGTCTAATACCGTTTTCAAGCACAAGCATACGACTCGCAACACGTTGGCGCGGAATAGGATGCTCGCGCGACTCACGGAGGCGACCGAGCAAGGTACGCTGCTCGCAACGCATGACAATGCCGAGCTCATGTGGCTGCGGCGTCATGTTGGAACCGACGATATCGCGGAACCCGAGCCGTATTTGTTCTGCTTTCAACATGATTGGGGTGTGCTGACGCCGGCGGAGCGAACGCTGCGTACCATCAAAGGGCTTGCAGAGTTTCATCCCGATTGGGCGTTTTGGGGCTATGACGCGGCGCTTTTGTGGGGTCTGGAGGTGCCGAATGATCTGCTTGGGTCGCGTTTTCTTGTTAAGACGGGTTGTTCGGTGACGTTGAGCGGCGGGTGCAGGTTGTTGCGTCCGCAGATGGCGGGCGCACTCGAGCATGTTGATGGCGTGCGGGTGACGTCGTTTTGGCGCACGGTGGAGGATTGCCTACTGCGTGCGCCGTTCTCCTACGGGTTGGCGATTGCCGATTCTGCTCTGCGGGCGAAAGGCGTATCACGTGGGGATTTGTGCGAGCGCCTCCGCGCCGATTGCGAGGGCAGGCGAGGGTATCGCAGGGCACAGGTGATTGCGTCGTATGCGGACGGGCTGTCTGAAAACGGCGGTGAGTCTCGGTTCCGAGCATTCTTTATTGCGTACGGCTTTCCGGTTCCGGAGCTGCAGGTGGAGTTTCGCGACCCGCTCGATCCGAGCCAGGTGTTTCGCGTCGACTATTTTTGGCGGCTCGAGGACGGGACGTGTGTCATCGGCGAGCTCGACGGAAAGGGGAAGTACACCTTGCAGAGCGGCGAGGGTCGGGAGTCGGTTGACCCATTCGTGGCAGAGCGTCAGCGGGAATCTCATCTGACAATGCTCGGGCATAAGGTGCTTCGGTTTACGTTTAGCGAACTCAAAGACCCGGGGAAGCTGGTCGAGAAAATGAGGCTGGCGGGTATTCCTCGGCAGGTTGAATTGGCTGAGGAGTGGAGATGCCAGTGGTATGGGCGCTGAGAGGTTTTGTCTCGATCTGTAACGTTTAGAGGTTGTTTGAGCTCGTAATTGTTACAGATCGAGACAAGCCGGTGAAACGTCGACCGAATGTCTCGATCTGTAACATCAAGGGGCCCAATAACCCTGTACCTGTTACAGATCGAGACATTTCCCTGGTGTCGCTGGGGTGGGACTGCAACGTGTTCCGTCTCCCCACATCCCCTCTTCCTTCCGTTAACCGATGCGTCTGCAGCAATCCAGCGGGACTAGGTGATAATGGACAAATGTTCAAGTTAATCGTGAGGGAGGAGCTCGATATGGCATCTGCCGATCGTTCCACGTTGTTTATCAATGCGACCATTCTGGATGGTTCGGAGCATATGGAGCCGCAACCCGATATGGCCGTGACTGTTGAGCGCGGCGTCATCACCTGGATGGGGCCGAGTGCTGTGGCGCAGGCGCCCGCGGGTGCCGAGGTTATCGACCTGGGCGGTACGTATCTCATGCCCGGTCTCATCAATATGCACGTGCACCTGTGCGGCTCGGGCAAGCCTGTCTCGGCCGGCGATGCGGGAGCGCTGATGAAGAAGCTCGATAATCCCGTGGGGCGTGCCATCGTCCGCCGCATCCTCAAGGGCAGTGCCCAGCAGCAGCTGGCAAGCGGCGTGACCACGGTGCGCGGCGCGGGCGACCCGCTGTTTGCCGACATCGCCGTGCGCGACGCTATCGACGCCGGTAAGTATCAGGGTCCGCGTCTGGTAGCGCCGGGAACGGGCGTCACGGTGCCGGGCGGCCATGGTGCGGGCTTGTTCGCCCAGGTGGCCAACAGCCCCGTCGAGGCAGCCGAGCAGGTGCGAGACCTGTATGCGCGCGGTGCCGATGTCATCAAGCTGTTCGTGACGGGCGGCGTTTTCGATGCGACCGAGGTGGGCGAGCCGGGCGTGCTGCGTATGCCGGTGGAGGTTGCCGCGGCGGCGTGCAAGGCGGCGCACGAGGTGGGCCTGCCGGTTATGGCCCATGTCGAGAGTACCGAGGGCGTGAAGGCCGCGCTTGAGGCCGGCGTCGATACGATCGAGCACGGTGCCCCGATGACGCCCGAGATCCTGGAGCTGTACCGTGGCGCCGCGGGCACGCAGCTCGAGGGACGTGCGCCCAGCGTTACCTGCACGATCAGCCCGGCGCTGCCGTTTGTGTTGCTCGATCCGGGGAAGACCCATTCGACTGACACGCAAAAGAAGAACGGCGACATCGTGTGCTCGGGCATTATCGAGAGTGCTCGTGCGGCGCTGGAAGCTGGCGTTAAGGTGGGCCTTGGCACAGATTCGAGCTGCCCGTTCGTGACGCAGTACGACATGTGGCGTGAGGTGGCCTATTTTGCCAAGTATGTCGGCGTGAGCAACGCCTTTGCGCTGCATACGGCTACGCAGGTCAATGCCGAGCTCCTGGGGCTGGGCGGCGAGACCGGTGCGATCGAGTGCGGCAAGGCCGCCGATATCCTGGTGACGCGCAAGAATCCGCTCGATGACCTGTGCGCTCTGCGTGAACCGATACATGTGATGTGTCGCGGTGATCTGGTACGCAAGCTCAAGGTAAAGCGTATTCCCGAGGTGGACGCCGAGCTCGACGCGATTATGGCCATGCCGGCCGAGGCGCTGGCCGAGGAGCTCGCCCGCGACGGTGTGGCATAGGTGTGACAAAGGTGTAGCTCCGTTGCCGCATGTAAAAAGCCGAGGTCTCAACACGAGGCCTCGGCTTTTTTATCGAACAAATACTTAAGATTTGGGACAAACAAACCTGATTAATTTGTCCCGCGTGCGGGCGCTAGGAGCGGGTTTCCATCTTAGCGTGGCACTTGGGTCAGGTGACGCGGATCTTGCCCTTGCCCTTGGGGACGGAGAGCATCTGGCCGCAGTTGGGGCACTTGAGGTATGCCGTGGTCTTGCGACCCTTCCACATCTTCTTGGCCGTGCGCTTGGCGCGCTCAAAGTCTTCCTTGCTCGTTCCAGCCGCGCGCGAGGTGCCGGCCGCCGCAGCGCCGCCGCCCAAGCTGGCGACAAACTTGCCCAAGCCGGGGACGTTCGCGGTCGCGGTGACAAAGGCAGCGTTTTCCTTGCGACGCGCATCGATGTTTTTGGACAGGCCGCGCAGCACGCCAATCACGATCACGGCGATGGCGATCCAGCTGAGCCACTGGATGCGGGCTATCGATCCGATCATCGCGATGACGATGCCGGCAAAACCCATCACGATGGTGAGTTCATCGGCACCATTGCGACCCTTCATAAAGTCATTCATGCAAATTGCCTTTCGTTCGATATGCTGCTCGCCTTTATACCCGATTTAGAGCAAGGGGGACAGGTTAATCTGCACCAAGGTGGTGCAAACGTACCTATCCCCGATACACCAAGATGGTGCAAAGCAGTCTGTCCCCAATGCCCCAATTACTTGGAGAGCTTGTCGACGACGCGTTCGATCTCGGCGAGCTTGGCGGCTTTGAGGTCTTCGTCGCCCGATTCGATTGCCGAAGTCACGCAGCCCTCGATATGCGCCTTGAGCACGTCGGCGTTGATGCGCGCAATGAGCGCCTGCGTTGCCATGAGCTGCGTGGAAATATCGACGCAGTAGCGGTCCTCCTCGACCATCCGCAGGATGCCGTCGATCTGACCGCGTGCCGTCTTGAGCATGCGGGTCACCGATTTATGGTCTGCCATCATGGCGGGTCCTCGTTTCTGGTCGATGGGGTCGAATGCTTCTGGTAGCTGCTACGCGGCGGTCACGGACAGGGCGTGGAACTTCTCGCCGGCGCCCTCGACAGCGGCGGCGAGCTGCTCGGCGGTCACGGTGTCGGCGCACTCCACCTGGACGGTCTGAGTCTCGTGATCGGCGTCGGCGTCGGTCACGCCGGCCACGTTGAGCAACGCCGACTCGACGGTGGCGTCGCAGTGGCCGCACATGAGGCCGGAAGTCTTGATTGTGTATCGCATGGGTATTCCTCTCTGTTGTGTCGGCTTTCCCAGGCACCCGACCTTGACCTTCAAGCCGTCGCTCGCGTACCAAAGTGCGCGTCGCTCCTCTTTCAGGTCAATCTCTGGCACCTGGAAAACCCGTTCTAAATGGACGTAATGGTGAGCCTATTTTGCCACTTTAGGCTTAAAGGTTCGTAGGCGCAGCGCATTGCTTACGACGCACACGCTCGACAGGCTCATGGCCGCGGCGCCGAACATCGGCGAGAGCTGCCAACCGGTGAGGGGGAAGAACACGCCCGCCGCCAGCGGAATGCCGATGCCGTTGTAGAACAGCGCCCAGAACAGGTCCTGCTTGATGTTGCGGATTGTGGCACGTGACAGCTCGATGGCACGGGCGACGTCCATGAGATCGCTGCGCATGAGTACCACGTCGGCGCCCTCCTTGGCGATGTCGGCGCCGGTGCCGATCGCAAGACCCACGTCGGCGCGCGCCAGGGCGGGGGAGTCGTTGATGCCGTCGCCCACCATGGCGACCTTGCTGCCCGCATCCTGCAGCCCGCGCACGTGGCGCTCCTTGTCGGCGGGGAGGACGTCGGCGATGACCTGCTCGCTGCTCAGCCCCACGCGGCGGGCGATGGCCTCGGCCGTCACGCGGTTGTCGCCGGTGAGCATGCGCACGTCGACGCCGAGCTTGCGGAGCGCGGCGATGGCCTCGGCGCTCGTCTCTTTGACCTCGTCAGCCACGGCGATGATACCGACAAGCTCGCCGTTCTTGGCAAAGAACAGCGGTGTCTTGCCCTCGGCGGCAAACTGCTCGGCAAGACCCGCGGGCACGGTAACGCCCAACTCGTCCATCAGGCGCACGTTGCCGGCTGCGATGACATTCTGCCCCTCGCGTGCCGTAACGCCTCGTCCGGGCACGGCGGCAAAGTCCTCGACCATGCGCGCGACAATTCCGCGCGCCTCGCACTCGGCCATAATCGCCTCGGCCAGCGGGTGCTCGCTCGAGCGCTCCAGCGCGGCGGCCAGCTTGAGCAGCGCCTTTTCGCTCATGGCGGGCGAGCCGTCGGTGCGCGTGGCCACCTCAATGTCGGTTACAGCCGGCTTGCCGCGGGTGACGGTGCCCGTCTTATCGAGCACCACGGTGCCCACGCTGCGCAGGTTCTCCAGCGCCTCGGCGCTCTTAAACAGAATGCCCATCTCGGCGCCCTTGCCGGTGCCAACCATAATGGCGACGGGCGTGGCCAGGCCCAGCGCGCACGGACAACTGATCACCAGCACAGCCACGGCGGAGGTAAGCGCTTCGTTGATGCTTCCGGTCAGCACCATCCACGCCACAAAAGTTACGGCAGAGATTACAAACACCACGGGCACGAACACGCCGGCGACCTTGTCGGCCATGCGGGCGATGGGCGCCTTGGTGGCGTTGGCGTCCTCGACGAGCTGGATAATCTTGGCGAGCGATGTCTCGGCACCCACCCGCGTGGCGCGGAAGGTAAACGAACCGGTGCGGTTGACGGTGGCGGCGTTGACGGTGTCGCCGGCGGTCTTTTCCACGGGGATAGACTCGCCGGTGAGCGCACTCTCGTCCAGGGCCGAGCTGCCCTCGAGCACCACGCCATCGACGGGGATGGACTCTCCGGGGCGCACGCGCAGGACCTGGCCGGGAAGGATACTGTCGACGTCGACGGTGGTTTCGGTGCCGTCGTCGGCAACGACGGTCGCAGTCTTGGGTGCCAAGTCGATGAGCGCCTCGATAGCGCCGCCGGTTTTGGATTTGCTGCGTGTCTCGAGGTATTTGCCCACAGTGACGAGCGACAGGATCGTGCCCGCACTCTCAAAATACAGGTTGTCCATGCCCGTCATCATGGCCTCGTGGATTTGCCCGGCGGCCAGCTGGTCGGCCATGATAAACATGGCATAGAGCGACCAGGCGATCGACGCGGTGGCGCCGACGGCGATGAGAGCGTCCATGGTCGGCGCGCCGTGCGCGAGCGATTTAAACCCGTTGATAAAGTACGCGTCGTTGACGTAGACGATGGGGATGAGCAGGACGAGCTCGGTGAGCGCGAGCGTCATGCTGTGGGTATGGTCGGTGAAAATGCCGGGTAGCGGCCAACCGAGCATGTGCCCCATGCCTATGTAGAACAGTGGGATGAGGAATACGATCGAGACGATGAGGCGGGTGCGCATGGCGGAGGCGGCGGCCTCCAACTTTTTGGTCGGCGACTCCATATGGGCGGTGCCGGACCTGGCTTGCGCGCTGCCGTTGGGGGCGGTTTCGGTGCCCGTACTGACGGGCGAGGCCGAGTAACCCGCGCGATCGACGGCGGTGCAGATGTCGTCGGGGGAGACCTGCGCGGGGTCATAGTCCACCAGCATGGAGCCGGCGAGCAGGTTGACGGCGACGCTTTGGACGCCGTCGAGCTTGCTGACGGCGCGGTCCACGTGCGTCTGGCAAGCGGCGCATGTCATGCCGCCCACGTCAAACTTATCTTGAGCCATGGCTTCTCCTTTCTGTGGCGTAGCGTTGGAAATGTTTACCTGCCGATACTATACACCCATACCCCCTGTGGGTGTCCAGTGATAGTTGGAATGTATGACTTTTCATTACAGATGAGGGTGGCGGCTCAATCAATGGTCGCCTCTGCCAAACATCTCAATCTGTAACGTCTGGACCGGTTTTTGAACCATAGCTGTTACAGATTTAGACAAACATTTCAGCCGAAAACTAACGTCTCGATCTGTAACAACTAGACCCCGTTTTACCGAGTATTTGTTACAGATCAAGACAAACAGTTGGCGGGAAACTCAATGTCTCAATCTGTAACATCAAGCACCAAATATGACCTCTAACTGTTACAAATCGAGACAAACCGTCCGCGGTCAACTCAAATGTCTTGATCTGTAACATCTGGGCCGGTTTTTTAACCCCTTACTGTTACAGATTGAGATGTTGTCTCGCGGGGTTGGGGTTTGTCTCGTTCTGTAACATCTAGACCTGTGTCTGCCGAGCTAGTGTTACAGATCGAGACAATTGCCGGGGAGGGGTTCCGTTACGGCAAGACACCCGCTCCCTAGAGGCAGAACCCGGGGATCACGCAGGTCCGTTTGTCGGGTTTGCTTGCGGGCGTGGCGTACATAAAGGCGTCGCCGTCGTGGCCCACACGGTTCATGTAGAGCGTGCCTTCGCTCTCCGATGTGTCGGGACTCACCGTGCGCTCCCACCAACAGGTGTCTTTGCCCTTCCACTGGCGAACCATCGTCTCGTTCGTGGAATACGGACTCACTTTAAGCTCGCGGAACAGTTGGTACTCCTTGCCCTCGCCGTTGTAGATGTCGGCCAAAAAGTGATAGCCCTCGGCAAACGAATCGGGCGGTTGCGTACCGCACAGCTCGACCATGGCGGGCAGCCAAAGGGTTGCGGACAACTCGCTCAGACACGATGCGCTTCTGGCGGCGCCAACGTTATTCGAGATCTTTTTGACAGACTTGATGAGCACGCGCAACTCGTTGGGCAGCAGCTCAAGGCCGTCGTTGTCGAGCCATTCCCGCAGCTCGCAATCTGCCCAGCCGGCGCTCAATGGTTGGGCCGCGGCGTCGCGTTCGGCAATGCCGGCATCGAACATAAACGTCAGTCCGGCCTTGCCCGTCCCGTCCAGAAGCTCGTCGTGGCGGATGCCCACGAGTTGTGCGCCGACCTCCAGCCCGTTGGTGAGCGTGACGCGCTTGGTGCACGGATAGGGGATATGCCCATCGGCATCGAGCAGATGATAGCGCTTGGCAATCTCGCGTGCCTCGCTACGGGTCCCGGCGGCCTTAATCATGAGCGAAATCTCCTGCAGCTGAGCCCAGGTGTAGTCGTCAAGAGAGCTGCGGATGCCATCGAGGTAGTCGGGGATGCCAAAGCCACGGGTCGCCGCGCCAATGACGCCGAGCCCCGCAACGACTGCAACGACGCCGCCGATAATAAAGCGACGGCGGGTCATGGCATCGTGACAGGCCTGCTCCAGGATCTCTCGTGCGCGCTCGTCGGCGACGTCGACCTTAAGGTGCGTACCGGAGTCGATGTCGATTACGGCGTCATTGCCCGCGCCCTCGCAGCCCTCAGATTCTGCAGCGGGGAGGTATGCCGAGAGCGCCTCGAGCATCTGCTGCTCGGTGGGGCGATCGCCCTGTTCAACCGAGATACCTTTCATGATGATCTGGACGAGTGCCTCGTCGTCATTGCATCGCGGCTCGAGCGGTGCCGGCTTGGTCTTGGTCTTTATGAGGTAGAACGAGCCGGTTGCCGCGGCACCCGTCGACTTAACATCGAACGGTTTGCGACCGCTGTAGAGCTGGTACAGAATGCTCGAAAGCGCATAGACGTCGATCGCGGGCGAGCGGCGAAGGGCCGCGATGCCTTCGATATCCTGCGTGAGCATCTCGGGCGCGGCGTATGCGGGCGTGGCAAAGCGCCAGATGTCGGCGCGCCGGGTGATCGTGTCGTCGCCGAGGGCCATGGTCGCGGAGCCCATGTCGATGAGGCAGGGGTCAAAGGAGCAATCGGCAATCTGCTGCTCAAGCGTTCGGCTGGTGGTGCGGAACATGATATTGGCAGGCGACAGGTCGCGATGGACGACCGGATTCACGAGCCCCTTGGTCATCAAGAGCGCGCGAAGCACGGCGTTTCCGACGGCGGCGACCATCTGGGCGGTCAGCCCGCCCGAGGCGTCGCGCGGAAGCAGGGGCAGCGCCTGCTTGAGCGAGGTGCCCTCGACCCACTCCATGAGGATGAGCGGGTCATCCTCGCACGATCCGTAGCCATAGACGCGCGGAAATCCGCGCAGGTGCGAGACGGTACACAGATGACGGTACTCCTCGAACAGCGCGGCGGTGTTGGCCAGGTGCGCGGCCGATTGCTCGGCGGAGCGGTCGGGGGCTTGGCCGGAAAGGAGGGCGTTGTCCTTGAGTAGCTTGACGGCAAAGACCTCGCCGCTCGTGTTGGTCGCGCGCAGTACGTGCCCGATGTTGCCGTTGTTGCGGTGGGCCGTCTGGAGAATAAGCGTCATAAACCGACGCTTGGCGTCGTCCTCGGCGCTGGGGTTGACTGCCACGGCGGTATCGAACGTGTCGAGACGGATGAGTTTGTCGCCATAGGCGCTATCGGTAGTATCCATGGCGTTCCTTTGTCTGGCATGGGTTGCCGCGCGTATACGTGGGCAGTGCGGATATCGATGAAGTACTATGATAGCCGCGCTGCCCACGTATACCGCTGAGTATTGTCGTTTACGACGCAGAAGGTAGAAGACGAAAGACGGACGACGACCGTCTTTCGATCGCCGTCCGCGCTAGTCCACAATGACAAGGAATGTCGTGTAGAGACCCAGATGGACCCTGTCGCTGTTTTCGATTTCCACCGGGGGATAGATCTTGCCGGGTTCGCGTTGGTCGCGCGGCGGCTCAATCACAATATCGCCGTTGCCCGCGCCCGATTCGAGCACTGTGCCGTTGGTCGACCCAAGGCCCTGGGCGTACCAGTGTCCACCTTCGAGCCAAATGCGAAGATGCTCGCGCGATGCATCAGCGCCTACATCGGTGATGCTGGGCGAGGTTTTGGGCAAGGACCCAATTACCGTGCCGCGCGGATCGCGTGTGAGGGGATGGATTTGCATGTCGGCGCAGTTGTCGGCATGGGTTCTGAGCAGACCGAGGTTGGGGGCGACGGTGCGCGGCTGCTCTAGGCTGCTCATAAAGCCACGTCCGACGGTAGTTTCGGTGGTGCCAAAGTGCCCGCCCGTCTTGCTGTCGCAAAAGCGCTCGACGGTGGCCACGCCCTGAACGGGATCGGCGAGTGCGCCCGTCGCCACAAAGAGCATCAGGAAGAGCGTGCTCTTTTCGCGCAAGGCATTGCCGTCAAAGATGTCGATGCGATTGAGGGCATTTGCATATAGGCGGCTGTCCAGCTTGTAGCTGGTGAGAGCCGACATCATTTCGTTGGCGGCCGGACCGCGATAGTGCTCGGCGATTGCCTGATAGGCGGACTCGCCCCCGCCGAGCTTGCTGCAGATTGCCACGGAAAGGTTGAGCGTGGTGACGGTAAAGTCGCTGTAGATGGCGGGCACGCACTGGTCAGGCTCGCGATGGACGATGTAGCGGGTGAGATACGAGCGGTTGGAAGAGCATTTCTCGAGCAGGGTACTGCCGAGATAAGAGTTTCCATTGATGAGCATTCGGGCGATCTCGAGATGTTTAAGACCGCCGAACGAGCGAATATCGTTATAGAGGACCGAGCACGGCGTCTCTGCTGCCACGGATACCTCCTCTGATTGCTTCCTAGCCAATATGGCGATAGGAATTAATGGCCCCCGGTGGGCGACGTATTAAATGGCTGCGCAATATATAGCGTAACCAAAGCAACATTATAGGCCACATGTTCGAAATTGCAGGAAGACTGGGAGATTTGGTTTGGACTGGACGGAAATCCCCCCTCTGTCTTGATCTATAACAATTAGGACCGATTTTACTCGGTAACTGTTACAGATTGAGACGCTTGTGAACCGTGTCGACCGTTTGTCTCGATCTGTAACACGTAGAGGAAGATTTGCCCTGTGGATGTTACAGATTGAGACAATCGCCCCAGATCGGCCCCGTCAGCCCCGTCATCTGTGGTTTACGTGGGGTCATGCGAACCGAGGGTATACTAACCGGCGGCGAATCTGCTCCATCGCTTAGGGCCGCTGCGTCTGGACGGCGCGTGAAAGGCTGCCAAAGCGATCGCCAGCGTGCTGAGCAACGTCCTCTCTGTGCGCACCTGTTTTTGTATGTATTAGCGCACTACCAAGCACGCTCGCGCGGCCGCATGCCGTGCCCACAACGCGTGCAGATAAGGAACAACAACATATGCGTAATTCTGTATCCGACGTCACGGACGCCGAGATTCTGGACGAGGCCCGCGAGGCCATGACCCAGGCTGCCTTCGATGCCGCCGATGAGGCCAATGCTGCCCAGGCCGTCGAGTCCGCTACTGAGAGCTTGCCCGCCTTTGACGAGCTGGGACTTTCGGACGAGATGCTTCGTGCCATCGAGAACCTTGGCTACACGGCACCCACGCCCGTGCAGGCCGGTTCCATCCCCGTGGTGCTTGAGGGCCGCGACCTGCTTGCCGCCGCTCAGACCGGCACCGGCAAGACGGCTGCTTTTTTGCTGCCGACCATGAACAATCTGGAGCACATCGCTCCTCCCAAACCCGTGCGCGAGCGCGGCGGCCGCAACCGTCGTCGCGGTGCTAAAAAGCCCGAGGGCAACGGCCGTGGCCCTGTGATGCTCGTCATCACCCCCACGCGCGAGCTCGCGCAGCAAATCGACGAGGTCGCGAGCAAAATCGCCGACGTCACCGGCCATGTTGCCGTGACCGTCGTGGGCGGCGTGAGCTACAAGCCCCAGACCGCGGCGCTCAAGTACGGCTGCGACATCCTGGTCGCCACGCCGGGCCGTCTGGTCGATCTGATCGAGCAGGGCGCTTGCCACCTGGACGAGGTCAAGGTGCTGGTACTCGACGAGGCCGACCGCATGCTCGACATGGGCTTTTTGCCCGCCGTCCGCCGCATTGTGCGCGAGACGCCGGCCGAGCGCCAGACGCTGCTGTTCTCGGCCACGCTCGACGAGGAAGCCGTGGGCGAGATCACCGACCTGGTGAGCGACCCGGCCCGCGTGGAGATCGCGCCCGCCACGTCGACCGCCGACACCGTCGACCAGTTTGTGTTCCCGGTGTCCATCGAGGCCAAGAACAACTTGCTGCCCGAGTTCCTCAAGAAGGAGGGCCCGGAGCGCACCATCGTCTTTATGCGCACCAAGCACCGCGCCGACAGCTGCTGCCATCGTCTGGAGCGTAAGGGCATCAAGGCCGCCGCGATTCACGGCAACCGCAGCCAGGCCCAGCGCGAGCGTGCCCTTTCGGCCTTCCGCGACGGTACCGTCGACGTGTTGGTGGCAACCGACGTACTCGCCCGCGGCATCGACATTAGCGACGTGCGCTACGTCGTGAACTTTGACGTGCCGGCCGAGCCGACCGACTACATCCACCGTATTGGTCGTACGGGACGCGCCGGCGAGCTGGGCTGGGCCATCACGTTTGTGACCGAGCAGGACGTGGACGAGTTCTACGAGATCGAGAAGCTCATGGACAAGACCGCCGACATCTACGAGGCCGGCGACCTGCACGTGGGTCCCAATCCGCCCGCGGTTGATCCCGAGCGCGACCCTGCGGCCTTTAAGGTGAAGAAGAAGACCAAGCGCGGCAAGTCCAAGAGCAAGAAGAAGCTTGAGCAGGCGCGTCGCGACGGCAAGCGCAACGGCGACGATTACGGCGATGTTGCCGGTCGTTCCAACCGCGGTCGCGACGAGCGCCGCGGCGACGGCGAGCGTCCGAGCCGTCCCAAGCGCGGCGGCAAGACCCGCGTGCGCGAGGGCGTTCAGGCTCGCGTAGACGAGGCTGTTGAGAGCGTGGCCCGCGAGGTAGCTGCCGAGGAGCGCGGCGGTGCCGCTGCCGTCGAGCAGGCCCCGCGCGGTAACCGTGCCGAGCGTCGTGCCAAGCAGTTCCAGGGCGAGGCGCATCGCCGCCGTCGCGAGGATGGGGATCGCGGTGGCCGTCGTCGTGTCGAGCGCGAGGACGAGGGCCGCGGTTCGCGCGGTGGCAAGCGCGGTTCGGGTGACCGTCGTCGCTCCGGTCGCGATGGCGAGCGCGGCGGGCGCGATGAGCGCCGTGGCGGCGAAGGCCGTGGCTCGCGTGACGAGCGTGGTACCCGCGGCGGCGAGTCCCGCGGCGGCAAGCGCTTTGACGAGCGCGGAGGCCGCGAGGGCGGCCGCGGTGGCGAGCGTCGCGAGGGCGCTCGTGGCAACGGTGGTCGCAGCCTCGCCGGTCGTTCGAATGAGTCGCGTGATCGTCGCGATCCGCGTGCCAGCCGCGATCGTCGCGATGACTGGCGCAACTACGACGACACCCGCGAGGAGCGCCGTGGCGGCTATCGCGGCGGGCGCGGCGGCAACCAGGCCGGCTCCCGCGGCGGTCGTGCCGGCGGTCGCGATAACCGTAGCAGCTATGGTAACAATCGTGGCGGCAAGCGCGGCGGCAGCTCCCGTCGTCCCGGCGACGGCGGCGGCAAGCGCAAGTAACACACGTGTCGCGCGGTAAGGCGAGATGAATTTGGACCCCGAGCAGACTATGCTCGGGGTCCTTTTTAGTGGGCGCAGTTTGAGGTGGGCCGGCTCCCTAACGAAAATGCACGGAGACGGTCGCGGCAAGAGATGTGGGCTATCGGCTTAGTTGGAGATTCGCGTATGCGGGGTTCTGGCATCGACGGAGAACGTGAAACTCCCCACTGACACGCGGCGGCTGCGGTGCCCGGGCGGATACGCCAGGGATTCCGCTCGCCGTCTGGCACCCCTGCTGCCATTTGGCTTTCACGCTCGCATTCTTTTGGATGTGAGCGTGTTTTTTCACGGCATGCACGGGTCCCCTCGGGTGCACCGTGCATTTTTGGGAGTATTCAGCAGGCCGGGGCGGCTGCATACGCACCGGAAGCGTCTTTTTGGGCCAGCGAGATCCTTCGACAGACTATTTGGGTTGGCGGACGGGGTCCGGCGCGGCGATATCACACGTTTCGCGTCGCGCCGGGCCCCAAAATGACGCCGATTGCGCGGCTTCCCCGATTCGCGGCGTCGCCGACGGGGACCGCGATGCTGAATACTCCGGTTTTTGCACGGTCCAAGCGGGGGTACGTTGGGACGGGAAGGGGTGCCCCCGTCTTTTTATGCATGACGCAAGCGAAATTATGCAAGACAATAGGGCACCATGCACCGGATACCCAGATTGGGGGCGACATGCGCCGCGATACGGGGTCGGGTGCCTCACCGGGAATAGCCACGAGGGTTACAAAACTATAGAGACATCCAAATATCGCCTAAAAACCGTTTATCGGAGAATAAATACCGTTCACCGGTCATAATGATTGTTCTGGCTTTGGGCTTATCTACAATAGATCCCGTAAAAAGAAATGCGGAAGGTTACCGAGTCCCTCGGACGTGGGCCTAACCAAAGTCTTTGAACGGGTGTGTCTCTATGGATGCATTCGCTTGATTTTGGTTGGGCTATATTTATGAAGGGACATGCCACCATGGGTTTCTTTTCTCGCCTGATGGGCGGTTCGGATGAGCAGAAGACTGCAGCTTCCGAGTTCGAAATCCTCGCTCCCGTTTCCGGCGAGCTTGTTCATCTAGAAAATACCAATGACCCCGCTTTTAGCAGCCGTGCCGTGGGCGATGGCGTTGCCGTGGTTCCCCAAGAGGGAACGGTGTGCGCTCCTGTTTCCGGCACCGTCGCGGCGCTGTTTCCGACTGAGCACGCGCTGGGCATCATGTCCGACGACAGCTCTGCTCAGGTGATGCTGCATATCGGAATCGACACTGTTAAACTTGAGGGCAAGGGCTTCCATGCGCTTGTTGCTCAGGGTGACCATGTCGACGCGGGCCAGCCCCTCGTCGAGGTCGATTTCGACGCGGTTCGCGCCGCTGGCTTCGACCCCACGGTCTTTGTTATCGTGTGCGAGCGTTCGGAGAACTCGACTCTTCGTGAGCATGCTTCCGGCCCTGTTGCTGTTAAAGAGCCTGTCGTCTGGCTTTCCGAGTAAATTCTTGTGGTGGGTACCGTGGTTATCAAGCGAGTTTTCAACAATAACGTCGCAATGGTCACTTCGGACGATGGCTCCGAGCTCATTGTCATCGGTCGAGGCCTCTGCTTTGGCCGTCATGCCGGCGACGCTATCGATGAAGCATCGGTCGAAAAGACCTATGCGCTGCAGGAGGGCACTTCTCAGGATTCGCGTACGATTGACCGCTTGGCACATCTTTTGGAGTCCATTCCCACCGTCAACCTCGTGATTGCCGAGGACATTGTTCAGATGCTCCGTCGAGAGCTCAATGTTGATGTCAACGACAAGATTCTCATTGCTCTTGCAGACCATATCAGCCTTGCTTTGGAGCGCGAGCGCAAGGGCGTCTCCTGCGAGAATCCGTTGCTGCTCGAGATCCAGCAGTTCTATCGCAAGGAGTATGCGCTTGCGGGCCGTGCGCTGCAGATTGTCAAGGAGTATATGGGCTTCCAGATGAGCGAAGAAGAGCAGGGTTTTATTACGCTGCATATCGTCAACGCCACCATGCCGCAACGCTCCGACCGTCTCATCATCTCGGTCCAGCTTGTTCGCGACGTGCTCGCGATTGTTTCCGAGCGCTATGCCACGACCCTCGATGACACCTCGCTGCCTTACGAACGTTTCGTTCGTCACCTGCAGTTTTTCGCGCAGCGAGCGCTCGATCCTGCGGCCGGGCAAATCAATGGTGACGCGCTGTTCCGAATCGATGAAACGGTGTACCC
Organism: uncultured Collinsella sp.; assembly: GCA_958439425.1. GTDB lineage: Bacteria > Actinomycetota > Coriobacteriia > Coriobacteriales > Coriobacteriaceae > Collinsella. The sequence continues at coordinate 61,488 of CAUBVH010000011.1, forward strand.
GTGCGCATTCTCGTGCGCGGACGCCATAGCCGCCCACTTGTCGTCTACCTATAACGTTGTCGTTACCAATGCCGAGAAGAGTTATCTCGCTTACCACATTGTTAACCTGCTTGGAGAACCTGGTCTCTAGGCATAACGTGCCCACACATCGATTGATATGAGGCAGGGCTTATGGCCTTGTCCAGGGCACATCTGTCTTAATTTGCGGAAAAGGAAGGGGAGTACCGCTATGACCGCAAAAAAGAAGTTCAATTTCAAAGCGCCGTTGGAGGTGTTCGCGAAGTCAATCGTTCAGCCGATGATGTATCTCTCGGTTGCCGGCATTCTGCTCATCGTGGGCATTATTCTGACCAACAAGACCATTTGCGCCTTGATCCCCGTACTGGGCTCCGGTCCGTTCCAGCTTGTGGGCGCCGTTGTCTATCAGTCGCTGATGTTTATCATCAACAACCTCTCGATTCTGTTCTGCGTGGGCATCGCCGGCGCCATGGCAAAGAAGAACAAGGGCCATGCTTCGCTGATCGCCCTGATGTCGTTCTTCCTGTTCCTGCAGGCTAACAACATCGTGCTCAACGCCACCGGCTCTCTTGCCGAAGCGAGCGGCATGCTCGGTCTTACCGGAACCGGTCAGAGCACCGTTATGGGCATTCAGGTGCTCGACACCGGCGTGTTTGGCGGCATCATTCTTGGTTGCATCACCGGTGCCGTGTTCAACAAGTACTCGAACAAGCAGTTCCCCATTGCCCTTTCGATGTTCTCGGGCGTTCGTTTTCCGTTCCTGATCATGATCATCATTTCCTGGATCATGGGTGCTGGCTTCTGCATCGTTTGGCCTCCGGTTCAGGGTGCCATCTCCTCCGTCGCCGGCATTATTAAGGAATCCGGCAACATCGGCCTCTTTATTTACGGCATGCTCAACAAGCTGCTCGTTCCTACCGGTCTGCACCACCTCATCTACACCCCGTTCCAGTTCTCCGATGTGGGCGGCACCCTTACGCTGGGCGATCAGGTTATCGCCGGCGCCTATCCCATCCGTGTCGCCGAGATGGCAATGACGGGCCAGCCCTTCTCCGATAGCACCTACTTCAACAGCTATACCTTCAACAACCTGTGGCCCTACATCGGTATCGGTCTCGCCTTTATCTTCACCGCCTACAAGCAGAACAAGGACAAGACCAAGGCTGTCATCATCCCGCTGATCATCACCGCCGTGCTTTCCTGCGTGACCGAGCCCATGGACTTCCTCTTTGTCTTTGCCGCTCCCGTGCTCTTTGTCGTTCACTCGGTTCTTTCCGGCATCTTCCTGGTCCTGCTCAAGGTCCTCTCCGTGCCCGCTTCGACTGCAGGCGGCATCATCAACATCGTGGTTTCCAACCTGGTTCTTGGTGTCGATAAGACCAACTGGCCGATGATGCTCGTGCTCGGAGTCGTCAACGCCGCGCTGTACTTCTTCCTCTTCACCTTCCTTATTAAGAAGCTCAACCTCCACACGCCTGGTCGCGAGGAGGAGTCCGAGCTCGCCGAGTCCGTTGCCGAGGGCGAGGCCGCCGCGTCTGTCGCGGTGAAGCAGGGCGCTGTTGCCGCAGCTCCCGCAGAGGGCGTCGATGCAGGTATTGCCGACCTGGTCGCAGGTCTTGGCGGCAAGGACAACATCGAGGAGCTCGAGAACTGCTTTACGCGTCTCCGCGTGAACGTTAAGAACCCGGACCTCATCGATGAGAGCCTCATCAACCACGTGCCCAACAGCGGCATCAACCGCAACGGCAACAATATCCAGATCATCTTTGGCATGAAGGTCGCCGAGATGCGCGACAAGGTCGAGAACGCAATTGAGAAGGAGCAGTAAACAATGATCATTACTCTGTGTGGTGGCGGATCCACCTTTACCCCCGGCATCGTCAAGTCCATCGCCCTGCGCAAGGACGAGCTCGACGTTGACGAGATTCGTCTGTACGACATCAACGAGGAGCGCCAGCGCAAGATCGGCGTGCTCGTGGACTGGATTTTGCACGAGGATCTTGGCCTGGACATCAAGCTCACGGTGACCACCGACAAGGAGACTGCCTTTACGGATGCCAGCTTCGTGTTTGCCCAGATGCGCGTGGGCGGCTACGCCATGCGCGAGCAGGACGAGAAGATTCCGCTGCGTCACGGCTGCGTGGGCCAGGAGACTTGCGGTTGCGGCGGCCTTGCCTACGGCATGCGCACCATCTTCCCCATGGTCGAGCTGATCGATGACGTTGAGAAGTACGCCAAGAAGGACTACTGGATTCTCAACTACTCCAACCCTGCCGCCATCGTGTCCGAGGGCTGCCGTGTGCTGCGCCCCAACGCTCGCATCATCAACATCTGCGACATGCCGATCGCGATCATCGACGTGGTTTGCGCCGCGCTCGATATCGACAAGAAGGATGTCGAGTACGATTACTTTGGCCTCAACCACTTTGGTTGGTTCACCTCGATCCGCCATAAGGGCGAGGAGGTGCTCCCGCAGCTGCGCGAGTACATCAAGGAGCATCAGATCCTGCTGCCCGACTCCTACCTCAAGGGCATGGGCTCGCTCATGGCAAAGAAGCCCGAGGAGACCGCCGACGAGCACCCCGAGCAGAATCGCCACACCAAGGGCAGCTGGTACTACGTCTGGAAGGGCGAGTACGAGATCATGGAGTGCTTCCCGGAGTACCTGCCCAACACGTACCTGAACTACTACCTGCAGCAGAAGGAGTTCGTCGAGCATTCCAACCCCGAGCGCACCCGTGCAAACGAGGTTGAGGAGACGCGCGAGAAGAACCTCTTCGACGGCATCGACCACTATGAGAAGACGGGCGAGATCGACGAGAGCACGTTCTATGCGGGCAGCCACGGCGACTGGATTGCCGATCTGGCTATCGCTCTGAAGAACGACACCAAGCAGCGCTTCCTGGTCATTTGCGAGAACAAGGGCGCTATCCCCAACATGCCCTACGACGCTATGGTCGAGCTGCCTGCCTACATTGGCAAGAATGGCCCCGAGGTCATCAGCCGCGACAACATTCCTCTGTTCCAGCAGGGCCTCATGATGCAGCAGCTGAACTCCGAGAAGCTCGTGGTCGAGGCTACGATCGAGGGTTCTTACGAGAAGGCGCTCAAGGCCTTTACGCTGAACAAGACCGTGCCTTCGATGAAGGTCGCCAAGGAGGTTCTCGACGACATGATCGAGGCCAACAAGGGTTACTGGCCCGAGCTTAAGTAAAAGCAACAGGGTCGCTGGCCGCATACCTGGAGCAATGCCCCGTCCACGTGATTGCGTGGGCGGGGCATTGTCATTTGGTAACGCGTTTTACCAAATATGGCATTTATCTGCGGTAATGTTCTATTTCACCGCCGAGGGTGACATTTCATACCGCCTGCCGAACTGCGTGGAGACCTAACAACTTTTTAGGTCAGTGTTGTGCGTGTAGCAACTTCGCCCGGCCTCGCCTCCGGGCTGCCATGTGAGAGGGGATCTTATGGCTCGACTGCACGTAATGGAACGCAGCCACGCTCAGGCCGTCATGGACGACCTGCACGATGCGCTCGGACGTCGTCTGGCGGTGAGTTCGCTCGCCCCGTGCCCCGTTGAGTTTACGGCAGCGCTCGTCAATCTGTGCTCCACCCAGAGCTGCGGCAAGTGCACGCCCTGCCGCGTGGGTCTGAGCGCGCTGAGCGACCTGCTCGCCGATGTGCTCGAAGGGCGCGCCGATGAGTCCACGCTCAACTTGATTGAGCGCACCGCCCGCACCATCTATCTTTCGAGCGATTGCGCCATCGGCTACGAAGCTGGCGCCATGGCACTCACGGCCATTCGCGGCTTCCGCGACGATTTTGAGCATCACATCCGCGAGCGCTCCTGCGGCTTTGACCGCGAGGCCCGCGTCCCGTGCGTTTCGGGCTGCCCGGCGCACGTCGACATTCCCGGGTACATTTCGCTGGTCGAGGCCGGCCGCTATGCCGACGCCGTCAAGGTCATCCGCAAGAACAATCCGCTGCCGCTCGTCTGCGGCCTGGTGTGCGAGCATCCCTGCGAGATGCACTGCCGCCGTGGCATGGTCGACGACCCCATGAACATCCTCGCCCTCAAGCGTTTTGCCGTCGAGCACAGTGAGCTCAACGACCACAAGCCGCATGTAGTGGACAACACCGGCAAGCGCGTCGCCGTGATCGGCGGCGGCCCGGCCGGCCTTTCCTGCGCCTACTACCTGGCCGTGATGGGCCATAAGGTGACCATCTTTGAGCAGCGCCACCACCTGGGCGGCATGCTGCGCTATGGCATCCCCAGCTATCGTCTGCCGCGCGAGCGCCTGCAGGCCGAGATCGACTGGATTTTGAGCGCCGGCATCGACGTTGAGCTCGATCACTCCGTCAACGGCGAGGAGCTTGCCCGCCTGCGCGACGAGTTCGATGCCGTCTACCTGGCCATTGGCGCCCACAGCGATAAGAAGCTCGGCCTTCCGGGCGAAGAGGCGCCCGGCGTGGAGTCGGCCGTCAAGATGCTGCGCGCCATCGGTGACGACGAGCTGCCCGACCTGAGCGGCCAGCGCGTGTGCGTCATCGGCGGCGGCAACGTGGCCATGGACGTGGCGCGCTCTGCCGTGCGCTGCGGTGCCGAAAAGGTGAGCATTGTCTACCGCCGCCGCATCTGCGATATGACGGCTCAGGACGCCGAGATTGCCGGTGCCCAGGCCGAGGGCTGCGAGGTTCTGGAGCTGACGGCGCCGCTCGCCATCGAGACGGGCGAGGACGGTCGCGTGAGCGGCCTGCGCGTGCAGCCGCAGATTATCGGCGAGCCCCGTCGCGGTCGTCCGGCCCCGCGTGCCGCCGCGACGCCCGAGCGCGTCATTCCCTGCGAGCGCGTGTTCGTGGCCATTGGCCAGGACATCGATTCCAAGCCGTTTGAGGACATGGGCATCGTCTGCAAGTGGGGTCGCGTCGTCACCGATTCGGATGGCGCCGTGCCCAACTTCGACGGCCTCTTTAGCGGCGGCGACTGCCAGACCGGTCCCGCCACCGTCATCCGGGCCATCAACGCCGGCCGCGTTGCTTCGGCAAATATCGACCGCTACCTGGGCTTCGACCACAAGATCAAGCTCGACGTTGAGCTGCCGACCGTGCAGTTTAAGGGCAAGCACGAGTGCGGCCGCTGCGAGCTGGGCGAGCGCGAGGCCGGCGAGCGCATCCGCGATTGGAATCTGGTCGAGCAGGGCCTTACCGAGGAAGAGGCACGCCAGGAGGCAAGCCGCTGCCTGCGTTGCGACCACTTTGGCTTTGGCGCGTTCCGCGGAGGGAGGAACCTGGAATGGTAGAGCCCAACAAAACCACTGTCAGCGACAACACCGAAAGCGGAGCACTCAACATGGTCAAGCTCACGATCGATAACTGCGAGGTCGTGGTGCCCGAGCACACCACGATCCTGGATGCGGCCAAGTCCGTCGGCATCCAGATTCCCACCCTGTGCTATCTGCGCGATCTGAACGAGATCGGCGGCTGCCGTGTGTGCGTGGTCGAGGTTGAGGGCTGCGACCAGCTGGTTGCCGCCTGCAACAACTACGTACTCGACGGCATGGTGGTCCACACCAACAGCCCCAAGGCCCGCGAGGCGCGTCGCACCAACGTGCAGCTGCTGCTGTCCCAGCACGACTCGCGCTGTACGAGCTGCGTGCGCAGCGGTAACTGCAACCTGCAGACCATCGCCAACGACCTGGGCATTTTCTATCTGCCGTATCAAAGGCATTTGGCGGGCGAGGGCTGGGACTTCGATTTCCCCATCATCCGCGAAAACGACAAGTGCATTAAATGCATGCGCTGCATCAAGGTGTGCGAGAACGTGCAAGGCCTAGGGATTTGGGACCTGACCAGCCGAGCCACGCACACCGCCGTGGGTACCCGCGGGCGCGCGCCCATCGGCAAGACTGATTGTGTCGCATGCGGCCAGTGCATCACGCATTGCCCGACGGGCGCGCTGCGCGAGCGCGACGACACCGAGACCGTGTTTGATGCTCTCGCCGATCCCGATAAGATCGTGCTGGTGCAGATAGCGCCGGCCGTGCGCACCGCCTGGGGTGAGGAGCTCGGTATTCCGCGCGAGGATGCCACCGTTGAGCGCCTGGCCTGCGCGCTGCGCCGCGTGGGCTTTGAGTACGTGTTCGACACCGATTTCTCGGCCGATCTCACCATTATGGAGGAGGGCTCCGAGCTGATCGAGCGCCTGGGCGCCGCCGCCAAGGGCGAGAGTAACAGCCGCGGCTGGCCCATGTTTACGAGCTGCTGCCCGGGCTGGGTGCGCTTTGTAAAGGCGCGCTACCCGGAGTTTGTCGACAGCCTGTCCACGTCAAAGTCGCCGCAGCAGATGTTCGGCGCTATTGCCAAGACCTACTACGCCAAGGTGCTGGGCGTGGAGCCCGAGCGTCTGTTCGTGGTGTCCGTGATGCCGTGCACGGCCAAGAAGGCCGAGTGTGCGCTGCCGAGCATGATGGGCGAGGGCGGCGCGCCCGACGTGGACGTTGCGCTGACGGTGCGCGAGATGGTGCGCATGATCCGCGCGAGCCACGTGAGCGTCGACACGCTGGTCGAGGAGCCGCTCGATACGCCGCTGGGCTTTGGCACGGGCGCGGGCGTGATTTTTGGCGCCACGGGCGGCGTGATGGAGGCCGCCGTGCGCTCGGCATATTACCTGGTGACGGGCAAGAACCCGGATGCCGATTTCTTTACCGACGTGCGCGGCCTGGACGGCTGGAAAGAAGCCGTGGCCGATATCGATGGCACCAAGGTGCGCGTCGCCGTGGCGCACGGGCTGGGCAACGCTGCCCGCCTGCTCGATGCGATTCGCGACGGCCGTGCGAGCTATGACTTCGTCGAGGTCATGGCGTGCCCGGGCGGCTGCGTCGGTGGCGGCGGTCAGCCCATTCACGACGGCTGCGAGCTGGCGGCCGAGCGCGGCCAGGTGCTGTGGGGCCTGGATGCCGCTGCGGACATTCGCTTCTCGCACGAGAACCCCGATGTTCAGGCGTGCTACCGCGAGTTTTTGGGCGCGCCGCTCTCGCCGCTGGCCGAGGAGTTGCTGCATACCGACCATCACGCCTGGTCGATGCCTAACGAGGGGGCGTGCTAGCGATGCGCGCGTTTGATGTTGAGATGACGCGCCGGGGGTTTGCCTCGGCGCTCGCCGTGGGCGCGTTGTCGCTTGCGCTCGCGGGCTGTGGCGGCGGGGCTGTCGGTGCCGGGTCCGCCGCGGGCTCGGCTGCCACGGACGGCGCCGGTGCTGCTGCGGAGCCGGTCGAGGTGCGCGTCGCCTCGCTCAAGGGACCGACCTCGATTGGCCTGGTGCAGTTTATGGACCAGGCGGCGAGCGGCGAGACGGATAACGAGTTCGACTTTGCGATCAGCGCCGCAGCCGACGAGATCGTGCCCAAGGTCATTCAGGGCGATGTCGACATTGCCCTGGTGCCCGCCAACGTGGCGAGCGTGCTCTACAACAAGACCGAGGGCGCGGTGCAGGTCATCGACATCAACACGCTGGGCGTGCTGAGCGTTGTGACGGGCGACGCGAGTGTGACCTCGTTTGGCGATCTGGCGGGCCATACCGTCTATATGACGGGCAAGGGCACCACGCCGGAGTACGTCATGAACTATCTGCTGGAGCGCGCAGGTCTGACTGGCCAGGTGGCGCTTGAGTTTAAGAGTGAACCCACCGAGGTGCTGTCGGCCCTGCTTGCCGACCCGTCCGCCGTGGGCGTGCTGCCGGAGCCATTCAAGACCGCTGCCATCGCCAAGAGCGAGGGCAAGCTGTCGGCACCGATGAGCCTGACCGATGTGTGGGACGAGCTCGCGGGTGATACGGGCTCCCGTTTGCTGACGGGCGTGACCGTGGTGCGCCGTGCCTTTGCCGAGGAGCATCCCGAGGCTGTGGCGGAGTTCTTAAGCTGCCATGCGGCGAGCGTTGAGGCCGTAAACGCGGCACCGGCGGACTGGGCTCAGGCGGTGGTCGATGCGGGTATCGTCGATAACGCCACGATTGCCGAAAAGGCGATTCCCGGGTGCATGCTCGTGTGCCAGACGGGGAAAGATATGAAGGCGGCGCTCGGTGGGTACCTACAGGTGCTGGCCGATGCGGACGCGAGTGCCGTGGGCGGTAAGCTTCCGGCTGACGATTTCTACTACATGGAGTAGCTCGTGCGTGCGTTTGCTCGACAAATGACTGAGCGTGCGAAGGCGGTGGCGGCAGTAGGTGCCGTCGCCGCCTTTTGGCTTGCCGTGTGGATCTTTGCGGCGTCGCTGGTGGCGCAGCCGTTGATTTTGCCGGGGCCGGGTGCCGTTGCCTTGGCGCTTCTGCGCCTGGTGTGCGATGGCGGTACCTGGGCGATTTTGGCGGGCTCGGGCGCGCGGATACTGGGCGGGCTGGCGCTTGCCGCGGTGTGTGGTGGTGTGCTTGCCGGGATTTCGTCACGTTCGCGGGCGTTTGCGCACCTGGTGGCTCCGGCGCTGTCGTTTGTAAAGGCGACACCGGTCGCCTGCGTGGTGGTCCTGTTGCTAATCTGGCTGGGGTCGGTGCGCGTGAGCATCGCGGCAGTCTTTTTGATGGCGCTGCCGGGCGTGTATTTTTCGCTGGCCGAGGGCTTGGCACAGGTGAATAAACCGCTGGAGCAGATGTTCCGTCTGCATGGCGTGCGCGGCTGGCGACTGTTTTGCGCCCATACCTGGCGCGAAGTCCTGCCGTTTGTGCTTTCGTGTGCGCGTGCCGTGATTGGCATGAGCTGGAAGGCCGGCGTGGCAGCCGAGCTCATCGGCATGGCGGTGGGCACCGTGGGTGAGCGCATCTATCAGGCGAAGCTTTTGATCGAGACGGCTGATCTGCTGGCGTGGACCGTGCTGGTCGTTGCCGCCTCGTGGGCGTGTGAGCGCGTGCTGGTGTGGCTGCTGCGGGTTTCGGGACCCGTGGCGTGGCGCGTGGCCGTGCGGGCGCATGGGCGCGGCGCTCGCGGGCGTGCGGGGGCTGCCGGGGGCGGCGCTGCGGCGGAGCTTGCGCTCGCCGTGGGCGATCGCGCGCCCTGGGCGCCGGCGCTCGACGGACTGGTGCTCAACGTGCCCGCGGGTGGGCGTATCTGTGTGATGGGCGCCTCGGGTGCGGGTAAGTCGACGCTCCTTGCCCTTGCGGCAGGGGAGTGCGCACCGTGCTCGATGGTGTTTCAGGATGCACGCTTGGTCGAGTCCGCCTCGGCGCTGGATAACGTGCTGGTGTGCGCCGATGCACGCGTGGACGCCTCGAGTGCTGCGGCCCTGTTGCGCTTGCTGGTGCCGGGGGTCGATGTGCATGCTCGCGTGGCCGAGCTTTCGGGCGGGCAGCGCCGCCGTGTCGAGATTGCCCGCGCCCTGCTGTGTCCGGGCGGCGCGGTGATTCTTGACGAGCCCTTTACCGGTTTAGATACCGCTGCGCGCGACGCATGCGCCGAGGTCGTGCTCGACTTGCTCGACGGCCGCATGCTCCTGCTTGCCACGCACGATGTCGCCGACGCTCAGGCCCTCGATATCTCGGATATCATCACGCTCTAAATACTAACTCAGCAACAAAATGATCCGTTTTCCTCCGTCCCCATGGGGTCGGGTGTGGTATTCTATCTGCGGGGTAATACTTAGGGATACCAAGTAATACCAACGCCGCAGAAACAAACTCCGGATGCGGGCCAATCGGGTTGCCTTCACAGCCCGTCGCCCGGCCGCGTGGCCCGCATCTATCCGCACTACCGTCGTTTCAAAAAGGAAGCGCCATGGCAGAACACATGACCCCCGTAGTCGCGAAGGTCTTGCCCGAGGAAAAGGCGGCCTTCGCGGCGGCAACCCAGCTCGTAGGTACCACGCCGTCCAACGCCATCCGCATGTTCATTGCCGCGTTCAATCGCTGCGGCACCTTCCCGTTCGACATCTCGCCCAACGGGGCCTTTGGCAAAGACTGTCCCCAACAACTAGTCGTTAAAGAACATTACAGTCGAAATTGTCAGCCCGGGACCGTCTCGGGCTACGATTGAGGCGCGC
>CAUBVH010000012.1 GCA_958439425.1 uncultured Collinsella sp.
CGGCCTTTCCACGTGGCTTTCCGGCGCCGGATTTGCCGGCAACACCACCCTGGCGGACGCAGCCATCAAGTTGGTCGTCACAGCGCTTACCCTGGGCGCGGGCTTCCAAGGCGGCGAGGTCACGCCCCTATTTGGCATCGGTGCGGCGCTCGGCGGCTGGATCGGTTGCCTCGTCGGAATCGACCCCAGCTTTCTGGCAGCGCTGGGTATGCTCGGCGTGTTCTGCGCCGGCCTCAACGTGCCCATCACCACCTGCATGATGGCCATCGATCTGTTCCACGGCACGGCCGCCGGGTTCTTTGTCATCGTGGCCTTTATCAGCTATCTCGTCGGCGGCCACCGCGGCGTGTACCCCGCCCAGCGCATCATCTCACCCAAGCGTCGTTCGCTTATTGTGGATGAGGGCGGTACGGTAGCGGATGCTATCGAGCGCCACAACGACCTGATAGAGTAGACGTAAATATTCGCCGTGCAGCCACAATCGGGGGCAATTCGACCTGAGCGCGACCGCACCGTCACGTCATACGCCGGGAGTCGCCCCATGCACGCAACTGATTTTGGTCGCACGCTCATCATCGCCAACCCCGCCGCCCAATCGGGTGCGGCGCGCGAGGTCGCTGAGCGCCTGCAGCGCTTTTTGGACATGACCGCGCGCGCATCCCAGTTTGACCTGGTGCTGACCGAGCGCATGGGACACGCCAAGGAACTTGCCACACGGGCCCAAGGATACCGCACGGTTATCGCACTCGGCGGCGACGGCGTGATCCACGAGGTCGTCAACGGCTTGATGGCGCAAGAAGAGGCGGTCCGGCCCGCCCTTGCCGTCCTGCCCGTGGGCTCCGGCAACGATTTTGCCCAGACGCTCGGCATCGACGATTTCTCCGGCAAGGACTTTGGCGCGCTGCTCACCTGCGAGCTGCAGCGTCAGGACATCGGGCGCATTCGCTCGTGGAGCCCTGCGAGCGGCAACGGCGAGGCGATCGTTGAGTACTACGACCAGACGCTTTCGGTCGGCATCGATGCCGCCATCGGCCTTGGCACCACCGAGCTGCGCAAAAAGACGGGCCTCACTGGCGCTCCACTCTACACCCTATCGGGACTTGAGCAGTTTGGCCTGCGCTACCGCAACTACCCCATGACCATCAGTTTTGATGGCGCACCAGCCGAGCGCGTGAGGGCGATCATCATGGCGATTCAGCTGGGCCCCACGTATGGCTCGGGCTATCGCATCTGCCCCGATGCCGACCCCTGCGACGGCATGCTCGACGTCTGCTACGCATGCGGCCCTGTCCCTCGCGCGGTCGCCTTGCCCATGTTCCTTTCGGCCAAGGACGGCCACCATACCAAGTTGCCGCCGGTTCGCATGCGCCGCTGCCGCCATGTTGAGCTCACCTTTGAGGAGCCCGACTACCCCATCCAGGCCGACGGCGAGCCCATCGTCGCCTCGCGCATCGAGGTCGACGTCCTTCCCGCCGTCCTCGAGGTCTGGCACCCGGCCCGCTAACCCAACCTAAGTTGCGGTGAAATAGGGACTGTTTATGCAGCAAAAGCCACAAAACAGTCCCTATTTCACCGCAACTTATGAGGAGGCTATTCGTCGCTGCCCGGTTTGCGACGGTTGGCCTTTTTAATGGCGTTGAAGTGCTTGTCATTGAGCCTGCGCTGGCGTGAGCGCTGAGGCACCTTGGTCTTTACGCGTCGGCGCGGTGGACGCCCGCGACGCTCAAGCTCAGCGCGCAGCTTACGCAGGCAGCTGCTACGGTTTTGGAACTGACTGCGGCTCTCGCGCGCTGTCACGGTAATCCCCGAAGGGATATGTTTCATGCGTACCGCCGAGTCCGTCGTGTTCACGCCCTGTCCGCCCGGACCTGTCGCGCGAAACACCTGCACCTCGCAATCGCGCGCCAACTCCTCGACCGACATCTCGGCATAGCGCGCATACTCGCGCCATCCCATCTTGTTCTCATCCATATCAACACCTCCCCTCATAAAAAATGTGACAAAGGGAAAGTCCCTTTGTCACATCGCATACCAATCGCTTGTGTTGCGCGCTTAGGCGAAGGTGATCTCGCCGGTATCGCAGTCCATATCGGCGATGCGGGCTAGGCTCTCAACGCGGAAGCCGCGCTCGCGGAGCTTATCGCCACCGCCCTGGAAGCCCTTCTCCACCGCAATGCCAATACCGGACACCTCGGCACCCGCAGCCTCGCAGATCTTGATAAGGCCCTCGAGCGCGCAGCCGTTGGCCAAAAAGTCGTCGATGATCAGGACCTTGTCGCCCTCGGACAGGAAGCGCTTGCCGACGATGACCGGGTACTCCTTCTGCTTGGTAAAGGAGTAGATGGTCGTGGCATACTGCTCGCCGTCAAGGTTGATGGACTGGGCCTTCTTGGCAAAGACCACCGGCACGCCGCCAAAATGCTGGGCTGCAATGCAAGCCATGCCAATGCCCGAAGCCTCGATCGTCAGGATCTTGTTGATCTCGACACCCTCGAACAGACGGGCCCACTCGGCGCCCATGTGGTCGAACAGCTCAACGTCGCATTGGTGGTTGAGGAAGGCATCAACCTTAAGGACGTTACCGGCCTTTACGATGCCGTCATGGCGAATACGATCCTCAAGCTCCTGCATGGCGCAACCCCTTCTCGCGGCAACGATACCGCGCGATTAATAAACGTTGTTCGATAGTCTACCACGGACCGACCCCCGACCGCCCCACAAGCCGTATCGCACCATAAAGCTGCAAGACCAGTAGACAGGCCCGATTCGTGGCAGACAGCCTCCCAACACGCTAATGCCGGGTGCGCGTCCTCACCAAACGTACCAATGTGAGCGCAAAGCCCACGGTAGCAACGGCCATCAGCACGTAGAATACCAAACGGAAGCCAAAGAGGAACACGTCCGGACGACCCGCCACATAGCTCGTGACCGTCTTGCCCATCGCCGCGCTCGTCTGTCCATACAGGATGCGCGACGCCGCCGTAATACCCAGCGCTATGCCCGCATAGCGCGCCAAGCTGCTCAAGCTGCCCGCAAAGCCAAGCGCCTCACGCGGAGCCGAACCCATATACAGCGAATTATTGGGACTCTGGAAGATCGACGTGCCGCACGACATAAACGCAACGCAGCACACGATCATCAAGATGGAAGAGTGCTCGTCAAGCGTGCTCACCGCAAAGAGGCCGCACACGTACACGCCCAGGCCAACGGCCGTGGGCGCTTCACAACCAACACGGTCGGACACCGAGCCCGAAAGCGGGCCCACAAAGGCATTCACGACCGGCATCGCCAAAAACAACAGGCCGGAGATATCGGAGCTAAAGCCGTGGGCGTCCTGAAAGTAGAACGGCAGCACAAACTCGGAGGCACCGATACCCACGAACACGATAAGCATGCAAGCCAGGTTAATCGTGAAAACCGAGCTCGCAAAGCAGCGACGCGCCGCCTCTGTCAACGGCATAGGGCGTTCGCCAGCCTCCGGCTTCACATGCGGCAGTGTGTAAAGCCCCACGATAAACGAGATGACGCCAATGGGCAGATTGATAAGGAAGATGCTCTCCCAGGGAAAGCTCGCCACCAGCACGCCGCCGAGCACGGGGCCGCACATCATGCCAAGAGCCACAAAGGTCGCCAGAATGCCCATGGCACGGCCGCGCTCACGCGCCGGAAACGACTCGGTGATGATGCCCATATTGTTGGCCATCGCGGCGGCACAGCCAATGCCCTGCACGAAACGCGCCAAGATAAGCACCTCAAGCGAAGCCGAAAGCCCGCAAAGCAACGAGCCACCCGTAAAGACGATTACACCAAGCTGGAACACATTCACCTTGCCGCGCACATCGCCCAAGCGGCCAAACGGCAGCATGGCGACGCACGTCGCGAGCAGATACACCGAGCTCACGAGCTGAATGCGGTCGAGACCCACCCCCAGCTCCTTTTGCATCACTGGGAGCGCCACCGTCACGATGCTCGCATCCAGACACGCCATAAAGGTCATGACGAGCACGGTGAACAGAATCGCCCATTTATTCTTACCGTGGGTGTCGCCCTCTAGGGCAATGTGTTCGCGGCGCAGCTGCTCGGCAGTTTTCTCCATGTATATCCTTTCTATCGTGCAACGCAAAAACGGGACCCCAATCGCCTACAAACGGACACGATCGGGGTCCCGCCTACGGAATCGGAACTATGAGGACGTCGTCAGCCGAAAAGCCGTCCCACGCCTCGCACGCACGCTAGCCTAGCACTGCTCGAGCGCCTGCTCAAGGTCGGCAATCAGATCGGCCGTGTCCTCAAGGCCGCACGACAGGCGCACCATGTCGGCGGAGATGCCGCAGGCGATGAGCTCCTCGTCGTTCATCTGGCGATGGGTGGCGTTTGCCGGGTGCAGGCAGCAGGTGCGAGCATCGGCCACGTGCGTGGCAATCTGGGCGAGCTTAAGACTCTTCATAAAGGTCTCGGCCGCCGCACGACCACCGGTAAAGCCAAAGCTCACGACGCCGCAGGTACCGTTGGGCATGTACTTCTGAGCCATGTCGTAGTACTTGTCGCCCTCCAGGCCCGGATAGCTCACGAAGCGCACCTTGGGATGGCCCTGCAGGAACTTGGCGACCGCCAGACCGTTCTCGCAATGGCGCGGCATACGCACGTGCAGGCTCTCGAGCGAGCTGTTCAGGAAGAACGCCGCTTGCGGGTTCTGCATGGGGCCGAGGTCGCGCATGAGCTGAGCGGTTGCCTTGGTAATGAAGGCACCCTCGCGACCGAACTTCTCGGCATACGTCACGCCGTGGTAGCTCTCGTCGGGCGTGGTGAGACCCGGGAACTTATCCGCATGGGCCATCCAGTCAAACTGGCCGTGGTCGACGATCACGCCGCCCAGGTAGGCAGCATGTCCATCCATGTACTTGGTGGTGGAGTGCGTGACGATATCGGCGCCCCACTCAAAGGGACGGCACATCACGGGTGTCGGGAAGGTGTTGTCGACCATCAGCGGCACGCCGTGGTCATGTGCGGCCTTGGCAAAGCGCTCAATATCGAGCACGGCAAGGGCGGGGTTGGCGATCGTCTCGCCAAAGACGAGCTTTGTGTTGGGCTGAAAGGCAGCCTCCAGCTCCTCATCGGTGCAGTCGGGGGCGACGAACGTGCAGGTCACGCCCATGCGGCCCATGGTGTGGGCGAGCAGGTTATACGTACCGCCGTAGATGGCAGAGCTCGCGACCACATGATCGCCGGCACCGGCCACGTTAAAGATCGCGAGGAAGTTCGCAGCCATACCCGAGCTCGTGAGCATCGCAGCGGTGCCGCCCTCCATCTCGCAGATCTTGGCGGCAACCAGATCGCACGTGGGGTTCTGCAGACGGCTGTAGAAGTAGCCCGACTCCTCCAGGTCAAACAGCTTGCCCATGTGCTCGGACGTGTCGTATTTCCACGTGGTGGACTGGTAGATGGGCACCTGACGCGGCTCGGCATCTCCCGGGTGATAGCCGCCCTGAACACATGTGGTACCGATGGTCTGCTCGCTCATATCTAGCTCCCTTGCCTGGGTTTTAGTTTATTCGGTTCACGATACCGCTACCCTGCACCCCTCTCAACCCATCCCCAAGGTAGGTTATGAGACAAATTGATCCGGGGCATTTATCTCAAGCCTTGGACATTTGCTCGATAGATAAAAATGAGGCATCCATGAAGCTCTCGATGATTACACGCACCGTCACGGGTACCATAGGCGGGTACACCGTGACCAAGGAGACAACGATGAAGCAAATCGATACGGCCCAGCTCGACATCAACGCCTGTCAGGCTCAGGCTGCCGAATACCACGCCCGTGGCTTTAACTGCGCGCAGGCCGTCGCCTGCACGCTCGCACCTGCCGTCGGACTCGACCCCCAGGTCGCCTTTACCCTCACCGAGGGCTTTGGCGCCGGCATGGGCGGCATGACCGAAACCTGCGGCGCCATCTCGGGCGCCGTGGCCATCATGGGCTTCGTGATGAGCGACGGCATGGAAAACCCCAAGACCAAGGGCCAGACCTACAAGCTGTCGCGCGAAATCGCCAAGCGTTTTGGCGAGAAGAACACGACGACCGTCTGCGGCACGCTCAAGGGCATCGGATCGGATAAGGGTCCGCTCCGCAGCTGCCCCGGTTGCATCGACGATGCCATCGAGATCGCCTGCGATGTGCTAAAGCAGCTCGCCGAGTAGACGGCATCAACATAAAACGACGGCCGGCGCGCTTGGGATCCATCCAAAAGCACGCCGGCCGTCGCCGTCAGAACTCGGCAAATTCGGGAGCGCCGACCTCGATCTCCTCGCGTCCCGCCATAAGCTCGCGCATCTTGGCGCAAAATGGCTCCTGCTCCCCCGCCTTAAACACCAAGTGAAGTGTAACGGTATCCGCGTAATCGGTATCCGAAACCTTGGCACCCGAATCCTGCGCCAAGCGAAGCACCTGCTCATACTGTGGATAGGCCACATACACGTCAACCGGCACGACGCTTGTCATCTCGACGATCTGCCCGGCCTCCTGAGCCGCGGCCACCGCCGCCTGCGTCGCCGCGGTATAGGCGCGTACCAATCCACCAGGCCCCAACAGCGTGCCGCCAAAATAGCGCGTCACCACGCAGCAAACATTTTTGAGCCCCGCGCCGCGCAGCACCTCGAGCGTCGGCATGCCACTCGTGCGGCTCGGCTCACCGTCATCGCTTTGACGTTCGCGTCCATCGACCAAAATCCACGCGGGAACATTGTGTCGAGCGTCGTAATGACGCTTGCGAACCATCTCGATAAAGGCATTCGCCTCATCCTCGGACTCAATATGGACCAGCTGAGCAATAAACCGACTCTTGCGGTCCACAAACTCGCCCGAAGCCTCAATATTCGATTGCAAAGTAAAATAGCTGTCCAACAAAGCCCCTCAATAGAATAAAGCGCAGCAACAAACAGCCTCAATAATACGGCAAAGGCCGTACCGATTGTCAGGGTAACAAAAATGCCAAGTGGGCCTGTAAGCCGGGTTCTGTCGTGAACGGTCATTTATCTTGTCTGCACGTTACCGTGCAGCTCCACGCACGCTACCCGAACGCGGACCGGGCCGGCCCATAGCGTTCCTATTCGCGCTTGCTCCGGATGGGGCTTGCCAAGCCGCCGTGTTGCCACGACGCTGGTGGTCTCTTACACCACCGTTTCAGCTTTTCCCTTTACGCCTTGCGGCGCAGGTGGGAGTCTTCTTTTCTGCGGCGCTTTCCGTCGGATCACTCCGCCCGGCCGTTAGCCGGCATCCCGCCCTCTGGAGCCCGGACTTTCCTCACGCGTGCTGCAAGCAGCACATCGCGCGACCGTCTGGCCCACTCAGCAGTGCAAGAGTGTAGCACACCGTCGCCGCAGGCAATGGCACAACACAAGCGTTCGACACGATAAACCAAGAACCACGCTATGCAGTACAATAGACTTGTCGATGGGCAACGTCGTCAGTCGAGACGCGACCGCGCTCCGCACCCCTCCGTCTACTCGGTGCGTTCCCGCCTCCTCCCCGAGGCGGGATGTCGGCATATTTTATGCACCGACAACCAAATAGCAAACAAATAGCCCGGCATCATCGTGCACCACAGCTGCAAATGCAAAAAGGGACCCGTCCATTGCGGACGGATCCCTTAAAACAAGTGATCGTCAAACCGATTTACTCGGCGTCGGTCTCCTCGTCCTTCTTCTCGGAAGGCAGCGGGGTGACCTCAATCTCGACGCCCAGAGTCTCAGCAGCGGACTTCATGGACAGGGAGATACGACGACGGTCGAGGTCGATCTCCATGACCTTGACCTGAACCTTGTCGCCCACGTGGGTGACCTGAGAAGGCTGATCGACGTGCTTGTTGGCCATCTCGGAGATGTGCACCAGGCCCTCGATGCCCTCGCCCAGGTCGACGAAAGCGCCGAACGGGACAAGCTTGGTCACAGTGCCCTCGACGATAGCGCCGACGGGGTACTTCTTGACCAGTGCGCGCCACGGATCCTCGGTGGTCTGCTTGAGACCCAGGGAGATACGCTCGCGGTTGAGATCGACGTCGAGAACCTCGACCTCGACCTCCTGGCCGACCTTGACAACCTCGGAAGGATGGTTGACGTGGTTCCAGGAGAGCTCGGAGATGTGGATGAGGCCGTCGATGCCGCCGAGGTCGACGAAGGCGCCGAAGTCGACGATGGAGGAAACAGTGCCCTGGAGACGCATGCCAGACTTGAGCTTGGACAGGATCTCGGAGCGCTCGGCCTTACGGGACTCCTCGAGCACGACGCGACGGGAGAGGACGACGTTGTTGCGGTTGCGGTCCATCTCGATGACGCGGGCCTCGATGCGGGTACCCATGTAGGAGGTGAGGTCCTTGACGCGACGGAGGTCGACGAGGGAAGCGGGCAGGAAGCCACGCAGGCCGATGTCGAGGATCAGGCCGCCCTTGACAACCTCGATAACCTCGCCCTCGACGTTCTCGCCGGAGTTGAACTTCTCCTCGATGCGGTTCCAAGCACGCTCGTACTCGGCACGCTTCTTGGACAGGACCAGACGACCGTCCTTGTCCTCCTTCTGGAGAACCAGAGCCTCGATGGGATCACCGAGTGCAACGATGTCTGCAGGGTTAGCGTCCTTGCGGATGGACAGCTCGCGGACCGGGATAACGCCCTCGGACTTGAATCCGATGTCAACGAGCACCTCGTCATGCTCGATCTTAACGACAGTGCCGTTAACGAGATCGCCCTCATCAAAGTCGGTAATCGTACCGTCGATGAGGTTGTTCATCTCCTCCTCGTTGACATCGTCAAGAGAGAAAATGGACGAGTTCTGAATCTCACTCAAAGGTGGACCCCTTTCGAACTACGGGGCCCCGATTGCTAGGACCTACAGAAGGGTGCGACAAGCACACAACGTTTAGGAACACTCGGGAGCCGACAGATACTAATGTGACGCTTATGCAATCACGTTCGTATAGGTTACGGGGAAATCATTTCGATTTCAAGCGCGAACTGCGATTTTTTACTCGTATGGAGACTTTTTCGCAATCTTGTGGACGACCGTCTCCGTAAGTTGACGATAAGCCGTTAGGCATACGGCTTTGGGGTAAAGTATCCGGAACCAACGATTCTGGAACGTTATTTCGAGAAAGGTGCTCGCGTGCTCAAAGCAGTCGTTTTCGATATGGACGAGACGCTTCTTAGCATCAACCTCAACGCGTTCATCCTTCGCTATTTTAAGGATGTCTCGTCGATGCTCGCGGATATCGGGCGCCGCAGCCGCGGTGGCACGATGGCGCGCCTCGGCACCATCCTGGTCGACCTCAACGCCAATCGCCGCAGCGGCACGGATAATCGCACCAATCTTGAGTTCTACCGCACCGAGGTCGAGCGCAGGTGCGGCATCTGCCTTTCCGATCCTATCATCTACGAGGCGTTTACCTACTACGACCGCGAAGTTCTCCCGCATAAGAATGACGACGTCATCAACGCCCACGCCATGCCGGGCGCACACGCCGCGCTTCAGGCCGTACAGGACGCAGGGCTGCGCTGCGCGCTCTTCACCAACCCCAGCTTTCCGCAGGGGGCCATCGAGTGCCGCATGGGTTGGGGCGACCTGGCCGACGCCCCCTTTGAGCTCGTCACGCACATGGGAAACACCACCCGCTGCAAGCCCGATGCCACCTACTATCTAGAGCAGCTTCAGGTGATGGGGCTCGAGCCGCACGAGGTCCTTATGGTGGGCAACGATCCCAAACGCGACTTCCCGTCCCCCGATTGCGGCATCCAAACCGCCTTTGTGGGCCAGGGCAAGCCCAGCCGAGCCACCTGGCGCGGAACCATGGAAGACTTCGCCCGCGACTTCAACGCCGTAGTAGAAGCCTTCTACGAACACCAAGTAGCCGACGAACTGTCGTAAGGCCCCATGCCTAAAAGAAAATAACGCCGCAGGTTGAGCATAAGTCAGCGAAAACGCCCCTAAGCGGGCAATGTGCCTTGAAAGAGGAGGGCATAGGCCTTCTGGCCATGCCCGACGATTGAAAGGCAGATTGCCGCTTAGGGACGTTTGCAGCGTCGGCTAGCTACGCGGTTTGGTAAAACCGCGTAGCTAGCAAACCCGTGTTTTGCCGATCATAATGTTGAGGATCTCGACGTCGGTGTCCTTCATGCCCACGCGGCCCACGTAGCCCATGCTGGCAATCGTCTGCTCGACGGTATCCTGGATCAAACCCTCGCCGGCACGGAAGCCACGCCCCTGCATGGCCATGTCATGTCCCAGAATCGCAGCATCAACGGCAGCCGAAATCTTGGCGGCACAGCTCGCCTTGGCGCCATCGCACACGATGCCGCCAACGTTACCGAGCGTGTTCGAAACCGTCGCGCCAATCTGCTCGCGCGTGCCACCGCACAGCCAGGTAATCGCAGCGCCGGCGCCGCACGCGGCACAGATAGCACCGCAAAACGCCGAGAGCGCACCAATATAGCTCTTGATATGCACGGCGATAAGATCGGACAGCATCACGGCGCGCACCAGGCGCTCGTGGTCGCAGCGCAGGTATTCGGCATACTCCATGACAGGCAAGGCGCAGGTAATGCCCTGATTGCCCGAGCCGCACACAATGGCGACCGGCAGCGCGCAGCCGTTCATGCGGGCGTCGGACCCGGCGGCCGCACGGGCACGGGCACGGCAGGCGACGTCATCGGCACGAGCGCCCAGCAGCGTACGGCCCACCTCGGCGCCCCAAGCGTGCGCGAGGCCCTCGGCACTGATCGCGCCGTTCAGCTCAATCTGACGCTCAACGGCAGCGCGGGCGCCCTCAATGTCGCCGTCCTCGATAAAGTCGATGATGGACTCAATCGACATGGGCGTATCGGCGTTATCTGCCGCCCGCTCGGCCACCACGCGCTCGGCGCAGGCGGCGCACTCCCCCGCCGACTTGCCGCATACCGGAATACCATCGAGCGTATGGCACGTGACATTAGTGTGGTGATCGGTAATCTCGACGACCGCGGTATGGCCCCCGGCCGTCGCAGTCACCTTGATGTAGAGGTTGGGCACACCCTCGACAAGCGACACATCGCAGTAGCCAGCGTCGGCGAGGAGCTCGGCCACGCGAGCGCGGTCTTCATCGTTAACGCTCTCGAGCACCTCGAGCGCGCTCTTAGCGTCGCCGCCCACGGCACCCAGCACGGCCGCGGCTTCAATACCGTGCATACCGCCCGAGTTGGGCACGGTCACGCTCTTAACGTTCTTGATAATGTTGCCCGAGCAGGCAACATCCATATGATCGGGTTCGCAACCGAGCGTCTGGCTCGCCAGCGCCGCTGCATAGGCAACGGCAATGGGCTCGGTGCAGCCGAGTGCACAGACAAGCTCGCGGTTCAAAACATCGCAAAACGCGGCATCACGGATGGAATCGGTAGGCATAGGTATCTCCTGCTTGCATAACGGGCTGGACTCTCAAAAAAGTTGGCTCCTTTATTTGATAACAATGCATCAAAAACCGCAACCATGGTTCCGGCGGACGGCGCTCAAGCACAAACTGGCGGCATTCATTCATGAAAAGCGGGTCTTGTTGCCTGCTAAAGCGTTTGATCAAAAAACGCCCGAGCGTTTACACAAAAGTCGCGCTATCATGCAGTCGAACGCGGTAAACACCTTTAGCATTTGCGCCGCACAGACCAGAGAGGAACCATCTATGAAGATCGGTATCGGTAACGACCACGCCGCCGTCGAGCTCAAGAACATCATTTCCGAGCACCTGAAGGAGCGCGGCTGCGAGGTCGTGAACTTTGGCACCGACACCTCCGAGAGCTTTGACTACCCCATCGCCGGCTACAAGGTGGGTAAGGCCGTTGCCAACGGCGACGTCGACCTGGGCATCCTGATCTGCGGTACCGGCGTCGGGATCAGCCTGGCTGCCAACAAGGTCGAGGGCGTACGCGCCGTCGTGTGCTCCGAGCCCTTCAGCGCCAAGCTCTCCCGCATGCACAACAACACCAACGTGCTCGCCTTTGGCGCCCGCGTCGTTGGCTCCGAGCTCGCTAAGATGATCGTCGACGAGTGGCTCGACGCCGAGTTCGAGGGCGGCCGCCACGAGCGTCGCGTCAACCTCCTCAACGAGATCGACCAGACCCGCGGCCTTAAGGTCGTCGACGAGGCCTAAGCCGCTCAGCGCCACATGCCAACAGCAAGGGGCCCGCTCGGAGCACATGTCCGAGCGGGCCCCTTCTTAGTAGCTTTTTGAATAAAAAGAGCGCCGCGGATGGAGTTCCGCGGCGCCCAAGCCACACGCTAACAGCTTTAAGGAGTCAAAGCTGGTTTAGCCAAAGAAGCGCTTGATCTCGATCTCGGCGTTCTCCAGGCAGTCGGAGCCGTGAATCACGTTGGCGTTGACATCGACGGCGAAGTCGCCGCGGATGGTGCCGGGCGCAGCATCAAGCGGGTTGGTAGCGCCCATAAGGGTGCGCATCTTGGAAACAGCGGAGAGACCGGAAACGACCATCTTGACGACCGGACCGCTCGTCATAAAGTCGCAGAGACCGCCAAAGAAGGGCTTGTCGGCCAGATGGGCGTAGTGCTCCTCGACGGTAGCGCGCTCGAGCGTGGTCATCTCCATGCGCTCGATGACAAGGCCGCTACGCTCAATACGAGCAACGATCTCGCCGATCTTGCGATCGCGCACCGCGTCGGGCTTAATCATGATGAAGGTCTTCTCGATAGCCATAAGGTAGCCTTTCAAGTAGGTTCGCGCGTGCCCAAGTCCCATTCCGGCACCCGCCTGGACTGCATCGTAACAGAGTTTTAGCTGCAGTTAAACAAAAAGCTGTTTATTGAAACGCTGCAATTTATTAAAGCGCTCCATATGTGTCACTTCTGTTTCGAAGCCCGATTAGAGTACCATCCGACCGCTCATCAACCACATGGAACAGAGCGGGCGGTCGGTTGCCACCCGCGAACGTACCCCCTTCACAACCTGCCCAAAGGTCCTACAGAAGTTCTCGACAAGCCCCTCCCCCATAGCAGCAAAATAGGGGCGCCCGCATCAGCAGACGCCCGTAAAGCTAAAACGATTTATCAATAAATGGACAATACGTCTTCAGCCAAACCTCTACTTTGCCCCGTGACCCATCTCGACAACCTTGGTTAGCGATCCAAACACGCCTTCGTCGGCCACGAGCTGCGCCTCGGCACGCTGCAGCTGCACGGCAACGGCGGCAGGGGCGGTACCGCCCTCGGTCGTGCGCGCGGCGACAATCGACGGGATATCGAGCGCCTCGGTAATATCGCGCTCAAAGAGCAGGCTTGCCTCCTGGAACACCTCAAACGGCAGGTCCTCAAGATTGCAGCCGCGCTTCTCACACATCAGGACCAGGTGCCCCACCACGGCATGTGCCTCGCGGAACGGTAGACCGCGCTTTGCCAGGTAATCGGCAACATCGGTGGCGGCAAGGTGCCCCACGCCGCACTCGCGCGCCATGGCATCCTCGTTGACGGTCCAGGTCGAAATCATTCCGGCCATAACGGACAGGCACTGCATGAGCGTGTGAGCGGTATCGAGCGCGCCCTCCTTGTCCTCCTGCAAGTCCTTGTTATAAGCGAGCGGCAGGCCCTTCATGGTTACCAGCAGCTGCATCAGGTTGCCGTACACGCGACCGCTCTTACCGCGGATAAGCTCGGCAAAGTCGGGATTCTTCTTCTGCGGCATGATGGACGAGCCGGTGGAGTAGGAGTCTGAAAGCGTGATAAAGCCAAATTCGGAGCTCGACCACAGCACGATCTCCTCGGAAAGACGCGACAGGTGCATCGCCATGACGGATCCGGCGTAATGCAGATCGAGCAGGAAATCACGGTCGGAAACCGCATCGAGCGAGTTGGGAATCACGCCCGCAAAGCCAAGTTCGGCAGCCGTCATCTGGCGATCGAGCGGATAGCTCGTACCGGCAAGCGCGGCAGCACCCAGCGGGCAGTTGTCGGCGGCATCAAAGGCGGCCTTCAGGCGCGTAAAGTCGCGCGCGAACATCCAGGAATACGCCAGCAGATGATGCGAGAGCAGCACGGGCTGAGCGTGCTGCATATGCGTGTAGCCCGGAAGAATCACCTTGTCGTACTTCTTGGCCGCATCCACCAGCACATGGCGCAGCTCAAGATTGGCCTCCATGAGCTCCTTGGCCAGCGCCTTGACGCCCAGGCGCGTATCGGTCGCCACCTGGTCGTTGCGCGAACGCCCAGTATGCAAGCGCTTGCCAGCCTCGCCGATACGACGCGTCAGCTCGCTTTCGATGGACATATGAATGTCCTCGTCGTTGATATCAAAGGTGAAGTTGCCGGCATCGATATCCTGTTCGATTCCGGTCAGGCCCTCGGCAATCGCCTGCTCGTCCTCGGCGCTGATAATGCCCTGGGCCGCCAGCATCTTGGCATGTGCCTTAGATCCGGCGATATCCTGCTTATAGAGATGTTTGTCAACCGGCAACGACGCGCCAAACTCCTGCGTGACCTCGGCCACGCCTGCCTCAAAACGACCGCCCCAAAGAGCCATGGAACCGTCCCCTTTCATCAAATCCCAAAACAAGCGCCCAAAGCAATGCGCCCTGTCGCTAAAGCGATTTCTCAACCGCTAGTTTTGCATATTCCCCACCATGTGCGAGGCCATATAGCTAATTTGCAAAGAAGTGACGCGCCATGCACTTGGCGCCCAACGTCTCCCTCCGGATGTTGCCCTGCGAACCATCGATCCAGGCCTTTAGGCTCATAGGAACGTCCTCGACCTTTGCAGCATCGAACTCGGGCGCGAGGGCAAGTAAAGCATGCGCGATAGCATTGAACATAATGGATACTCCCCATATATATAGGCGCAGGGCCGTCAAATTGATAGGAGGAGCCCCGCCGGACAACCCCGGCGGGGCTCGGACTCAGCCGCAGACGCGGCATCATATATGCGGGCGGAACGTAGGGGCCACCGATGTTAAGAAGTGTCAGCAAGCATAACGAAAGGTAGGGACCCCATGCGCCCGTTATGTATCACGCGGATGGGCCGCGCGGATACCAAAGGAAGGAGGCGCTAGGCCTGGGCGGCAGCAGAGCTGGGGCCCTGGACCTTAGCCCACGTCTTGAGCGACAGCGTATCGATCTCGATAAAGCCGGCGCTGGCCTTCTCGTCAAACGTAGTGTCGCGGTCGTAGGTAGCCAGACCGTAGTCATACAGGCTAAACGGGCTCTTGCGGCCGACGACATGGCAGTTGCCCTTAAAGAACTTCAGACGGACGGTGCCGGTCACGAACTTCTGGGTGTCGGCCATAAAGGCATCGAGCGCGTTTTTGAGCGGGCTGTACCACTGGCCGTTGTACACGGCGGTGGCCCAATCCTGCTCGAGCTTAATCTTGGTCTTGAGCAGGTCGCCCTCGACGCAGATGTCCTCGAGCGCCTTGTGGGCGGTGATGAGCGTCAGGGCGCCAGGAACCTCGTAGCACTCGCGACTCTTGAGGCCCACCAGACGATCCTCGACCAGGTCGAGACGGCCAAAACCGTTGTCACCTGAAATCTTGTTGAGGGCGATGACGATCTCGGAGAGTTTCATCTTCTTGCCATCGACGGCGACGGGCTTGCCCGCCTCAAACTCAATCTCGGTGTAGGTCGGGGTGTCCGGCGTGTCCTCGGGGTTCTTGGTCATAACCCAGGCGTCATCGAGCGGCTCGTTCCAGGGATCCTCCAGGTGACCGCACTCGATGGCGCGACCCCACAGGTTGTCGTCGATGGAATAGGGGTTGTCGTTGGCGCCCTCGGGAACCGGCACGTTGTGGGCGTGAGCATAGGCAACCTCATCGGGACGGCACTTCAGATCCCACTCGCGAACCGGGGCGATAACCTTAAGCTCGGGGTCGAGGGCCTTGACGGCAGCCTCAAAACGAACCTGGTCGTTACCCTTGCCGGTGCAGCCGTGGGCGACGTAGGTCGCGCCAAACTCGTGAGCGACCTCGACAAGCTTCTTGGCGAGCAGCGGGCGAGACAGCGCGGAGAGCAGCGGGTACTTGTTCTCGTACATGGAGTTTGCGGCGATGGCCTTAGTCAGGAACTCATCGGAGAACTCGTCGCGCAGGTCGAGCACCTGGCAATCGAGAACGCCCAGGTCAAGCGCCTTCTGCTTCTTGGCATCCAAGCCGGTCTCCTCCTGGCCCACGTTGCCGCAGACGCAAACGACATCGAGATTCTTCTCGTCCTGGAGCCACTTGACACATACGGATGTATCAAGACCACCGGAATATGCGAGAACGACTTTTTCCTTGCTCATGGCTGTTTCCTTTCGCCCTTGGTAGCTAGTTAGAACATCGGTCAGTTGCAAGTCATTTCGAGGTCAAAAAACCGTGCAATATCAGGTTAAATAGCAAAAAGCAGCACAGCATGCCCTAGAAACATGCGTTTATATCGTGCTAAAACCCAACGACCTCAAAATGACTCTGTTGGGGCATTTCACCCCATACGAACAGAGACGATTGTTATCGTCGTCGGGAAATTGCGCGCTGGCGTCGGATGGCATTATCTGCAGTGGTGATGATCTTTACGAACTGCATCTGCCTCTCCTTTCACCTATCGCCGGGCGCAATTCTAATATCGTAAACGGTACCTTTTCTTCGGTAAGCGGTTGTATTTCCGTCTCCGTTTTCGATGATCGCTATATTACGCTAAAGTGCCCGCAGCACAAGCGACAAATTCAAATTTCTGAAAAGTTTTTTCATTACTTTGTGAAGCGTGGTGCAAATACGCTCCGTTCCTGCGACAATACGCTCAGTTACTGGTTGATGGTTATAACGTCTGAAACAATTTCGAAACGAAAGGCGCGCTTTTATGCAAACTTACGAATCGGACACCAATATCGGAAGCATTAAGATTCTCGCCGTCGACATGGACAAGACGCTGCTCACCGACAAGCGCGTGTTGCCGCAGGGTCTTGATGAGCGCCTGGACAAGCTCGCCGACGCAGGCATTGTATTCTGCCCCGCCAGCGGACGCCCCGCCCCCAAACTCGAGGAAATGTTCGAGAGCATTAAGAACCGCCTTGCTTTTTGTCCCGACAACGGAGCCTGCGTCATCTATCGCGGCAGCTATATCTATAAGAGCAACATCGATGTGGCGCTGTATCAGCAGGTGCTCGCCCGTGCCTCGGAGGACCCGCGTGCCGTTCCCGTCTTGTGCTGCTACGACGAGTTCTATGTGCTCGCCCGCGACCATCAGTACCACGACGAGATCAGCGTGTACTACAACACGATCAACTACGTCGATAGCTTTGAGGGCCTTGATATCGAGTCCAACAAGATTTCGATCTTCTTCCCCGCCTACGATGCCGAGCCAGCGTTTCGCGAGGACTACAGCCCCGAGTTCTCGGACAAGCTCTACGTCACCAACGCCGGGCACGAGTGGATCGACTTCATGAACCTGGGCGTCGACAAGGGGTCGGGCGTCGCGCACCTGTGCGACCACCTGGGCATCGATATCGCCGACGCCGCCGCCGTGGGCGACACCTACAACGATATTCCCATGCTCGAGCGCGTCGGGCATAGCTTTATCGTGGACAATGCCGAGGAGCACATGAACGCGCATGCCAAGTGGCGCATTCCGAGCAACAACGACGGGGGCGTACTGACGCTCATCGACGCCATCCTGGCGGCTCGGTAGCCGTCCCATCGGGCCTGACCGGGCGGCACGGGATAACTTTTCGCTCGGTCAGGTCCTGCGCAAGACGAAAGCCACATTAAGTGGCTTTCTTTGCGTGCGGAATCTACGAAAAGTTAACCCGTGCCGCCCGGCCAGGCCCTAGGTTTACTTTCCTGCCGCCAAGATGGCGTCTTGAGTGTCTAGATACTTAGCTGAAATGATTTGAGCAGAGGGGAGCTCCTTGTTGGGGAGGGGCTCCCCTCTGTTTTGGTTACTGTGGGACAAATTAATCAGTAGTGTTTGTCCCAAATCTTAAGTATGTGGGGGCTTGCGTCTTGGGCGAGCTTGCCTTACGGAGTGCTTCCCTATTTCGCGTCGGCCCAGGTTATGCCGGTGCTGGCTTCGGCGATTAACGGTACGCGGAGCTCCACCACATGCTCCATGACGTCGCGGACCATCGCCGTAAGCGCCTCGACCTCATCCACCGGGCACTCAAAGTCCAGTTCGTCGTGCACCTGCAGGATCATGTGGGCGGCAAAGCCTTCTTCTTCCAGGCGGCGGCTCACGCGGGCCATCGCGATCTTGATGATGTCGGCTGCGGTGCCCTGCATGGGGTGGTTCATGGCCGTGCGCTCGCCAAAGCCGCGGAGCTGCGGGTTTTTGGCCTTGAGCTCTGGAATATGGCGACGGCGGCCGTACATAGTCTCGGCATAACCCGTCTGCTTGGCACGCGCCACCACGTTGTCGAGGAACGTGCGCACGCCCGGGTAGGCCTCGTAGTAGCGGTCGATCATGTCGCGCGCCTCGGCCATCGAGATATGCAGCGACTGCGACAGGCCGTAAGCCTGCTGACCGTACACGATGCCAAAGTTCACGGCCTTGGCGCGACTGCGCAAATCGGGCGTCACCTCGGACACCGGCACGCCAAACACGCGTGCGGCCGTCTCGGCATGGAAGTCCTCACCCTCGTTAAAGGCGCGCACCAGGTGCTCATCACCTGAGAGATGCGCCAGCAGACGCAGCTCGATCTGCGAGTAGTCCACCGCCAAAAAGACGCTTCCCTCGCCTGCCGAAAACGCCGTCTTGACGGTACGGCCCAGCTCCGAGCGCGTCGGGATGTTCTGAAGGTTCGGGTCACTCGAGGACAGACGACCCGTCGCCGTGATGGTCTGGTTGTACGTGGTGTGCACGCGACCGTCACCACGGCGCAGCGGACCCAGCGTGTCCAGATAGGTGGACTTGATCTTAGACTTCTCACGCCAGTCCAAAATCAGGCGCACAATCTCGTGGTCGCGGGCAAGATCGCTCAACACCTTGGCGTTGGTCGAATAATAGCCGCGCTTAGTCTTCTTGAGACCCTTGGTCGGAAGGCCAATCACGTCAAACAGCACGTGCGAGAGCTGCATGGGACTGCCGATGTTAAAGGTCTCGTCGCCGGCCAGGTCGCGAATGCTCCGCTCGACCTCGGCAATCTGGGTCGCCAAGCCCTCGGACAGACTATGCAGGCGATCGGGGTCCACGAGCATGCCCGCGCGCTCCATCTTGGCAAGCACCGGCACGAGCGGCATCTCGATGCCATCGAACACGTTGGCGGCGTTCTCGCGGGCCATGCGGTCGCGCAGCGGCGCCACGAGCGCCAGCGTCAGGGCCGCAGTGCGGGCAGCAGGCGCAGGAGCGTCCTCGCCAGCACCCTCCGCGCCGCGCACCGCAGGCAGCGCCATCTGCAGATAGGTTTCGGCCAGATACGCCTCATCAAACTCGGAGCGGTCGGAATCCAGCAGGTAGGCGGCGACCACGGTATCGAAGATGCGCGTGGAATCGGCGGCCAGCGGATCCATGAGCTCGGGCTCAGAAGAATCGATGGGCGAAAGCTCATGCAGCAGCGCCTTCATATCCGGGCTCGCAACGCGGCCCTCCATAAACAGGCGCGCGAGCACACCGGCGATCACGCCGTGGGCAACGTTAAAGCCATCGACCTCGCCAGGCGATGCGCCGTCGCCCTCCTCGAGCGCAAACAGCCCCTTGGACGTCGCCAGCCACAGCGTACGCGTCAGGCCAAAAAGCGCGCCCTCCTCCTTGTCATCGTCCACCACGGCGGCAATCCACTCGCCCGCATCAATCGCGCGAGCGATCTCGGCGACAGCGGCAGCAAGCGCCTCGGCATCGCCGGCAGTGGCGCGCGAAACGGCAGGCAGCTCAAACGTGCTGGCAGCGGCCGCAGCCCCACCCTCGCCGCCAATCAGCGAGAGAAAACGGTTCTGCATGGCCGTAATGCCGAGCGTGCCCAGCGTAGCGGACACCTCGTCGGCAGAAAACGCCGGGAAGGACGTCGCATCAAAGTCGAGCTCGACAGGCGCATCGGTACGAATGGTTGCGACCTTGCGGCTCAGCAGCGCGTCGTCGATATGCGCGCGCAGGTTCTCGCCCATCTTGCCCTTGACCTCGTCGGCATGTGCGATGACCTCGTCCAAGCTGCCGTACTGCGCGATGAGCGCGCTCGCCTTTTTGGGGCCGATGCCCGGCACGCCGGGAATGTTGTCGGAAGTATCGCCCTTCAGGCCGTAAAAATCGGGCACGAGCGCCGGTGTAATGCCGTGATACAGGTCGTCCACGCTCTCGGGCGTCATAATCGCCACGTCGGACAGGCCTTTGCGGGTCGAGACCACGTTGACGTGCTCGGTCACGAGCTGATACATGTCGCGGTCGCCGGTCACCAGCAGCATGTCGCAGCCGGCTTCCTCGCCCAGGCGCGCCATGGTGCCCAGGATATCGTCACCTTCCCAGCCCTCGGACTGCAAAATCGGCACATTGAGCGCAGCGAGCAGCTCCTTAATCATGGGGAACTGCGCGTGCAGGTCGGGGTCCATGGGCGGGCGCTGCGCCTTATACTGCGGCAGCATCTCCATGCGCACGCGCGGCTTGCCCTTATCAAACGCCACGACCACACCGTCGGGGTTAAAGGCGTCGATCATCTTGAGAAACATGTTTAAAAAGCCAAAGATCGCGTTGGTGGGGCGACCGTCCGGCGCGTTCATGGTGGGCGGCACGGCGTGGAAGGCGCGGTGCATGAGCGAGTTGCCGTCGATAACGGCAAAGGTGCGGCGCTTGTCAGACATATTGAATACCTCGCTTTGGGCTGGGCACGATTTGCTCCCACCAGTTTACACGCTCCCCGCCTCGCGGCCACCGCACATCAAGCTCCTCCGCCACCGCGCGCCCGCGCGTGATACGATGGCTCACGGTACATTAACCAGCACGATCGATCCGAAAGGAGCCTGCGTCATGGAGCGTCCCTGCGCATGGAAAAAGTACACGCCACAGCAGATCGAGGAGCTCGAGGAGCTTTGCCGCGGCTATAAGCAGTTTTTGAGTGAGAACAAGACCGAGCGCCTGTGTGTCAAGGCCGGCATCAAGATGGCCGAGGAGGCGGGCTACGTCGACCTGGAGACCGTGATCGCCGAAGGCCGCGAGCTCAAGGCAGGCGACAAGGTGTACGCCGCCAACCACGGCAAGGACCTTATGCTCGTCAACCTTGGAACCGCCCCGCTCGAGCAGGGCTTTAACATCCTGGGCGCCCACGTGGACTCGCCTCGCCTGGACCTCAAGCAAAATCCCGCCTTCGAGGCCGGCGACATGGCCTACCTCGACACGCACTACTACGGCGGCGTCAAGAGCTACCACTGGGTGGCCTCCCCGCTCGCGCTTGTGGGCGTCATCTGCAAAAAGGACGGCACCACCGTCGACATCAACATCGGCGACAAGGCTGACGACCCGGTCTTTACCATCTCCGACCTGCTGATCCACCTCTCGAGCGAGCAGATGTCCAAGCCGGCCAAGGACGCCGTCGACGCCGAGATCCTCGACGTGATCGTGGGCGGCCGCCCCGTCAAGTTCGATGAGGACGACAAGGACGCCCCCAAGGAGCCCGTCAAGCAGATGTTCTTGGATATCCTCAAGGAACAGTACGATGTCGAGGAGGAGGACTTCCTCTCCGCCGAGATCGAGGTCGTGCCCGCCGGCCCCGCCCGCGACATGGGTCTCGACCGCTCCATGATTTTGGGCTATGGACACGACGACCGCGTCTGCGCTTACCCCTCCATGCTCGCCCAGATCAACGTGGCAGACGTCGAGCGTACGAGTATCACGCTCATCGTCGACAAGGAGGAGATCGGCTCCGTGGGCGCCACCGGCATGACGAGCCGTTTCTTCGAGAACACCGTCGCCGAGATCATGACGCTCGCCGGCGAGAGCAGCCCGCTGGCCCTGCGCCGCGCACTCGCCCACAGCCGTATGCTCTCCTCTGACGTGTCCGCCGGCTTCGACCCGGGCTACGCCGGCAAGTTCGAAACCAAGAACGCAGCCTTTATGGGTCGCGGCCTGTGCTTTAACAAGTACACGGGCAGCCGCGGCAAGGGCGGCTCTAACGACGCCGACGCCGAGTATGTGGCCCTCATCCGCGACATCATGGACGAGGCCGGCGTGGACTTCCAGACCTGTGAGCTCGGCCGCGTCAACGCGGGCGGCGGTGGCACCATCGCCTACATCATGGCCAAGTACGGCATGAACGTCATCGACTCCGGTGTTGCCGTCCTGTCCATGCACGCCCTGTGGGAGGTCGCCAACAAGGCCGACATCTACGAGGCCTATCGCGGCTACAAGGCCTTCATCGAGCGCGCCTAACCAACCCTTCGTCAGTTGCGGTGAAATACGGACTAAACTGGCCCATAAACGGCCAAAACAGACCGTATTCCACCGCAACTTCCTTTTTGGCAGAGGAGAGTCCATGCTGCAGGTCATCATTTCGCCCGCCAAGCAGATGCGCGCGGCCCAAGATGCTTTTGAAGTCCTGGGCATCCCACCCTTTGTGCGCGAGACGGCTCGCCTCCACCGCGCACTGCTAGATATCGAGCGGAATGAAGGCAGCGGCGGCCTGCAGGCGCTGTGGAACGTGAGTGACAAACTGCTGGGACCTTGCCTCAACACCCTGCATGAGTTCGGGCCCATCCTGAAAAGCGGCGATCTCGACAATCCCGTACTCGCCCGTCACCTCTCCCCTGCCGTCATGTCCTATCACGGGATTCAATACCAGAGCATGGCACCCGAGGTGATGGATTCCGCGCAGCTTGCCTGGCTGCAAGACCATCTGTGGATCCTCTCCGGCCTCTACGGGTGCGTTCGTCCCTTTCATGCCGTCGAACCGTATCGGCTGGAGATGGGCGCGAAGCTCGCCGTTGACGATGCCCGAGACCTCTACGCGTTTTGGAACGACAAGCTCGCGCGGGCCATCGCTCCGGCGGGCTCCAACGCTACGATCGTCAACCTCGCCAGCGTAGAGTATGCCAAAACCGTTCTGCCCCACCTCGCGGGCGACGCCACGGCCGTCACATGCCTCTTTGGCGAGGGTATCCGCAACGGGAAGCCCATCCAACGGTCGACCGCCAGCAAAAAGGCACGTGGTTCCATGGTGCGCTGGATGGCAGAAAACAAGCTCGAGGATGTAAGCGGGCTCACCGCGTTTGACGTTGGTTATCGTCACTTTCCCGAGCTTTCAAATAAGAACACTTTGGTCTTCCTGAACGAACAGACCTTGTAGGACCACCGCTACTTTTGAATGTGCTGCCTAGGCACGGCGTCTATTCCGCCAAGCCGTCGGCTTTGGCAACTTCGTTTGTCGAGCCATTTTGGTAGGTAATCTTAACGTGCTCTACCTCGGACACCGCAACACCCGATGGGGGCTCCAAGCGCCATTCCGTCAGCGCGATATCCATAGTCGTAGGCACGTCGCCCTGATTCTTGAGCTTCACCGTCAGCGTTTTGAGCGCCGCATCATACGTCACGCGTTCGATTTCTTCGCCCGGAATAGACCCGCCGCTCAACTGCAGCTGCACAAACTCGTCGCGCGGATACCAATAGTCGCCCGGCGCGGCAACGGTATTGCCGCCCGTAACCTTCACTGTCATGATCGGCAGGGCATCGTCGGCCTCGAACTCCCATGCAGCGCCGCCGTGACCGCCAAACGTCCAGATACAAAAGGCAATCACCAGCACGGCAAGCACCGCAAAACCAATCGCGACAAGGCCATGGTGCGCACGGCTTTCCTCGGCCGATACATCCCATTGCGTCTCTCGATATAGATGCTTGTCTTCCATGTTCGCCTCCCCACAGGCACGCTCGTTAGGCCAATCGTACCCATTCGAGCTATACTTGAGCCCATTACATAAACGGGGAGCTTGCAGGACAAGACGGCAGGCTGAGACTGGGCGCGCCCGCCCTGACCCGCAAACCTGATATGGGTAATGCCAACGAAGGGAGCCGTGCCAATGAGCACACAGACCGAGCCCAAGCTCGTCACGCAAATCGACTTCGCCCGCGCCGGGCAGATCACGCCGCAGATGAAGGAAGTCGCCGAGCGAGAGCATCGCGACCCCGAGTACATCCGCGAGCGCGTGGCCGACGGCCGCATCGCCATTCCCGCCAACATCGTGCACATCAAAAAAGGCATGCGCGCCTTTGGTGTCGGCGAGGGCCTGTCTACTAAGGTCAACGTCAACCTGGGCATCTCGGGCGATAAAGCCGATGCCGCCGAGGAATGGAAGAAGGTCAAGATCGCCGAGGACTTTGGCGCCGACGCCATCATGGACCTTTCCAACTCGGGCAAGACGCGCCAGTTCCGCCAGCAGCTCATCGACGAGACGCCGCTCATGGTGGGCACCGTCCCCATGTACGACGCCATCGGCTACATGGAAAAGCCGCTGGTCAAGCTTACCAAGGATGACCTGTTCGAGGTCGTGCGCGCGCACGCCGAGGACGGCGTGGACTTTATGACCATCCACTGCGGCATCAACAAGTCGGTCACCAAGACCTTTAAGGAGACCGGCCGCTTGATGAACATCGTGAGCCGCGGCGGCTCGCTGCTGTTTGGCTGGATGGAGGTCACCGGCAACGAAAACCCCTTCTACGAGTACTTTGACGAGCTGCTCGAGATCTGCCACGAGTACGACGTGACGATTTCGCTCGGCGACTCCTGCCGCCCGGGCTGCCTCTACGACTCCAACGACGCCACCGAGACCGCTGAGATGATCGAGCTGGGCAAGCTGTGCAAGCGCGCTTGGGCTGCCGGCGTCCAGGTCATGGTCGAGGGTCCGGGTCACATGGCGCTCGACGAGATCGCCGCCAACATGAAACTGCAGAAGCGCCTGTGCCACAATGCCCCGTTCTATGTGCTCGGGCCGCTGGTGACCGATATCGGCGTGGGTTACGACCACATCACCGCTGCCATCGGCGGCGCCATCTCCGCCAGCTCCGGTGCCGACTTCCTGTGCTACGTGACGCCGGCCGAGCACCTGTGCCTGCCCAACGCCCAGGACGTGCTCGATGGCCTCATGGCCACCAAGATTGCCGCGCACGCCGCCGATATCGCCAAGAAGGTGCCGCACGCCCGCGACATGGATGACAAGATGGGCCAGGCACGTCGCAAGCTCGACTGGGATGCCATGTGGAAGTGTGCTCTCGATCCGGTCACCGGTAAGAAGCGCTACGAGGAATCCCCCGCCGCCACCGAGGGCACCTGCACCATGTGTGGCAAGATGTGCGCCGTCCGTACCGTCAACAAGGTGTTCGAGGGCACGACGATCGATCTTGGCATGGAGGATTAACGCGTCACTGGAGCCACAATCGGCAACAAGGTGCTCGTCAATTGTTGACATGTGAACATTTGTTTATATTTACGTAAAGATTGCACCGCCCGCCCGGGATCGGCATACAGCCGGCCCGGGCATCTTTATAATGCGGATTGAAGACCCATTTGAATCCGACCGAACGAGGGAGCGAACATGGATCGCAGCAAGGTACCCGCCGTTCTATCCATCGCGGGATCCGATTCCAGCGGCGGTGCCGGCATTCAGGCCGACATCAAGACCATCACGGCGCACCGCCTGTATGCCGAGACGGCCATCACCGCCATCACAGCGCAAAACACACTGGGCGTCACCGCCGTGCAGGATATCTCGCCAGATATCGTAGCCGCGCAAATTGACGCTGTCTTTGACGATATCCGCCCGAGTTCCGTCAAGATTGGCATGGTCTCCTCTGCCGAGATTATCGAAGTCATCGCAGACCGCTTGAGCGCTTGGAACGCAACCAACGTGGTCGTCGACCCCGTCATGGTCGCCACCTCGGGCGCGCGCTTGATTGCCGAGGATGCCTCCGAGGCACTCACCCGCCGCCTGTTCCCGTTGGCAACGGTCATCACGCCCAACATTCCCGAGGCCATGACGCTGCTCGACTACGAGGTCGATTCCGAGCGCACGCAACAAAATGCCGCTATGCTCCTCACCCGCCGCTTTGGCTGCGCAGCCTTGGTTAAGGGCGGTCATTTTGTCAACGAGGCCAACGACGTACTGGCCGAGCCTGCGCCCCTCGATGACGAGGGCAACCACCTGGGCGATCCGCTCACTACGTGGTTTCGCCACAAGCGCATTGAGACCAGCAACACGCACGGCACCGGCTGTACGCTCTCATCCGCCATCGCTTGCGCGCTGGCCCAGGGCATGGAACTTGCCGACGCCATC
This sequence comes from uncultured Collinsella sp., assembly GCA_958439425.1. Classification (GTDB taxonomy): domain Bacteria; phylum Actinomycetota; class Coriobacteriia; order Coriobacteriales; family Coriobacteriaceae; genus Collinsella. The sequence goes on from CAUBVH010000012.1 coordinate 26,218, forward strand.
AACGCCGGCAAGGCCTACCTGACCGGCGCTCTCGCCGCCGGCCTGAACATGGGCAAAGGCTCCGGCCCTGTCAACCACATGTGGCAGTACTAAATAGCCAGTAACCTGCCAAAAAGAGACAGGCTACCTTGCACCAAAAACCGTCGCAACATTCGATGAAAATCGTGCAAACGCGAAAAATCATTAAATGTTGCGACGGTTTGATTTTAGATAGCGGTCGAGCAAAGGACCAGAGCGCCTATTCGTCGGCGAGTTGAATTCCCAACAAACCCGAGAGTGCCAGCGCCTGCTCGGCATTGACCGTCAAGCCACGCAACTCATGGTAATCGCCCGAAACAACGGGCGCTGCAAATGTACAGCGCGACACATCAACGCCGGAAAGCGACGTCTTGAACACATCAACACGCGTCAGGTCACAGCCATCCAGGCGTATCTGACCCAGCTTGGCACCCTGAAACGCAGCCTCTCTCAGACGTGTATCGCATGCTGTCATAGGGCCAATGCGTCCCTCCGAAAGGTTCGCATAGCTCAAATCGCACGATCCAAACGACACGCTCGACAGGCGCGCCTTGAGCAAGTTGAGTCCCGGTGCCGAGCAGTCAACGAAGTCGCAGCGGCTGAGCCAGCAGCCTTCCATGTTGCAGCGGATAAAGCGGCAACCGCGAAACACCACGTCGCGAAACGTCGAGCCGCTCCAGTCAACGCTATCGAACTCGCAAGATCGGAACACAACGCCATCGAAGGTCGCGCCGTTCGCCACGTCGTAGGCAAGATCCAAATCCTCAAAAGCGGTATTGGAGACGAGCTCATCGCCCTCGGCAAAGAGGTCGATGAGCTCGTCCATGCCCATATGGCAGCCAATCCGTTCGTTTACCCGGGCAAAACCACCGCAAAGGTGCCTGTCCCCTTTGCGGTGGCTTGGGGTCGCGCTACTCACCGAGCATCTCTTGGAGCTTGGCTGCCACGGCATGTCCCAAGCTCTCGTGGCTTTCGGGCATCATATGCAGATAGTCGATATCGCCCGGCTCGGCAAACTCGGCGGCATTCAAAAAGTCGCAGCCAAACTGCTCGGCCACGTGCGCATAGTACTCGCCAAAAAGCTCAGATGCCTCAACGGAATGCTCGTCAAAGTCGGTCATATACACATCGGCGATCTGCGGCTTGATCTTGATAGGAGCCATCAGCAGGATGCGCGGGCAAGGCGCAGCGTCGGTCCACGGAAACGCGCGGACGGCGCGAATCAGCGCCATGGCGCCACGGGCGATATCGGAAGCTGTCACGTTAAAGACCGTCTTACAGTCGTTGGTGCCCAGCATGATCACAATGGCGTCCAGCGGCTTATGGGCCTCGAGCAGCATCGGAAGCGCGCGAATACCGTTGAGGTTAGTGTCCAGATGGCACATGTCGTCGCGTACCGTCGTGCGGCCGTTGAGGCCTTCTTCAATTACATGCCAGCCCTCGCCTAAGTCACGTTGGACCACGCCACACCAGCGCACATCCTGCGCATAGCGCACCGCGGTACCGTCGCGCATGCCCGCCGGATCGTAACCATAGGTGTTGCTGTCACCAAAGCATAGAACGTTTTTCATCGTAAGCTCCCCACTCAATAAAAAGCCGACGGGAGCAGCCCCCGTCGGCTCGGTATATCGCATCACGCGCACCGTTTACAGGTACTTGCGCCAGTCGTCGTCATCCTCGTCATCCTCGGCAGCGGCCTGAGCCTGCTCGGCGGCACGGGCGGCTGCGGTGCGGGCGGCAACCTGAGCATAGGACTCCTCGTTGCGCTCGGGGAAGTTTGCCAGCACGTGCTCGAACTTGGCGAAGTCCTCGTCCCAGCGCGTAGAGGGCACGGCAAAGAAGACCTGCTTGACCTTGAAGTCGCCCGACGCGAGCTCCTTGCGGAAGAGCTCGGCCACGGCCTCGGCATCAAAGCCGTTGTTGTCGCAGCCCCAAGCACCCAGCACGAGCTTCTCGCGACCAAGCTCATCGCAGATGGCGAGCACAAAGCGAATGCGGTCGCGCAGGGCATCCAGCAGAGCATCGTCGCTCACGCGATACTCCTGGCGGGCGCGCCTAACGTTGGGCGCGGCGGCCACGATCACGTCGGCGTATGCATGCACGTGGTTGCGGTCGAAGCGCACCGCAGGCACCACCAGGGCGCGGTTACGATAGAGCTCGCAGTTGATGTTGCGGCGACGGTTCTCGCCGTACCACTTACGCTGCTTATCGAGAACGTTGTACAGATACGAATCGGCGCACAGCGTGGCCTCCTGGCCCAGATAACCCTGAATATATCCACCGCCCGGATTGGTAAACGAGGCAAAGGCGAGCACTGCCATGTCGCAGAACTGCGCATAGCCACGGCCGTTGTCCAGAATGGCCTGCGTGGCGGAGGCATCAAGCACGGTGACCTCGGGCAGGGTCGGAGCGGGCTCCTCGGCAGGCGCGGACTCGGTCTCTGCGGGTTCCTCGGCAGGCGCAGACTCGTCCGTGACCTCGGTCTCGACGGACGCAACCTCAGCGGCCTCGACCTCGGCGGACTCAGACTCCTCGGCAACCGGCTCCTCGGCAGCCGCAGCCGCTTGGGCCTTGGCCTTCATCGCCGCGACAAAGCCGGCAGGCATGCCGTCAAACTCGCGAGCACCAGCAAGCGAACGCTCGATATCCTTGGCGCAGGCCTCGGACACAGTCATCACATGGCGCTCGGCGGCCTTGGCACGAGCCTCGCGCTTGGGATTGGGCTGACCCGCTCGGTTGGACCTGCGGTTACGGTTCCTGTTGTCGACGTCTGCCATACGTGGTCACCTTTCCTGTCGCTGCCGCTATCGGCTTTTCCCATCCATGATACCCCGCCGCGCACAAAAAAGACGGCCCCGAAGGACCGCCTTTCGCATCGTTTTACCGTGTCCGGCAGGAAGCATCGCAATGCCGCGCTTTAATCGCGACGGCCGAGGATGTTCAGAATGCGCAGGAACACGTTGATGATGTCCACGAACAGGTTGGATGCCATGAGCACGGCGTTGGGCAGCGTGGGCGGCACCGTCGTTGCCACATAGGTGTCGTAGCCGATGAAGCCGGCGAACACCACGATCACGATCAGGTCGGTGATGGACTGCGAAACGCCCATGAACATCAGCACGATCTCGACCAGAATCGTGGCAAGCAGGATGCCAAAACCAATGCCATACACACGCTGGAAGAACTTGGGGAAGGTCACGCCCAGCGCACCAAAGACAAAGGTAATGGCGGCCGTGGCGATAAAGGCGGTGTTAATGGTAGGCAGGTCGTAGTTGGCAAGACCAAACGACGCCGTCAGGCCAAAGGTGCTCGCAAAGACCACGTAGCCCACGAGTGACAGGCCCACGGACTGTTTGCTGGCAGCAGCCGACATCATGACCATGCCGACGATGGTCAAAATAAATGAGCCAAAGACCAGCGGCAAAGCGGCGCCGCTCATCATCATGCGCGCAAACGACATGGTGCTCGTAAAGTAAGCACCGGCGCCCATGGCGCAAAAGCCCAAAAAGATCAGAGCAGACATGACAAGGTTGTACGCGCGCGGCGACATCTCCTTGGCACGGCTTGCGCCGGTCTCGATGGGGCCATTCTGATAGCCCTGGATATCGTTCATAATTTCGTCCTTTCAAAAAGCACCGCGACGGCGCCGTAGCTGACAAGTTTCCTGCCATTGTACCCGAACGCCACGCGTTCTTACCTGCGGCGCTCGCTCTCGAGTGTTCGGTCGAACGCCCACACCCACCAACGCATCAGATGAGTCTGCGAGCCATCCGGTCGCTCGCGTGCCTGTTCTTCCAGATACAGTTCGGTCGCATGTCCGCCAAAACGAACCTTATAAGTCGCCGTACGAATGCCGTGAACCGTCAGGCCAAAACCGGTGGACGAGACAATCTCGTCAATCGTAAAGCAGCGACCGTCAACCCAGCAGACGGTAACCGGCACAACCTGTCCGCCCGCGAGAATGCGAGCCACGACGTCCACATACTGCTTGTGCACGCGCCGAGTTTTGCCGTCTGTCTGTCGATATTCCATGCCTCCTATTATCGAACGCATGTTTGCATGTTGTAAAGCGAACAGGCTGTGGTTTTGGGGTGCCGGAGCGATCGCATGTGTCCGCATGGCGTGTTAGCAAAAAGAACACCCGCGGTCAACAGGGATAATATTCAATTTTAGTGCCAAAAAATTCACTGCTCCCATCAGAACTCGGTAAAGAAACCCGCAGGAGGTGATACGATTTATCATGTTTCTGTAACGTGCCTGCAAACTTCGAGAAAGCCCATATATGGACGTAACGTTCTCAACCTTCCTCGGCCAACTTGTGTCGAACCCAGTCCTTGCCGTCACCGTGATCCTCGCGCTCGGCGCCATCTTCGTCAATGGATGGACCGACGCACCCAACGCCATCGCGACCTGCGTCACTACGCGTTGCATGCCCGCCCGCGCCGCCATTCTCATGAGTGCCGCATTCAACTTCCTCGGCGTGCTCATCATGACGCACTTTAACGCGAGCGTCGCCAACACCATCTCCCATATTGTCGACTTTGGCGGAAACAGTACCATGGCGCTCGCCTGCCTGTGCGCGGCGCTGTTCTCCATCGTCGTCTACGGCGCCACAGCGTCGCGTTTTGGCATCCCCACCTCGCAAAGCCACAGCCTTATCGCCGGCCTGACCGGTGCCGCCATCGCCCTCGGCGGTGCGAGCAGCGTCAACGTCCACGAGTGGATGAAGGTCATCTACGGCCTGGCGCTCTCCATCGGCCTGGGCTTTGTCATGGGCTGGGTCCTGTGCAAGCTCGTCTCGATTCTTTTCGCCGCCGCCAACAGGCGACGTGCCAATGTCTTCTTTAAATACGCTCAGATCGCGAGCGCTGCGGCCATGAGCTTTATGCACGGCGCGCAGGATGGACAGAAGTTCATCGGCGTGCTCTTTTTAGGCGTGGCCTTTGCCAGCGGCCAGACGAGCGTCGGCGATGCCGGCATCCCCATCTGGATTATGCTGCTATGCTCGGCCACCATGGGCATCGGCACCAGCGTGGGCGGCGAGCGCATCATCAAGTCCGTTGGCCAGAGCATGGTCAAGCTCGAAAAGTACCAGGGCTTCTCCGCCGACCTGGCGGGCGCCGCGAACCTGCTGCTTGCCACCCTTACCGGCATCCCCGTGTCCTCCACGCACATCAAGACCTGCGCCATCATGGGCGTCGGTGCCGTCAAACGCCTCTCGGCCATCAACTTCGGCGTCGTCAAGGACATGATGTTCACCTGGTTCTTCACCTTCCCCGCCTGCGGACTCATCAGCTTTGTCATGGCCAAGCTGTTCATGATGTTCCTCTAGCCACACCGAGCGTCCATCCGGACCGCAAAACTTCGCCCACCCGTCTTCGCCTCGAAAGGACCCACTCATGGCAAAGAAACCCGATTCGTTCTACTTTGACAACTACGTCGCCTGCGCCGATCTTGCCGTCCAGGCCGCCGAGCTGCTTACCAAGATTTTCGAGAACTTCGATCCCGCGAAGATTCACGATATGCTCGACAAGATGCACGCGATCGAGCATGCGGCCGACAAGAAGCACCATGAGCTTGAGGACGCCCTGCTCACGGCCTTTATCACCCCGCTTGAGCGCGAGGACCTGGATCTGATGAGCTGCTCGCTCGACACCGTGCTCGACCGTATCGAGGGCGTCGTGCAGCGCGTCTACTTCACCAACATCCAGAGCATCCATCCCGACGCCATCGTCATCGCCCACAAGGTGACCGACGCCTGCCGCGCCATGAAGGACCTGATGGTCGAGCTGCCTAACTACCGCAAGTCCAAGACGCTGCGCGAGCTCGTCATCCAGATCAACACCATCGAGTCCGAGGCCGACGAGCTCTATATCAACGCCATGCGTAACCTGCACGTTAACGGCAAGGACCCGCTCGAGGTCATCGCTTGGCGTGACGTGTACGCCTTCCTGGAGTACTGCGCCGACTGCTGCGAGAATGTGGCCGATGTCGTGGATTCGATTGTCATGAAGAACAGTTAATTGGGGGTACATGTCCCACCGGTCGCGGGCCCGGCCACTAATAACCTTTTTCACTCCGGCTGCAAGCAGAGTCGTTCAAAAGGTTATTAGTGGCCGGGCCCGCTCCCTTATGCACCACCATTGGGAACTTTGGCTGATAGATTTAGCGCGACGGGGGTTTGGCTGAAGGGACCTTTGGTATCCGTTCGGACACTTTGGCCCTTGATGAGCGTTTGGCTGATTGCTGCTTTGGGTACTCTTTGGGTTACTTTTGGTTTGTTTGATTTTTAATTTTAGGAGGGCTTGTATGTCTTATTTGGATCTGGCTAGTGGTCGGTATTCTTGTCGTTCTTTTGAGGACCGTCCTGTTGAGCAGTCGGTAGTGGATGCCATTGTTGAGGCGGGGCGGATTGCTCCTTCTGCTTGTAATAATCATCCAGCCCGTGTGATGGTGCTGGATACGCCTGAGCTGTTGGAGAAGGCTGCTGCTTGTCAGCCTCGGTTTGCTCGTGATGGGTCTATCTTTGGCGCTCCGCTCATCTTCCTTATTTGCTGCGTTACCGATGATGCTTGGGTACGCCCGTATGACCAGATGAATTCCAGTGAAATCGATACGTCCATCGTGTGTGATCAGATGATGATGGAGGCCACCGAGCAGGGCCTAGGAACGTGCTGGGTATGCCATTTTAAGCCTGAGGTGGCACAGGAGCAGTTCAATCTGCCCAAGGGCGTCTATCCCTATCACATGCTCGTCTGTGGCTATCCCGCCGACCACATCGCCGATCCCGAGCATCGCGAGGCCCGCACTATTCCCCTCTCCAACTTCCTCCTCAAGTAGTTTTTGGACATACCTTAAAATCTACCCTTGACCGCTCACCCGTTCGCCGAGTTCTGCGCCACTATGTGCAGGGCTCGGTTTTTTTATGTTACGCACCCCGGCACAGTCATAAAAAAGGACCCGCAAGCTGCGGGTCCTTTCTAGGCACTAAATTGTAGGCCGAATGTTAGTCCAGGTCGTCGGCAGCAAAGTTGTCGATCGGGGCAAAGGGATCGGCCACGGGGACAACCGGGTCAGCGACGGGCAGCGGCTCGGCGGGAACAGTCACTGCAGGAGAAGCGGCAGAACCGACCGGCGTGGAGGCCATGAGGTCGGCCGGGAAGGAGTTCTGGGCATCGTCCATGAAGTGCTGGATGAGCTTGAGATACTCTGCCTTGAACTCCTCACGGGAAGCCTTGAGACGATCGATTTCCTCGAGCTCGGCCTGCTTTTCGGTCAGAGCCTGGCGGATAACCTCGCGGGCCTTAGCGTCAGCCTCGTTGCGGATACGCTCAGCGTTCTCGTTGGCATCGTTGACGATGGTCTCAGCGGTCTGCTGGGCAGCGATCAGGGCAGCGGAAATCTGGCGCTCCTGAGCGGAGAAGTCAGGGGCGGGAGCAGCCACAGGGGCGGCAGGAACGGCCTGGGCGGTGGCATCCTGAGCCTGGGCAAGCTGAGCCTGTGCATCGGCAAGCTGCTGCTCGGTAGCAGTCAGACGACCCTTAAGGTCGACGATCTTAGCGAGCATAGCGTCAACCTCGGAGGACAGCGTCTCCAAGAAGACGTCGACCTCAGCAGGATCGTAGCCACGCTTGGCCTCAGAGAAAGTCTGAGCCTGGATGTCTGCAGGGGTAATAGCCATAACAAGTCTCCTTTTTCATCGCCTCGGCGCTACACGCCCGACGTAAGTTACTAAGTCAGTTCTATACGAGTATACCTATAAGAAGCTGCAGAACCAGCCTCTGCACCAACTGCAACGCAATAATCGCAACGACCGGCGAAAAATCGATACCGCCCATCGGCGGGATGAAACGACGGAACAGGTTGAGCCACGGACCGCACACGCTATCGAGCACCGCAGCAATATCCTGAAGCAAACCACCCTGCTTCATGGGAATCCACGTCATAAAGCAGTAGACGACAATAAGCGTGGAATAGAAGTTGAACAGCGTGTTGACCAGCTGGACGATAGTGTAGATGTTGATGGGAATCTCCTCGTCTTGTCTTTACTTAAGGTAGCCGTCCGCACGAAGCTTCTTGAGATCGGAATCTTTGACCTCGCAACCGGCGGGCAGCACCATGAACACGCGGTCGCCCACCTCCTTGACCGTGGCACCCAGACCGCAGGCAAAGCCGTAAGAGAAGTCCAAGACGCGCTTAGCAACTTCGGTGCGTACGCCCACAAAAATCAGTGCGACAGGCTGCTTGGTGCGAACGCGGCGCACCACGGTCTCCACGTCGTCATAGCTCTCGGGGCGCAGGACATAGGCCGGCAGCTGCGGCGTGGCGTTGATGATATTGCTCGCATAGGCCGAGGCATCACTCGGTGCAGGCGCGGGCGCAGCGGCGGCACGGGCGCGGGTGTTCTCGGCGTAGCTCGACGGCGTGTCATAGGCACCAGGACGATAACCGCTCGCAACACTGTCCTGCGAGCGCGAAGGCGGGTTATACGTCGTGGCATGGCGGGAGTCATCGCCGACCAGCTGACCGGAGCGCGTATACACGGCAACCGACTCAGCTTCACCGCGGCGCGTCTGACCAAGCAGGCCGTTGCTCGGCTCGTCTTGGGTGTAGAAGCCCTCGCCCGAAGCACCGCCGTAGCCGTTGCCCTGATAACTATCGTCATAGCCGTCATCGTAGCCGTAGTCGTCGTCCTGGCCATAACCCTGGTCGTAACCCTGCTGGCCGCCCAGGTGCATCTTATTTTTAATCTCGTCAAGGAAGCCCATGGTTGTGTCCTCTCGCGGTTTAGTGCAGGCGCCCCGATAATCAGTGCGCACTTCAGAGCCTTATTTTACTGCAAACTCCGGGCTAAATACTACCCTGCCCAGGCGAACGAGCGTAGAGCCCTCCTCAAGGGCAGGCTCAAAGTCCTCGCTCATGCCGCAGGAAAGCTCAGGCAGGTTCAAATCGGGATGCGCAGCCTCCAGCTCATCCCTCAGCTCACGAAGCCCCGCAAAGGTGCGGCGTGCCACATCCTTATTCCCCCGGGGCGCCATAGTCATAAGCCCCTGTACGCAAATTCCCTCAAGTTCCGCAAGCTCACCCGCGGCGGCGCGAATCTCATCGGGCGAAAAGCCTCCCTTCGACTCCTCACCACTCACATTGACCTCGATGAGCACACGCTGGGGGCCGGCGAGCTCGCCTGCCTCAATCTTGCGGACAGCACGGCTCGAGATCGCCTGTGCCAGATGCAGCGAACCCACCGAGTGAATCAGCTCGGCTGAGCCCAGCACCGCATTGATCTTATTGGTCTGCAGGTTGCCGATCATATCGAAGCGCACCTCGGGCAGCTCCGGATGCTCCGCCAGACCCGTGAGCTTGCGAACCAGCTCCTGCGGGCGGTTCTCGGCAAAATGGCGATACCCCGCCTGGATGGCAGCAACAGTCTCATCGACACCAACGGTCTTGGACACGGCAATGAGGCGCGCGGCGTCGTGGGGGCGGCCCGCGCGATCGAGCGCCGCATAAAAACGTTCCAGAATCTGCTCGCGGCGAGCGCGCATCAAATCCAAATAGTTATCCATTGCCAATCGCCTCCGCTGACAGCCAAACAAGTAGTCCCATGCTAACGCAAGAGCGCGGCCCCGCATGTGCAAGGCCGCGCTCACTTAGGTATTTACAATCTTTCGACGAACGGGGCTACTTACTCCTCGTCGTCCTCGCCATCGTCCTCGTCCTCAAGATGATCGAGCAGGTAGCGAAGACCCTCGCTGACCTCGTTGGCGGGCACCTTGGCAACGTAGCGCGCGTCGACGGCGGGCCTCATGATAACACCCTCGCCCGAAGGCACGCGCATGCTCTCGAGCTCATCCTCGTCCACACGGGCGATATCGCCGGCGTTCATACGCTGACCAGTCAACAGGAAAGTCAGACGGCAAGCGGCATCGATGGAAATCGAAGCAATGCGATCGAGGTAGCGCGAAACCATGATGGCGCGGCGCAGGTCGTCATAGTTGCTGTCGTCGTCCATAAAGTCGCCCGTATCCATACGGTTAAAGGTGCGAAAGAACTTCTCGTAGGCGGCGTGCACTGGCTCGTCCTCGACGGCCAGGTTGCAGATGATGGACATGTCATTGGTGACGAGCGCAGAAAGCGAAGAGCCCAGCACCTGGTAGACGGCCTCAGCCTCGGCCTCGACCGTGCCGACAAGCTCCTTGGGCAGCGAGATGTCGGCCTTGATCATATGACGCGTGGCACGGCAGATCTGACGGACTTTATCGGTCATGCGCTGCAGGTTAAAGTCGACGTAGATGATCGTCTGAAGCAGGCGGAAGTCGGAGGCGACCGGTGACTGCGTGGCGATCAGGTTGTAGCAGACGGCCTCCAGGTTGGCGCAGCGTGCGTCAATCGAAAGCGTGCGCTTCTTGGTCTTGGTGGCGAGCTTGCGGTCGTCGGTCACATAGGCCTTCACGGCATCGTGGAGGGCCAGATCGACGGCCTCGTAGATGCTCAGCATCTCGTGACGGGCCTCGATGAGCTGACGGGAAAACAGTTTGCGCATGGTTCACTCCAATCAGTTGGGTGCGGTCATGCCGCCCGCACAGTGAATACGCACCGGACCAGGTCCGATCGGCTTGGGACTAGTCGCACCGATTAGCCAAAGCGGCCGGTGATATAGTCTTCCGTCCGCGAGTCCACCGGGCTGGTGAAGATTGCGTCGGTTTGACCATACTCGATGAGCGTGGCGGGCTCGCCGGCAACTTCCTGCAAGAAGAATGCGGTGTAGTCGCTGATACGAGCTGCCTGCTGCATTGAATGCGTGACGATGATGATCGTCATCTCGGGCGCCAGCTCGGCCATCAGATCCTCGACCTTAGAGACGGATGTGGGATCGATGGCGGAGCAGGGCTCGTCCATCAGGAGGACATCGGGTTGCACCGCAAGCACGCGCGCGATGCACAGACGCTGCTGCTGACCGCCCGAGAGCGCCAAACCATCCTTGTTGAGCTGATTGGATACCTCTTTCCAGAGGTTGGCGCGCTTGAGCGATTCTTCCACGATGTCATCGAGGTCGCTTTTGCTAGTCACGCCCTGCAGACGAGGGCCAAAGGCGACATTCTCGTAGATGGATTTGGGAAACGGGTTGGGCTGCTGAAAGATCATGCCCACGCGACGACGGAGGTCGACCGGGTCGACGCCCTCGGCATAGATATCATTGCCGTCGAGCGTCATGGTGCCCTCGACGCGCGTACCCTCGATCAGATCATTCATGCGGTTGATGCAGCGCAAAAACGTCGACTTGCCGCAGCCCGAAGGGCCAATGAAGGCGGTGATGGCGTTTTTGGCGATGTTGAGGTCAAGCCCCGTCAGCGCATGAAAGTCACCGTACCAAAAGTTGAAATCCTTGGCCGTAATGGCCGCTTGCTCCAGCGTGGGAGCGGACTGATAAACGGACATGGGACTCCTTAACTAGCGACGCTTGCGCGACAGGAAGCGCGCAAACAGGTTGAAGGCCAGAATGATCACCATCAGCAAGAGCGCGGTGCCGTAGGCTGCGTTCATGTTGATGCCGTCGTTGGCAAGCAGGTACAGGTGAACCGTCATGGGGCGGCCGGAATCGAGCGGCGAAATAGGTAGATTGATGGCCTGGCCCATGGTGTAGAGCACCACCGCGGTCTCGCCAATGGCGCGGCCGATGGCGAGGACGATGCCCGTGGCAATACGGCCAAAGGCAGAAGGAAGCACAATCTTGGAGACAACCTGCCACTTGGTGGCGCCCAGGCCGTACGCGCCCCAACGGATATAGCGCGGGACGGCGCGAATGGCCTCTTCGGTGGTGCGCATGACGATGGGAAGCATCAAGAGCGCGAGCGCCAGAGCGGCCGAGACCATCGAAAGGCCCAGGCCCATGGCCTCGACAAACAAGGCGTAGCCAAACAGGCCCATAACGATGGAGGGCACCGAGGCCAAAGCGTCAGCAGCGTAGCGAATGAGCTCGACGACCTTGCCCTGCTTGGCGTACTCGGCCAGATAGACGGCTGCCAGCACAGCGATCGGCGTGCAGATAAGCATGGCGAGCGCCGTCACATAGACGGTCGAGACGATCGTGGGCCAAATACCGCCCTCGGCGTTGACGCCCTGGGGCCAACCGAAGATAAAGTCGAGCGAGATGTGTGGCAGGCCGTTGATGACCACGTAGGCGATGATAGCGACCAGCACCAGCGTGGTGATGTATGCCGCGGCACGGAACACGCCAAGCATGATCTTGTTGGACAGGTCCTTGTTGATGCGGCCCTTCTTGCCGTGGGAAAGGGCACGCTTGATGCGCTCGCGCGACGAGGTCGTATCGACCGTCGTGTCAACGGAATCGGACATAGCCTACCCCCTCTTCTTCTTGGAAACCAGGCGGACGATGCCCACCAGCGTGGCGGAAATGATAAACAGGACCACGCCCATGCCGAACAGCGCCGAGCGATGCAGACCCGAGGAATAGCTCATGTCGAGCGCAATCTGGCTCGTGAGCGTCGAGATGGGGCTCGCAATGCTGTCGGGAATAACCGGGGCGTTACCCACGACCATGAGCACGGCCATGGTCTCGCCGATGGCACGGCCCATACCCAGCACGATGGCATCCACGATACCCAGCTTGGCGGCAGGTAACACGACCTTATAGATAGTCTGCCACTTGGTGGCGCCCATGGCATACGATGCCTCGCGAATGCCCATGGGAATGGAATTGAGAGCATCGATGGTAAGCGTCGTGATGGTGGGCACGATCATAATGGCGAGCACGAACCACGCCGTCAGCGCGCCAAAACCAAGACCGCCGGTCAGTTGTGCGATAAACGGGCGGATGATGATCATGCCAAAGAAGCCATAGATGATAGAAGGGATGCCGGCCAACAGGTCAACGGCAGGGCTGATGAGCTTGCGCACGCGCTTGCTGGCGATCTCGACCAGATACACGGCCGTGCCCACGCCTAGGGGCACGCCCATGGCGAGCGCACCGACGGTCACCAGACCCGAGCCGGCAAGCAGCGACACGATGCCGTAGTGACCCTCAGAGGGCGCCCACGTAAAGCTAAAGAAGTCCGCCAGACCGATGTCGGTAAAGACGGGCAGCGCCGAGTACGTGGTAAAGACAAAAATCAGGATGACGGTAACAACCGCCAAGAACGCGCAGGCAAAGAAGATCCACTGCAGCGCCTTCTCCTTGATATAGGTGCTGCGCGATACGAGCGCCAGCTCGCGCTTCTTGGGCGCCTGACCATTCTGCTCGGTCTGGGAGTTTTCCTGTGCTTCCATGCTACTCACTCCCCTTCTCGTCGTTGGTGACGGGGATAAAGCCCGCCTCGCGAATCTGCTTGTCCATCTTTTCGGACGTCACATAGTCGATGTAATCCTGCGCCTGCTGCGAAGGCGCACCCTTCACAAAGAAGTAAAGGTCGCGTGAGATGGGATAGCCGCCGCTCGCGACCGTCTTCTCGGACGCCTCAACATGATTGACCGAGACGGCCTTGACCGAGGTCTTGGCGTTGAGGCTATCGACGAAGCCCAGCGAAATGTAGCCGATAGCCCCGCGCGAACGAGATACCACGTCGCGCACCTGGCCCGTGCCCGAAAGAACGGCGGAGCGGCGATCGAACGGGGTGCCGTCCATCACGATGGTGCGGAAGGCTTCACGCGTGCCAGACGCCTCATCTCGGTTGATAACCTGAATCCTCAGGTCCTCGCCACCGACTTCTTTCCAGTTGGTGATCTTGCCGGCATAGATATCGCGGAGCTGCTCGGTCGAGAGGTTATCGACGGGGTTGTCTTCGTTCACGATGACCGCGATACCGTCGTGGGCAATGACGATGGGAGTCAGGCCCAGATCCTGTTCGTCGGCATTGAGTCCACGGGAGGAGCTGGCGATATCGGCCGTGCCAGCGCTGACGGCTTCGATGCCAGCGGAAGAGCCCAAACCGGAAACGAGCACGTCGATGCCGGTCTCCTCCTTAAAGCCCTCTGCCGCAATTTCGGCGATAGGAAGGCAGGTCGTGGAGCCGGCCACGGTAATGGAAGAGGTAGAAGATCCCGAAGAACAGGCGCACAGCGTAAGCGTAAGCACAGCGGCGCTCAGGACCGATACGATCTTTCTCATAGCATCACGCCGATCGCGGCATAGCGCCCACAGGTGCCGTCCTCGTTACGGTAGGAATAAAAGCGGTCGTTCTGACGCACGGTCGAAAGCTGGGTATCCACGATATTATCCGCGTCGACACCGACATCTACCAGCGCCTCGCAAATGGCAGCGGAAAGATCGAGCATGCGAGAGGTACTCGCATCGATGCAAGAGAACTCGGCGGCAAAGCGATCCATGAGCTCCTGGGAAACCTCGTACTCGTCACCCAGGATATGGGGCCCGATATAGGCGGAAACGTCGCTCGCATCGCAGCCGGCAGCATCGCAAAGCGCCTGGCACGCCTTGGCAGAAATACGTGCAATCGTGCCCTTCCAACCGGAGTGCACCACGGCAAATCCGCCGGGGGCCACCAGCACCACGGGAACGCAGTCGGCAAAGCAGAGCAGCACGGGCACGTTATACGCCGTACAGACGATGGCATCGCAGCCCTCGGCAATCTGCTCGCGAACAGCCTCAAGATCGTCGGCGCCGTTCGAAGTCACCGTAACGATATGGTCACCATGTACCTGATTGGGCACGAGCAGATTATGCTCGCACTCAGTGGCGCCCATAGCTTCGAGCGCTCGACGACGATTTTCTTGAACTGCAAAGGGGTCATCGCCTACATGCGAGCCCAGGTTGAGCGAGGAGTACGCATCTTCGGAAACACCACCGGTGCGCTCGGTAAAGGCAAAGCGGACATCGGATGTCGCGCCCTCCACCAACGTAACTCCATCATGGTCGACACGCGAAACCCTGTCCGCACGTGCTGCCATACTAAAGCCTCCTAATAACACAAGTACCGCGGCGTCGCCGCGCAGTCCGCGTTTATACGGCTGTCATACTTCCTTAAAAGGATACCCGCAGCGGTAGGGACCAAACGTAAAGGGAACGTAAGGAGATTGGAGGCTTTCGTTTACAAACGAGAAACAAAACGGGGCGCATCCAAATGGACACACCCCGTGCAGGTCGTTGAGAAAAACGAACTAGAAGCTACCGCGCTTCAGGAAGTCGGGAAGCTCGAACTGGTCGTTGCCAAAGTTGGGCAGCTCGGTACCACCGACGTTGCGGGTCGGAGCGGCCTGAGCCGGGCTGGCAGCCGGAGCGGTGCGCTGCGGCTCAGCGGAGGCAGCGGCCTTGCTCTGAGACTGCTGAGCAGCAAAGAGCTCATCCTGACGGTTGACGTTGGAGTCGGAGAAGCCCGTAGCGATGACGGTGATACGCACCTGATCGCCCAGGGACTCGTCGACAACGGTACCGAAGATGATGTTGGCCTCGGGGTCGACGGCGTTGGCGACAACGTCGGCGGCGTCGCTGATCTCCTGGATGCCCAGGTCCTTGGAACCGGCGATGGAGAGCAGCACGCGCGTGGCACCATCGATGGAGCTCTCGAGCAGCGGGCTGGAGATGGCCTGCTGGGCAGCGTCGACGGCACGAGTATCCCCAGAAGAGGTACCGATACCCATCATGGCGGTACCGGCCTGCTTCATGATGGTCTTAACATCGGCGAAGTCCAGGTTGATGATACCGGGGACGGTGATGAGGTCGGTGATGCCCTGGGTGCCCTGGGAAAGGACGCCATCGGCAATCGCGAAGGCCTCGAGCATGGTGGTCTTCTTCTCGGCGATGTCGAGCAGCTTATCGTTAGGAATGACGATCATGGTGTCGACGCAATCGGAGAGGGTCTTGATGCCCTCCTCGGCGCTCTTCTTACGCTTGCGGCCCTCGAAGGTGAAGGGCTTGGTCACGACGGCGACGGTCAGTGCGCCGACCTCGTTCATCGCGATATCGGCAACGATGGGAGCAGCGCCGGTACCGGTGCCGCCGCCCTCGCCGCAGGTGATAAACACCATGTCGGCGCCAGCGAGCGCCTCGGCGATGTCGTCGCGGGACTCATCGGCAGCCTTGCGGCCAACCTCGGGATTGGCGCCGGCGCCCAGGCCGCGGGTAAGGTCGGTGCCGATGTGCACCTTGATATCGGCATCAGAGATCGCGAGTGCCTGAGCATCGGTGTTGATGGCAACAAACTCGACGCCGCGGATGCCCTCTTCGATCATTCGATTGACCGCGTTGGTACCGCCGCCGCCGACGCCGACCACCTTAATGACGGCAAGGTAGTTGTTGATCTCTGTCTCGTGCATGTCGGTCCTCCGAACAAAGGTTATAGCCATAGCATGGGTCGACCCCTGCGCACATTAACCTTCAGGTTGAAAGTAAATGCAAAGGTAAACTGTATTATGTTTGCACATTATGAACGTATCAGTCAAATAATTGACCGTGAAAACCAAACAAACCAGATAAACGGCGTGGTATGGCCCCTCAACAAAGCATCAACCAGCGCTACGAGGTCGGAGCATTCCTAAATGTGTAGTTGCCCGGAGAGCGCACATTGATATACGTTACGCCCTCTACCTGCGAAAGCAACTTGGTGACTACGCGTTCCTTCTTGGCGATATCGTCCGAATCGCCCAGCGACACCTCAATGCCGTTATTGAGGTTTGCCGAGATGGCTTCGACCGAAGGCGTGGAAATATCCTTGACTTGTCCCAAGAACTCGCTCGAAAAACCACGCACATAATCCAGGCCGGCCTTAACGGCTTTGGAGTTCACCGCCTGGCCGGAAACCGGAGCGACATCCGCCGAGACATCAGTCAACAACACCGCGCCATAATGCTTGGCGAGCGCCAGCGCGGCATCGATTCCGGTCAAGGTATTTGAGCCCCGCCCTGTCGTGATGACGTTGCCCTGGTCGTCCACTTCGACCGACGTCGACAGCGGGGCGATCCAGGTGTCATCGTCTCCGATAGCCCAGGCAAGGTCGTCGGAGCTGATATACGCAATGGCGATAACTTTACGCTCCGTCGGCGTGATGATAAGCGTATGGGGAAACTGGCGTTGGACATCCACGCCCGAAACCCACGGGTTCTGCTTGAGATCCTCGGTAATCTGGTCGGGATCGACGTTAAAAAGCGACGTTCCCTCGGGCAAGTCGATCAGCTGGATAGCATCGTGCTTCGTCACATGCTCGCTGCCTTGAATCTGAATATCAGTGGCAGTAAACAGTCCAGAGTTGATCACCACGATGGCAACGACGACGAGCACGGCCAAGACGGCCAGAACGCCGCCCACGATTTTGCCTTTGCCTGTAACGACAGAAGCGGCGTCTGATGTTTTATTTGCCATCGCTCCAAGTGAAGATAACGGGTTGAAACCTTTTTTACTCGAAGGCTTCTTGGCGGTAGCCGGCACCGATGTCAGCGAGCGCGGTTTCGATGCGCCCAGCGTGCGACCTGGACGCGCCGCTTTAGTTCCCGTCGAGGGCTTGGGAGCTGCCATGGGACGGGCAGGCTTGGCGCCCATAACAGGCTTTGACGTCGTCGAGGGACGCGAGGACTTTTTTGCGGCCGGACGATTACCGAGCTGCGAGCCGACGACCGGACGACTGGTCTGTCGAGCATGCCCGACAGACTTAGAGTGCGCGACGGTATTGCGTTGAGGTTTGGCAGGCGCGCCGGAACGCCCTCCGGCGCGGCGGAAGGTGGGTTTCGATGCTCTAGAAGCCGAGGAATTTAACTTCCGGTCTGAGCTCGATGCCATACGCCTCCCTCACCTTTCCGTGCACATGTCTAATAACCGCGGCAACGTCATCGGCCGAGGCAGTTCCGTTATTAACGATAAAATTAGCGTGAACGGGCGAAACTTCCGCGCCGCCAATCGAAAAACCCTTTAATCCACAATCCTCGATAAGCTTGCCCACACTCGCATCGGGCGGGTTGCGAAAGACAGACCCGCAGGATGCGCGACCCATGGGCTGCGTACGCTTGCGCCTCGTCAGGTACCGCTCCATGCGCTCGCGAATGTCGGCCTTGGGCGCCGGTTTAAGCTTGAACACGCACTCGAGGATGATCTCATTGCGGGGAAGGCTACATTCGCGGTAGCCCCAAGTGATCTCGGACCCCGCATAATGCTTGATACCGGATGCCGGGTCAAACGTTACGACATCCTCAACCAGCGAGCCAATCCACTCGGTCCGTGTGCCGGCATTCATAGATATCGCACCGCCGACCGAACCAGGAATGCCAACGGCAAACTCAAGGCCCGAGAGGCTACGCGACAGGGCATCGTTGACCAGGCGCGCAAACATCACGCCCGCACCGACCGTCAGCGTACAACCGTCATCGGCAACAACCGTGCGCTGAAACTCACGTCCGAGCGAAATGACGGCACCGCGATAACCGCCATCGGCAACCAGCAGATTGGAGCCCTTGCCGATGATGACCCACGGCACCTGCTCGCGATCGAGCACCGCCACGGCGCGGCGGAGGGCATGATAGCTATGGCACGTCACAAAGAGGTCGGCCTTGCCGCCGATACGATAGCTCGTATGACGCGCAAGGCGCTCGTCCTCGATCACATCCGTGTCGATCATGCCCGAGAGCGCCATGACGGCGTTAAACAGACCCATTAGACTTAAGCGTCTTTCTTGGCAGTCAGATACTCAATGAACTCGGGACCGACGGTCGTAACGTCGCCGGCACCCATGGTGAGCAGCAGGTCGCCCTCGCCCACCATCTGCTCGAGCTCCTGATTGAGCTCAAGACGGCTGGAGCAGTACACGACCTCCTTGCCAGGATGCTTGGCGCGCACGGTATCGGCGAGCATCTTAGAGGTGACACCCGGAATGGGCATCTCGCCAGCCGAGAACACATCAATCAGCAGCAGTTTATCGGCATTGGCAAATGCATCGGCAAAGTCGTCGCACAGGGCCTGCAGACGCGAATAGCGGTGCGGCTGGAACACGACGTCGACGTGCTTGTAGCCCAGCGACGAAGCGGCGGCAAGCGTCGCCTTGATCTCGGTGGGGTGATGGCCGTAATCATCGACCACGGTGATGCCATCGATATCGCCCACGTGGGTAAAGCGACGGCGGACGCCCTCAAAGCTCGAGAGCGCCTTGGCGGCGGCGTCGATGTCAAGGCCCAGGACATGGGCGACGGTGAGCACGGCCGTGGCGTTGAGCATGTTGTGGCGACCGGGATTGCTCTTGATCTCCACAGCGTGCTCAGTGCCGTCCTCAAAGCGAACGATAAAGTCACTCTGGATGCCCTTGACATCCGGGTGCACGCAGACGATGTCGTTGCTCTCGGCAAAGCCGTAGGAAAGCACGTGACGGCCCGTCGACTTGGCGAGCTCGACCAGATGCGGGTCCTCGCCGCAGACGATGACGGTGCCGTCCTCGCCCACCAGGCTCATGAATTTGGCGAAAGTTGCCTCGATCTCCTCGATACCCGAGTAGTGATCGAGGTGGTCGGCCTCGACGTTGGTCACAATGACCACGTTGGGGTTCAGGAACAGGAAGGAGCTGTCGGACTCGTCGGCCTCGGCGACAAAGTAGTCTCCCGAGCCGTTCTTGCCGTTCGTGTCATAGCCCTCGACGATGCCGCCGATCAAGAAGCTCGGATCCAGACCCATGCGGTCGAGCATGGTGGCGCACATCGAAGACGTGGTGGTCTTGCCATGCGTGCCGGCAACAGCGACGGTAGTGTAGCCGTGGCCCAAAGCAGAGAGCATCTTGGCACGGGGCCACACGGGAATACCAAGCTCGCGAGCGCGCACGAGTTCAGGGTTGGACTCCGGAATAGCGGTGGAGACAACAACCACGTCGGGCTTGACCTCGTCGATCGTGGCTGCCTCATGGCCCACATGCACCTTCACACCAGCGCGTGTAAGCTGGCGGATATAACGTGACGTCTTAAGGTCGGAGCCGGTAACGGCATAACCGCGCTCGTGCAGAACGAGGGCGATGCCGCTCATGCCGGCGCCGCCGATACCGATAAAGTGGGCGCTCTTAAACTCGGGCGCGGAGGTTGCAGTCTGGGAATCAGCCATGTGCTCGTGTACTCCTTGCGTAAACACTGCCTGTAACCCGTTAACTGTACCGCACCTACCACATCAGCGCGAGGGCGACCGACGATATCCCGTCTAACTAACGCAAACCCTCTACCGCATCGGCCAGAAGAGCGGCGGCCCTATCCTGAGCCAGACCACGCGCCGCCTGACGCATGACGTCGCGCTCTGCCGCGTCATCGACCAGGTGCAGCAGCTCATCGGCAAAGGCAGAACCGTCGATATCGGCATCGGCACAGAGCACGCCGGCCCCGGCGTCGACCAGATAACGGGCATTGGTGGTTTGGTGGTCGGCCGTCGCATGCGGATACGGCACGAGTATCGAGGGCACGGCGAGCGCAGCGATCTCGGCCACGCTCGATGCACCCGAACGCGAGAGCACCAAATCGGCAGCAGCCAGCATATCGCCCATGTTGTCGATGTAAGGCTGGACGCGGTAACGCTTCGCCTCCTCGGGCGTCAGCGCCAAAGCGCGCTCGGTCTCCTCAAAGCCGTCGGCACCCGTCGAATGCAACACATAGAGGTTCTTGCGCGAAAGCAGCTCGTTTTTGAGCGAAGTCACGCGCTCGTTGAGGTGCTGGGCGCCAAGTGAACCGCCAAAGACGAGCAGCAGCGTAGCGTCCTCGGGAACGCCAAGTGCCTTGCGGCCACGAGCGCGATCGCCCTCGATCACCGAGCGACGTACGGGGTTGCCGGTCATGAGCACGTGGTCAGGGTCACCTTCGCGCTCAAAGACCGAGCGCGCTGCCGGCACCGAGATGCACACGCGAGCGGCGTGGGAGTTCATCATCTTGTTGGCCAGGCCCGGAACAGAGTTCTGCTCATGTAGCAGATACGGAACGCCTGCGCCCTTGCACCACCCCAGCAGCGGAACCTCGACATAGGCACCAAAACCGATGGCGGCATCGGGCTTGCCGACCTTTGAGAAATGACTGGTGAGCGCACGCTTGGCCTTGTTGACACGCCACAGGGAGGTCAGCGCCGTCCAAGGACGGGAGCGGTCGAAGCCCGTGACCGTAATGGGCACAAAATCAAACCCAGCCTCGGGGACCAGACGACCCTCGAGCTTGCGTGACTGGCCCACGAACACAACGTGGTGGCCACGATCACGCAGCTCTTCGGCCAAGGCGAGCGCGGGGTTGATGTGTCCCGCCGTGCCGCCGGCTGCAATAGCAACGGTCATCTTATCGGTCATGGTAGTCCCTTCGTACACGCGGTCCCTGGTCGTCGGTGCGTAGACGCGCCGACGGGTCCGAGTTCAAATCGATTCGATTATATCCGCCGCCCGCGCTGCGAGGGCTGGGGCGCTGAGGACGACCTTGCGGAGCCGTCCGCGGACGTGGACGAGCTGCCGGCTCGGATGTAGAACCATCCAGAACGGTAAAGCCGCTACGCGAAGGTCGTTCACCGCGCACATGGGCTACGCCGGCGGTACTCTCATCCATAACGGCAAAGCTCTCGCGGCGACGGTCGTACTCATCGCGACGGGCGCTCTCGTACGAAACGCGCAGGATCAGACCGGCAAGCATAAGCGACACAATAATCGATGAACCGCCGTAGCTAATAAACGGCAACGGTTTGCCCGTCATGGGAAACACGTTGAGGATGCCCAGCGCGTTAATCAAAAACTGCACCGCGAGAATGACCGCGGAGCCAGACGCCATAAGCGCGCCCCGACGATCGGTCGCCTGCTCGGCAATGCGAAACGCCGAGTAGATCAGCATCGCAAACACCAAGAAGAACAGCACGGTTCCGACAAAGCCGACTTCCTCGCCAATGATGGCCAGGATGTAGTCATTGTGCGCCTCGGGCAGATACGAGTACTTCATGGTTGAGTTGCCGATGCCACGGCCGAACAGACCGCCCGAGGCAAAGGCCATGATGGCAAGCGTGGCCTGATAGCCGTCACCATACTCGTCAGCCCAAGGGTTCAAGGCAACCTGAATACGCACCATACGGTACGGCTCTGCGACAAGTGCAATCACGATCACGAGAATGCCGAAGATTAGCACGCCGATGATAAATCTGGGGTCGAGACCCGCAAACAACGCCATGCACATGAGGGTCAACAGGATGATCAGGACAGTACCGAAATCGGGCTGGATAAAGATCAGAAAGAGCGAAATACCCAGGTAGATGCCCATCTTGCGAAGGAATTCGTTGATGTTGCCACCGGGCGAAAAGAAGCGATCAAGCATGATGGCCGA
This sequence comes from uncultured Collinsella sp., assembly GCA_958439425.1. Classification (GTDB taxonomy): domain Bacteria; phylum Actinomycetota; class Coriobacteriia; order Coriobacteriales; family Coriobacteriaceae; genus Collinsella. Next base: position 48,496 of record CAUBVH010000012.1, read on the forward strand.
ATACGCAATGGCAAATGGCTTTAAAAACTCGGAAGGCTGGAACTGAATACCGGCGATGTTGAGCCAGCGCGTGGCGCCACGGCTGCCGCTGCCCACCAAGAACACCAGAAACAGTAGCCCTATCATGCCGATAAGGAAGATCCTAAGCACATCCTCCCCAAACCAGCTGTCCGGCAAAACGCGCACGATGGCAATCAGCGCCAGAACACCAACCACGGCAAACGCGGCCTGTCGACCCAGGAAAAACGTCGCCGAGCCATTCTCGTGCAGCGCCTCGACCGAAGACGCCGAGTACACCATCAGCAGACCAAAGCACACCAAAGTAAACAGGCAGGCCATAAATATCAGACGGGGGCGCATGATGCGGGCGGGAACGCCGGCAATATAGCGTTCGCTAAACGACTGCCTGCCACGACCGGAACGCGGTGTGCTGCGCCGCGAGGAAGCACGGTCCGAGTCGGGCCTCCTCATACCTTGTCGGGGGCTCTCCTCTCTCACCGGCAACCCCTATTCCATTTGCGATTTCGCTGCAGCGGCAAGCTGAGCCACGTAGTCCTTAAACACGCGGCCGCGCTCCTCATAGCCCGAGAACTCATCGAACGAAGAGCAGGCAGGAGAAAGTAAGATCACGTCGCCACGGCTCGACAGCGAACGGGCAACGTCCACGGCATCGCGTAGGTCATCCGCCTGGGCGATATCCACATCGCCATCGACATCGGCCTCGTCCATAGCGGCGGTGAAGCGCTCGCGCGCATCGCCAAAGCAGACGACCGAGCGCACGTTATCCATAACAACGCGCGCGAAGTCCGTGAGCGGCGTGCCCTTATCGTGGCCGCCGAGCAGCAAGATCACGTCGTCATCGGGAAATGCCGTCAGCGCCTTCTCGACCGCGTCGGTGTTGGTCGCCTTGGAATCGTTGACGTAGCGCACACCGTCAATCTCGCCGCACGGCTCCACGCGATGCTCGAGCGGCTGGAACGAGGCCAGACCGCGGCGGACACCATCGACATCGGCACCGACGGCCAGAGCAGCCGTGGCGGCACATAAGGCATTGATGACATTGTGATGGCCCGAGATCTTGAGCTCGGACGTGGCGACAAGCTGGGTCTCGACGCCCTTCAGGCGCACGACCATTTTGCCGTCGCGCACAAAGGCGGCGTCTGCACCCTCGGGCTCGTCAAAAGCGACCTTGCAGATGCGGCGACCCGGCGTATAGATGTACTCATCGAACTCGTGAATGCCAGCGTCTTCGACGTCGACAACCACCAGATCGTCATCGCCCATATTGTCAAACAGCTTGATCTTGGCAAGCGCATAGTTCTTATGGCTCTTATGCCAGCCCAAGTGGTCGGGAGTGATGTTGAGCAGCACTGCCACGCGAGGGTGGAGCTCGGTGGTCGTAGCAATCTGATAGCTCGAGAGCTCAGCCACAAACCACTCGTTGTGGGCTCGGCCGTCAATCTCGTTGACCGGCGGCTCGCCGATGTTGCCGACAGCTACGCTGGCCTCGCCGGCAGCCTTGAGCAGATAATCAGTCAGCGACGTGGTGGTCGTCTTACCGTTGGTGCCCGTGATGGCAATCCAGTTATCGGGCGACAGGCGATAGGCAAACTCTGGCTCACCCATAATCTGAGCGGCATGTTCGCGCCCGGCCTTAAAGAAGCCCGAGAACTCCGAGATGCCCGGGCACGTCACGCATACGTCATAGGCGCCCTCGACCTGTTCGGTCCCATAGACAAACGACGCACCAGCAGCCTCGAGCGCACGCGTGGCGTCATTGGGCTCAGAGGTGCCGCCGCCATACACGGTAACGGCGCTTACGCGCTCGGGATGTGCCAGCGCCCAGCGGGCGACATCGAGACCGGATTTGCCCTGACCCAAAACGAGCAGGCTAAAGACATCAGCAAGAGGCATGAAAGACCACTATCCCAACTGGAAGAACAGAGCAAGGCCAACGGCACCAAAGGCCGCAGCGATAATCCAAAAACGGATGACGACCTTGGTCTCGGCCCAGCCCTTCTTTTCGAAATGATGATGGATGGGCGCCATAAGGAAGACGCGCTTGTGCGTAAAATGGAAGTAGACAACCTGAATCATGACCGACAGGGTCTCAACGATAAACAGGCCGCCGATGATGAGGGAGACGACCTCGGTGTTGGTCATGATGGACGTGCAGGCAAACGCGGCGCCCAGAGCAAGCGAGCCGGTATCGCCCATAAAGATGCTCGCCGGATAGCAGTTGAACCACAGAAAGCCCAAGCAGGCACCGGCACACGCGGTACAGAAGATGGACAGGTTCACGTCTCCGTGCAAAAACGCCATGGCAGCCATGGCGAGCATGGCGATCATGGAGGTGCCGCCAGCAAGACCGTCAAGGCCATCGGTCAGGTTCACGGCATTAGAAAGACCGGCAATCATCAGCCAGCAAAAGACAATATAGAGCCACGGGAACGAATAGCCGCAGATGGTGGTCGAAAGCACGCCAAGGTCGATCGTCAACCCACCGGGAAAACGAATCTCGGGGGCGACGCCGCACCAGTTGACGGCAAGTACCGTAAAGGTGACACAGATAATGGTTAGGCCGATCATCTTGGCATGAGGCGTCAGACCGAGCGAGCGCCCATGCGTAACGGAGGTCAGGTCGTCGATCAGACCCAGCACGCCGGTCGCCAGCGTGGCGAGCAGCACGAGCACGAGCTCGGTGGTGAGCTTGCCCATCAGCAGGCAGGTCAGCGAGATCGCGATGAGGATGACAACGCCACCCATGGTGGGCGTTCCCTGCTTAACCAAATGACGCTTGGGGCCGTCGGCACGAACCTGCTGGCCGATACCCTCGACCTTGAGCAGCTTGATCCACCACGGCATGAGCAGCAGCGCAATGGCGGCGGCGATGCCAAGCCCCAAAAAAGCCTGATACGTTGGATACGAGGGATTGCCGAACATGGGCTAGCACACACCTTCCACAAAGCGGTCGAGCTCAACAAAGCGGGAACCCTTGACCAGTACAACATCATGTTTTTCAAGCGCGCCGCCCATGCGGTCGAGCACCTGCTGATAATCGGAGAACACCTGGATGCGGTCCTCGTCCATACCCATCATGCGCGCTGCATCGGCCATGAGCTGGGCCAGCTCACCACCCACGCACGCCAGCATGTCGAGCTTCTTGGCGGCAGCATAGGCGCCTACAAGCTCATGCATGCGAGGAGCCTCATCGCCCATCTCGCCCATCTCGCCCAGGATCGCCATGCGAGACCCCCTGCACGAAAGCGAGCACAGTAGATCGAGGCCGGCAGCCATCGATTCGGCGCTGGCGTTATAGGAATCGTCAATGACGCGGGCACCGCTCTTGGCGCGCTTGATCTCCTGGCGGTGACCGGTAATCGTGAGGCCCCTAAAGGCAGCATCGATCTGCTCGGGCGTCACGCCCAGGCGATAGGCAACCGCGGCGGCCTTAACGGCATTTGGAACGGACTGCACGCCGGGGATAGCAAGCATGGTATCGATTGTCTCGCCCTGACCAAAATCGAGCGTAAAGACCGGACGGCCCTCGTCATCAACTCGAACGTCGCGGGCGCGGACCTCATCATCGTCCGAGACGCCGGCCAGCATCACATCGATACCAGCAGGCTGGGCGAACGTATCGCGAATGAACGGCGTAAAGTCGTCCTCACCGCCCAAAACCAGCAGCGGCAAGAAGTCGCCGGCGGCGCACATACCCTGGACAATCTCGGCCTTAGCGCGGGCGATGTTCTCGCGGCTGCCCAAAATGCCGATGTGAGAGGTGCCGATCTTGCTCACGATGGCAAGGTTGGGATTGGCGGACTGGGACAGGCGCTCAATCTCGTGGAAATGGTTCATGCCCATCTCGAGCACCAGGACCTCGGTATCGGCCGGAGCGGAAAGCACCGTGAGCGGCATGCCGATCAGGTTATTGAAATTGCCCTTGGTGGCCCAGACACGATAGCGCTTGGCGAGCACAGCGGCGAGCACGTCCTTGGTCGTCGTCTTGCCGATGGAACCGGTAATACCAACGACCAGGCAGCCAAGCTCAAGGCGATACGCGTGCGCCAAACGCAGCAGAAACTCCTCGGGATCATCGGTCAGCAAGATGGCACAGCCCCTGTCCTGCGCCAGCGAGACCAGCTCGGCCTCGGGCTCGCGCGTCATCACGACGGCGCCGGCACCCAACTGGACGGCACGGGAAGCAAAATCATTGCCGTCGACGTTTTCACCGGGAAAGGCGACGAAAATCGTCCCTTCCTCGACCTGGCGCGAGTCGATAACACACCCGCGGCATACCCGATCGGCTTCTCCCGTCACGGTTCGGGCCCCTGTTGCGGCCGCGAGGTTGTTGACGGCGATCTCTATCATTGCAGCTCCCCTGTAAACCTAATAATGCTATCGGCGTATTGTATCCCAGCGCCGCGCATGCGTGGTGCAGGGCATGTGAACACCCCTCATATGGGACAACAAACCACGCCCCAAAGATTGTAACCCCCTACCTCGTGTGTGGGATACCCAACACGTCGAGCGCGTTGGCCATAATGGACTGGAACGGCACTGCAGCGGCATCTGAGCCGCTCGGCGTTCCGTCGAGCGTGATATAGCACAGCACCTTGGGCGATTGTGCCGGTGCAAAGCCCATAAAGGACGACATGTAGTTCTCCTTGAGGTAGCCGCCGTTCTCGTCGGCTCGTTCGGCCGTACCGGTCTTACCCGCCACGTCATAGCCGTCGACCGCGCCGCCAACGCCCGTTCCCTCGGACACGACCGTCTGCATGCACGATGTCACCTGGGATGCAGCATCCTCAGAAATCGCGCGCTCGCCCTCGCCCCAGTCCTTCTCGTCGCCTTTGCTGGACTTATAGAAGTGCGGGGTCATCATCACGCCGCCGTTGGCGATGCCGCCCACGGCACGTGCGATCTCAATCGGAGAGACAGACAACGCCTGTCCAAAGCTCATCGAGCCAAGCGTGGCGCCGTCATACTGGTCACGCTCCTTGACGATGCCCAGGCTCTCGCCCGGAAAATCGACACCAGAGCTGTGGCCTATGCCCCACTTGTCCACATAGGCGGCAAAGTCGTCGGCACCGATCTTGCGCCCCACCAGGACAAAGCCCACGTTGGACGAACGGCGCATCATCTCGCGCACATCCATGGTCATGGCATAGTCGCGCTTGTCGGCATCGGTGACGGTATCGTCACCCACCTTGATGCTCGCCGGCACCTCAAACGACGTACTCGATCGCACGACGCCCAAGTCGAAGCCGGCGCCCGCCACGAGCGTCTTAAAGACCGAGCCGGGCTCGTAGGCGTCGGTGACCAGGCGCAAGTTCATATCCTCGGTCTTGGCGTTTTCCAGATCGGTCTGGTCGTAAGTCGGATACGAGCAGGCTGCCAAGATCTCGCCTGTCGTAGGATCGGTGACCAGCGCCGAGCCGTTCTTGGCCTTAGTCTTCTCAACTGCCTCTGCCAGGGCATCCTCGGCCGCACGCTGGATATTGACGTCGAGCGTCGTCACGATATCAACGCCGTCGACCGCAGCCACCTTTTTATAGGCACCGCCCGCGATATAGCTGCCGTCCCTCGCGCGCTCGCGCACAAGAGAACCGTTCGTACCGGTCAGAAGCTTGTTGTATTGCTTCTCGAGACCCGTCAAGCCGTCGTTGTCTACATTCACTACACCCAGCACCTGCGATGCCAGATTGCCGTATGGATATACGCGCTTCATGGCCTGCTCAAAAAGCACGCCGGGCAGGTTCTTCTTCTCCAGCGCCGCAGCATCGTCTTCGTCCACCTGGCGCTTGATATACACCCAGGTGCCATCGGACTCGACGAGCTTGCGGCAGGTCTTTTTATCGATCCCAGTTGCCTTGACCAGCGCCGACACCGTCTTGTCGACATCCTCGACAAGCTGCGGGTTCACGGCGATGTTGCGACATTCGACCGACGACGCTAGCACGTTACCGTTGCGGTCGTAGATGGTGCCGCGTTTGGCATAGAGGGTCTGCGCAAGCAGGCGGCGCGCATCGGCACGCTCGCGCAGTTTATCGGCTTCAACAATTTGATAGTCGGCAAGGCGAAAGACGCCCAAGCCCAAGCCAAACCCAATGAATCCCATGACGGCTTTGCGGCGAGGCAGAGGCGCGCCTGTGAGCCATTCGGTCGACGAACTCTTGCGCGACCTGTTGTTATGCACTTGAAGGCCGCCCGAGCCGCGAAGTCGCGACGCCGGGTCGTTGCCACGGGACTGCCCGGCGTTGTAAGATTGCCGACCCGTTCCTTGATAACCAGAACGTCCCCGCGACGAGGGACGTCCAGAACCGCGGCCCCCATCGGATCCGCGGCGATAGTCATTTGTCATACTCAGCTACCGTCTTGCTACTGAGCGGTCGCGGTCGCGTTGGCGCCCGCGGCTGCATCTTGCGAAAAGTCAAGTGTAACGCTCTCGCTGGGCTCCACCATGCCATAAGCGCCCGCAAGGTCGCGAATGCGCGTGTCGGCGCCATAGACCGAATGCATGACCTCCAGGTCGGAGCTCTCATCGGTCGCCTTTTCGAGCGTGTTGGTAAGCTCGGCGTTGCTGTTGAGCACCTGGGCCGTAACGCCGGCGAGCGCCACGCGGGCGACGCCGATCGTCATGAAGATAGCCGCAATGATGCAAAACGTTTTAAGAACGCTCATGAAAACCGGGCTTACCGCCTGGTTTGCCTGACGGCCCGCGCCCGTGTAGACATCAAAGCGCGGCGTGCGCTGCTCACGGGGAGCAACGGGGGCCTGCGGCGTCTCACGATAGGCGGGCATGGCGTTCATATCATAGGCGAGTGCTGCGCTTGAAGTGTTGTAGCCCATGATATGCCGCCTCCCATCCCGAGTACGTTGGTAGTGTGTTTAAGCTTCGTTTATGGTGCGAGCGGGAGGTCCAATATCGCGCGGTCGCGCCTACAGACGCTGCGCCACGCGGATTTTGGCTGATCTCGCCCGAGGGTTGCGCTCAACCTCATCAGGCTGGGCAACCAAGGGTTTGCGGGTGATGACCTTGAGTATCGGCACGTTGCCGCACACGCACACCGGAATCTCCGGCGGACACGTGCACCCCTGGCTCATCTCCTTAAAGTGGTTCTTTACGATACGGTCCTCGAGCGAGTGATACGAGATGACGCAGATACGTCCGCCCGGGTTGAGCCACCTGGTGGCGGCATCAAGCCCTCGTTCGAGCACATCGAGCTCGTGATTGACCTCGATGCGAATGGCCTGGAAACTTTTCTTGGCCGGGTGTCCGCCATGCCGACGAGCGGCAGCCGGGATACCCGCCTTGATGATCTCGACAAATTGGCCGGTGGTTTCGATCGGTTCTTGCTCGCGGCGGCGCACGATCTCGCGCGCGATCTGCGAGGCGAACTTCTCTTCGCCGTAGACGCGTAGAATCCGGGCGAGGTCGTGTTCGTTATAGGTGTTGATGACCTCAGCTGCGTTTAAGGTGTTATTACCCGGATCCATCCGCATGTCCAATGGGGCGTCCTCGTTATACGAAAAGCCCCTGCCAGGGATATCGAGTTGCGGTGACGAAACGCCCAAATCGAACAGGAAGCCATCGACCCCGGGCACCTCGGCCGAGCAAAGCAGCTCGTCCAAGTCGCCGAAGTTGCCCTTCAGCAGCTGGTGCGGAACGCCGGGAACCTCGCGGTCCAGACGGGCGCCAGCGGCCTCGAGGGCCATGTCGTCCTGATCGACGCCGAGCAAAAGGCCCGTCTCCCCCACCTGCGCGGCCATCTTTACCGAATGGCCGGCACCGCCAAGGGTGCAATCGCAGACAACGGAGCCGCTCTTTAGCCGTAGCGACTCAAGCACTTCGCCGAGCATGACAGGTTCATGCCGATATTCTTGTGTCAAGATCCCACGCTCCATCCGTTACCCGCGCCTTGCCCTTACGAGAAGAAGAGGTCCAGCAGGGCCTCATCGTCATCGTCCTCATCGGCCGCGGCGCGATCCCAAACCTCAAGGTGGTCGTAGTTGCCCACAACCGTGACCTCGCGGTCGAGGTTCGCCTGCTTGCGGAGAGACTCGGAAAGACCGATACGACCGGCGCTGTCCACGTCCATCGACGTGGTGCGCTTGTTGATCGCCCTCATGAGCTTCTGGTCGTTAATGTCACGCGGGTTAAAACCCTCGTGGCCCTCACGACCCGCGAAGAGTCCTTCGACCCACTTATCGAAGGCCTCGGCAGAGAACACGTACAGAGCATCGACATCCAGGGCTTTGAACACGCGAACATGCTCTCCAAGCTCCTCGCGAAGGGGTGCAGGCAGGGACAGACGACCTTTTGCATCGAGATTGCGCTCGTATGCACCAGTCATTCCCATGTGCGCCCTCCCCTCGGTTACTCAGATGGCACGTACGCGGGGAACCACCCCGCCTGTCGACGTCATTAATAATATGGGGAACCGCCCCATTTTTCAACACCTTTCCCCACCCCTTCCCCCACCCCGCCCCACCACTCCACCCACCATATATTGCAGAACACCCCCAAGCATATGTTCGAAAACACAATATGTTGTGTTTACAGTAACGGCGGGATGCCACCTGTGGCATCCCGCCGTTCAACCTCAACCTTCAAGTTGACCTTGAGGCGATTTTTGCGTCCCTTTACACGCCGTTCACATCGCCCCCAAACTCCCCCACCCAAGGCACATTCGGCCCACCACCGCGACGACAAGTGGCGAAAAATGGGACGGGCCCCAGATTGCCCATGCGCGCGCAAAAGCACGCTGCGGCAATCTGGGGCCCGTCCCCAAATACCTATAAATATGCAGGCCAGCGATATGTTAACGATGCGCCAGCGGGTGCGCTGCCAGATAGACCTCGGTCAGTTGCGTACGATCGACATGCGTGTAGACCTGCGTGGTCGATATATCGGCATGTCCCAAGATCTCCTGCAGCACACGCAGGTCGGCACCGCCCGCAAGCATGTGGGTGGCAAAGGAGTGGCGCAAGGTATGGGGATGGAGCCCCACCAGCCCCACCTGACGCCCATACCGCTCGCATATCGCATGCACGGCCTGGCGCGACAGGCGACGTCCGTTCTTATTTAAAAAGACCGCCGAGGTCTCGGTTCCGCGAGCATGAGCCGCCAAGCGAGAACGTCCCTCAGTTACATAGAGCGTCAGAGCTCGCGCCGCGCTTCCCACCAGTGGGGACAGGCGTTCCTTTGAGCCCTTACCGCGAACGAGTACAAAGCCATCGTCAATATGGATATCGCCCACATCGAGCCCCACCAACTCACTCACACGCAAACCGCATCCGTAGAGCACTTCCAAGATGGCATGGTCGCGCAGTCCCATCTCGCCCTCGGGAAAGTCTTGATCGAGCAGCGCCGAGACATCCTCCACCGATAGATACTCCGGCAAACGCTCAGCCTTTTTAGGCAGGCGCAGCGCCGCCGTCGGGTTTTGGGCCACGGCCCCATCGCGCACCAAAAAGGCATGCAGGCCCTTCACGGCAGCAAGCGCACGCTCCACCGAGGCGTCGGAATAGCCTCCGTCGCGGCGATCGGCGACAAAGCCCTCCACGATCTGACGGGTCACCTCTTCAAAAGACACAATACCCGCCCGCTCCAGATAGGCGCAGTACGTCGTCAGGTCACGACGATAGGCCGCAATCGTGTTGCGCGCCAAGCCCCGCTCGACCGCGAGGTAATCGAGATACTCCCCCGCCGCCACGGCGAGCGACGAGGAAGTAGCTTCGGTATGTTCCTTATTCGCCGGCACCCTTAGTCCGTAGCGAGGTTCATGGGCGTCACCTGCAGACGGTCGACACCCTCGTGCTGGCCAATCGAAGCGCGTACGAACTCGCGGAACAGCGGCTGCGGGTTGGTCGGGCGGCTCTTGAACTCGGGATGAGCCTGGGTTGCCACATACCACGGATGCACGTCGCGCGGCAGCTCGACCATCTCGACCAGGCGCTCGTCAGGCGACAGACCCGAGATAACCAAACCGGCGTCCTCGAGCTGGTCGCGGAAGGCGTTGTTGAACTCAAAGCGGTGACGGTGACGCTCGTAGACGAGTTCCTCGCCATATGCCTCGCGAGCAAGGGTATCGGCAGCAAGCTTGCACGGATAGGCACCCAGACGCATGGTGCCGCCCTTCTCAGTCACGTCCTCCTGCGAGCTCATCAGGTCGATGACGCTATACGGGCCATCCGGATCGAACTCAGAAGAGCTGGCGCCGGCAAGGCCGACGACATTGCGGGCGAACTCGCACACGGCCACCTGCATACCCAGGCAAATGCCCAGATACGGAATCTTGTGCTCACGGGCAAACTCGGCCGCGAGGATCTTGCCCTCCAGGGCGCGCTTGCCAAAGCCGCCGGGGACCAGGATGCCCGAGGCGTCGCCTAGAACCTCGGAGACATTCTGCTCATCGAGGCTCTCGCCGTCGACTAGCTGGACGTCCACATGGCGATCGTAGAAGACGCCCGCATGGTGCAGGGCCTCGATAACCGACAGGTACGCATCGGGCAGCTGCGTGTACTTACCCACGACGGCGATCTTCACCTTGTCGGCGTGATGGTTGGCGTGATTCTGTTTGCGCAGGAACTCATTCCACTCGCTCATGTCGCGCTCACGCGGGTCCAGACCCAGGCGCTCGCAAATGCGCAGGTCAAAGTCCTGCTCGGCAAGCAGCTGCGGAACATCGTAAATGCTCGCGCAGTCCTCGTTGGTAAAGACGCAATCGGTGTCGACGTCGCAGAAGCTTGCGATCTTCCCGCGGATAGCGTCATCGATATGGTGGTCGGAGCGCAACACGATAATATCGGGCTGGATGCCAAAGCTGCGGAGCTCCTTGACGGAATGCTGCGTGGGCTTGGTCTTGACCTCGTGGGCGGCGGCGATATAGGGAACGAGCGACACGTGGATGTAGCAGACGTTCTCGGGGCCGGCCTCCTTGCGGTACTGACGAATGGCCTCGACAAACGGTTGGGACTCGATGTCGCCGATCGTGCCGCCCAGCTCGGTGATGACTACATCGGAGCCGGTCTGCTCCTCGATGCGGCGGAACTTATCCTTAATGGCATTGGTGACGTGAGGAATCACCTGCACGGTACCGCCCAAAAAGTCGCCGCGACGCTCGCGGGCGATGAGGCTTTTGTAGATGGCACCGGTCGTAAAGTTGGAATCGCGGGTCAGGTTCTCATCAATAAAGCGCTCGTAATGACCCAGGTCCAGGTCGGACTCGTAACCATCCTCGGTTACAAAGACCTCACCATGCTGGAACGGGCTCATGGTACCGGGGTCGACGTTCAGATACGGGTCGGCCTTCTGCATCGTTACTTTGTAGCCACGCGACTTGAGCAGACGGCCCAGCGAGGCCGCGGTGATACCCTTGCCCAGGGACGAAACCACGCCACCGGTTACGAACACATGCTTGGTCATATTGAGTTACCTGCGCTTCCCGTAGAAGTTGTTTATCCACATCTTACGGGTCTTCATTGTAATACTCGCGCCGCGGACCGTCCGCAATTTTTCTCGCGTGCGATTGCATTTCTCAATCTTGAAACAAAACGCCGCCCGGTTTCCCAGGCGGCGTCGCTATGGCAAGGGTTACATGCTGCTATCGATCAGCAACCTCGTCCTCAAGCATTTCTTGAACGAGCATGCCGGTACGGACGCCCTCAAGATACCACTCGCCACGTTCGGTGAGGCAAATGCCATTTGCAAGCTGACCGCCGTCGTCGCTATAACGCGAGACGACATCAATCATGCCTTCGGAATCCAAGCGATCGATTGCGGCGCGGGCACGATACGGCGAAACCCCCACGCGCTCGGCAAGCGTTTTGCGCGAGAAACCATACGGCCCGCCATTGTCTTCGGTTTGCTGGTCGATCTCCATCAACACCAGCACCTCGACACGCTTCATATCGTTGACACTCGCACGACCCTTGCCCGCCATAGCAGCCTCCTCAAACCGAGCACGAGCATCTAACGCGCCGTGCGCGACCGACACACCTCACGATGGCAGGTAATATCCATCATGCGGCATCCCGCTAAGGATGAAACAGTTACGGTTATTGTATACCGCTCAAATTGTTTCTAGGCAGGTAAACGGCTATTTTTCGCCGAAATAGGCACTTTATTGATCAAAAAGCCGTACCGGGCGCTAACCCGATACGGCCAAACTGCAATGCAATTACCGCGGTGCTTCAAACTTAGCGATGGAAGAAACCGCGGCGCTCAAACTTGGGCTCGCAGCACACGTTGATACCCAGTTTGCGCAGTACCGTCTCGTCCGTCGGCGAGATGATCACGCTAAAGAAGGCATCGCAACCGCGCAACTGCTCCAGGCCCGAAAGGACGCGAGCGGCCGTCTCACTCGTGGCCGAGGTGATCGACAGCGCCATAAGCGTCTCGTCGGTGTGGAGGCGCGGGTTTTTGCTACCCAGGAAATGCGTCTTGAGCTTGCTGATGGGCTCGATCGCCTCATCGCTAATGACCTCGAGCTCAAGGTCGACGCCCGAGACATGCTTGAGGGCGTTCATAATGAGCGAACTTGCAGCGCCCAGGCGCGTGGAGGTCTTACCGGTCACCACGGAGCCATCGGGCATGACCATGGCACCCACGGGACCACCCGTCAGCTGTTCCCTGGTGAGGGCCGCCGAGCGTGCCGGTGAGTAGTTCTTATCGATGCCGGCTTTCTTCATAATAATCTTGAGACGGTCGACTTGCTCATCGCCCACGCCGGTACGGCGCACATTTTCGACCGCGGTAAAGTAGCGGCGAACGATCTCCATCTTGGAAGCGTCGCGGCAGGCATCGTCATCGGTGATGGCAAAGCCAACCATATTGACGCCCATGTCCGTAGGGCTCTGGTAGGGGCTCTTGCCCAGGATCTTTTCCATCAGGGCACGGACTACCGGGAAGGCCTCAACGTCGCGGTTGTAGTTGACCGTGGTCTTGTTGTAGGCCTCAAGGTGGAACGAATCGATGATATTGGCATCGTCGAGGTCAGCCGTGGCGGCCTCGTAGGCAATATTGACCGGATGCGTAAGGGGCAGATTCCAAACCGGGAAGGTCTCGAATTTGGCATAGCCGGCGGCGGTACCGTGCTTATGCTCGTGATACAGCTGCGAGAGGCAAGTGGCGAGCTTGCCCGAGCCGGGGCCGGGTGCCGTCACGACAACGAGTGGACGGGTGGTCTCGACAAACTCGTTCTTGCCGTAGCCATCGTCGGACACGATCAGATCGACATCGTGCGGATACCCCTCGATGGGATAGTGCAGCTTGGCGGGAATACCGAGCGCGTTCAGGCGGTTGCGGAACACATCGGCAGCAGGCTGGCCGGCGTACTGGGTGATGACCACAGCCGCGACGGCAAAGCCGTTGCCGCGGAACAGGTCAACCAGGCGCAGCACATCCTCGTCATAGGTAATGCCAAGGTCACCACGAGCCTTGTTTTTCTCGATGTGGTTCGCGTTGATCGCGATGATAACCTCGACATCGTCGGCGATGCTCTTGAGCATGCGGAACTTGCTGTCCGGTTCAAAACCCGGTAGCACGCGGCTCGCATGATAGTCATCGAACAGCTTACCGCCAAACTCCAAATAGAGCTTGCCACCAAACTGCGAGATGCGCTCCTTAATGTGAGCAGCCTGCAGCTCGATATACTTCGCGTTGTCGAAACCCTGGCGCATGTATGGCTCCCGTCCCGTTTCCATTTAATGTTCTAGGCGATTATAACGGAGCAGACCCTCCCCGATAACCAGACCATCAACAGGCACCAACCAAACACGCCCGCCGCAACCACCGGGGACCCAGGATGGCTAATTTGAGGCGGGGAACAAGTCGCTCAGCACCAACGATGGCAGCGCCGCAGGTTGAGCATAAGCCAGCGAAAGCCCGCCAGAGCGAGCAAGGTGACGTGAAAGAGGAGGGCATAGGCCTTTTGGCCATGCCCGACGATTGAACGTCAGATTGCCGCTCTGGCGGGCTTGCAGCGTCGAGTGGTTCCGGCGTTTGGTAAAACGCCGGAACACAAGAGCGCCCCCTCCCGCGCACGGAACGGGAGGGGGCTAAAGGTAGGAGTCTACCGGTGGGTTGACCCCACCGGACAGACGATGACCAGATGATCCTCTACAGGATCGTCAAGGTTTCCGTGGGGTACCCGTTGGGTACTTAGAGCATCACGCAAGCTACGGTCAGGATGACGGCGCAGACGACGGAGAGCGCGACGATGAGCTTAAGGGCAAACTTGAGCCAGGTCGTCCACTCGATCTTGGCCAGGGCAAGACCGCCCATGATGGCGCCAGAGGTCGGGGTGAACAGGTTCACGACGCCGATGGCGGCGGAGAAGATCATAACCATGACCTCGGGCGAGAAGCCGAGCTTAACAGCCAGCGGTCCCATGATGGGCATGGAGACAGTAGCCATACCGGAGGTCGAGGGGATCAGGAAGGACAGGCCGAAGTAGACCAGGAAGCTCATGGGAGCGAAGATCACGCCGGACAGGCCAGCCAGAGCATTGGCGGCAGCGTCGAGGACGTAGACGTCGAGGCCGGTGCTAGCCATGAGGACGGAGATACCACGGGCGAGAGCGATGACGAGGACAACGGACATCATGTCGGCAGCGCCGGTGATGAAGGTGTTGACGATCTGCTTCTCGGACAGGCCACCGATGATACCGATCAGGATAGCCATGAGGAAGAACCAGGTGGAAGCCTCGTCGAAGTACCACTGGCCAATGGGCAGGCCGGTGATCAGGGCAGACCAGCCCTGGACGACGGCGTTACCGTCGGCGTCGTAGACAGCGCCAGCGTCAAAGAAGTTGGCGACGCCCTCGTTGAGGTCGGCCAGCGGGATGAAGCCGACGATCATGACGACGAAGGTGAAGGCAAAGGCGATCAGAACACCCTTCTGACGACCGGTGAGCTTGACCTCCTTGTTAACCTCGGAAGCAGCCTTGCCGTGAGCCTCTTCGGCGTCCTTGAGCTCCTGCATCGAAAGGATGGTGGAACCCTTATCAGCCTTGACCTTCTTGGCATAGCTCATGACGAAGAAGATGGACATGGCAGTGGTAACAATCCACAGGACGGCACCGAGGCCGATGATGATGGACTGGTTAACCTCAATGCCAACACCGGTCAGAGCGTCGACGGCAGCGCCGACGGCGAACGGGTTAACCGTGGAGCCGAGGCAGCCGCAGCCAGCGCCGAGCAGGACGGTGGCAGCACCGACCATAGGGTCGAAGCCAGCGGCCATCATGGTAGCGGCAAGCAGGGCGTAGAAGGGAACGGTCTCCTCGCACATACCATAGGTGGTACCACCGAGGGAGAAGATGAGCATCAGCACGGGAATGAGCATGATCTCATTGCCCTTAAGCTTCTGCACCAGAACGGCAATGCCGTTGTCCAGGGCGCCGGTCTCGGTCATCATGCCGAGGAAGCCGCCGAGGATCATAACGAAGAGGCAGACGGGCAGAGCGTCAGCGAAGCCCTTGACCGGGGCGGTGCAGAAATCGCTCAGGCGGGCAGCGGTAACCTCGCCACCGGACGTACCGGAGACGATAACGGTAACAACCGCGACGATTGCCAGCAGAGCAAGAAGAATGGTGAACGATGAAGGCATACCGCGCTTTTTCTTAGCGGTCTCAGTCATAGTTCTCATCCCCCCTTCATAAATCATTTACTGATCTCGCCCGAAGCGGCTCTTCCGTGCCGTGCATGTCGCTCGGTGCGAGATTTTTACCAGACAAAAGCGCTCGGGGTGCACAGCAATGCACCCCGAGCGAGATGCTAGATGCTCTTACTTGAGCGTGGCGTACATGACAGCCTTGATGGTGTGCATGCGGTTCTCGGCCTCGTCGAAGACCTTGGAAGCGGGGCTCTCGAAGACCTCGTCGGTGACCTCCTGCTCGGTGACGCCGAACTGCTCGCACTTCTCGGCGCCAATCGTGGTGTTGGTGTCGTGGAAGCTGGGCAGGCAGTGCAGGAAGATGGCACCCGGGTTGGCCATAGCCATGACCTCAGAAGTAACACGATACGGGGTGAGCTGAGCGATGCGCTCGGCCCAGACCTCGTCGGGCTCGCCCATGGAGACCCACACGTCGGTGTAGATGACGTCGGCACCGGTGACGCCGTCCTTGACGTCGGTGGTCAGCTTGATGGTGCAGCCGTTGGCCTCGGCGATGGGCTTGCAGGCCTCGATGACGTCGTCGGCGGGCATGCACTCCTCGGGGCCGCAGGCCACGAAGTTCATGCCGAGCTTGGAGCAGACGACCATGAGGGAGCGAGCGACGTTGTTCTTGCAGTCGCCCATGAAGACGAGGGTCTTGCCCTTGATGTCGTAGTTGAAGTTCTCCTGGACGGTCAGGATGTCGGCGAGCATCTGGGTGGGGTGCCACTCAGTGGTCAGACCGTTCCACACGGGCACGCCGGACTTAGCGGCGAGCTCCTCGACGTCGTCCTGGGCAAAGCCACGGAACTCGATGCCGTCATACATGCGGCCGAGAACGCGGGCGGTGTCCTCGATGGACTCCTTCTTGCCCATCTGCGACGAACCCGGATCGAGGTAGGTGACACCCATGCCCAAATCCATGCCGCCGACCTCGAAGGCGCAGCGGGTACGAGTGGAGGTCTTCTGGAAGAGCAGGACGATGTTCTTGCCCTCGAGATAGCGGTGCGGAACGCCAGCGCGCTTCATGTCCTTGAAGTTCTTGGAGAGCTTGAGCAGGTACTCGATCTCCTCGGTGGTGAGGTCGAGGAGCTTGAGGAAGCTACGGCCGGAGAGGTTAACACCCATGGTTCGAATCCTTTCGAAGAAATGAATTACGTAAGTATTTTAGTGTTGCCCGTCTGACGGGCGAAACCGGTGCGGTTGTAGGGAGACCGCACCGGAAACTGAAAGACTTAGAGGTCCTCGCGCCAGAAGGGCATGCTCATGCAGCGCGGGCCGCCACGGCC
>CAUBVH010000013.1 GCA_958439425.1 uncultured Collinsella sp.
TGGCGGCTGATCCGGTCTCACCGGGCCGCGCGGCAAGGAGATATATTGCCAGACCCGAGGGCCCCCCGGGGGCGGGAATCTGGGCGTACACATTTCCTACATAATTTGGGATCCGACTAACGTTTGCCAGCCGTTAACTACCGCTCGCCGAGCATCTCTTTATATAAGGCAGTCTCATGGTTAAAGCGGATACGTTCCCCTAGCTAAAGCACAGCCAGCATCGAGCAACTCATCACGTTCTTCCACCGAGAACCCCTCGGCGTAGACGCGCACCACTGGTTCGGTCCCGCTAGGACGGACCAGCAGCCACGTGTCATCCTCGAATGACAGACGCAAGCCGTCCATATGACTAACGTTTTGCGGCACCTTGCCACAAATCGACTCTGGGTTTACGCCCGGCAGCAGGGTTCGTAACGTTTCGGCATCTTCGGCCTCAAGGCGCAAATCGCGTCGACCGTAACTCGTCTTACCAAATCTGTCCTCGAGTTGGTCGACCAGAACGCCCAAAGGCGCGTCCGTCTTTGCCATAAGCTCACACAGAATCAGACAGGCGAGGATTCCATCGCGCTCGGGCATATGCGCGGCGATGCCGATACCACCGGCTTCTTCGCCGCCCATGAGGACGCCGCCCTTCTTCATCTCCGCCGCTATATATTTGAAACCGACTGGTTTGACGGTCACGCGGCAGCCAAGCGCCTCGGCAATGCGACGCACGAGCGTCGAGCATGAAAGATTGACGACGACGCGCCCCTCCAAATTACGAAATTGAACCAAGTCGCCCAAAACGAGCGCCATGATCTGATGCGGATGTATATATCTGCCACGCTCGTCAACCGCGCCGATACGGTCGGCGTCGCCGTCGGTCACCAGGCCAGCGCAAGCTCCGTCCTCGATAACCGTATGCTCGCAAGCGTCCACCCAAGGCTCAACGGGGTCGGGGCAGATATCTTCTTGGTCAGACGCCTGCCCGGCGTGAATCTCGTGCACCTCAACGCCAAGCTCGCGCAGCAAGTCGGCTAGATAGCCCTGGGCTGCGCCGCCCATGGGATCGACAACCACGCGCAGGTGCGCGGCGCGGATGGCTTCGCCATCGACAAACGATGCCACCGCCTGCATATAGTCAGGAATGATATCCGCGGTGCGATATTGCCCCTCGATCTCCATTGGCTCGGGAGCCATGGTCTCTTCGAGCTCTTCGATGACATCCTGGTTGGCGGTTGAGCCGTCACCCATGCGAATCTTGAGGCACAGATAGCCCTGCGGATGATGGGACCCCGTCACCATGAGCGCGCCGCACGCCTCACCGTCATAAGCCGCCGCCCACGTAAGGGCAGGGGTCGGAACAGGTCGCGAAGCGAGCACGGCGTCTAGCCCGTGCGCTGCTAGCACGCCCGCCGCAAGCTCAGCGAACTCGCGCGCCAGGGGCCGGGTGTCGAACCCTATATATACCGTTTTGCCCGGATTGGTCTTTTGCCACAACTCGCCGACGGCATCGGCGATACGGGCAACGTTATCGGCAGTGAAGTCCTCATCGACGCGAGCGCGCCAACCGTCAGTTCCAAAATGAATTATCGCGCACACGCGCAGACACCTCACAGTGTTTGGATCATGTTACGCATGGGGTATACCCGCAACATGCACTCGGCAACCTGCCGGCACCAGCATTCACCATTTGGGCAAATGCTGCCGAGGACATGCAGGCAATAAAAAAACCGCCCCGTATGGAGCGGTTTTGCCCTTTATATATCGAGCGCCTCGGCCATTGCTGCCGTAGTGATTGCCGTGGTTCCACAGCAACTGCCCACCATTGCGGCACCGGCATGTCTCCATTCGATGCATGCGCGCGCGAAAGCTTCAGGGTTCTCGTGCCATACGGGGCCATCCTGAGTCTGGACCGGATCGCCTACGTTGGGACGCACCGTGACGGGAGTAGTCGCCGATGCAACCATCCTGGGCACCGCCGCATTCGCGGCCGCAAGCGAACAGCAATTAACACCAACCGAGTTTGCGCCGTGTTTTTCGGCGTACAAAACGGCTGCCTCGATGTTGAGGCCATCGCCCAGCAGGTCGCCTTTATCGTCAACGACAAAACTCACCAGAACAGGCATGCCGTCGGCGGCATCTCGGGCGCCGGCAAGCATGGGCCGCAGATTACGGATAGACGTCACCGTCTCGATCAGCAGACCGTCAACGCCGGCATTGAGCAAGGCGTGCGCCTGTTCGCGCGCAATGCCGCGGATTTCACGATACTCGGCAGAGTCCTCGGCAAACCACTCAATACCGATCGGGCCCATCGAGCCCAGCAGCAGCTGAGGGTGCGCCTGGCGAGCATCGTCGACGGCCCCGCGATTGACCTCCGCCACGGACGGCGCAATCTGGTCGTGCTTGAGGGCATAGCTTGATGCCTGAAAGGTGTTGGTAATGAGCACCTGCGCACCGGCGGCGACATACAAGCGATGGATACGAGAAACGGCCTGCGGCTCTGCCAGATTCCAAAACGCCGGTGGAATGTCTGCGGCGTCGTACTCACTCAACAGAACACTGCCCATGGGGCCCTGCGCCAACAAGGTCTCGCTCGACAAGCGGCGCGTAAGTTCCTCGGCACCAAAGCGATTGTAATAACTCGTATCCATATATATCCCGCTATTCCTCGACGCTGATTCCCTGCTTTTCGAGATAGGCGAGCCAGCGGCTCATCGTGTCCTCGGATAGCGCATGCTCCATCATGCAGGCCTCGGAATCGGCTCGCTCAAATTCGACACCGAGCTCCTGAACCAAAAACGTGCGGATGAGGCGATGACGGTACCAGATAGCCGTGCCAACCTCGCGGCCGCGATCGGTCAGGATTACCTTGCCATAGTGCGATTGCTCGACAAGCTCGGATGCCTTGAGCGCCGAAACCGCTTTATTGACCGATGCCTTGGAGACGCCAAGGCGCTGCGCGATGTCGACCGATCGCACGCCGTTGGTTTCCCCCTCTTCGCTTTCAATGCGAACCATGCACTCCAAGTAGTCTTCGTTCGCCACCGTCAGATGTAGTTCGCGCGAGCTATTTGTCGTATCCATGATCTTCCGTCCCTTCTGCATTCAATGGCTGATTCTACCCCATCCAAGCGTCGCGGTATGCCGTGGCATACCGTGCTAGAGTTCTTGTTGCACACGACGACCAAGATTGGAGCGGTCTTTATGGAAAACACCACCACGAACCCCGATGTCCTCGAGCGCTTTTTGCGCTACGTCCAGATCAACACGCAGTCCGAGGATGCAAACTGCGACCAGGTACCCTCGAGCGCCGTTCAGTTTGACCTTGCCAACGTGCTGGCTGAAGAGCTGCGCGAGCTTGGTGCGGAAGATGCCCACGTGACCGAGCACGCCTATGTCTGCGCGCATATCCCCGCAAGTGCGGGCGCTGAGGACAAGCCCGCCCTGGGCCTGATCGCCCATCTCGACACCACCGAAGTTGCACCGGGCGCCGGCGTGAAGCCACACATCGTACACTACGAAGGCGGCGACCTGGTCTGCGGCACGGTTGACGGTAAGCCCGTTGCCATGAGTACTGCCAAGCTTCCCGCCCTGAACGACCTCGCGGGTGAGGACCTGGTCTGCAGCGATGGCACCACGCTGCTGGGCGCGGACGACAAGGCAGGCGTCGCCGAGATCATGTCGCTTGTCGCGCGTATCGCTCAGGACCCCTCTCTGCCCCATCCCGCACTCGGCATTTGCTTCTGCCCTGACGAGGAGATCGGTCACGGAGCCGAGCTGTTGGATATCGATACCTTTGGCTGCAAGTACGCCTACACGGTCGACGGCGGCCCCATCGGCGAGCTGGAGTGGGAGTGCTTTAACGCCGCCGAGGCGACCGTCCGCTTTGAGGGCCAGTCCATCCACCCGGGCGACGCCAAGGGCCGTATGGTCAACGCAGGCAATCTGTTCTGCGACTTCAACGCGTTGCTCCCCTACGTGCAGCGCCCGGAGTATACGGAAGGCTACGAGGGCTTTTATCACCTTGAGGGTGTATCTGCGACCGTCGATCACGCCACAGCGCGCTATATCGTCCGCGACCATGACGCCGCCAAGTTCCAGCAGAAACTCGACCTTATTGATGCCGCCGCCTCGATGCTCAACCAGCGTCTGGGTGAGGAGCGCGTGACGGTCGAGATTAAGCAGCAGTATCGAAATATGGCCGAGATCGTTTGTGACTTTCCCGAGCTTATTGATGTTGCCAAGGAAGCCTACCTTGCCTGCGGCGTTGAGCCCCAAGTGCTGCCGATTCGCGGCGGCACCGACGGCGCGCAGCTGTCGTTCCGCGGTCTGCCCTGCCCCAACCTTTCCACCGGCGGCTATTGCTACCACGGCGTCAACGAATTCGTCCCGGTCAGTTCGCTCGTCAAGATGACCGACGTCCTGCAGGAGCTCGTCGCCCGTTTCGCATAAGCCTGGCTGCATAAGCCCAAAAGACGAACCGCCCCGTCCTCTACAGAGAACGGGGCGGTTTTTGATACAAGGGGAGTAGTCAACATCGCAGGTTGAGCCAACGTCAGCGAGCGACGTCCAAGGCGAACAAGTTGGCATGAAAAAGGCAGGGCATTGACCTTCTGGTCATGCCCTGCCTTTTGAATGACAAATTGTCGCCTTGGGCGGCGCGCAGCGTCGAGCCGTTACGGCGTTTGGTAAAACGCCGTAACTTAGTAGTTGGCCTCGTAACCGTTGCCGTCGCCGGTGGGCTCTTCGTAGTAGTCCGAATCGCTCGAATCGCTTGAGCCATCGGAATCGTCAGAGCTGACCGATGAGGTTGCGGTACCGTTTGCGTAGTCGTCAGACGTGTTGTTGTTCAGGTCGCCGATCGTAGAGCTGGAACCGTCGGAAAGACCCATGGTGTTGGGACCCTTGGGATCCTTGCCGGCGTCGACACGGGCCATCATTTCCTTGAGCTCGTCCTCGTAGACAAAGACGTAGCTCACACCGTCGATCATGGTGCTGTCGTCGGCGTACGAGGGCAGGTTGGCCGAGTAGATACCGTCGACATCCATACCGCGCATGGCGTTGACCGTAGCCACGATATCCTGAACGCTCATATCGGTTACGAGCATATCGGACAGCGAATTAACCAGGCCAAAGATCTTCGTGGCATCGAAGTTATTGAGAATCTGGTTGGCAAGGGCGCCAAGCACCTGACGCTGGTGGCGCATGCGTGTGTAATCGCCGTCGGCATAGGTGTAGCGGCAGCGGGCATAGGTAAGGGCGGTGGCACCGTCCATATGCTGCTGGCCAGCGGTAATCTTAATATCCAGGTGCTCGGGGTCGTCAACATCATCGGTTGCGTTAATGTCGATACCGCCAACCGAATCAATCAGCGCCTGCATTCCGTCGAAGCTGACCTCGGCATAGTGGGAAATCTGAACACCGCACAGCTCGTTGACCGCCTCGACCATGGCCTCGGCGCCGCCAACGGTATGGCAGGCGTTGATCTTCATGGTCTCGCCCTTGTACTCGACCTTGGTGTCGCGCGGAACGGAAATGAGCGTCGCCTGCTTTTGCGTGGGGTCGATGCGTGCCAGGATAATCGAGTCGGCACGATACGTATCCTCGCCCGGACGGCCGTCGGTGCCAAGAAGCAGCACGTAGAACGGATCCTTTGCCTCATCGGTGTCAACCAGAACCCGACGCAGATTGTCAGTAATGACATTAGAATCGCCGAGCTTGCCCATAATGGTGGCAAACCACAGGCCGGCAGCGGTAGTGGCACTCAGCAGCACGCCAAGCACGACAATGAGCGCGACGTGACGAATCGTGTGGCTACGACGACGTTGGCGAGCGCGCTCGGAATAGCGAGCCACGTTATCGCGACTGTAGATCTTGGCCTGCGCACCAGTTGAGGGTCTTCGGGTGGTGGTATCCGCGAGGGGCTTTTTATTAAACATAGGCAACCTGTATTAGTAGATGACGGGATCGGGGACGGTAGCATGCTCGACATGCGCGCCAAGCGCCTGCAGCTTTTCGACAAACTGCTCGTAGCCGCGCTTGATGTGATGGATAGCCGAAACCTCGGTCGTCCCGTCGGCGATCAAGCCCGCTACGACGAGGGCCGCTCCGCCGCGCAGATCGGGCGAGGTAACCTGTGCACCCGAGAAGCCCTTGACGCCATGAATCATGGCATGATGGCTCTCGATACGAATGTCGGCACCCATACGCACCAGCTCAGAGGCAAACATAAAGCGATTCTCGAAGATGTTTTCGGTAATAACAGAACTGCCGTCGGCAAGGGCGGAGAGCACCATAATCTGCGCCTGCATGTCGGTCGGGAAACCGGGGAACGGAAGCGTCTGGATGTCGACCGGCTTGATACGCTCGGCACGGTTCACATGGACGCCATCCTCGACGCGCTCGCAGTCGATACCCATAAGCTCCATCTTCTTGAGCACCATGCCCAAGTGAATGGGGCAAAAGCCCGTGACATCGACACCGCGATCGTCGGCCATCAACGCACCGGCAACGATAAAGGTACCGGCCTCGATGCGGTCGCCCACCACGCGATGGGTAACGGGATGGAGCTCTTCCACGCCTTCGATAGTCACGACGGGCGTACCAGCGCCAACAATCTTGGCGCCCATCTCGTTGAGCATGTTAGCGAGATCGACGATCTCGGGCTCGCGGGCGGCATTGTCGATAACCGTGGTGCCCTGTGCGCGCACAGAGGCCATGATGAGGTTCTCGGTCGCACCGACGCTGGCGAACTCGAGCGTGACGGTGGTACCGCGCAGACCTTGGGGCGCATTAGCGTTGATGTAACCGTGGGCGGTATCGAACTCAACGCCCAGGGCCTCAAGACCAAGAATGTGCATATCGATCTTGCGAGCACCCAGGTTGCAGCCGCCCGGCATGGCAATTTTGGCGCGATGGAAGCGGCCCAGCAGGGGTCCCATGACGGCGGTGGAAGCGCGCATCTTGGCAACGAGCTCGTAGGGGGCCTCCCATGAATCGACCTGAGAGGTATCAATCTCGAGCGTGTGCTCGTCGAGAACATCGATCGTAGCGCCCATGCCCTTGAGCACCTTGCCCATCACGTGAACATCGGAAATATCGGGCACGTTCTGCAGCGTCGTCTTGCCCGGCGCCAGAAGCGTTGCCGCCATGAGTTTGAGCGCGGAGTTCTTGGCGCCCGAGACGGGCACGGAGCCTCCGATGGCGTGGCCACCCTCAACGCGGATAATATCCAAGGTCTACCCTTTCAAAAAGC
Source organism: uncultured Collinsella sp. (assembly GCA_958439425.1). Classification (GTDB taxonomy): domain Bacteria; phylum Actinomycetota; class Coriobacteriia; order Coriobacteriales; family Coriobacteriaceae; genus Collinsella. The sequence continues at coordinate 7,238 of CAUBVH010000013.1, forward strand.
ATGCCCGGGGTGGCTGGGCCATCCCGGGCATGATGTGTTCGCAAATGGTCGAACGCTAAATCGTTTGACTATTGGGCAAGCTTGAGCTTACACCATGCGATTTCATTATAGAGGTAGGCGCGGCGTGCATCATCCTCCGACAAATTACCCAGCTTCTCTTCAAAACCTTGAATATCAGCTTTAAGCTTGTCGGCATCGACGGTCGCCAAATCGCAAGCGCGCTCGGCGAGAACGGTCACGACATCGTCCGCAACCTGGGCATAGCCGCCGGCCACGGCAAACGTGTGGTCGACAGTGCCCATGGCCTTATCGGAAACGCGAACGTAACCGCGGTCGATCGTGCAGATCTCGCTGGAGTGAGCAGGCAGGACGCCAAACTCGCCATCCGTGGACGGAATCGACACAAACGCAGCGTCGCCCTCATAGGCGCAGCTCACGGGGCACACGATGCGGATACGCATAACCTACTTCTCCCCCATCTTGCGGGCGCGCTCGCGCACGTCCTCAATCGTGGAAGCATAGCGGAAAGCCTGCTCGGGCAGGTCATCGGCCTTGCCGTCGACAATCTCGGCAAAAGAGCGGACGGTATCCTCGACGCGGACGTAGACACCGGGGTTGCCGGTGAACTTCTCGGCGACGTGGAAGGACTGCGAGAGGAACTGCTGAATCTTACGGGCACGGTTGACCGTAAGGCGCTGCTCCTCGGACAGCTCGTCCATACCCAGAATGGCGATGATGTCCTGAAGGTCGGAGTACTCCTGCAGGAGCTCCTGGACCTTGACGGCGACACGGTAGTGCTCCTCGCCAACGATCGAGGGATCGAGAGCGTCGGAGGAAGACGCAAGCGGGTCGATAGCCGGGAACAGGCCGAGCGACGAAATGCTACGCGAAAGAACCGTGGTGGCATCGAGGTGAGTAAACGTCGTGGCAGGCGCCGGGTCGGTCAGGTCGTCTGCGGGGACGTAGACAGCCTGGACGGAGGTAATGGAGCCCGTCTTGGTCGAGGTAATGCGCTCCTGGAGGTCGCCCATCTCGGTTGCCAGCGTGGGCTGGTAACCAACGGCGGACGGCATACGGCCCAGCAGTGCGGAAACCTCGGAACCCGCCTGGGAGAAGCGGAAGATGTTGTCGATGAACAGCAGAACGTCCTGGCCGCGATCGCGGAAGTACTCAGCGGTGGTAAGGCCGGCCAGACCGATGCGCAGACGCGCTCCGGGCGGCTCGTTCATCTGACCATAGACCAAGCAGGTCTTGTCGATAACGCCAGACTCGCTCATCTCGAGGAACAGGTCGGTGCCCTCGCGGGTACGCTCGCCGACGCCGGTGAACACCGAGGTGCCGCCGTGCTCCTGGGCGAGGTTGTTGATGAGCTCCTGAATCAGAACGGTCTTGCCGACGCCGGCGCCGCCGAACAGGCCCGTCTTTCCGCCACGGATGTAGGGCTCGAGCAGGTCGACGGCCTTGATGCCGGTCTCGAAGATCTCGGTCTTGGTGGTGAGCTCGTCAAAGCGGGGCGCTGCATGGTGGATGGGGTAGAACTCCTCCACCTCGGGCATGGGCTTGCCGTCGACGGGCTTGCCCATAACGTTCCAAATTCGGCCGAGCGTCTTGGGGCCAACGGGCATCTTCATGGGCTCACCGGTATCGGTGGCGATGAGGCCGCGCTGCAGGCCGTCGGTCGAGGACATGGCGACCGTGCGGACGACGCCGCCCGGAAGCTGGCTCTCGACCTCGAGGATCGTGCTCAGATGACCGATCGGGGTCTCGGCCTCGACCGTGAGCGCGTTGTAGATCGGGGGCACCGCGCCGTCAAACTTGACGTCGACGACAGGGCCGATGATTCGCACGATGCGACCATCACCGGCAGTCGTCTTCTTGGTGGCTTCCTCGACCGCAAGCTTTACGGTGTTATTAGCCATTACTGTTCCTCCAATGCTGAGGCTCCGCCTACGATCTCGTTAATCTCGGTCGTGATCGAAGCCTGGCGCACGCGACTATACGTGCGGGTAAGGGTCGAGATGATCGCGGTGGCGTTTTCCGTCGCGGAGTGCATGGCCTTGCGGCGTGCACCCTGCTCGGCAGCCGCCGAATCGATCAGGGCCTGGTAGATGACCGTCAGGATATAAGACGGCACAAGCTTGCCGAGAACATGCTCGGGAGAGGGCACGAACTCGAACGTGGACGAGATGCGCTTAGGGGCGTCGGTCTCGTTCTTACGCGGACCGTGGGCCATAGCGATCATCTCGGGGTCGAGCGGCAACAGATGCTCGACGCGAAGCTCCTGATCCACGCGGTTCTTGGCGTGGTGGTAGACAAGCTCGACACGGTCAAGCTCACCGGCACGATACGCATCGCAGATATGAGAGGAGATCATGCGGGCCTGATTGAAATCGGGCTCAGAGGAGTTGCCCTCAAAGTGCATGACGACGTTTGCGCGGTCACGGAAATACGTGGCCGGCTTGCGTCCGCACGCGATGATCTCGCACTCGATGCCGTCGTTCGCCCAAGAAGCGGCGAGCTTTTCGGCCGTGCGCTCCACCGTCGTATTGAAACCGCCGGCAAGGCCGCGGTCCGAGGCAATAACGACAATCAGGCCATGCTTGACGCTCTCATGCTTCTGCAGCATGGGATCGGTGCCCGAACAGGAAGCGTCGCCGGCGACCGTCAACATGACGTCGGTCAGCGCCTCCTTATAGGGCTCGGCCTGCTTGGAGCGATCGAGGGCACGACGGATCTTGGCCGTAGAGACCATCTCCATCGTGCGCGTGATCTGCTTGGTCGTGGTAACCGAGGAGATTCGCTTCTTAATGTCGCGAAGGTTGGCCATGGGGCTTAGTTCTCCTCTGATCCAGAAACATCCGAATGGTGCTTGGCCATGAACTGCTGTTTGAAGTCGCCGATGACGCGCAAGAGCTCAGCCTTGGTGTCATCATCGATCTTCCTGGCGCGAACCTTGTCGAGCAGCGAGCCAAAGCCATTGTCCATGTACTCGATGAGCTCGGCACGGAAGGGCAGCACGTCGGCGATCTCCAGGTCATCCAGGAAGCCCTCGTTGCCAGCGAACAGCGTAACGATCTGCTCGCCAACCTCAAACGGCTTGTAACGCGGCTGCTTGAGGAGCTCAGTCATGCGAGCACCGTGGGTAAGCTGCTTTTGCGTGGCCTCGTCGAGGTCGGAGCCGAACTGCGTAAAGCCAGCGAGCTCCTGATAGGAAGCGAGGTCCAGACGGAGGTTGCCGGCGACCTGCTTCATGGCCTTGGTCTGCGCATCGCCACCGACGCGGGACACGGAGATGCCCACGTCGACTGCCGGGCGCTGACCCTGGAAGAAGAGCTCGGACTGCAGGTAGATCTGACCATCGGTAATGGAAATGACGTTGGTCGGAATGTAGGCCGAGACGTCGCCGTCCTGGGTCTCGATGATCGGCAGTGCCGTCATGGAGCCATAACCGTTCTTCTTGGACATCTTGACTGCACGCTCGAGCAGACGAGAGTGCAGGTAGAAGATGTCGCCAGGATAGGCCTCGCGTCCGGGCGGACGATGCAGCGTCAGCGACATCTGACGGTAGGCCACAGCCTGCTTGGACAGGTCGTCGTAGATGACGAGCACGTGGCCGCCGGGGTTGGTCTCGCTGGCGGGCTTGCCGTCCTCGCCGTTGTACATGAAGAACTCGCCGATAGCGGCACCGGCCATAGGCGCGATGTACTGCATAGGGGCGGAATCGGCAGCGGTGGCCGAAACGATGATGGTGTAGTCGAGCGCACCGTGCTGAGCGAGGGTCTCGCGGATGTTGGCAACCGTGGAGGCCTTCTGGCCGATGGCGACATAGATGCAGACCATGCCCTTGCCGCGCTGGTTGAGGATAGCGTCGATGGCGATGGCGGTCTTACCGGTCTTACGGTCGCCGATGATGAGCTCACGCTGACCGCGGCCAATAGGCACCATGGAGTCGATAGCGAGCAGACCGGTCTGAACCGGCTCACACACCGGGGTACGGTCGATGACGCCGGGGGCCTTGAACTCGATGGGGCGACGGTGCGTGGCGACGATATCGCCCAGGCCGTCGATGGGCTGGCCGAGCGGATTGACGACGCGGCCGAGCATGGCACGGCTCACGGGGATATCCATAATGCGGCCAGTGGTGCGGCACTCGTCGCCTTCCTTGATGGAGTCGACGGCACCGAACAGAACGGCACCGACCTCGTCACGGTCAAGGTTCTGGGCAAGGCCAAAGACGGTCTCACCGGTATCGGAGCTCTTGAACTCCAGAAGCTCGCCTGCCATGGCGCTCTTGAGGCCGGAGACGCGCGCGATGCCGTCGCCTACCTCGTCGACCGTTGAAACCTCATGCGTATCGACCGTCGCGGAGAGGCTCGTGAGCTGCTCCTGCAGTTTCTTGGCGATATCCTGGGCATTGAGGGTTTCGGACATTAGGCTTCACCTCCGTACGTATTAGCAGAGTTTGCGAGGGTCTCCTGCGCGACGCGCAGCTGCGTCTTGACGGAAATGTCACGACGCTCGCCGCGTGCCTCGAGCACCAAGCCGCCCACGATAGACGGGTCGACCTGCTCGATAAGGAATACCTTGCGGCCGAAGTCCTGCTCGCATTTCTTAGTGATGGTTTGACGCAGCTCGTCGTCGAGCGGGATCGCCGTGGTGACGGTCACGCCCACTACATCCTCGTCTTCCTCGGCAACATACTTAAAGGCAGCTGCCACCTTGGGAAGAAGGTCGAGCTGGTCGCGCTTGGACATGGTGTCGAGCACGGCGATGATCTCGGGGCTGGCAGAAGCCAGGCGCTCGATCATCTCGAGGTCCTCGAACACATGGTTCTCGGCCTTAGCGGCTTCCAGAAGGGAGCGAGCGTAGGTCTCGAGCACCTTGTCCTGATAGCGGCTAGTCGGCATTCAGGCTACCTGCTTCCTGGATGTAGCGCTCGATGAGCTTCTTCTGCTCGGCCTCGTCCTCGAGTGCCTCGCCCACGATCTTGGTGGCGACGGCAACGGACAGGTCGGCGATGGAGCTCGCGGCACCGGCGTAGATGGACTTGCGCTCGTCCTCGACGGTCGTATGGGCCTTGGCGATGATCTCCTCGGCCTCCTTGTGAGCAGCCTCGATGATACGGGCGCGCTCGGACTCGGCGTCCTTACGGGCCTCGAGAACGATGTCGGCAGCCTGACGGCGGGCGTCGGTGACGATCGAGTCGGACTCAGCGCGCTTGGCTATAGCCTCCTGCTTGGTCTTCTCGGCCTCGTCGAGGCTCTCCTCGATCTTCTTGCCGCGCTCCTCCATGGTTTTCATGATGCCCGGCAGGGCGACCTTGGCCAGCACGATCCAGATAATCAGGAAGGCGATAAGCGCCGGGATGAACTCCGCCATCTTAGGGATGAGGATGTCCGCACCGGCAGCGCCGTCCTCAGCGAACGCGGAAACCGGCATGAGCAGCGCGGCCGCGGACGCGGAGAGTGCGATCGCGCTCTTCTGGGATGAAAGATTCATACTTGACGCTCCGTGCTATTTAACGATCAGCGCGACAACGAAGCCGATCAGAGCCAGAGCCTCGCCGAAGGCGGAGCCCATGATGAAGACGGTGAACACGCGGCCCTGGACCTCAGGCTGACGGGCCATAGCACCCGTAGCACCCAGAGCAGACAGGCCGATAGCAAGACCAGCGCCGATAACACCGAGACCGTAACCGATAACTCCCACGATTCCTCCTTTGTCGTGCGTGTCTTATTTCACGCAGGATAACCTTTTTATAACTGCCGGGCTCCATGGGTACGGGCACCGGCGGTTTAACAAATTACCTTACCTTTAAGGCGCGAACGGAAGACTACTCCTCCTCCGCGACCTCCTCTGCCTCGGAGACATACACGGCGGTAAGGACCGTGAAGACGTAAGCCTGGATGGCGCCGACCACAAGCTCGATCGCATAGATCAGGATGAGGATGGCAAGCCAGGCCAGCGAAGGCAGGGCGCCGACGGCGTGCGCCGCGGAAACCTGCTGAAGCAGCGGCTGCATGAACATGCTCGCCATGATGGCGAACGAGCCCATGACCACGTGTCCTGCGAACATGTTGCAGAACAGACGGACGGCGAGCGTGATGAGGCGCAAGAAGGTCGAAAAGAGCTCGACGACCCACACGAGCACGTTCATCGGGAAGCTCACGCCCTGCGGGGCGAGGCTCTTGATGTAGCCGATCACGCCGTGAGCCTTGCATCCGTAGTAGATGAAGTACACGAAGGCGAAGATGGCGAGCGCGGCGGTGGAGCCGATTGCACCGGTGCCGGGCTTCATTCCCGGGATCAGGCCGATCATGTTATTGATCAGGATGAACAGGAAAAGCGAGCACAGGAACGGGAAGTGCTTCTTCCAGTTCTCACCCACGACGCCCTTGCCGATATCGTTCTCGACGTACTCGATGATGTACTCGAAACCGTTGACGAAGAAGCCCTTGGGAACCAGGGTCTGCTTCTTCTTGAACACGGCCAGGACGATCAGGAGCACGATCGTGGAGACGATCAGCCAAAACGAGTACTGCGTGATGCCGCAGCTCAAATCGCCCACGACAGGGGTGGAGCTGAACTCGCTGACCAGATGATTAATCTCATCAGGCAGCTTTTCAAAAATTTCCACGACTTACCTTTCGACCTCATGAGGATCTCGCAGCGCCTTGGCGACGCGAACCGCGCAGGCGGCCATAAAGGCCACGAAGCCGATCGCCTCGCCCAGGAGGAACATGCGAAATGCCTCTCCGAACAACACAAACACAACCAAGGTAAAGACGAGCAGAGCGATTGCCGAGACCGCCAGACTCACCATACCCTTGAGCATGTCCGCATTCTGCTTATCGTCAAGAACCGGCTTGAGCGTAAAGACAAAGGGAAGGAAGGCAATTGCGCCCGCGATGGCGCCTGCAACGATAGCGAGCAGATCGGCTATCTGAAACACTGGCGTCCTCACTTTCCTTTTTAACGCCTCACAGAACAGTTCCCGCCAAACATTGGTGACTATTGTACGAGCCAATCGTTAAAGTACAACCGAAAAAGCATCGGTTAATACGCACCTGTTCGTTTTCTTAAGACCTTCTTTATGCCGCAGGTACGGTAATACGTTTTTCTCGAACCCTGCAGGGCAAAACGTCCGTTAACAGGAGTGCGCGCGGTCGCCTTTTGTTCGTCCGCGCGCACCGTTTCTTCGTATTTGTGACCGTAGCCGACAAGGCCCGACGACTAGAGCGTGCCGTAGATGCGGTCGCCGGCGTCGCCCAGGCCGGGAACGATGTAGGCGGCCTCGTTGAGATGGTCGTCGATGGCGCAGGTATAGATATGCACATCTGGGTCCTTCTCGGTCAGTGACTTGAGGCCCTCGGGGGCCGCGACGATGCACAGCATACGGATGTCCTTGACACCGCGCTCGCGCAGGTAGCTAATGGCCATCTCGGCCGAACCGCCCGTGGCGAGCATGGGGTCGACGACCAGGCAGATGCGCTGGTCGATATCCTTGGGCATCTTGCAGTAATACTCGTGCGGCTCGTGGGTGACCTCGTCGCGCTCCATGCCGATGTGGCCCACGCGAGCAGAGGGTACCAGGTCGAGGATGCCGTCGACCATGCCAAGGCCCGCACGCAGGATGGGCACGATGGCGAGTTTCTTGCCGGCAAGCTGTTTGAACGTGGCGGTAGTGATGGGGGTCTCGACCTCGACGTCTTCCATAGGCAGGTCGCGCATGGCCTCGTAGCCGTCAAAAAGCGCGAGTTCGCGCACGAGCTGACGGAACTGGTTGGTGCCGGTGTTTTTGTCGCGCAGGATCGACAGCTTGTGCTGGACGAGCGGGTGATCGACAAGCGTCACACGGGACGCATCGTAGGTGACGGTCATGGATTGATTGCCCCTTTCGTTGCGGCCGCAAAACGGCCTTGCTGACAAGGCGTGCAGCAATGTTGCCGCCGCACGCCATGCATTAGTTTAGCGGTTTGTTGTATCGAGCAGCCCATCGCAGCCCTACTGTGCGGTGCTGAGCGAGCGCCTGACTGCATCACGCCAGCCCGCAAGGTTTTGCTCGCGGCGCTTGGCGGACATGTGGGGAAGGAAGGTCCTAACGATCTGGGCATTTTGCTCCAGCTCTTCCAGGTCTTCCCAATAGCCGACGGCAAGACCCGCCAAGTACGCGGCACCGATTGCCGTGGTCTCCACCGTCTCGCATTGCAGCACGGGGATATCCAGCAGATCGGCCTGGAATTGCATGATGAACTCGTTGCGCGAGGCACCGCCATCGACAGACAGGCGCTCGATCGAAAGCCCCACGTCCTGCTCCATGGCGCGCAGCACGTCGTAGCTCTGATATGCCATGGATTCGCAGGCGGCGCGCACGATGGTCGCACGGCTCGAGGCGCCGGTCAGACCGCACACGATACCGCGAGCATGCGGGTCCCACCAGGGAGCACCCAAACCCGCAAAGGCGGGAACGAAGTAGCAGCCCTCGTTGTCGCTAATCGAAGCGGCGAGTTGTGCCGACTCGCTCACGCTCGAGATGATGCCCATGTTGTTGCGAAGCCAGTTCATCGTTGAGCCGGCGGCAAAAATAGAGCCCTCGAGCGCATAGCTGACTTTGCCGTCCGCAGCGATACCGATGGTGGAGACCAGGCCATTCTTGGATTCGACGATCTCGTCGCCGGTGTTCATGAGCATAAAGCAACCCGTGCCATAGGTGTTTTTGGTCTGGCCGGGACGGAAACAGCAGTGGCCGAACAGCGACGCCTGTTGGTCACCCGCCACGCCCATGATGGGCGGCATGTTGGTCATGATGTCGCTCGCGACGCGGCCGTAGTCGCCCGAGCTCCAGCGAACCTCGGGCATCATGGAACGTGGAACGTCAAAGAGTGCCAGCAGGTCGTCGTCCCAATCGAGCGTATGGATATTAAAGAGTGCCGTGCGGCTGGCATTGGTGTAGTCGGTGGCAAAGACCTGGCCGCCGGTGAGGTTGTAGATGAGCCAGGTGTCGATGGTGCCAAACATTAGGTCGCCCGCCGCCGCGCTTTCGCGTGCGCCGTCGACGTTGTCGAGAATCCACTGCACCTTGGAGGCCGAGAAATACGGGTCGAGCGTGAGTCCCGTGCGGGAGCGCACCAGCCCTTCTGCGCCCTGCTCGACAAGCTCGTCGATCAGAGGTGCGGTACGGCGGCACTGCCATACTATGGCGTTATAGATCGGCTGACCGCTCACACGGTCCCAGACCACCGTGGTCTCGCGCTGGTTGGAGATGCCGATGGCGGCAATGCGGTCGGAGTGGATACCGCTCTTAAACTGGACTTCCATCATGACCGCGATCTGGCTGGCAAGGACCGCCATGGGGTCTTGCTCTACCCAACCGGGACGCGGGAAGCTGGTTTTGACGCTGCGACGTGCCTGCGCGACGATGCAGCCGTACTCGTCGACGATGGTCGCAAGTACCGAGGTGGTGCCGCAGTCGAGCGCCATGATGTAGGAACCGCCAAAGTCAAACGAGGCATCTTCCATGCCCAGGCTGCCCAGATTCAACGACATCGCTTAAACCTTTCTATTGCATCGGGTCGGACAGGACCCGTTCGATCTCTGATGCGGGAAGTGCGCCTTGGCGCAGGATCTGGAGCTCGCCGTGCTGAAACGACACGATGGTCGAGGCGTCGCGACACGGGGTCTCACCGGCGTCGACGGCAACATCGACCCCCTCCAGGATGCGACCCTCCACCGTGATAAAACTTGCCGACGCGGGCGCGCCATGCGTGTTGGCGCTGGTGCAGGCAAGGGGGCTGCCACAGGCGCGAATGAGCGCCTGCACCACGGGCGAGGCCGAAGCGCGAAGTGCCACCGTGTCGTCGGCAGCGCGCATAAAGGTCGGCACGCAGGGGGCTGCCTTGACCACGATAGTCAGGGCTCCCGGCCAGCATCGTCGCGCGAGTATGCGGGCATCTTCCGGGATATCCACGCCATAGCGGTCGAGTGCTTCGACGCCATCGACCAGCCAAGCGACGGTTTGCGTGAGTTCACGTTGCTTGAGAGTGAAGATACGGCGATAGCCGGTGCCGAGCGCAGGAACTGCGGCGCCATTGACGGCAGCCTGCGGATCGCGCGGCCACGATGGGAATTCGCTTGTATCTTGGGGCACGGCGTCCGAGAAGGCGTTGACTGCCACGGCGACACCGTAGACGGTCTCGGTCGGGATCAAAGCCAGGCCGCCGCGGCCGAGCACCTCGGCCGTGCGCTCGACGGCAAGCCGATGCGGCTCGCGCGTTCCCTCGTATACCCGATAGACCGTCTGCATGTGTATGCCAGCCCCTTACGCTCTGGTGCAAGTTTGTTTACTGTGGGGCATTCTCGCACGAAACGTTCAACCTATTTGCCCAGAGCGCATGTTGGTTTGGTGAGCGGCTCTAGTAGTCGGTGAAAGTGAGGGGGTTATTGGACTGCGACGAACTTCTTTGGCCTGCCGGCGTGGCGTTCTTGGGCGGCGTAGCGCTCGATGCTGTCTATCGTTATCATCCGACGGCCGTCGACGAGTTCAACATCGAGCTTTCCGGCTTTGACCAGCGCGGTAATCCGCGGAGCGGAGACTTTGAGGTCCAGCGCTGCGTCTTTAAATGTTCGGCACGCCGCTTCCCGAGCGTCCTCGTGGTCGATTTCGACTGAAAGGGCCACGACCTCGGCCGAGCGTTCGTACCCTGCCGGAGTCAAACCGTTGTTGAGGTCGTCGGCCAAAAACGCCATCAGTGCCTCGGTGGCATGGGCAATCGCTTCTTCGCGCGTATCGCCATCGGCAAAGGCGCCGGGAATCTGCGGGAAGCTGGCGCAGTAACCGTCGTCTTCTTTTATGAGAACGCAGTCATAGGTAAATCGCTGCCTCATTTTGCCTCCAACTACCATCCAGCTTGGCGACGAATACTTGCCCACGTGCCCTTCTTTGGTCGATCACCACCAGAGCCGTTCACGGTGACAACACGGTCACCAGAAACATACTTAGCATGACTACCGACTTGCGCGACCTTCACGAATCCATCGTGCTTGAGTAGGGCAATGATTTCCCGAAAGGTAGGAGGTTGCATGGGCCGACCTCTTTCAGCCGTCCTAATTATAAACTAATTTATAATTTTTGCTAACCAGTTAATAAATATTACTGGCGCTGCTTGGGCTCGGTGACGATGGCTCGGACGATGCGGGGGCGATCGGTGAGGTCGTGGACGATGCGCACGTCCGACAGGCCCGCTTGGCGGCAGAGCTCGGCCGCAGCGTCGAGCGCGCCCTCGTAGAGCTCGCAGGCAAAGAGGCCGCCGGCGCGCAACATGTAGGGCGCCGCGTTGAGCAGGCGGCGGAAGATATCGAGGCCGTCGGCGCCACCCTCGAGCGCCAGATCGGGCTCAAAGTCCTTGACCTCGTGCGGCAGCGAGCGCATGACATCGGTGGGGATGTAGGGCGGGTTGGAGACGAGTACGTCAAAGGTGCCCCACTCCTCGCGAGGGATGGAGCTCACCAGGTTTGTGAGACTGAAGGCAACCTCATCGGACGTGAGCCCGAGCGCATCGCGGTTTTTGGTGGCCAGATCGATGGCGCGCGGCTCGATATCGGTAGCGGTGCAGGTAACGTGGCCGCGTCGCTCCCAGGCAAGCGAGAGCGAGATGCAGCCCGTGCCGCAGCCGACCTCGAGAACGCGGGCGATGCGGGGCTCGGTTGGAGCAGGCGCAGCGGCATCCTGAGCTGAAGCCGTCTTCTGGTCGGCACACTCGATGGCGATGCCGCATTCGTCGAGCTCGGGCTCGGGGGTTTCCATGGCCTCTGCTTCTGCCGCTTCGGCTTCTGCCGCCTGCGCGGCGGCTTCCTCTGCCTCGCGGTCGGCCAGCTCCTCGGCATAGGCACGGCTACCGAGCACGTCGCTACCCAGCGCAGCCTCATCGGCGGCCGTCAGGTTGGCAGCACGGCGCTCGGCGGTCGCGCGTTCGTCGGCCAGCGCCGCTTCGGCTTTGCGGGCCTGCTCGACCTCATCGTTCCAAGGCAGCTCAACACGCTGACGGGCAGCAGCCTCGGGGCTCAGCACCTCGGTATCCAGATAGTTCATGACTTCTTCGACGAGCATCTCGGTCTCGGGGCGCGGGATGAGCACGCCGGGGGCGCACGCGACGTCGATCATGCGAAACTGCGTGCTGCCGGTGATGTACTGCAGCGGCTCGCCCTTGGCGCGACGAACGACGGCCGCGTGCATGGTCTCGAGCTGGGCCGCGTTAAGCGTCTCGTCCATGCGCATATATAAGTCGATGCGCGCCAGACCCGTAGCTGCGCACAGCAGCCACTCGGCAGAAAGACGGGGGTGCTCCTCGCCGCGCTCGGCTAGGTACTCCTTGGTCCACTCGAGACAACGCTTGATGGTCCAGATCTCGTTTGCCATGGGGCCCTCCCCTCTTAAGCGCCGGACGGCGCGCGAATGTCGGAGCAGATTGTACGCGAGGCCAGCGCTTGGCAAGGGACGATTGAAGGCGATTATCGATAATCAGCCCAGAATTTTGCTTGGAGCCTGCCTAGAGCGTTCATTCGTCGACGTCTAAATCTGCATCCGTCAAGCTTTTGGCAAGGTTGCCCCAAAACTGACCAATATCTAACCAAGAACTTGCCAAATCACTTGACGCGCGACGCATCAAAAATCGCCCCGCGACTTCTTGGACGATTTTTCGAGCAATATTTTCGATAGCGGACTTATGCCGTCAATTGCCTTAAGCAGGTAAGCAGCTCAAATGACATCACAGCCGACTGAATAAAATATCAAGGCAATGTCACCAATGACTCCCTACGGATCATTTGACAACCAAGGAAACGCCGATGTTTTGGCAATGTCAGCGAGCGACGTCCAGGGCGAACAAGGTGGCATGAAAAAGGCAAGGCATTGACCTTCTGGTCATGCCTTGCCTTTTGAATGACAAATTGTCGCCCTGGGCGGCGCGCAGCGTCAACCGGTCCGCCGTTCGGTAGAACGGCGGAACTTAAACGGCCTGTGCCAGCTTCTCGGCTCGCTCGGCGGCGGCGAGTGCCTCGATGACGGTGCCGAGCTGGTCGCCCAGGAGGACGCCGTTGTAGGTGGAGTTGAAACCGATGCGGTGATCGGTCACGCGGTCCTGGGGCTGGTTGTAGGTACGAATCTTCTCGGAACGGTTGCCGTGGCCGATCTGGCTCTGGCGCTCGGCACCGAGCTCAGCCTGCTGCTTCTCGAGCTCCATCTCGTACAGACGGGCGCGCAGCATCTGCATGCAGACCTCGCGGTTCTGAATCTGGGAGCGCTGCTCCTGCGACTGCACCACGGTGTTGGTGGGCAGGTGGGTGATGCGCACGGCGGAGTAGGTGGTGTTAACGCACTGACCGCCAGGGCCGGAGGCACAGTAGGTGTCGATGCGCAGGTCGGACTGGTTGATCTGAACGTCGATTTCCTCGGCCTCGGGAAGTACGGCGACGGTCGCCGTGGAGGTCTGGATACGGCCCTGGGACTCGGTCTTGGGAACGCGCTGGACGCGGTGCACGCCGGACTCGAACTTCATGACGGAGTAGACGCGGTCGCCCTCGACCTTGAACTCGATAGACTTAAAGCCGCCGGCCTCGCTGGGGCTGGAGTCGAGCACGGTGGTCTTCCAGCCGCGCGACTCGCAGAAGCGCTGATACATCTTGTACAGATCGCCGGCAAAGATGGCCGCCTCGTCGCCACCGGCGGCGGAGCGAATCTCGACGATGGTGTTCTTGTCGTCGTTGGGGTCGCTCGGGATGAGCATGTACTTAATGTCTTCCTCGAGCTGGGGAAGCTTGGCCTCGTTTTCGGAGATGTCCATCTGGAGCATCTCCTTCTCATCGGCATCGGTAGTATCGTGGAGCATTTCCTTGGCAGCCTCGATGTCATCAAGCGCGCCGATGTACTCGCGCGAGGCGGCGATGAGGTCGGACTGGTGCGCGTACTCCTTGTTGAGACGCGTGAACTCCTTGATATCGGAGGCGACGGCCGGGTCGGAAAGCTTCTTCTCGAGCTCCTCGTAGGCCTTGATGATCTTTTCGAGCTTGTCGCGCATGACGGGACTCCTTTATATGCGTGAAGGTGAAAATCGGCAGAATTGATGGGGCGCGGGGCGCCGCTGCGGGGGTAAGTCCAGCTAGAGCATGTCGATCTTCAGATACATGCGCATCCCTTCGCGTATGGGGTACATAGTTGCGGTCTAACCCATATATGATAGCGTGCGCAGGCAAACCTGCATATAACCCGCACGGAATGAGTGGACGTAGCCGTTGGGGACGTTCCTTAACGGCTAGTCGTTTAAGAACGTCCCCAACGGCTAACAAAGGGAGCGTCGCTTTGTCACATTCTAGAGCGTGTGGAGCAGGGCGATGAGGAAGCGAACACCCTGGAGGTAGGCGCGGCGGGTGATGCGCTCGTTGGTGCCGTGGACGCCGCGATCGCACTCGTCATCGTCGACCACAAAGGCCGAGAAGCGAATGCACTCAGGGCAAATGCGCTGGTAGTTGGCAGCGTCGGTCGCACCGATCACGGTCGAGGGGACAATCGCCAACGGCTCGGATGATCCGTTTTCCTCCGTCCCCTTTGGGTCGCGGAAGTAGCGGGCGGCAATGGCGCGAACCGCCTCGAGGCCGGGACCACCGATGCGCGGGGACGGCGAGGGTTCGGAGCTGCCGGGGCCCAGCTCCACTTCGACACGACCGGCAAGGTCCGCCCCGGCAACCGCCTCACGGCAGCGCGCCACAACGTCGACCACGCTCGTGCCCTCGAGCATGCGGAAGTTAATGTTGGCCCACATATCCTGCGGCATCACGTTAGCACCGGTGCTACCGCCCTCGATCTGCGTGGGCGCGCAGGTGGTCGTCACCAGCGGATAGAGCTTTTTGCTGGCGAGGCAATCGCGGACAATGGCGCCCCCGTTGGCGGCAATCTCATCCGCCCTGTAGAGCCCCAGCTCGACAAGCTGCGCGGCAAGCAGATCGGTCACGCGCGTCGGCCACTCGATATCGCAGATTGCGGCGATGGCACGGCTGAGCACCTCGAGCGACGTACCGCCGTAGGGGTTGGACGAATGCCCGCCCGCGCTCTTCGTCTTGAGCACGATATCGGCATAGCCCTTTTCGGCCAGGTCGGCATGCATAAGCCAGCCCTCGCCCGCGCCGTACTCGGCAGCCGAAACGATACGGTAGTCACCCTCGTCGACCAGGTATTCAAGTTCAATACCGCGCTCCTCGAGCACGCGGCCGATAGCCCCCGCGCCGCACTGCGTAGTCTCCTCGTCCTGGCCAAAAGCCAGCAGCAGGGTGCGCTTATGCTCCCAACCGTGCGCCAGCGCATACTCAACAGCCTCGAGAATGCCTGCGACCTGGTCCTTCATGTCGATCGCGCCGCGGCCCCAAATGTAAGCGTCGTCCACGTGCCCGCTAAAGGGGGCGTGCGTCCAGTCGGCCTCGGTACCCGGCACCACGGGGACCACGTCCATGTGGCCCATGAGCATAACGGGCTTAAGAGCAGGGTCGGAGCCGACAAGCGTCACCAACAGCGAATGGTCGACGAGCTCGACCTTACCCGCCGCAAATACGTGCGGCCAGGCCTGCTGCATATACGCGCGCAGGTCGTCAAACGGCTGCCAGTCCACCGCCTCGGCATCCATGCTCGAAATGGTCGGAAACGACAGCACGCGGCCCAAGCGCTCGCACGCACCAGCCTCGTCTATATCGGCAAAATCGTCCTCATGCGCAAAGAAGCGCCAAACCTCGGCCATGACATCCTTTCGATAGTGACGACAAAGGCCGCCCCACGGGAGCGGCCCTGCAACGTAAGCGTTTGCGGTCGGTTATTTGTCCTCGAGATAGCGAGAGAGGAACTCACGAGTGCGCTGGTGTTTGGGGTTGCCGAAGAGCTCGGCCGGCGCGGCATCCTCGAGCACCACGCCCTTGTCCATAAAGACCACGCGGTCGGACACCGTGCGGGCAAAGGCCATCTCGTGCGTGACGACAACCATGGTCATGCCGTCGGCAGCGAGCTTGCGCATGACCTCGAGCACCTCTCCCACGATCTCGGGGTCGAGCGCGGAGGTCGGCTCGTCGAACAGCATGATCTGCGGATTCATGCACAGGGCACGGGCGATGGCCACGCGCTGCTTTTGACCACCGGACAGGCGACCCACGGCGGCGTGCGCGAACTTTTCGAGTCCCACGCTCGTCAGATGCTCCATCGCGACCTTCTCGGCCTCGGCCTTGCTCATCTTTTTGAGCGTGACGGGCGCGAGCGTGCAGTTGTCGAGCACGTCCATGTTGTTGAACAGGTTAAAGCCCTGGAACACCATGCCGATGTCCTCGCGCAGCTTGTTGATGTTGCAGCGCTCGGCCGTAAGGTCCTGACCGTGGAACCAGATGTGGCCCGCGTCCGGGGTCTCGAGCAGGTTGAGGCAGCGCAGGAAGGTCGATTTGCCCGAACCCGAAGCGCCGATAATGGTAACGACCTCGCCAGGATTGACGGACAAGTCGATGCCCTTGAGCACCTCGAGCGAGCCGAAGCTCTTGCGCAGGCCCTCGACGCGGATAAGCGGCTCATTTGTCTGTGCGGCGGCCGCAACGCCGGTAGTGGCGGTATCTGCCATGATGATTCTCCTCGTCTTGAGCCTAGTTGGAGCTGGGCAGCGTTGCCGGGGCCTCGGCGCCGAGCTTTTTGCCAAAGGCCTCGAGCAGGCGGCTCGCCACGAGCGTCAGGATCAGGTAGACCACGAGCGCCACGCAGTAGACCTCCATCTGGCGGTAGTACACGCCGGCGACCGTGGTAGTAGCGTACATAAGGTCGAACACGCCGATGACCGAGAGCACCGACGAATCCTTGATGTTGATGATGAGCTCGTTGGTGAGCGCCGGAATCGCGTTTTTAATGCCCTGGGGGAACACGACCTTGCGCATAGCCTGCCACTGCGACAGGCCCAGCGAGCGTGCTGCCTCGGCCTGGCCGGGATCGATGGACTCGATGCCGCCGCGCAGGACCTCCATCATGTAGGCGGTGGAGTTGAGCGAGATGGTGACGAGGCCAGCGGTAAAGGTGCTCCAGATCTGGTTGGCCTGGGCGGTCTCGAAGCCCATGCCGCGCAAAACGGTGAAGCCCGCGTAATAGATGAGCAGACCCTGGACCATCATGGGCGTGCCGCGCACGATGGTGGAGTAGACGGTCGCAAAGCCGCGGCCGATACTCTTAAAGAAACGCACCAGGTCGTTATCCACGCGGTCGAACGTCTGAATACGCAGGAACACAAAGAGCAGTGCCAGGAAGAATGCGATGACCGTGCCGAAGGTGGCAAGCGCGATGGTGATCTCGATACCGCGGATAAAGAAGTCGCCGCTCTTGTAGGTCATGTAGACCAGGCTCGACAAAAAGTCGCTGGGGTTGGAGTCCGAGACAATGCTCACCTGCACCAGATCGATAAACGACATGACGCAGCGGTCCACGAAAAAGATCGCCGCGATGGCGACCACGACGTAGCTGCCCAGGCGTGCGCCACGGCGGCAACGCTCGGAGGCGAACGGCGACTTTTCGCGATAGTCGTTCCAGTGCATAAGCTTGGTGACCAGCGCCGCCGCCGACACGACGAGCCAGGCCCAAAGGATCGCCCAGAGGCAGTCTTGGAACACGCCCGTAGGCGCCAAGAAGCTCAGCGGCGTGGGGTTGCGTTGGCTAAATGCCAGGCCGAGCGCCGCGATAACGCTCGTGCCCAGGTATACATAACGGTGGTCTGCCTTGATAAAGGAGGCCAGGCGATTGATGGTTTTCATGCTGCCTCCCTATGCCGGCTGACGGTCGAGGCACGCGTCCCACATTTGGTCGCGCTCCTCTTGGCTAATGCCCTTGAGTGTCTTGTCGATGAGTTTAAGCAGCTTGTCCGAGCCCTTGCGGCAGCCGACGTTTGCCGTGACCTCCTGCTTGAAACCCTCGCCCTCGGCAAATTGAATCGGCACGATACCCGGGTTTTGGGCCATATAGCCCTTCTCATTCTCGGTGTTGTAGGTCACGGCGTCGCAGGTGCCCTGCAGCAGGTTCGAAAACACCGTGGGGACGGAGTCGACCGGGTTTTTGTGCACAACGCCCGGGATCTCGTCGATGACGGTATCGAGCATGGTGTCCTTTTGGCCGAGCACCGTGGCGCCGCTAAAGTCGCTGAGCTTGGTCGCGTTTTGGTAGGGCGAGCCCTCTTTTACGAACAGGCCAAAGTAGCCAATGAAGTACGGGTCGGAAAAGCCGACGGACTCCTCGCGCTCGGGCGTGGCGCTCATGCCGGCAATGATGAGGTCGATCTGACCGTTGTTGAGCGAATCGATAAGGCCCGAGAAGCTCTGCTTGACGGCGACGGGCTCGCCGCCGAGGGCCTTGCAGACGATCTTGGCGATCTGCACGTCGTAGCCATCGGCATAGGCGCCCTGCACGTTGTCGATGGGGATGGTGTACTCGCTGGCTTCGGAAACTTGCCAGTTGTACGGGGCGTAGGCTGCCTCCATACCGATGCGGATCTTGTCCTTGCCGATAACGGAATCGGACAGGTCGTCGCGACCGCCGCCCGTCGTGGGCTGAACTACTTCCAGCGTGGAGGGGCGCTGGCAACCGGCAAGTGCGCCGGCGACGACAGAAGCGCTCGCAGCGAGAGCGCTACCCAAAAAGATGCGACGGCTGCATACCGGCTGTGGATGCGCGTCGCGTTGATGGGGAGAATGCATAATCTGCCTTCCCTGTTGAATCGTATGCTGACGACTTAACAGGATATACGCCAGCGACCAGCAGCGCAGCACAAGCTCGAAAAATTAATAGACACACGGTAGTCATTGGGAGCGTCGATGTTTTGGCAATGCCAGCGAGCGCCGCCCAGAGCGAACAAGTTGGCATGAAAAAGGCAAGGCATAGACCTTCTGGTCATGCCATGCCTTTTGAATGACAAATTGTCGCTCTGGGTAGCGCGCAGCGTCGACCGGCCCGCCGTTCGTCAGAACGGCGGAACCTCTAGAGCAGGGTGACGCTAAAGGAACGGGTGTCGGTAGCGCCCGGCGCCAGCGTAATGGTGTTGACCTTGTGCTCAAAGACGTCGTCCTCGGTGTCCATGGTAGTGTGGCCGGTCCAAGGCTCGAGCGCCACAAACGGAGCGTCGTTGGCGGCAGACCACACGCCGATGTACTTAAAGCCCTCAAAGTCGATCTTGACGCCATGGCCCGACTTGCGACCGCGCAGCGTGAGCGTGGAGCCCGGGGTATCGGTGAACATGATGGCGTCGTTATCGAAGCTGCGGTGCGTGATGGGCAGCACGTCCGAGTTATCGGGAGCCTTGTAGCTACCCTCGAACGTCATAAGGCCATCAGGCGTGATGATGGGGGCCTCGTTGGTCCAAGCCTCGGTAAACGCCAGCTCGTAATCCTCGAACGCCTCGTCTTCGGCACCGGGGGCGGGCACGTTGAATGCAGGATGACCGCCCACCGAGAACGGCAGGGCCACGTCGCCGGTGTTGGTGACGGCAAAGGTCTGCGTGAGCGTGGCGTCGCCGGTCAGGGCATAGGTCATGTTGAGCTTAAAGTGGAAGGGGAAAGCCTTGAGCGACTCGGGCGTATCGGTGATCTCGTAGGTGACGGACGAGCCGTCCTCGGAGACCTCGACGATCTTGTGCTCCACGATACGCGCGATGCCGTGGCGCGCCATCTCGCAGGTGCCGGCCGCAGACGTCGCCGTGTTGTTGCGCAGCGACCCCACGATGGGGAACAGGATGGGCGCGTGCTTGCCCCAAAAGGCCGGGTCGCCCTGCCATAGATACTCGTTGCCGTTGAGGGCAAGGCTCGTGAGCTGGGCGCCCATGGAATCGATGGCCGCGGTGAGGCCGCCGCGCTTGATGGTGGTGACGGTGGACATGCTACTTCCTCCAAAAGTAAACAACAGTGTCGAGGGCTATTGTCCCACTCTTGGCGGCGGGACGGGACGGCAGGCGATTATTGAGTAGCCATAGCGGAATGAGCGGCGAGCGCCTACTGGGTATCCACGTAAAGGTCAAACCCGCCCTGCGGTGTGGTGTCGACCGTGTCGGGCGCCTGTGAGTTAAAGCTCGCGGGGACCATGCGCTTTGAGGCGCAGAAGCGCGTGCCGTCGGTGGCGACGGGCGGTTCGTCGACGGTGAGCTCGTAGTCGCCAGGCTTGAGCTCGATGCCGTCACCAGCGGAATTGACGTATTGATACTCGTCAATCGTCTGCCCTTTGAGCGTACGCCCCACGATGTGGATGAGCATTTGGCTGTCGCCACGCGCGGTGTCCCACGTCGCGCCGTCCTTGACCTCGACCGACACATGTACCGAGCGCGTGCGGCTGAGCGATTGCTCGACAGACATCTCGACCTTGGCGGCGTCTTGGCGCTGCTGCTCGACATGGCTCCAAACGCTACCGATTGCCGAGCAGGCGATAACGCCGGCCATGAAGGCGATGAGAATGGGGCCGAGCGGAGAGCGGCGGCCCGCGTCTTCCTCGCGAGCCAGGTCGGGGCGATGCGTGGGCGCAGGCGCCTGGGCACCCTGCGCGGGCACGTCGAGAATGCTGAAGGATGCCGTGCTGTCGGGGTCGATGGTGTGGCGCGGCTGCGGGGTCTTTGCCGGCGAGATGGACATGTCGGCTGGCTCGCCGAGCGTGGCCGTAGCGTCGGCCTTTGCCTCGTCTGCCTCGGCCTGGGCCCAGGCTTGTTCGAAGGTCAGGGGCTCGACGGGGTCGAGGGCGGCGTCCGAGTCGGCGGCGACGACGTTGCCGGTCTCGTCCTCGTCGCTCGACACGTCACGCGGCGTAGGCTCGTCCCACTCCTCGTCCGGAGCCTCACCCTCGCTATACCACCATTCAAAGTTATCGATATCCATACGGGGCGCCCCCTTGGCCTCGCAAATAAACACTTGCCAGCCTTATACCCCCAGATGGCACGGCGGCTCGCATGGAATGTAACAAAGGGACTATCCCTTTGTCACATTTTGCGTTTAGCCGTGGGCGATCTTGTTTCTCAGCAAGAAGTCGACCGCCCCTACGATTCTGATGCCGTCGATGTCTGTTGGATGCTCACCATCCCTGACGATCAGGATCTTCTCGTACGAATCAGGGATTTTTCCCAGCGTGTTTAGTTTGAGCGGTCGCAGCTCGCGCTCTCTGGTCGCCTCGGCATCGATCCGTTCGGTAACCTGGATATATTTACGGTCCGATCCCTCGCCGATTGCGACAAAGTCGATTTCCCCCGCGCGCAGATGGCCGCAAAACACTTCGTATCCTTCAAAGACAAGCTGGTTGTAGATAACGTTCTCGAGCATCCTTCCGCTATCGCTGCCTCTATATCCGTCAAGATAGCTGCGGATTCCCGTATCGGCTATGTAATATTTACCGCCTGTCTTGAGAAGCTCCCGCCCCTTGACGTCATACCTTTTTACCTTGGTAAACAGGTACGTCTCTTCCAGAGCGTCAATATACGCCGACACCGTCGATGCGTTGGTCTTACCGCCCGATGATTCGTTGAGCGTCCCTACGATTTTGTTGACCGAGGTTTGATTGGAGATGTTGTCTGCCAGATACGCACAGAGCCGCTCGAGAACGTCGCGCTTGGTGATAGCTCCGCGACCTCTACGCGTCGCGCGCAATAGGATATCGCGCGCGACAATCGTCTGATAGAGGCTGCGGATGTAGTCGCGGCACGGTTCGCGTCTTGGCTCGTCATGAGCCAGAAACGGCATGCCGCCATAGGTTATGTACTGCTCGAGCACGGTGTTTGAATTAAGGCGATCGCCCGTCTTGGAAACGAGCTCGGCCCTCTCGTCAAGCCCTTCGGCAACGACCGCATCGATCGAGCGAAAATCAAGATACTCGCCAAACGTGAGCGGCTGCATCTTGACCTCGATATACCGGCCCGAGATAAGCGTTGCAAGCTCGCTCGATAGCAAAAAAGCATTGGAGCCCGTGACATAGATATCGCACGGCAAATCGATTCGGAGCGAGTTAACCGCCTTTTCCCAGCCCTCGACATTCTGGAGCTCGTCAAAGAACAGATAGGGGCGATCGACACCGTCAACGCGCTCCCGAACCATGCGATAAAACGTCAGGTAATCTGTAATCCCCGCATACTCTAGAGATTCCATCTTAAAGGTCAGCAAACGCTCGGCCGGCACCCCCTGTTGCGCCAGGTGCTCCCTCATCATGTCCAATAACGTGGATTTGCCGCAACGGCGTATACCCGTCACGATTTTGATGAGGTCGGTATCCTGAAAAGCAATGAGTCGATCAAGATAGCGGCTTCGGCGAACGATGTTCATAGAGTCTCCCTAGCGCCCGGCCAGACGTAACATCTTATAAACTTGCAGATTTTACAAGTTTATAAGATGTTACCTTACAAACTTGCAAATAATGCGAGTTTATAAGAAATGAGCCGCCTCCTCCGCTTTAAAACAAACTCGCGGTGCCGCTCGTCAATGTGACAAAGGGACTATCTCTTTGTCACATCGAAGTTGCGGTGGAATAGTTCCCGTTTGTGCGATTACTCAGGCTATTTAGGAACTATTTCACCGCGAGTTATTTGAGGACAACGGGGACTTGGATGCAGCAGAAGTCTTCTTGGTGGGACTCGTCGTAGCTCGTGGTATCGAGGTAGCAAAAGTCGAAGGCGTTGCCGATGGGCTGGAGCGCGTGCTCGTCCATGCAGGCAACGATGGCGCGGATGCCCTCGGGCTCGTACGGCATACCCCAGCGGCTCATGCACAGATACGTGCCCTCGGGCAGCACTTCGATGCCGATCTCTGCCAGCTCGGCGGGATCGCTCGGCAGTAGCCCCTCGGCACCGCGCGGCAGCACGGCAAAGGAGCCGGCGCCGGCGATGGGGTCGTCAGAATGCAGTGCCTCGCGACGCAGCATGGCGCCCCAACCGCGCATGGGGCGCGTACCCGTGAGCGCACGCATGCGCAGGATGGCCCGCATGAGCGTGGGATGAAGCATCGGGCGGCCGCGCTCGATATCGGCCGGGAACTCCTCAAAGACCACGAAGCGGCGCTCGAACTGCTTGAGCTCCGGCTTGCCCTCGCGCTCGCGCCAATAGACCGCCTCGTCATAAAAACTCAGCCGCTCCTGAACGCTCGCACGCTCGGCTTTGAGCCCGGCGATCTGCTCGTCGAGCGCCTGCACCCGCGAGCGCAGGTGATCGGTCATCTCTCCGATGTCGAACGTCGAGGTCAGGCGGTCAATCTCGTCGAGTTCGAGCCCCAGGTCGCGCAACATGCAGATCAGACGCATGAGCGGAATCTGCGTGGGCGAATAGAAACGGTAGCCCTTCTCGTTGACCACGGCAGGTTTAAACAGGCCGATCTTGTCGTAGTAGATGAGCGTTTGGCGCGAAACATTAAACAAGCTCGCCATCTCGCTAATCGCATACATGCCCGTCTGCATAAGTCCTCCCGACACATCCTTTTAGCGCACAAAGCCCGCCGCCCACAGGGGCAGCGGGCTCAAACACTCCTCGTATCCTACCCTAAAAGCGCCTATGACCAGCGCTTATAGTTTGCACATGACACGCCAACGGCCTCGAGCGCCTTGGCGGCGATGTGATGCACCGCGTCATCGAGCGTGGCGGGGCCGTTGTAAAACGTGAGCATGGGCGGCATGAGCATGACGCCCGGTACGCGCGCCAAGCGCGCCATGTTATCGACATGGATCGCACTGAAGGGCGTCTCGCGCACCATGAGTACCAGGCGGCGTTGCTCTTTCATCTGCACGTCGGCCGCACGCAGCAACAGGTTTTCGCTGTAACCACTCGCGATGCCGGCAAGCGTCTTCATGGAGCAGGGTGCCACGATCATGCCGTCAACCGGATAGGTGCCGCTTGCGATGGCGGCACCGATATTCTTGTTGTCGTAGACCGCATCGGCATGTGCGGCAAACTCGTCGAGCGTCATGCCGAGCTCCTGCTCGATGGTGATCTCTCCCCCGCGCGTGACGACAAGCGCCGACTCGGCACCGGCCTGACGCAGGCATTTGAGGCACTCAAGACCCAGCGCGGCACCGCTAGCACCAGACACGCCAACGACAATGCGACGGGGACGAACAGAAGGCTCAGGCATGACAACTCCTTGACTACTTGATAGGGCTACATACTAGAAAGCGAGCTCTGCTGCCCACTGGTCTGTATCGATCTCCATGAACTGCGAGCGGATGAAGTTCTTCTTGAGGTCGAACGGAACCGTGCAGTCGAAGATGGCCTTGCAGGCGATGCCGTGCTCGCGGATCGAAGGATCGAACGCGGGGTCGTTGGACGGGTCGAGCACGTGGCAGTGGCAGCCGGGGATGGTGATGAGGTCGACGTCGGCCTGGAAGCGCGTGGTCATGGCCCACATCACGTCACTCATGTCGAAGATGTCGACGTCTTCGTCAACCAGGATCACGTGCTTGAGCTCGGAGAATGCCGAGAAAGCGAGCATGGCGGCGTTGCGCTGACGGCCCTCGTCATTTTTGCTCGACTTCTTGAACTGCATGATGGCAACGAACTTGCCGCCGCCGCAGGGGGCGGCGTGAACGTTGAGCAGGCGGCCCGGGATGGCGGTCTCGACCATCTTGTAGATGGAAGCCTCGGTGGGGATGCCGGCCATGGAAACGTGCTCGTGCGAAGGGCCGATGCAGCTCTCCATGATGGGGTTGACGCGCGTGGTAACGGCGGTGATCTTGATCACCGGGCAGACCTTGGCGCCACCGGTGTAGCCGGGAAACTCGGGCATGGCGTAGCCGTGACCATTGACGTCCTCGTTGATGGTCTCGTCGTGCATGAGGTAGCCCTCGAGCACATACTCGGCATTGGCAATGCACTTCTGCGGAACGGTGACACAGTCGGCAAGCTCGACGGCGTGGCCGCGCAGGGCGCCGGCAATCTGCAGCTCGTTAAAGCCGAGCGGCGTGGTGGGAGCCTCGAAGCCGCAGCACATGTACACGGCGGGGTCCAGACCGATGGAGATGGAGATGGGCATGTCCTCGCCGCGCTGGCAGTACTCGTCAAAGAACGCGCCCAGGTGACGGCTGCCGGGGGTAATCCACATGGCGAGCTTATCCTTGTCGACGCAGGAGAAGCGGTGGATGGTCACGTCGGACTGGGAGCCGTCGGGGCTCGTGCCGTAGGCGAGGCCCATGGTGATGTAGGGGCCGCCATCGACAGGCGTGTTGGTGGGAGCGGGAACGATCTTGCGCAGGTCAAAGCCCTCGTCGGTCGCCTTGTACACGACCTCCTGGCAGTCGACGTGCTTGCCCTCGGCGATCTGCTTGGGCGCGATCAGGTTCTCGAAGCGCTTGCCGATCTCGAGGCCCAGGTGCTCCTCGTCGAGGTCGAGTAGGGCGGCAACGCGCTTGCGGCTGGCAAGCATGCCGATGCAGACCTTGACATCGTCAAAACCCTTGACGTTGTTGAAGATCATCGCCGGACCCTCTTTGGTCGGACGCATAACGGTGCCGCCGGCACCCACGTGGCGATAGACGCCCGAGACCTCGGCATCGGGATCGACCTGGGTGTCGGTCTCGAGCAGCTGGCCCGGCATCTCGCGCAAAAAGTCGAGCGCGGAGCGCAGATCGTGGATCTGGGAAGCATCGGTAGTGGACATAGCGTGCTCCTTTCGGGAGAGTGCCCGGCGGCGGGAGTGCCGCCGGGCTGGGGAACGTAGTGGGGCCACGGCGCTCATGGATGGGGCGCTCGGGCACTCGCAGTTCAAGCACTCGGCTAATTACAGCCAAGCGCTCGACCGTTTACATCAGGCCAAAGAGATGGAACCAGGCAGCCTCGACCAGCACGACGATAAAGACGACCGCAGTGAGGGGAATGCCCATGCGCATGGCCTCTTTGGAGGTGTAGCCGCCGGCGTCCTTGCCCTCGCCGATAAGGATCGGCAGGTTATGGAACGGCAGGATGTAGTGGATGTTGATGGACGTGAAGACGATGAGCGCCACGGCGAGCGGGCTCACGCTGGAGCCGGCCGCGAAGCTGATGAACGCCGGCACGCACACGCCGAGCACGGCCATGACCGAACCCATGAACATGTGGATGATCATGGAGAGCGCGGCGACAAGCAGGGCGAACAGGAAGATGTTCTCGGGCACGGAGCTGGGAAGCACGACGTCGGCGATCCAGGCGTTCATGCCGGTGGCACCGCCCACAGAGCCCACGGCCATGGCGGCCGTCAGGAACATGAGGGACTTGATGTCGACAGCGTTCCAGCTGGCAGGGGTGAGGACCTCGCCGATGATGGGCATGGCGAGTGCGACGCTAATGGCCAGGGTAACCCAGCCGATGTAATCGCCCGAGACGGTGAGCCACAGCGCGATGGCGATGACAAGCCACACGATGGTGCGGATCTCCTTGACGGAGAGCTTGCCGAGCGCGGCCTGCTTGGCCACGATCTGCTCGCGATCGTAGACGAGCTCCTTGCTGGGCTTAAAGAGGAAGAGGCCCAAGAACAGGGTGCACAGCAGCGCGACCAGCATAGGCACGCTCATGTACAGGAACCAGTCGACAAAGGACGGGCTCATGCCGCCGGCCTCGGCACTGTACTGCGCAACGAGCGGGTTGAGTGTGGAGTCGCCCGTCAGGAAGAACATGGAGCCCGGAGCGGCAGCGGCAAACACGAGGAAGCCGAGCTTGCCGCGATCATCGTCACCGTAGCCGGCGGACTCGGCGATAACCGAGACGACGGCGAGGATGAGGAAGGCGCGGGGGAACGGATGCGGGATCAGCAGCGACAGCACAAAGGTGAGTGCGAAAATCGAAATGATGAGCGACTTGGCATCGCGCACAAACTTGAGCATGAACGCATAGGCGATGCGCTCGCCCAGGCCCGACTCCTTGACCGCGCTGGCGATGAGGTAGGCGCCGATGACAAGCCACATGGTGGCCTTAGTCCACGAGCTAAACGTGGAGGCGACCGTCGCCGAGATGCTCGCGGCGCCTGTGTCGTCCACGCACACCTTGAACAGAACGAGCAGCGCGCAATAGAGCAGGCCCACAAAGCCCGGCTGTGCCACACCGCATGCCCAGAACACCACCGTGGCGAGCGTCAGTGCCAGACAGGTCTGACCGCCGACCGTGAGCTCGACCGTCGAGCTCAGCTCCGCCAAAGGAAGAAACTTCACCAGCAAAAAGACAACGATACCCAGCACAAAGCCAATTTCGCGCTTGGTGATCTTAAACGCCTTCTTTTCCGCTTCCATCTCCCCACCTTTCTTGTTGGGGGCGCTCCGGACTCGCGGCCACGCTGGCCACTTAAAAAGGGGCGCCCGTTATCGGACACCCCTTACGTTGCGCTGTGTTGCGGCAATACAGTCAAGCGGATTTTTTGGATGAGAGGCGATCCCCTGGACAAAAAACCGTCACAACATTCGACGCTTTTCCTCGTTTTCGAGATTTTCGCCGAATGTTGTGACGGCTTGGATGTGACAAAGGGACTGTCCGATGTCACATAGCGAGAGCCGTACGGATGGATGGGTCGCTGAGGGCCTCGCGGAGCCAGGGGACCAGCTGCTCGGGGCGACCCTGCAGGTAGCCGTCGAGTTCGGACGGGGCCACGCGGCGCACCTCCGAGATCTCCTCTTGGTTGATGCGTAGCTCGCCCAGCTCAACATGGGCTGCGAACACCTCGCACCATTCGCACTCGCAGCGGCCGTCGCCGTGGTCCTCGCGGTACACCACGTGTCCGAGGTGCTTGAGCTGATCAGGCTCGCGCGTGATGCCAAGCTCTTCGTTGATGCGGCGCGCCGTCGCGGCGACAACGTCCTCCCCGGGGAGCGGATGGCCGGCACAGCCATCGGCCAGCACCCCGCCCCACAGGCGTTTGAGCGGACTGCGACGACAGAGCAGCAGGCGCGCGTCTTCGCCCCGGCCCTCGACCAAAAGCGTCAGAAATGCCTGATGCAGGATGCCCTCGCCGACATGGGCATCGATGCGGTCGACAGGACCAAGCGCCTCGCCGGTCGCGGCATCGACCGCCACGACCTCGGCGCCCGCACCGCCCTCATCCCAACCGGCGCGCAGAATACGGGCTGCGGCTTCCTCGAGCGCGGCGATGAGCTCCTTGGTGGTGTCGAGCACGCGCTGCAGGTCGTCCCCGCTCGCCTGTTCAACATGAAAACCCGTGCTTGCAACGACCGGCACGCCAAAGCGCGTGGCCAACGCCGCCGCGATATCGTGCGCTGGGATCTCGTCTCGATGGCACGGAACGGCCAGGATGCTCACCGTCGCCGTGCGACCGGGCTCGGGGCGCGGAATGGCCTGCGCCGTGGCGCCCAGATGCGCGAACTCCGGCGAGCAGGCGTACACCACCATGCCCCGCGGCGTCACCGTCAGCTGGGCCTCGAGCGCAAACTTGCCCTCGCCCACTGAAACCTTTGTCGTATGCATACCCATGGGATCTCCTGTCGCCCGCGATGTACCTGAGACCATCTTCGCCTGTATTGCGACTATACAGGCAAGCGCAGCCTGCGACAAAGGGGGCAGGCACCTGACACATTCTGTTAGAGTTGCAGGGATTGAATCCCGCTTATTAATGCGACATTGGAGTGACAACCTTGACCGCCGCAACCACGCCTAAAAGTAAGTCAACCGCCGCCGCGCTCTCCCCCGCGCGCACCAAGCTCTGTCTGGCGCTGCTCGTGCTGTTGGGATTCTCGCTCGGCTGCTCCGAGTTCGTGGTCATCGGCATCGAGAGCGACTTGGCAACGGAACTCGGCGTATCACTTGCCACTGCAGGCCAACTTATTAGCGTGTTTGCGCTCGTCTACGCTATCGCCACGCCGGTGCTTGCGCTCAGCACGGGACGCTTCCGCCGCTACCAGCTGCTCGTGTGCTACAGCATCGTCTTTGTGCTCGGCAACCTGGTCATGGCGTTGGCGCCCAACTTCCAGGTACTGTTTATCTCGCGCATTGTCCTGGGCTCCGTCTCGGGCGCACTGCTCGCCGTGGGTGTGACGTACATCCCCGAGCTGCTGTCCCCGCAGCAAACCTCGCTTGCCATCTCGGTCGTGTACGGTGCGTTTTCCGTGGCAATGGTCTTTGTCACTTCGATCGGCAAGTTTGTGGCCGACACGCTCGATTGGCACGTGGCCATGTACGGTACGCTGACCTTTGCCGTTCTGATCTGCGGAGCGCTCGTGGCGTTTATGCCGCGCGCTGGGCAAACCGACGAGCCTGCCACCTTTCGCGAGCAGGCGGGGCTTCTACGCGAACCGAGCATCATCACCGGCATGCTCATCTTTTTGTTTGGCGTGGGGTCGGTCTACGTATTCTACGGCTACGTGACACCTTATCTTGAGCAGGTGCTGGGTATGGGCACCGTTCAGGCGAGCACCACGCTTATGGCCTATGGCGCGTTCTGCCTGATCTCGAACATCCTGGGCGGATGGATCGATGCGCGCTTTGGCATGAAGGCGCTGCTTGTAACGTTTGTGTTGCAGGCTGCGGCGTTGCTCGGGCTGTTTGCTGTGGGCGGCACCATGCCGCTCGCGCTGGTCTTTGTCTTTAGCTTGGCGCTGCTCATGTACCTGTTCTCGGTGTCGTGCATCACGCACTTTATGGACGTGGCACGCAGCCGCCATCCCAAGTCGATGGTACTCGCAAGTTCGGTTGAACCCATGGCGTTTAACGTCGGCATCTCGTTTGGTACCGCGGTGGGCGGCGCCGTGGTAAGCAGCGTTGGCATTGCGTACGTGGGCGCAGTGGGCGCCGCCTTCTCGCTTGTGGCCTGGGCGCTTACGCTGGTGACGATTAAGTTGGCTCGCTGGGAGCGCCACCACGGGTAGCGCAATTGCAGCCAAAAGCCGCAGCACCGCCCACCATCTTTTGACCGCCTGGCGTTCGCCCCTGCAGCCATGCAACACGTTGCCTGCCGCCCAAGTCAGCATCTTTCCCGGCGCTATTTAACCACGCAAAACGCATCCTGTTAAGATTATCGCTATCGTTTTTCGCAATCTGAAAATCGATAGAATCGCAGGTAAAGCTTTCGTAGTCTGAAATGGTCAATCCACACGAAAGGGGTTTACCACATGGACAAGAAAGCAGTTGTAATCGCCGGGGCCGGCAGCACCCACACTCCCGGCATCATCCAGAGCCTATTGCAGAAGAAAAACGAATTACCGCTGCGTAAACTCGCCCTGTACGACATCGACGAGAAGCGCATGCATCTCGTCTACGACATCATGAAGCAGTTCATCGAGCAGGAAGCTCCTGACATCGAAGTTGTCGTGACGACCGATCCCGAAAAGGCATTCACCGATGTCGACTTCGTCTTCGCGCAAATCCGCCAGGGTGGCCTTCAGATGCGTCGCCAGGACGAGCGCATCCCTCTTAAGTACGGTTGCGTGGGACAGGAAACCTGCGGCGCCGGCGGTTCGATCTCCTATGGCATCAGGTCCATCCCCGGCGTCTTCGACCTCGTACGCTACGCCAAGAAATATAGTCCAGACGCCTGGATCCTCAACTATTCCAACCCCGCCGCAGTTGTCGCCGAGGCCACACGTCGCGAGTTTGGCAACGACCATATCCTTAACATTTGCGATATGCCCACGGCTATCTTGCTCTCGTACTCTAAGATGCTCGGACTTCCCAGCTGGCGCGATATCGACCCCATGTATTTTGGACTCAATCACTTTGGCTGGTTTACCAAAATTTACGACAAGCAGGGGCACGATCGTCTGCCGGAGCTCCGTCAGATGATTCTCGAACACGGCATGGCCGTGAGCGACAAGCATCACAAGGACAAGGACTGGATGCACACCTGGGGTCAATACGTCAAGATTGTGAAGGACTATCCCGAGTATCTGCCCAACAGCTACCTGCAGTACTACCTGTACTCCAAAGACATGGCAGATGACATGGACCCCAACTGGACGCGCGCCGACAACGTCATCAACGGACGCGAGAAGGAGATGTTTGCCGAGCACGACAAGTACCTGGCAGATCCCGCCAATTACAAGAGCCCCGTACAGAGCTTCACGGTCTTTGGCGACTTTATCGTCGACGCAGCCGCCTCTATCGCCTACAACAAGTGCGAACGTTATCTCGTAATCGTCGAGAATAACGGCGCCATCCCCAATCTGCCCGACGACGCCATGGTCGAGGTCCCCGCCTACCTGCGCTCTTGGGGCCCCGAACCCATCAGCCAGCCTGCTATCCCCACCTTCTACAAGGGGCTTATCGAAGAGCAGAATGCCAGTGAGAAGCTCGCCGTCGACGCATATTACGAGCATTCCTACCAGAAGGCGCTCGAAGCCATCGCAATCAACAAGACCGTCCCTTCGACTACCGTCGCGCGCCAAATCCTCGACGACCTGATCGAAGCAAACGGCGATTATTGGCCGACCCTGTCCTAACTCCCCACGCATCGAAGGAACATCATGAAAGAAAGCAAGCTCTACAGCGAGTTCCAGAGACTCGGCAAGGTGCTCATGGCGCCGGTCCTCCTCCTGCCCGTTTCCGGCATTTTGGTCGGTCTGGGCTCCGCCCTTTCCAATGCTAACCTCATCTCGCTCTGCCCGTTTTTGGGCACCGAGCCGATGGTGATCTTTAGCACGCTCATCAAAGCAGCCGGCAACGTTATCAATGGTAACATCTCGGTTCTCTTTGCAATCTGCATCGCCTACGGTTACGCCAAGGCCGAGAAGGCGACCGCCGCACTCTCAGGCTTCATCGGCTACATGACCATGAACACGATCATGGGTCAGCTGCTTATCCTGCTGGGCACCATCGACCCCGCCAACCTGCAGACCGGTCAGAACGCCATCCTGGGCGTAACCACACTCGACACCGGCGTATTCGGCGGCATCATCATCGGCTTGGTAGTCGCGTGGATCCACAACCGATTCTATAAGGTGCAGCTTCCGCCGGTGCTCGGCATCTTCAACGGCACACGCTGCGTCCCCGCCCTCACCGTCGTTTTCGCGAGCCTGGTGGGCGTTGCGCTCGCCTTCGTGTTTCCGTTTGTGCAAACCGGCCTAAAGGCCGCCTCGACACTCATCGATTCCACCGGGGTGTTTGGCGCGTTCATCTATGGCTTCTCCGAGCGCATGCTTCTGCCCTTCGGCCTGCATCATTTCATCTACCTGCCGTTTTTCTTCACCTCTCTGGGCGGTAGCATCCAGGTTGACGGCCAGACCGTTGAAGGTGCTGTCAACATCTACAACGCCATGCTCAACACGCCCGGCATGATGTACGACATCGACATCTCAAAATACGTCATGAACGGCAAGGTGCTGTTCGCCATGTGCGGCCTGCCCGCGGCGGCGCTCGCCATCTACCACTGTGCCCGTCCTGAGAATAAAAAGAAGGTCGGCTCCCTCATGATCGCCGCCGTTATTCCGGCCGCCATCATGGGCATAACCGAACCGCTCGAGTACTCCTTCCTCTTTGTAGCGCCCGTACTCTATGTGGTCCACGCCCTGCTGTGCGGCATCGCGTATGTACTCACCTACCTGGTACAGTTCAATGTGCCCGGGCCTTCCGCCTTCGGCGGACCGCTCCTCTCGTGGATCTTCAACGGCATCATGAACGCCGATAAAGGCTCCAACTGGTTCTGGCTTATTCCGCTCGGCATCGCTTACTTCGGGATCTATTACGTGCTGTTCCGCACCTTTATCAAGAAATTTGACCTCAAAACCCCGGGCCGCGAGGATGATGACACGCAGGCAACGGATGTCACGTCGGCCATCGACTCCAAAGCACCTGTCCAGGTAAGCGAGCTCATCCCGCAGATCGTGGAAGCCGTGGGCGGCGCCGATAACATCTCGGGTGTCAACGCCTGCTTCACTCGCCTGAGGCTCAGCCTCAAAGACACCGCCCTGGTCAAGGACGATAGCGTCTTCACCAAAGACCTCGGCGCCAGCGCCATCGTGCACGTTGGCGGCGGTGTTCAGATCGTTTACGGCAATAAAGCTTCTGTCTACAAAGTCGAAATGAGAGAATACTTGGGCATGGAATAAATCCATCCCATAGCTTCACCACAATGCTCCGGAGATGGCATATCCGCTCCGGGGCATTATTGTTTGGAGTGATTTGAATGTCGATGTACGAGGTCTATTCGAACCTCAGGTCTTGTATCGAAGACGTCGAGAAGGGCGGCAGCCTTGACGCCCACATTGCACTCTACGCCCTTTCCCATCACGACGAGGTCCCAGAGCTCTCAATAGAAGAACTTGCCCGCGCGTGCAATACATCGCCCGCGACCATCTCGCGCTTCTGCAGGCGCGTAAACGGCTCGAGCTTTCGATCGTTCAAAGAGCAAGTTGACGACTTCAACGCCTGGCTCCAGCGTGAGACAACCGAGGCAAGGGCTCATAAGCAAATCGATATACCCTGGTATTTCGATATCGTAGAGACCTCTTTGCTTGAAACAAAACGCCTGCTCACTGAGGATCGACTCGAGCAGGCCGTTGACTGGCTTCTCGATGCGCAAAATGTCTACGTATACGGAAGCTCATTCTCCAATCTCGCCGCCCGCTCACTCTGCGAAAAGCTGAGCCGCGTAAACCGACTGTGCTTCTCATTCGGCTCCGTCAAGGGACAGGAGACGTCGCTCTGTCTGCTCCAACCCGACGACCTAACTATCTTCGTATCGTTCTCAGGGAAGACGAGCCACATCTTCAATCTTTACGTTGAGGCCAAGCGGCGAGGGTGCCGCGTTATTTGGATATCGAGCAACATGGCATTCGATAACAACGGGGCGCGCGAGCTCTTGCTACCCGTGAGCGCGGAGTCACTCAGCGAGTACTCGACCGCCTTGGTTGAGGGTATGAGCCTACAAAGCGCGGTTAACGCTCTGTATATCAGCTGTGCAAATCGACTTCGGGCGCAGCGCTAGCCGCAAACACGCTAGAACCGAAAAGAACGCACCTCACCGTCGCAAGGCGTCCGAATACACGATAGGCAGCGCCAAAAGAGAGCAGCGAGCACGTTATGTACTTGCCCATTCGCCCCAAAACAGCACAGGTCGGCGCCCGATTGAAGAATCGGACGCCGACCTGTATTAATCTTAATCGTGTGTTTGAGTCGTTTACTCCATACCCAGTAGCTCGCGCATCTGGGTTGCGTAGTTAGATGCCATGTTGCCGTAGACAATCTGCACGCCGCCGTTAACATGCACGATGCCGCGCGCTTCGAGCTTTTCGGTAAACTCGGCGTCATCAACCACCTTGTCACAGTCATTGAGCTGGATGCGCAGACGGGTGAAGCAGGCCTCGACAGACTTAATATTGTTGTCGCCGCCCACTGCCTCAACGATGGCGGGAATTAGGTCGCTGATCACGGTCTTGGGAGCCTTTTCGGCTTCATCGTCGGACTCTTCCTCGCGGCCGGGGGTCTTAAAGTCCTTCTTAAGAATGATGAACTTGAAGACGAAGTAGTACACCACGAAGTAGATGGGGCCGAGGAACAGGATAACCTGCCAGTTGGAACCCTTTGCGGCGCCCATGATGCCATTAAAGATAAGCGACAGGAGAGGGCCGCCGAAGGACGCGGAACCGGCCACGTTGAACTGCAGGATATAGGTCAGCGCATAGGCAAGACCAGCCATGAGAGCGTGGAACACGTAGAGGATGGGCGCGATAAACAGGAAGGAGTACTCGAGCGGCTCGGTAATGCCGGAGAGGATGCAAGGCACCACGATGGCGATCATGAGCGCTGCGGTCTTCTTCTTGTTCTTGGGAAGCGCTGTCTTGTAGAAGGCGAGTGCAGCGCCAGGCAGGCCGAACATGGCGAAGATAACCTTGCCGTTCATGACAAAACGGCTGACCTCGATGTTAAACGGCGTGCTAGGAGAGCCCAGGATCGCGTTGTAGATATTGATAGCGCCCTGAACGGTCTGGCCGTCGATGGTCTCGACGCCACCGAGCGACGTGAAGAAGAACGGGAGATAGACAAAGTGATGCAGGCCAAAAGGCAGGAGCATGCGCTCGCCGGCGCCGTAGACAAATGCACCAAAGGCACCCGTAGTCTTGATGAACTCGGACAGCGCACCGAGAGCGTTCTGAATAAACGGGAAAACAAAGGACATGACCAATGCGAGGATGCTGCATGAGAGCAGCGTCACCGCCGGGATAAAGCGCGTACCGTTGAAGATGGAGAGCACGGCAGGCAGCTCAATCTTGTAGTAACGGTTATGCAACCATGCGACGATTGCACCCACCAGAAGACCGCCGATAACGCCAGTGTCGAGCGTGGTGATACCGAGGATCGTGCTCTGGCCCGTCGTAAGATTCGCGGGATCGATAACGCCAGTCGCCGTAAGGAACGTGCCCATCACGGAGTTCATGCACATGTAGCCCAAAAAGCCACAAAGCGCCGCGGTAGCCTTCTCGGACTTGGCGAAGCCATAGGCGAGACAAATCGAGAAGATAACCGGGATGTTGTTCATAACGATGCCGGCAGCGGCCTTGAGAATCGAAAAGAAGATCGCAAAGCCCGGAGCAGCAAGCCAGGGAACAGCTGCCGTAAGGGTGGGGCTGGTAAAGGCATTGCCAAAGCCCTGAAGGATGCCGGCGATTGGCAGGATCAAGACAGGCGTCATGAGGACTTTGCCCAGGCGCTGGAACTTTGCCAGCAGCTCATCTTTGTTCATGGGATACCCCTCTTAAAGAAACGGGGCGTGCAGCTCTACAGCCCACACGCCCCATAACAGTTATCAAGCGCTATGGAACTAGCTACTTAAGCTCCGGCCAGTAATCCTTATTGGCCTCGATGAGCTTGTCGAGCACTTTGCGAGCCTTCTTTGCGTCACCGACCAGACGATTAAGCGTGAGTGCCTGCAGAGCCTTCTCGTAGGAACCCTCCATCCAAGCCTCAACAGTCAGGCGCTCATAGGCGTACTGGTTCTCCATAAGGCCGCGATAGAAGGTACCGATCTTGCCAACAGCATAGGGCTGCGGGCCATTGGCGCCCACGCTTGCCGCGACCTCGACCATGGCGTCATCGGGCATGCCCTCGATAATGCCGTTGTTGGGCACGATGACAATGAAGGTCTTGTTGGTGTTGCGATAAATGGCCGAGGTGATTTCCACGATCATATCGCCATGAGCATCGTTCTGCACAACCGAGGAGTTCTTTGCGGTGCCGACTTTGGCAACACGCTCGCACTCGGCGAACACGCGCTTCTCACGACCGTTGATAACCTCGTCGGAGCGAGTGTAGTCGGGGTCGAGGTGAGCGACCTTGTACTCGGGATACAGATAGTACTGCAGATAAGTGTTGGGCAGATAGTCGGGGAAGTCCTCGAGCATGTCCTTGACCATGGCGTAGGTGTCGAGCCAGGACTGGTCACGCTGCTCGGCATCGGCAGGAAGGAAGCCGTTCTTCTCCGTGTACTCCTTAATCTGCGGGACGAGGTCATGGCCCTCTTCATCGTAGATGTGCTTGAACCAACCGAAGTGATTGAGGCCGAAGTACACGGGCTCCGTCTTGCTCATATCGCGACCGAGCAGGCGACCGTAAGAGCGCATGAGGTTGACAGGCTGGTCGCAGATGTTGAGGACGCGATGCTCATCGGGCAGAACGCGCTCGAGACCATATGCCACAATAGCAGCCGGGTTGGTGTAGTTAATAATCCACGCCTCCGGGCTATGAGCGCGAACGTCGTTGACGATCTCAACCATGTCATGCATGGAGCGCATACCGTAAGCCATGCCGCCAGGGCCCACCGTTTCCTGGCCGATGATTCCCATATGCAGCGGAATCTTCTCGTCCTTGCTACGCATCTCGTAGCCGCCGGTACGAATCTGGCAGAGCACAAAGTCGACGTCGGTGTAAGCCTCGTCCTTATCGGTGGTGTAACCAAACTCCACACCGGGCTCCTCCTCGGCGAAGAGGATCTTGCCAAACTCGCCAATCGGACGCTGGCGCTCGGCATCGATGTCATAGAGCATCACGCGGTTCAGCGGCAGAATGTCCATGTGCTTGGTCAGGGCCTTAAGAATGCCAGGGCACCACGTGGAGCCGCCGCCAACGATCACAATATTGAGCTTATCCTTCATGTTCCGTCCCTCCAGGGTTGGCTGATCGGTGTTCTCGAAGACCTTGGGCTCCGCGGTTGTCCTCGGCTTGCTTCGTTTCGATTGACATTTTGCGACATAAGGTCATTTGCGAGTCCCCGTGTGGGCCAATGCGAAACGGGGACACATGATTTCGCCCACGACACAGATATGTGTAGGCAAACACGCGCGTTTGCCCAGTTCATGGGCAATAGGCAATCTTGACCGATTACCGATTTCTCACCTGGCTACACAAAGCGGTACCATATATACGACGAGGTGCGAGGGGCTGAAACATCTTATGAAAGATCAAGAATCTTTTTATGATCATGTGCGAGCTGGCGAGAGCAAGCTCAACGATCTCGAAAGCGAGATCATGCGCTACATCATCGAACTGCGTGATGATATTGACGATGTTACGCTTAAGAGCATTGCCGAACGGTTCTTCGTCGCTCCCAATACAATCGTCAGGCTTGCCCATAAACTTGGCTTCTCGGGGTTTACGGAACTCAAGCGGTCATATTCAGCCTCACTCGACCGCAATCGATTCACTATCGAGGCACTTCCTCTTGATACCCAGCTCGTACAGACCAAAGATCTGCTTAACGACCGGGTCATCGATTCGGTTGTAAGTCTTATCCAGGACGCCTCGCATATCGTGTTCTTCTGCTCGGGCTTTTCGAAATACCCGTGCCTCGAGATGGCTGAAAAGCTCAAAATAATGGGCAAGAATACCGACACGCTCAGTGAACGCCACGTCATGAGGCATTACGCAGAACTCCTCGGCAAAAACGACCTGGTCTTCAGCGTTTCCGTAAGCGGCGAGACGCAGGTGTCTATTGACGCCACATCGATAGCCAAAACGCGCGGATGCAAGGTTGTCACACTCACCGGCTTTTCTCGGAATTCTCTCTCGAAACTAGCCGACTACCCCATCTACACCGTGCAAAAAGAAATCCGCTTGGGCAGCATGGACCTCGACAGTCGATTGATGTTCTATTACGTTTTCGAATTGATATTTGAGCGCTACTTCAAACTGGCCAAGAAATAAAACTTGGCATGCGCTCGGCTTCGACTCTTTAGCAGCCTTCTATATGAAAGGAACCGCGCATGCAACGTGTACTGTTTATCTGTCATGGCAACATCTGTCGCTCGACGATGGCCGAGTCGGTGTTTACCGAGCTCGTACGCCGCGCTGGGCGCGAGGCGGAGTTTGTCATCGATTCCGCGGCGACCTCGACCGAGGAGATCGGCAACCCGCCGCACCACGGTACCGTTGCCAAGCTACGCGAGGTCGGAATTCCTGTCGTCGCGCACCGTGCCCGCCAGGTGCGTCGCGCAGAGTATGGCAACTGGGATCACATGGTCTATATGGATGCTGAGAACGCGCGCGGTCTGCGTCGCATCTTTGGCGACGACCCCGACGGCAAGATTACGCGCTTGCTCGATTGGACCGAGCGCCCCGGCGACGTGGCTGACCCCTGGTACACCGGCAACTTCGATGCCACCTACCGCGATGTGCTCGACGGCTGTACGGCGATGCTCGAGCAGCTGTAGGCAAGCGAGGTCGCGGACCACGCCTTCGGCGCGAAATGAGCGTGGATAATTTCCCGCATGAAAAATGAGCGTGGATTTTTTCCCACTTTGAGCGTTCGAGCGCGCTCTAAACGGGAGAAAATCCGCGCTCGACTACTCGTCGACGATCTCGGCAAGCCAGACGTTCAGCGTATCGACCTCGGGGCAGCAGAACTTTGCCGTACCAGGCTCGTTGCCAGGCACGGTTCCGCCATAGCGCAGGATATCGATATAGGGAAAGCCCACGTGACAGGCCATGGCGCACATCTTGCCGCGGTCTCGGTCGAAGTCAAAGACGTCTCCCGGCTTGTGACCATGGTGGCAGCGGCACGCGCCCAGCTGGTCCACGCAGCTCACGCGGATACGCGGACGCTTGCCACGCGGCGCGCCAAGCGGCTTGTTCTCGCCCGCAGGCTTGATGCCGCCCTCGCCAGCATTACTCATGGTCGATCACGTCCAGGCAGGCCTCGATGGGCAGACCGGCCGACTTGTCCTCTTGGTCGGCATTGCGCTCGATAAGCTCAGCCACCACACGCATGGCATCGGACGTCGCGCGCTGCAGACTCCAACCTGCCATAACGCGGCCGACGAGCACCGCCGAAAACGTGTCGCCCGTGCCCGGGAAATAGACCGGAATGAGCTCAAAGGGAATCGTGAAGTACTCCCCCGCTACATGGTCGTAACCGATAACCGCGTTCGTGCCATTGACCACGGCGCTCGTAATGACCACCGACTTGGCACCCAGCTCGCGCACGGCGTCCACAAGGGCGCGGGCCTCATCGGGCGTAATTTGCTCGGCGATAGGCCTATCGGCAAGCAGGCACGCCTCGGTATAGTTGGGCACCGCGTAGTCTGCGCACTCCAGCAGGTGCCGCATAAGGCCAATCGTGGACTCGGGCACACCGGCATAGAGCTTGCCGTTGTCGCCCATGATGGGATCGACGAAAACCTTGGTGCCCTTTTGCGCGCGGCGGTGGCAAAAGTCCGAGATGATACGCGTCTCTTCCTCGGTCACGATAAAGCCGGTCGAGATGACGTCGAACTCAAAGCCGAGCTCCTCCCAGATAGCGAGGCTTTGGCGCACATACTCGGTGGTGTCGTGGATGTAGAACTTGGGGTAGTTGAGCGTGTCGGAAACGAGCGCCGTCGGCAGGTTATGGATACGGTAGCCCATGTGCGACAGCACCGGCAGCATGGCGGAAAGCGCGACCTTGCCGTAGCCGCACATATCGTTAATCAGCAGCAGCTGAGTATTCTTCATGAGGGTCTCCCTTGTTTCGGGCGCGGCGCGACAGCGCCATAGTGCAACTAAGTGTAGCGCAGGGAACGTTGCGAGCGGAGGCGAGCGGTATGAAGTGCAAATTGTTGCGGAAAGGTTACGGAAAATGATCCCTTTTCCTCCGTCCCCAAGGGATCACATGCACCGAAGCGGACCGTGGCTGAATCACAGGTTGAGAACGGACAGCGAAAGTGTTCCTAAGCGAGCAAGGTGACGTGAAAGAGGAGGGCATAGGCCTTGTGGCCATGCCCGACGATTGAACGTCAGATTGCCGCTTAGGAACGCTTGCAGCGTCGAGCGGTTACGGCGTTTGGTAAAACGCCGTAACTTAATAAGTTTGGTACCTTGACATTGATTTCTCACGCTCCTAAATTGGTTAGGCACAAAACAATTCCTCTACCTAACTAAAGAAAGGAGCGGCACTAATTCATGTGCGATGAACCTCTTAGCCTTTGTTCGCACGAGCCCGGCGGCGACCCGTCACAGCCGGCGGATGTACCCGAAGCGGTCAGCGCCGAAGACAAGCTTGCCAAGCGCATCCTCAATAATCTGGGCTTTTGCGGCCATTACATGCACTTTCATGGCGGAGGCGTATCCGGCAAGGCGCCCATCATTTGCCTGCTGGCCAAGCAGCCCGGCGGTGAGATGTCGCAGCAGGAACTCGGCATGCACTTTGACCTCAAGCCGGGATCGCTTTCCGAGAT
The DNA here is from genome assembly GCA_958439425.1 of uncultured Collinsella sp. Lineage (GTDB taxonomy): Bacteria > Actinomycetota > Coriobacteriia > Coriobacteriales > Coriobacteriaceae > Collinsella. Next base: position 47,838 of record CAUBVH010000013.1, read on the forward strand.
CCTGTCCAAGCTCGAGGTCAACGGCCTCATCGAGCGCAGCCGTAACCCCAAGGATCGACGGCAACTCACCATTCGCCTGACCGAAACCGGCCGGGAAAATGCCCGCATCGACCAAGCGGCCCGCATTCGCTTTAGAGAGCAGGCCTTTAGCGCGCTCACCCACGACGAGCGCGAGGAACTCGCCGAAATGCTCGATAAAATCCGCGTAACCTGGGAGGAACTGGATGATTAAAACCCTCATGGGAAGCATCCGCGACTATATGAAGGTCACCGTTGCCACGCCGCTGCTCGTGCTTGGCGAGGTGCTCTGCGAGATGCTGATTCCATTTATCACCGCCAACCTGATCGACGCCATCAAAGACGGCGCCACCGTAGCCGAGATGCTTCCCACCGCAGGCTTTTTGGTGCTCATCGCGCTGACGTCGCTTGCTTTTGGCGCCGCGGCCGGCGTCACCTGCAGCCATGCGAGCTGCGGGTTCGCCAAGAACCTGCGTCACGACCTGTTCTGCAAGATCCAGACGTTCAGCTTTGCCAACATCGATGAGTTCTCGAGCTCCTCGCTCGTCACGCGCCTGACCACCGATATCAACAACGTGCAGCAGGCCTTTATGATGATCATCCGTATCGCCGTGCGCGCGCCGCTGGTATTGATCTTCGCCTTTACCATGGCGTTTATCATGGGCGGCAGCGTCGCCATGGTCTACCTGGTCATCATTCCGCTGCTGGGCTTTGGACTGTTCTTTATCATCTTTAAGGTGCGCCCCATCTTCTCGCGCGTGTTCCACAAGTACGATGCCCTTAACGAGTCCGTCGAGGAAAACGTCACCGGCATGCGCGTGGTCAAGAGCTATGTGCGCGAAGACTTTGAGAAGGAGAAGTTCGCGACCGCCGCGCGCGACGTCCAGATGGACTTCACCCGCGCCGAGAAGCTGCTCGCCTTTAACAACCCCATGATGAACATCTGCGTCAACGGCGCGTTTGTCGTCATCATCTACCTGGGCTCCAAGCTCATCATCACGAGCCAGGGCACGCTGTTCGACGTGGGCCAGCTCTCCTCGACCTTTACCTATGGTTTCCAGATTCTCATGAGCCTGATGCAGCTGTCGATGATCTTTGTCATGGTGACCATGGCCGACGAATCGGCACACCGCATTGCCGAGGTGCTGGCCGCCGAGCCCACGATCGCCGATCCCGCCGAGCCCGTGCTCGAGGTTGCCGACGGTTCCATCGACTTTGACCACGTGAGCTTTAAGTATTCCAAGCATGCGAAGCGCCAGGCGCTCGACGATATCGACCTGCACATTACGAGCGGCGAGACCATCGGCATCATCGGCGGCACCGGCTCGGCCAAGTCCACGCTCGTTAACCTCATCGCCCGCCTGTACGACACCACCGAAGGCGCTGTGCGCGTGGGCGGCGTGGACGTGCGCGACTACGACCTGGACGCGCTGCGTCACCAGGTCGCCATGGTGCTGCAGAAAAACGTGCTGTTTAGCGGCACCGTCGCCGAGAACCTGCGTTGGGGCGACCCGAACGCCACCGACGAGGAAGTCCGCGAGGCAGCGCATCTGGCCTGCGCCGACGAGTTTGTCGACGGTTTCCCCAAGGGCTACGACACCTGGATCGAACAGGGCGGCTCCAATGTTTCCGGCGGTCAGAAGCAGCGCCTGTGCATTGCACGCGCCCTGCTGCGTCGCCCCAAGATCTTGATCCTGGACGACTCCACCAGCGCCGTCGACACCAAGACCGACGCCAAGATCCGCGCAGGGCTGGCAAGCTATCTGCCCAACACGACCAAGCTCATCATCGCCCAGCGCATCAGCTCCGTGCAGGACGCAGACCGCATCATCGTCATGGAGGGCGGCCGTATCGCGCAGATCGGCAACCATGACGAACTACTCAAGACGAGCGAGATCTACCGCGAGACCTTTACCTCGCAAAACAAGATGTCTGCCGAGGGCGAAGGGGCCGTCGAGGCCGACACCGAGGCATCCGCAACGCAAGCTCAGACCCAGGAAGGAGGCGAGGCACATGAGTAAGGCAACGACCGCCGAGCGCGCGCTCAACCGTAAGGGCGGCACCATGTCGCGCCTCATCAAGACGCTCTTTGGCTTCTATCCCGTGCTTTTGCCCCTTGTCGTCGCCGGCGTGGTGCTCTGCGCCATCATCAACTCCATCGGCGCGACCTTCCTGCAGAGCGCCCTGCAGATTATTAGCGAATCGTGGCAGTCGGGCGATTGGGAAGCCGCACAGCCCAAGATTCTGCAGCTCGTGACCACCCTCGCCTGCATCTACGGCGTCGGTGTCCTGTCCTCGCTCTTCTGGAACCGCGCCATGGCTATCGTCACGCAGGGCTCGCTCGAGAAGCTGCGCGAGATGATGTTCAACCGCATGCAGGACCTGCCGATCCGCTACTTCGACACGCACCAGCGCGGCGATATCATGAGCCACTACACCAACGACATCGACACGCTGCGTCAGATGATCAGCCAGTCGCTGCCCAACCTGCTCATGACGATCATCATCATCGTCACGGTGTTCTTTATCATGCTGTACTACAGCGTGTGGATGTGCCTGGTCATCATCGCCGGCGTCGCCTTTATGACCTTTATGACCAAGCTGCTCGGCTCCAACTCCGCGCGCTTCTTTATTGCGCAGCAGACCGAGCTCGGCGTGGTCGAGGGCCATATCGAGGAAGTTATGAACGGCCAGAAAGTCGTCAAGGCGTTCTGCCACGAGTCTGCCGCCGAGGCCGATTTTGACGAGCGCAACGAAAAGCTCTTCGAGGTCTCACAGAAGGCCAACATGTACGCTAACATCCTCATGCCCATCCTTATGAACCTGGGCAACCTGCTCTACGTGCTGGTGGCCCTTGCCGGCGGCATTTTCCTGGCGCTGGGCGTGCCCAACCTGAGCATCTCGGGCATGGCGCTGTCGATCGCCGTCGTGGTGCCGTTCCTCAACATGACCAAGCAGTTCTGCGGACAGATCGGCCAGATCTCGCAGCAGATCAACGCCGTGGTCATGGGCCTCGCCGGCGCCGACCGTATCTTTGAGCTCATCGACGAGAAGCCCGAAGCCGACGAAGGCTATGTGACGCTCGTCAACGCGCAGGTCAACCCCGATACTTGGCAGCTCGAGGAGGCCGACCACCACACCGGCATGTGGGCATGGAAGCATCCGCACCGCGCAACCGGCGAGATCGAGTACGTACCGCTGCGCGGCGACCTGGTCATGGACAACGTCGACTTTGGCTACACGCCCGACCACGAGGTGCTGCACGGCGTGTCCGTGTTTGCCAAGCCGGGCCAGAAGGTCGCGTTTGTCGGCGCCACCGGAGCCGGCAAGACGACCATCACCAACCTCATCAACCGCTTCTACGACATCGCCGACGGCAAGATCCGCTACGACGGCATCAACGTCAACAAGATCCGCAAGGCCGACCTGCGCCGAAGCCTGGGCGTCGTGCTGCAGGACGTGAACCTGTTCACCGGCACCGTGATGGATAACATCCGCTACGGCAACCTGGATGCGACCGACGAGGAGTGCATCGCGGCGGCCAAGCTCGCGGGCGCGGACGACTTTATCACCCGCCTGCCCGACGGCTATGACACCATGCTCACCGGCAACGGCGCCCAGCTGTCGCAGGGCCAGCGCCAGCTGATTTCGATCGCACGCGCCGCCGTCGCCGATCCGCCGGCAATGATTCTGGACGAGGCAACGAGCTCCATCGACACCCGCACCGAGGCTATCGTGCAGGCGGGCATGGACAAGCTCATGGAAGGCCGCACGACGTTTGTCATCGCACACCGCCTGTCCACCGTGCGCAACTCTGACGCGATCATCTGTCTGGATCACGGCCGCATCATCGAGCGCGGCAACCACGACGAGCTGATCGCCAAGCGCGGGTACTACTACCAGCTGTACACGGGTGCGTTTGAGCTGGAGTAGGAACGGTTACTGACGGAGGGTTCCCCGGGGCGTCGGGGTAATTCCTCCGTGCTCAAACATTCTCGCAACGCTTAAGAAACTGCGCGCGGAGGAAATACCCCGCCGCCCTGGGGAACCCTCCTGCGCGCAATCAGCCCGTTGTTTAAAACGGAATAAAGGTTAGTGAGGCCCCGGCCGTTTGGCCAGGGCCTCGTTTTGTTAGTCTTTTTGGGACGGGGCTTTTTAGCGGCCCTGTGCCAAATACGGCGTCATGCTTCGACGGCACCAGATTGGGTAGCTAAAAAAGCCCCGTCCCAAATGAGCTAGTTGAGGAGTTGGGCTATGGCGTTGACGAATTTTTGGACTTGGAGGGTGGGCTCGAGCGGGTAGTGCAAATAGACCGGCACCTCGCGACCGCATAGAAACGGTACGCCCACAAAGGCCGGGTGCACGCCCGACCACGCTCCGCAGGTGAGCACCGCGTCACCCTTTTCCTCCGCCTCGTTAAAGAGCGCAAAGTCGAAGCTATCCACATCAATCACGTCCACGCCGCCGTCGGCCAACAGGTCGATGCGCAGGCTGTCCATGGCGTCGTTGCCGTGGCGCAGTACGCGCAGACGCATACCCTCCAAGTCGGCGACCGTAATGCGATTCTTGCGCGCCAGCGGACTCGTGCGCGGCAGGTCGATATAAAACGGCACGTTGACAATGCGGAGCTTTTGGCAGGCGTCACCCCAGCGCGGGGTCGAAAAACTCGACTGCACCACATCGACCTCGCGGCCTAAGCTGCGCATAACGGTCTCGCGCTCGTCGTAGAGGTCGCTTACCGGCACGATCTCAAATCGCAGCGACGGTTCCAAATCGTGGATGCCCGACCACATCGACAGCGTTTGGCGCCCCGGGCACATCATCGACACGCCCAGGCGCACGGCACCGCCATCGCCCGCCGCGCGTCGGGCACGGCGCAGCGCGTCCTCGGACTGCCGCATGATCGAGCGCGCGTCGTCCACCAGCAGTGCGCCGGCCGGCGTCACTTTGACGCCCGAGTGCGAGCGTTCGAACAGCGTGATGCCGAACTCGGCCTCGAAGCCCGACACCTGCTTGACGAGCGCCGGAGTCGACACGCGCAATTGTGCCGCCGCACGCGAGAAGCTTCCCAGCTCCGCAGCGGCCGATATGGCCTCAAGTCGTCGATCGTACACGTCAATCTCCCGTTTTCGCGCCCGTGGCCACATGGTGCCACAGGAGGTTGTTTTCGCAGGTCATGCGCTCAATTGAGAATAAACTGCATCGCACAGTGTAAACCTATGGTTAACGCCATTCTAACAAATATGCAATTCACCTGCGCAAATGCAAAGCATACGATAACCAGCGAAAACCACGTGGGTCGGTTAATGGGAGCGACCCACCGGGAGGCATAAGAAGGGAAGTTCCTATGAGCAATTGGCTTAAGCTCGAGGGCGATGTCTGCGCCGTGACCGGCGCGCTCGGCGGCATGGGCGCCGAAATCTGCCGCGAGTTCGCCCGCAACGGCGCCAACGTCGTCCTGCTCGATCTGAACGAGGAGAAGGTCAAAGCCGCTGCCGCCGACCTCGCTGCCGAGTTTGGCATCCACGCCGAGGGCTACAAGATGAACGCCACCGACGAGGCCGAGGTTCAGGCTGCCGTCGACGCCACCATCGCCAACTTCGGCCGCGTCGACGTCCTCGTCAACACTGCCGGCATCCTGCGCTTCGCCGCCATGGAGGACCTGCCGCTGAGCGACTGGGAGCAGGTGCTCAACGTCAACCTCACCGGCTACTTCATCACCTCGCAGCGCTTTGGTCGCGAGATGATTAAGGCCGGGCAGGGCCGCCTGGTGCACATCTCGACCGTCGCCAGCCACTCCCCCGAGACGTTCTCGGGCGTGTACAGCTCCACCAAGGCCGGCGTCAACATGATGTCCAAGATGCTAGCCGCCGAGTGGGGTCCCTACGGCGTCCGCTCCAACTGCGTCGAGCCCTGCTTTGTCAAGACCCCCATGTCGGCGAGCTTTTACGCCGACCCCGAGGTCGAAAAGAGCCGCAGCCGCCTGATCGCCACGCGCCGCATCGGCGAGGTCAGCGATATCGCCAACGCCGTGATGTTCCTGGCGTCCAAGCGCTCGGACTTTACCACCGGCGACGCCATCAAGGTCGACGGCGGCTTCTCCAACATGATGGGCGACCTCACCGCCAAGCCCGGCGGCCGCCGCGCCTTTGCCGACAACTACCTCAAGAACAAGGGCGTCGAGCTCTGGTCCGATGAGTCCGGCGTCGCAAAGCCGACTGACCAGTAAACCAACCTGACAGGGAGGTCCCGCGGACACGCCCGTCCCTCCCCCGTATCGATTAGAAAGAGTCCCATGGCTTCCACCAACTCCAACAAGGGTCGCGCCGTCGTGCTTTCCGCCGCGTGCGTCACCATGTTCTTCATCAGCTCCATTGCGCTGTATTCCGTCGTGAGCAAGAACCTGCTCGCCGTCTACCCCGAGTGGTCCAGCGCCCTTACCTGGGCTTTCCCCGTCTTCCAGACCATCATGGCCGTGACAGGCATCTTCGCCGGCCGCATCTCCGACAAGATCGGCCCGCGCAACGTCGTAATCGCCGCCGCCGTGTGCTACGGCGTGGGCTGGTTCATGTCCGGCACCGTCACCGAGCCGTGGCAGTTCTACCTGTGGTTCTCGCTCGTCGCCGCCATTGGCAACGGCCTGGGCTACAACCCCGCCCTCACCACCGGCCAAAAGTGGTTCATCGACAAGAAGGGTCTCGCCTCCGGCATCACCCTTGCCGCTTCGACCGCCGGCCCCGCCGTGCTGTCCCCGGTGCTCGCCTCGCTGCTCATCCCGAGCCTGGGCATCTTTGGCGCCCTCAAGGCACTCGGCGTCATCTTCTTTGTGACGATCGCCGCCTCCGCCCTGTTCCTGAAGGCCCCCGAGGCCGGCTGGCTGCCCGAGGGCTTCGAGGCCCCCAAGGGCGGCGCGCATGCCGGCACCTTCGGCGACCTCACCCCGGGCGAGATGGTCAGGACCCCGCGCTTTTGGGTCCTCATCGTCACCTTCGCCTTTGCCGCCACCGCCGGCACCCTGCTCGTGGGCAAGGTTGCCTCCATCGCCGCCGTCCAGCTCTTCGCCGACCCCACGAGCGCCGCGGCCGTCGCCCTCGGCGGCGTGGTGGTCTCCGTCAACACCTGCGCCAACCTGGTCGGCCGTCTGTCCTTTGGCCAGATCATCGACAAGCTCGGCGCCTACAAGTCGCTGCTCATCAGCCTTGTCGTCACCATCGTCGCGCTCGTCATCATGTCGATGAGCTTTACGCAGAGCATGTTCTTTGTGGCGCTCGCCCTGCTCGGCTTTAGCTTTGGCGCCCTGCTCGTCATCTACCCGCCGCTCACCGGTGGCGCCTTCGGTACCAGCAACATCGGCGTCAACTACGGCATCATGTTCTTGGGCTACGCCGCTTCTACCTGGATCAGCCAGCCCATCACTGCCGTGCTGTATCACGCCGAGGCCGGCAGCGCCGCCTACCAGCAGTCCTTCTACGGTGCCATCGTGATCGCCGCCATCGCCGTCGTGCTCACCGTCTACATGATGGTCTCCGACAGCAAGAAGAAGTCCGCCTAGTTTTGCTTGACGCGGCAAGGGCCGTCCTCTTGCCGCATTCCACCGGTCACCAGTATTAAGGAGTCGAAATGTCTGAGCTCAATCCCGTCCGCATTGCCGTTATCGGCGCCGGCGCCATGGGCCGCAACCACATCCGCTTTGTCACCGAGGAGCCCGAGGCCGAGCTCGTCGCCATCGCCGACGCCTTTGAGGGCGCCCGCGCCACGGCCGAGGCCGCCGGCGTGCCGTTTTACACCAATCCCGCCCAGATGATGGACGAGGTCAAGCCCGAGGCCGTCATCATCGCCACCCCCAACGACCTGCATCTGGGCGTTGCCCGTGAGGCCGTGAAGCGCAACATCGTGCCGCTGGTCGAAAAGCCGATCTCCAACGACCTCGAGGATGCCCAGGCCTTCGCCGCCGAGGCCGAGACCGCCGGCGTGCCCGTGCTCGTGGGCCAGCACCGTCGCCACAACCCCTTCGTCAACAAGGCCAAGGAGATCATCGAGTCCGGCGAACTGGGCAAGCTCACCGTGTCGAGCTTCCACTACATGATCTATAAGAATGACGAGTACTTCGATGTCGAGTGGCGCCGCAAGAAGGGTGCCGGCCCGATCCTGGTTAACCTGGTTCACGACGTCGACCTGCTCCGCTATCTGCTGGGCGAGCCCGTTGCCGTCCAGGGTATGCAGTCCAGCGCCGCCCGCGGTTTTGAAACCGAGGACTCCGCCGTGGTCAACGTCCGCTTTGCCGACGGCGCGCTTGCGAGCATGACCATCTCCGACGCCACCGCCAGCCCTTGGAACTGGGAGGCAAGCGCTCGCGAGGACCCGCAGTACCGCCCCTTCGACGCCGACGCCTACTTTATCGGCGGAACCTTGGGCGCCCTTTCGCTGCCCCGCCTGCACCAGTTCTCCTACAACGGCACCTCCAACTGGCACAAGCCGCTGCAGATGGAGATCCCGGCCGTGGACCCGGCGCTGCCGCACAAGATGCAGCTCAAGCACTTTGTGAAGGTTGTCCGCCGCGAGGTCGAGCCCGTCGTGACCCCCGCCGACAACGTCAAGACGCTCACGCTTCTCAACGCCATCAAGGAGGCCGCCGAGACCGGCCAGCTCGTCGAGCTGTAACGCCTTGAGAGCGGCCGCGGCAGAAACCCCATGCCGAGTCCCTCGGTCCGCCACAAATAAGCCCCTCTTCTTTGCCCCGCGAGCAGCCTCCTGCCCGCGGGGTATTTTGCTACGTTGCCAATGATTTTTCTGGGGCGGGGGGCTTTTTGCACCTCAGCTTGATTCGCTCGCCATGAAATGTGCCTATCTACTACGTTCAACCGATCACCCTCAACCATGCCAAATTTCGCGGAATAAAAACCGCAGATAGACGGGTTGCGCATTTTCGGAAAACCGGGGGATGGTCGACCCACACGGTTCAAACGTAGTAGATAGGCCGCTTTCGTGGTTCCGCGCCAAAACAGTCTTTTTTGGGCGAAGTGGCAGGTGGTATCCTTGGTAGCTCTGTGCTGCAAACGCACCTTAAACGCAAGGAGTCCCATGGATCTTATCGCCCAGCTCGCCCGCGAGCTCAACCTTAAGGCCGCCAACATCGAAGCGGCCGTCAAGCTCATCGACGAGGGCAACACCATCCCCTTTATCTCGCGCTACCGCAAGGAGGCCACGGGCGGCATGGATGACGTCGCCCTGCGCGCCCTCGACGAGCGCCTGTCATACCTGCGCAATCTTGAGCAGCGTAAAGAGGACGTCATTCTGCTCATCGACGCCCAGGGCAAACTCACGCCCGAACTCGAGCAGCAGATTCGCGAGGCCACGCAGCTCCAGCGCGTCGAGGACCTCTACAAGCCCTGCCGCAAAAAGCGCATGACCCGCGCGCAGAAGGCCCGCGAGGCAGGCCTGGAGCCACTCGCCAACATGATCATCATGCAGGCCTCGGCCAAGGGCAGCGCGCTCGACGCTGCCGCGGCATACGTCAACGAGGATGCTGGCTTCGACACGCCCGAAAAGGCGCTCGCAGGCGCGGCGGACATCGTGGCCGAAACGGTGGCCGAGGATCCCGAGAACGTCGCCGACCTGCGCGCCTTTACGCAAAACACCGCCGACATCGTCGTCGAGGCCACCGACCCCGCCGAGAAGACCCCCTACGAGCCGTACTACAGCTATGACGAGCCGCTGCGCCGTATACCCAACCACCGCGTGCTGGCTATCGACCGCGGTGAGCGCGAGGGCAAGCTCCGCGTGCGCGTGAACGTCGACGGCGCCGCCGCCACGGCACGCCTCGGCAGCCGCTGGCCCCGTCGCCAGGGCGTGTTTGCTCCCATCTTCGATGCCGCCATCGCTGACGGTTACAAGCGCCTCATGGCCCCCTCGCTGGAACGCGAGGCCCGCGCCAAACTCACCGTTCGCGCCCAGACCGAGGCCATCAACGTCTTTGCCAAGAATCTCGAGGGCCTGCTCTCGGCGCGCCCCGTGCGCGGCGCCCGCGTACTCGCGCTCGACCCGGGCTACCGCACCGGCTGCAAGGTCGCCGTCATGGACGAGACCGGCAAGCTACTCGACCACGGCGTGGTCTACCCCACCAAGCCGCGCCACGACGTCGCCGGCACCAAGCGCGAGCTCGCCCGCCTCGTCAAGAAGGACGGCGTCAACACCATCGTCATCGGCAACGGCACCGCCAGCCGCGAGACCGAGGAAGTCGTCTCGGAGTTCATTGCCGAGCAGGCGCCTGGGCTGCGATACACCATTGTTAACGAGGCCGGCGCGTCGGTGTACTCCGCTTCCGAGCTCGCCAGCCAGGAATATCCCGATCTGGACGTCACCGTGCGCGGCGCCATGAGCCTGGGCCGCCGCCTGCAGGACCCGTTGGCAGAGCTCGTCAAGATTCCGCCCCAGTCCATCGGCGTGGGCCAGTACCAGCACGACCTTGACCAGGCCGAGCTTTCACGCACCCTGGGCCACGTGGTGGAGGACGTCGTTAACCGCGTGGGCGTCGACGTCAACACCGCAAGCGCGAGCCTGCTGGGATACGTATCGGGCATTACGCCGAGCGTGGCCAAGAACATCGTGGCATACCGCGAGGAAAACGGCGCCTTTACCGATCGCCGCCAGCTTAAGAAGGTCCCCAAGCTGGGACCCAAGGCATACCTCAACGCCGCGGGCTTCCTGCGCATCAGCGGTGGCAAGAACCCGCTCGATGCGACGAGCGTCCACCCCGAGAGCTACGAGGTGGCCACGTCCGTCCTGGAGCGCGCCGGCGTTGCGGCAAGCGAGCTCAGCCGCGGCGGCGTGCCCGATATCGAGCGTCGCCTGGGCAGCATTTCGGCACTGGCAAGCGACCTGGACTGCGGCACCCTGACGCTCATCGACATTGTCAACGAGCTCAAGAAGCCCGGTCGCGACCCGCGCGACGACGCGCCCGAGGTGGTCTTTAGCCGCTCGGCGCTTTCCATCGACGATCTGGAGCCCGGCATGGAACTCAAGGGCACGGTGCGCAACGTTGTGGATTTTGGCGCGTTCGTCGACGTGGGCGTGCACCAGGACGGCCTCGTACACATCTCCAAGCTCGCCAACCGCTTCGTCAAGCACCCGAGCGACGTGGTGCGCGTCGGTGACACGGTCAAGGTGTGGGTTGAAAAAGTCGATCGCGACCGCAAGAAGATCTCCCTCACCATGGTGCAGGGGAAGTAAACCGCCAAAGCAAGGGTACCCCCTGTAGCAGCGTGCAAAATCGCGAGTATTCTGCAAATTCCGCCGTTCCAGATGCCCCTCAGAGGCGAAAAAGCAAAAACAGCCCCCGTTTTAGCGTCATCAGAGCCAAAACGAGGGCTGTTCCGCGCTTCAACCAGCTGGTAAAAGCCTTTACCTTGCTGAATATTCTCAATTTTGCACGGCGCAGGCGGGGGTACCTTTGTCCACGGCAGAATATGGAAGCCAATCACCAACCTACTGGCAAGTTCGTGTCGGCAGCCCCGGCCTTTCCTTTGCCTAGCGCGACCCTCGCGAAGCGCGTGAGCGATAGGGAAAGGAAAGGCCGGGGCGAGCAGCCCGCGGCGCAGCCAGTGTTCGCGTTACGGCAGAATATGGAAGCCCAAAGCGGCGATATCCTTGGCAAAGCCGCGCACGGTGTCGAGCGAGACCTCGTACGGATCACGGCCGATGTTCTTGCGCTTGGCCAGGATGCTATTGGGCACCGTGATGATCTGGCAACCGCATCCTTCCGCCTGGTAAATATTGATAAGCTCGCGTGTGGATGCCCACAGGACCTCGCAGTTGGGCTTGGCGGCGGCCTTCTTGACCGACTCCGTCATAAACGGAATGGGGTCGACGCCGGTGTCGGCGATGCGGCCGGCAAAGAGCGAGATGATAGACGGCGTCTCGGCGTCAACGGCCTCGACCATCTCGTCGACCTGCGTAGGCGTAAAGATGGTAGTGACGTTAACCTTGATGCCGTCGGCCGAAAGCTTGCGGACCAGCTCGGCGGTGGACTCGCCCTTGGTGGTCACGCACGGAATCTTGACGTAGACGTTATCTGCCCAGGTAGCGATCTCGCGGGCCTCGATCTCCATGGTCTCGACGTCGTCGGCAAAGACCTCAAACGACACGGACACATCGGTGATGTGGGCCAGGACCTCCTTGGCAAACGCGCGGTAATCCGTCACGCCGCCCTTCTTCATAAGGGACGGGTTGGTCGTGAAACCCTGAACGTTGCCGTTCTCGTACATGTCGAGCATGCCCTCGAGGTTTGCACCGTCAGCGAACACCTTGATTGCCATCTGCCTGATTCCTTTCGTCTGCATACGGCCGATAAACTGCTAAACACTTTACCTATGTTTATCAAGGCGTGAGCTGCGGGTTTTTATCTTCTCGGCGAACGGTTTTGCAGTTTTACCATTTTTATATCGACACCCCAGCGGCAAAACGTTTTTGCTGATCATCGCGGTTGATTCCGTTCGCGGCGCAGAGACAGCGCTTCACCGGTACGTTTTCACAACCACTCCAAAACAAAAGCGGTGACGCCTCATTTGAGACGCCACCGCTTCCGTGTAGGAGCCGGTTATCGGAGCTCCGCCCGATTAGGGCTTAACGTATGCCTGGATTACTCTTCCTCAACGTGGTTAATCACAGCACCCTTGGTGTGGATGAAGTTGGGGACGAAGGCGACGATCAGAAGGACAGCAAGAATCGCGTAGACACCGGTGGTACCGAAGGCCTCGGCAGCGCGGCCAAGCGTAATACCAATGACGGAGAAATCGAAGTCGCCGAACGTAGTGTTCTTGAAGCCAAAGACGTCAAGAACGGGCAGGAGCAGGGCCGGGGCAAAGGTGATGAGCAGGCCGTTGACGAAAGCGCCAAGAGCTGCGCCCTTGCGACCGCCGGTAGCATTGCCGTAGATGCCTGCGGTAGCACCGCAGAAGAAGTGAGGAACCATGCCCGGGATGATGAAGATGCCCAGGGTAGCGCCCACGATGAACATACCGACCACGCCACCGATAAAGGAAGCGACAAAGCCGAGGATGACGGCGGTGGGAGCATAGGGGAAGAAGACGGCGCAGTCGACGGCGGGGATGGCACCGGGGATCAGCTTGTTGGAGATGCCCTGGAAAGCCGGGACCAGGTCGGCAAGGATCATACGAACGCCGTTATAGACGATGGTGACACCAACGGCAAAGGACAGGGCACAGGTCAGGGCATAGACAATCACGTTGTCGCCGCCAGCGGTCTTGGTGACGACCGCAGGATCTGCGATGTAAGCGGCGAAAGCGGTAACCAGGTAGAAGAAGGCCATGGTAAGAGCCGTGGAGATGGTATTGTCGCGCAGGAAGGCGAACTTCTCGGGAACCTCGATCTTCTCGGTGCTGTTCTCCTCGGCGTCCTTAGCAAAAAGCGTACCGACTGCAGCGGAGATGTAATAGGCGAGTGAACCGAAGTGGCCCATGGCGATTTCATCGCCATCGGTAACCTTCTCGGTGAAACGCTGACCAACGGCGGGAAGCATAGCGCTCACGAGGCCCAGGAACATGCCGCCCACGATGACAAGCTGGACATCCTGGAAGCCAGATGCCTGCAGAACGGCAGACAGCAGGCAGGCCATAAACATGCTGTGATGGCCCGTCAGGAAGATGTACTTAAACTTGGTAAAGCGGGCAATGATAATGTTCACGACATAGCCGAGAATCAGGATCATCATGGTCTGAACGCCGAGGACGCTCTGAGCCATCGAAACAACGACCTCGTTGTTGGGCACGACGCCGGTGATGTGGAAACCGGTCTCGATGAAGGTACCCAGCGGAGCAAGGTTCTCCTGAACAACAGCGGCGCCGGCGGACAGCATGATGTAACCAAGAATGGGCTTCAGGGTGCCCGTCATCACCTTGTGGGCAGGACGCTTAAGCGCGACAAGGCCCACAAAGGCAAATAGACCCATAATCCACGCTGGCTTGGTCAGAATCGATTGGATAAACTCAAGTATGGGAAGGATGGCTTGCATCTGCGCTTCCTTTCTCTCTAACGTGGGCGCGTTTCCCTCTTCCACAGGGAACCGCCCTTTTTTGTGCCGCTTTAGGCGTTAGCGGCGGCCGCCTTGATTGCCTCGAGGGCGTCTTCGCGGATCTTCTTCTTGTTCACATAGCTGCGAACGATCACAACGTTGCCGTGGAGCTCGGGGGCGAGTTCTTTAACGGTGATGAACAGATCCGGATTTGCGGAAGAAGCACCGTTCAGGTCCATAGACTCAACGTCGGCCTTGATGCCCTCCTCCTCGCAAAGCTCCTCGACTTTGCCAGCGAGCATCAGGCTGGACCCGATGCCGTTTCCGCATACGGTGATGATATGCATGGCAACCTTCCTCTCCTACACGTGACGGTTTTCCGTCTATCCAAAAGCGGCGACGCATCGCCGTGCCATTAAGGCCTAAAAGAATGAACGCATGGTCTCCAAAACCTGCTCGGGCGCATCGCATGCGCTGAGCTTGGCAACGCAGTCCTCGTCCTCGAACATCTGCGAAAGCTCCGCCAAGCAGCCAAGATGAGCCTTGGGGTCGGGTGCGCAAATACCCACGAGCACGTGAACCGGATCGAAATCCTCGTGTCCAAACGCAATGGCAGGGTCAAGCGTGACGATACAGATCCCCGCTTCACTCACATTGCCATCTGCCTGAGCGTGGGGCATGGCGATGCCCTCTTCCAAGACCATATAGGGGCCGAATTTGTGAACCGATGAAATCATGGCGTCAACATAGCTCTGGTCGCATTTGCCAGCGTCTACGAGCAACTTACCGCATGCCCTGATCGCTTCCTCCCAGTCGGAGGCCTCGACGTGGCAGGCAACAAGCTCGGGCTTAAGAAGATCGGTCAGCATGCTCGTCCCCTACTCCTCGGGCAGGATATGAAAACCAAGCGCCTGAATGTCGCGGGCAAAGCCCTTGACCGTATCAAGCGAGTACTCAAGCAAATCTTTCCCGAAATTCTTGCGTTTGGCAAGAAGGGCATTGGGGACCGTAATGATCTGGCATCCAACGGACTCCGCCTGGAAGATATTGAGGACCTCGCGCGTAGACGCCCAGAGAACCTCGGCAGCAGGCTTAACGGCAGCCTTCTTTACGGACTCCGCCATGAGGGGCAGCGGATCGACGCCGGTATCGGCAATGCGACCGGCAAAGATGGACAGAATAGAGGGGGTCTCAGCAGAGACGGCATCGACAAACTCGTCGACCTGCTCGGGCGTAAAGATAGTGGTGACATTCACCTTGATGCCGTCGGCAGAAAGGCGCTTGACCAGCGCGGCAGTGGACTCACCCTTGGTGTTGAGCGCCGGGATCTTAACGTAGACGTTGTCTGCCCAGGTTGCGATCTCGCGAGCCTCGGCTTCCATACCTGCCTCGTCGTCGGCGAATACCTCAAAAGAGACCGACACATCAGTAATGTGCTCAAGAACCGTCTTGGCAAAAGCGCGGTAGTCGGTCACGCCGCCGGCCTTCATAAGGGAAGGATTGGTCGTGAAGCCCTGAACGTTGCCATTGTCATGCATGTCAAGCATGCCCTCGAGGTTAGCGCCGTCGGCAAACACCTTGATCGCCATGTTCGGTCCTTTCTCATCTAACACTATTGCTATCGAAAGCCTTCTTCTTTGTTTCAAAAGCTTTTCGGTTTTCTTTTATAAACCATTTCAAAAGCTATCGAAAGCTCAATTGTCAACTTTCCGTGAACGGTCGAATATCGGGCGTGAACGTACTTCTTTTGGGCGGCACCTTCAGAATGAGACTCTTTATAGCCCGTTTACGTGCGAACTATCTGCTACGCATGCATTTGTGACATGCCATTCCGTTCTTTTGATTCATTCGAATTTGCCTTGTTCTTTTCATATCGATACGTTATATTTCGATTACGAAAGGCACATCTTTTACCTTTTGTTCAAAAGGAGCGGCATATGGCATCTACTTCAGACCTTTCACCGGCCGAGCGTCAGCGATTTATCATGAATTGGCTGGCCGAAAAGCCAAATATCTCGGTATCCGACATCGTTCGCCGTTTTTCGGTTTCGGAAGTCACCGCACGACACGACCTCATCTCGCTGGAATCCGAAGGCAAGCTGCGTCGCGTACGC
>CAUBVH010000014.1 GCA_958439425.1 uncultured Collinsella sp.
TCATGGCCTCCTACCTTTCTTTCGGGCCCCTGTCAGGGCCGATTCGTTAGCGCCCTTCCATAGCGGACGCTGCTTGCTGACAGCTCTAGTTATATCCAAATTCCACCCGCAATTCCACCTCGCCCCCGAACGGTCAACAAAGTGCGATGAACGGTATATCGCATGTGATTCCCCCATGATGTACTCCGGCGTTCTAAAGTACCTTTTCAAAGGTAAACGCTCTTTTTCCTATAAATTATCCCCCGTCGCATCTATAAATCCATGATTCAGAATTGCATAGGTAAAACGGTTTTATGTATATAAATGAAGCTAGCCAACGTTTTGGACCGAATTCGATGATATTCAGCTTGCCATCATTCTTATTCACGCATCCTTATCAGTTGAGTGAGAATATTGAACGCTAGCAATAGTGTCGCGAGCGTTAGTTCTATGGCCGGGCATCGTAAGAAGTAGGTAAAGATACCGTTCGCGCGATACGTCCGTGCCAGCGGGCGACTAAATTGAGACAATAGTAAGTAGAGTTGGGCTATCGTCCCCTGCGGGGACTGAACGGACAGATGCATATGCCGAGCAAAATCGAAAAGAAGCAAAAGGCCGCCAAGTTGCGCAAGCCGCCGCGTGATTTTTCGTATACGCAAAACCGAGAGCTTAGCTGGCTGCGCTTTGACAACCGCGTACTTGACGAGGCATTCGACGAGACCGTCCCGCTGTTTGAGCGCCTCAAGTTCGTGTCGATCTTCGAGTCCAACCTCGACGAGTTTCTCATGGTGCGCGTGGGCGGCCTGTCCGACCTGGCAGAACTCAAAAAACAGCCCGTGGACAACAAGAGCAATATGACCGCCTCCGAACAGGTCGATGCCGTCATGGCCGAAATGCCCGAACTCCTTAACCGTTGGGAGTCCATCTTCAAGAGCATCGAGGGCAAACTCGACGCCTTGGGCGTTCACCGCGCTCGCATCGATTCGCTTACGCCCGAGGAGCGCACCTTTGTCACCCGCTACTTCCAGGCCTACGTGTCGCCGGTCATCTCGCCGTTGGTCATTGACCCGCGCCACCCCTTCCCCAACCTGCGCAACGGCGCACTCTATCTAGCTTGCGGACTGGACGGTGTCACGGACGAGGAAAGTCTGCTGGGCCTCATCGAGATTCCCGCCTCGATGAACCGCGTGGTCGAGATTCCCTCGCCCGCCGGCACCTACTCCTACATCTTGCTCGAGGACGTCATTCTTGCCTGCTTGGACAGTTGCTTTGGCTCCTATAAGCCGCTCGACCGCGCTCTGATCCGCGTCACCCGCAATGCCGATATCGACCCGGACGGTGAGGGCGTCGAGGAGGAAGAGGATTACCGCCAGCACATGAAGCGCATCCTCAAAAAGCGTTTGCGCCTGCAGCCGGTGGTTCTTGCCGTCTCCGGTTCGCTCGAGAAGGCGACGCTCAAGACCATCCGCAAAGCGCTCGAGCTTTCGCGCCGCTCGGTTTTTACCTGCGATATCCCACTCGACCTGGGCTACGTCTTTGGCATCGAGGGCAAAATTCCCGAGCACCTGCGCAACGAGCTCCTCTTTACGCCGTTTAAGCCGCAGCCCAACCCCACCATCGACATGTCCCGCTCCATTCGTGAGCAGGTGCTACAGGGCGACAAGTTGCTCTTTTACCCCTACGAGGCCATGAATCCGTTCCTGGACCTGGTACACGAGGCCGCATACGACCCCGAGTGCATCTCGCTACGCATCACGCTCTACCGCGTGGCCAAGCAGAGCCGCCTGTGCGAGTCGCTCATCGACGCCGCCGAGAACGGCAAAGAGGTCACGGTGCTCATGGAGCTCCGTGCGCGCTTTGACGAGCAAAACAACATCGAGTGGGCAGAGCGTCTGGAAGAAGCGGGCTGCACCGTCATCTATGGCTCCGAGGGCTTTAAATGCCACTCAAAGATCTGCCAGCTCACCTATCGCGAGGGCATGGCGCTCACTCGACTCACGCTTTTGGGCACCGGTAACTTTAACGAGAAGACGGCCAAGCTCTACAGCGATTTTATGCTCATGACCGCCCATCCCGGGATCGGCGAAGACGCCAACCTGTTCTTCCGCAACCTGTCGCTGGGCAACCTGCGCGGCGACTACCGCTTTTTGGGCGTGGCGCCCGTCGGCCTTAAGCCACTCATCATGCGCGGACTGGACCGCGAGATCCAACGCGCTCTCGCCGGCGAGCCCGCCCGCGTGTTCTTTAAACTCAACTCGCTCACTGACCGCGAGGTCATCGACAAGATCGCCGAGGCATCGTGTGCCGGTGTGCGTGTGGACATGATCATCCGCGGTATCTCGTGCCTGAAGCCCAACATTGCGGGCAAGACCGAAAACGTGCACGTACGTTCTATCGTCGGACGTTTCTTGGAGCACGCGCGCGTCTATGCCTTCGGCGTGGACTCGGACATGATCTACCTGAGTTCTGCCGACATGATGACGCGCAACACCGAGCATCGCGTGGAGATCGCCTTCCCCGTGCTCGACCCCACCTGCCGCGCGCTGGTGCACGAGTACATGGGCGTGCAGCTGCGCGACAACGTGAAGGCACGTAGCCTGACGAGCGACGGCACCTGGGTTCCCGTAGAGCGAAAAGAGGGTGAGAAGCCCTTTAACTCGCAGGAGTTCCTGTTGGAGCGCGCTTATCGCAACGCCGAGTCCGCAGCCGTGGCTTCGGAGCCCGTCGCCAAAGCAAAACCGGAATCCGCACCTGTTCTGGGCCCCAAGCCCGAGCCACAGCCGGCAGCCCCTAAGGTACAGAAGGTCCAGGCGACCGTCATCGAGCCCGACCTGGAGCCCGAGCCCGAGCCTGCACCCCAGCCTCAGCCGCAGACCGTCAAGTCCGCGCCCCATGCAAGCGCCCGCCGCGAGAAACCCGCCGGCAAGACCAAGGCCATCGAGCGCCATCGCCCCGGCCGCGTGCGCATGGGTCTGGGCCTGATCCGCTTAGGCCTTAAGACGCTCATTACCGGCAAGACGAAATAGACGTTTGTAGAAGCGCCCCGTATTTGAGGAATGCCTCAGGTACGGGGCGCTTTTCCCTGCTACCATGGTTGCGGACAACAACGCGAATGACGGGCAGGAATATGAAGCTCACCATAGAATCGATGACGTATGGCGCCGATGGTCTGGCGCATGCCGATAACGGCAAAGCCGTATTTGTGCAGGGCGCCGTGGCGGGCGACACCGTCGAGGCCGAGATCGTGCAGGACGGCAAATCGTTTATGCGCGCCCGCGCCACCGAGATTCTGGAGCCGAGCCCCGATCGAATTCAGCCTCCCTGCCCCTTCGTGGGCATCTGCGGTGGCTGCTCGTGGGGCAACCTCTCACGCACCGCTCAGCTTGCCGCCAAGGAGCAAAACCTGCGCTCCACGCTCGAGCGCATCGGCAAGTTCACCCCTGAGCAAGTCGACGAGCTGGTGCAGCCCATCCGCCACACCAAGGACGATTGGGGCTACCGCAATAAAATTGAGCTCGAACCGACCGTTGTAAACGGCCGCGTGCGTCTTGGCATGCACGGCGTCGATCCCAGTAAGATTGTGACCGTCGATTCGTGCCCGTTGTTCGACAAACGCTTCCCCAAGGCACTCAAATCGGTTGTCGGCGCGCTCAATTATCTGAGCGGCAGCCACGACCTGGGCTTGGAGCGCGTGGGCATTCGCGCCTCGCGCCGCACCAAAGCGCTCGAGGTCGCGCTCTGGACGCCCACGGGCTCGTTCCCGCGCTCGCAAGTCTCGCGCGTGCTGGCAGACGCCGCACACCCCACGAGCATAGTGCGCGTTATGAGCAAGGGTGAGAAGAAGGCCCGCCGCGTCTCCAAGGTTGAGATGCTCGCCGGCGAGGGCTCCTGGACCGAGAACATCGCCGACGGCCAGATGCGCCTTTCGGCCCCGTCGTTTTTCCAGGTCAACACCAAGGGTGCCGAGATTTTGATCGAGCTTGTCATGGAAGCGCTCGACCCGCAGGAAGACGAGCTTGCCGTGGACCTGTACTGCGGTGCCGGAACCTTTACCCTGCCGCTCGCCCGCCGCTGCGACTTCGTCGCCGCCGTCGAGGCCTACGGCCCGGCCGTGCGCGACCTGCGCCGTAACCTCGAGATCAACAAGCTCGATAACGTCGACGTCATTGGCGGAGACGCGGTGCGCGAGTTCCCCGACCAGGATGCCGACGTCTTGGTGGTCGACCCGCCGCGCGCAGGCCTCGCCCCCGAGGCGATCGACCTTATCGCCAGCACGAGCGCTCGCGATGTCGCCTACGTGAGCTGCGACCCCGCCACCCTGGCACGCGACCTTAAGCGCTTTGTCGAGGAAGGTACCTTCTCCCCCGTCAAGATCACGCCGGTCGATCTGTTCCCGCAAACCTTCCACTGCGAAACCGTCGTCCACCTCAAGCGCAACTAGACTGTTTGCCCCAGACCACGCCCGATGATTTTTCTGGCACGGGGATAAAAATAGATTTGCTCCGAATGATTATTTAATCCCCGTCCCGAAATTGAACCGCCCCTCATTTCTTGAACATTAGAAATGGGGGCTTCTTTATGGACGGGAGAGTCAGGCACGACGCCACGCTGAGGACTCTTGCAGCAGAGCTTTGCGACAGGGGGTGCGGGCGCGCCGAAGGCCAGCGGGAGGCCGAAGGGTGCCCGGACCCGGCCGGGGCCGGCGGCGTGCGAGGGCAAGCTCATGCGACGGAGCTGCTGCCCGGGCGCCTGAAGGACGAATTCTACAGGAGCCGGACGTGGCGGAGCTTCGAGGAGTTCAAGCGGGACCTCGAAGCCTATACCGTTCACTGGAACAAGAGGAGGCGGGTTAAGCAAAAGGGACTGACCCCGGAGGAGTTCCGAAATCAGTCCCCATGTGCGGCATAGGCCGCTAATTGACCCGTCCAAGTATCGGGGCGCAGTTCATTTCAGCGCCGCCCGAGAAAGCTAAACGCCTTCTGGCAGGTTGTCCCGGGCCGAGGGCGGCCACCTTGATCGCCCTCGGCCCTCACCCACCTCAACTGCCCCTCAATTACATAGAGCTGATTGAGGAGGGCGCAGGCTAGCGGGTGCCTTCCTCATCGTCGTTGGGCCGGTAGGTGATGAACTCGATAACAAAGGCCAGGACGGCAGAGACGAGCGAGGCGATGATCGCGAAGATCATGTGGGAGATCCCGGCGCCACCAGGGGTCCCGTCGATAAAGTTGAGCAGGTTGAAGACGCCGAGGCCGCCCGAGATGTACATGAGAGCGCCAGTCATTCCCACGATGGCGCCGCCCACGGCGGAGCTCAGGCATGCCACGACGAACGCGCGCTTGTTGGGGAGGGCGATGCCGTAGATGCCCGGCTCGGTGACGCCGAAGAAGAAGGCGGAGATCATCGCGGGAAGGGCGATGCCGCGGAAGCGCTCGTCCTTGTTTCTGAGGTACATGGCAAAGATGACCGCTCCGAGCGCGAACCCGTGGCCGATGGTGGCGGCGAGCACGCTGTCGTGGCCGAGGGTGTTCAGATTCATGATGGAGATGGGGATGAGGCTCCAGTGGAAGCCAAAGATGACGAGGCACATCCACAGTCCGCCAACCAGGGCGCTGCCCAGGACGGAACCAACCACGGGGAGCTGGAAGATGAACGAGAATGCCGCGCTCAGCAGGTTGGTGATGAGGGTGGCCACCGGGCCGATGATGAGGTAGCCCAAGACGATGGAGACCGTCATCGTGGCGAGCGGGACAAGGAACATCTTGAGCGCAGCCGGCATCCAGCTCTTGAGCCAGCGCTCAAGGATAGAGCCGAACCACACCATGAGAAGGACGGGGATCACCGAGCTCACGTAGCCGGACACGGGCATGATGATGGGGAGCCCGAGGGCGGTGGCGTACCACGAGAACGTGCCGGCCACGCCGAGGTCGATGCTGCCGAGCGCCTCGCCCGAGGTCAGGGCGACCATCGTCGGGTAGAGAAGCGCCACGCCGATTGCCACGCCGGTGAACTCGTTCATGCGGAACTTGCGCGCGGCACTGAACGCCAGGGCGACGGGAAGGAAGTAGAAGAAGCCGTCAGCCACGGTGTAGAGCAGCGTGTAGAGGCCGTCGTTTGCAAAGGCCGGGACGAAGTAGGTGATGAGGGCAAGCAGTCCCTTCATGATGCCTGCGGCGGCAAGCGGTCCCAGGATGGGCTGGAAGATGCCAGAGATGAGGTCGATGACGACGGAGGCAACGGTCTTATCGCCCTGGGGCTCGTCGTCGGCGCTTGCGCCGCCCGAGAAGTTGCCGGCCTCCAGGACCGCGTCGTAGACGTCCTCGACGATGTTACCCACGACCACCTGGTACTGGCCGTTGGCCTGGATGACCTGGATGACGCCCTTGAGGGCCTCGATCTTGGCAGTGTTGGCGCGGGACTCGTCCTTGAGTTTGAAGCGCACGCGCGTGATGCAGTGCGCGACGCTGGCGACGTTCTCTGTGCCGCCTACGTTCTCGAGTATGGATCTGGCCAGATCGTCGTATTTTTCAGCCATTATTTTCTCCTTAGTGATATTGCCCGGGCGGCTAGCCCAGGTCGCCTCCGTTGGTGGCGATGGCCTGTTGATACCAGTAGAAGCTCTTCTTGCGCCTGCGCTCGAGCGTGCCGTTGCCCAGGTTGTCGCGGTCCACGTAGATGAAGCCGTAGCGCTTCTCCATCTCGCCGGAGCCCGCGCTCACGAGGTCGATCGGCCCCCAGGTGGTGTAGCCGAGCATCTCGACGCCGTCCTGCTCGATGGCGTCACGCATGGCCTCGATGTGCTCGCGCAGGTAGGCGATGCGGTAGTCGTCCTCGATCGTGCCGTCGGGAAGCACCTCGTCATAGGCGCCGAGGCCGTTCTCCACCACAAAGAGCGGCTTCTGGTAGCGGTCCCAGAGGTCGTTGATCGTGATGCGGAATCCCAGCGGGTCGATGACCCAGCCCCAGTCGCTCGTGCGCACGTAGGGGTTCTCCACGCCGGCGAAGGCGTTGCCCTCGGCGACGCCGCCCACGGAGTCGGGGTCGCCCGCGGTGCAGCGCGAGGAGTAGTAGCTAAACGAGATGAAGTCGACGGTGTTCTCCGCAAGGATGTGCTCGTCCTCGGCGGTCATGCCCACGTCGATGCCCTCGCGCTCGAGCATCTTGAGCGCGTAGCCGGGGTAGCGACCGCGCGCCTGCACGTCCACGAAGAAGAGGTCCTCCTGGTTCTTGACCTGCGCCGCGCGAACGTCCTCGGGACGACAGGAGTAGGGGTAGTAGCTTCCCGCGGCGAGCATGCAGCCCACCTTGTTCTCCGGATCGACCTCGTGGGCGATCTTGGTGGCCCAGGCGCTCGCCACGAGCTCGTTGTGCGCGGCGCGGTACTCGGCCTCGCGGGCATTCTCCCCGGGCTCGAGGACGATGCCGGCACCCATGAAGGGACGGTGCAAGATCATGTTCATCTCGTTGAACGTGATCCACCAGCGCACGAGGCCGCGGTAGCGGTTGAAGAGCACCGTCACAAGCCGCTTGTAGAGCTCGATAAGGGTGCGGTTTCGCCAGGCGCCGTACTTCTTGACGAGGTGGATGGGGCAGTCGAAGTGCGTGATGGTCACGAGGGGCTCGATCCCGTGCTCGCGGCAGCAGCGGAACACGTCCTCGTAGAAAGCGAGCCCGGCCTCGTTGGGCTCCTCCTCGTCGCCATTGGGGAAGATGCGGCTCCAGGCGATGGAGAGGCGAAAGACCTTAAAGCCCATCTCCGCGAAGAGGGCTATGTCCTCGCGGTAGTGGTGGTAGAAGTCGATGCCCGTCTGGGCCGGGTAGTAGTACCCGGGCTCGAAGTCGAGCATGCGCCTCAGGCCGCGGCTTACGTCGTTGCGCTCCGGCCCGTGTGGGATGACGTCGACGTTGGCAAGGCCGCGGCCGCCCTCGTCATAACCTCCCTCGCATTGGTTGGCGGCGGTGGCTCCTCCCCAAAGGAACCCTTTTGGAAATGGCATGGTGCCTCCTTCTCTCTGGCGCCCCCATCTCTGCGGGGGACGCTTTATAACGTCCTTGCGGCCTCGCGCGCCTGGCCCGTGGCCCTTTCCCTGATGCGCGCGGGCCGCCTGTGAAGGGGTGACTAGCTGACGGCTTGTCCTGCGGCGGCGCGACGTGCCTCCCGGCCTCCAAGCAGGGAGGGGACCTGTGCCAGGCACACGCCGGCGAGGATGATGGCGACGCCCAGCCACTCGACGACGTCGAGCGGCTCGCCGAGGACGATCATGGCGATGAGCAGGCCGGCGGGGAGTTCCGCGGCGGCCATGACGGTGGACAGGCCCGCGGGCAGGTGCGGAGAGCCCATGCCGAAGAGCAGGACCGGGCAGAGCATGCCAAAGAAGCCGGCGATGACGGCAAAGGGCAGGATGCCCTGGGCGAGGACGCCCGAGACGACGTAGTCCGGACACACCGTGAGCGACATGACCACGGAGCCCGCGCATACGATGACGCCACGCTGCTCGGACGAGCAGGGGGCCTCGACCTTGCCGGAGAGGGTGACAAAGAGGGAGCAGGACACGGCCGCCCCCAGCGCGCAGAGCAGGGCCACGGGGTCGTACCCGGTGATGCCGGTCTTGTAGACGCCGCTCGCGAACACCGTTCCGAAGACGATGACCAGGGCGGAGGCCACTTGGAGGAGCCTCGGCGGCCGGCGCGTCATGACGGTCTGCCACACGAGCCCCAGCCACGTGAACTGGAAGAGGAGCGTGAGTGCCACCGGGGCGGGCAGCACGCTCATGGCGTAGCAGTAGAGGATTGAGGTGAGGCAGGTGAGGGCTCCCAGGCCCATGAGCTTGAGGGCGAGCTTCCAGCCCACGCGCTGCCAGCGGTGCCCGAGTGCGTGCCCTGCGAGCGTGGCGAGGGCGAAGAAGAGGCAGCCGAACCACGCCTGGCTCGCCACCACCTGCGCTGAGGTGAAGCCCGCGGCGTAGGCGAGCTTGTAGGTCGTGGCCATCGCGCCGTAGCAGGCGCCGCCCGCAAAGACCTGGAGCGCCGCCTTGACCTGCCCCGCGCCCGCGGCTCCCGCCTCGGCGGTCTGTTGCTTGATTGTGTTTGTTTCTGCCATTAGGCTCCCTTCCGTCTGCTGTCTTGCAGATGCACGTCTCGTGCGTCTGTTCCCTGCAGTCGGAAGGTGGGCTCGTGCGGTCTTCTGGCGGTGCATGTGGTACCTGCTGCCAAGACGAAAAAAGCCACGCAACCGACTGCTCGGTTGCGTGGCAAAAAGGTGGCTAGCGCCCAGAAAAGTCCACGCGTTTTTAGACTGGGACAAAGTACTACAACAGGTGAGATTCCGTCAAGAAAAACCGAAGAAAAAAGTGAGCCTCTGCCCGCCGTACCTGTAGCGGTCGTTTCCCCTAACGGGGCGGTGCTGTTGGGGGCTGTCTCGATCTGTAACAGTAAGACCCGGTTTTGGTCCGTAGATGTTACAGATTTAGACGTTTTGTCGGGGCGGTTTCCGTTTGTCTTGATCTGTAACAGTTAGGGGTCAAAAGTGGGTCTAGATGTTACAGATTGAGATTGTTGAGGATGGGTGAGGGTAGCTAATTCGGACGGGGCTATTTTAGCTACCCTGCAAGTGGGGTAGCTAAAATAGCCCCGTCCCTTTTTAAACAATGGAAAATCGAGCGTGGCAAGCGGAGGTCTTCGGGGTATAAGACGGCTAATTGTATGCCGCCTATGAAAGGAACCCTCATGCCCAGCGTTGCCGTTCTCGCCGCCGATGGCTTTGAAACTATTGAATGCCTGACCATGGTCGATGTCATGCGTCGCGGCGGCGTGCGTGCCACGCTCGTCTCGATCATGCCCACGCGTGAGGTCGTAAGCTCGCTGCAGATCCCCGTGACCTGCGATGCGCTCTTTGATGAGATCAATTTTGACGAGTACGACTGCGTCGTGCTGCCCGGCGGCCTGCCCGGCGCCACCAACCTGCGCGCCGATCAGCGCGTCTGCGACGTGGTCTGCGAGTTCGCCGCGACCAAGCACGTCGCCGCCATCTGCGCCGCCCCGTTTATCCTGGGTGAGCTCGACCTGCTCGAGGGGCGCCACGCCACGTGCTTCCCTGGCTTTGAGAAAAGCTTCCCCGAAGGCGCCTATACCGGCGAGAAGGTTACGCAAGACGGCAACATCATCACCGCCAGCGGCATGGCCCAGTCGCTCCCCTTTGCGCTTGAGCTGCTGCGCACGCTCGCCGGCGACAAGGCCGTCGAGAAGGTCGCCGAGGGCATTCAGCTATGATTTTGGCTTCGCAATCACCGCGCCGCATCGAGTTGATGCGCGAGGCGGGCTATGACATTCGCATCATTCCTGCCGATATCGACGAAACGCCGTTTGATGACGAGGCCCCGCTTACGCTCGTTGAACGCTTAGCACGCGCCAAAGCCGCCGCCGTTGCCGCCGAGCATGCCGAGCCCAATGAGCTGACGGTCGCGGCCGACACCATCGTCACCTTTGACGGCAAGATTCTGGGCAAGCCGGCAACCGAGGACGAGGCGTGTACCATGCTCCGTGAGCTTTCGGGCCGCACACACCAGGTCGCAACCGGCGTCTGCATCGTTAAGGCAGGCGATACGGCCGCCCCACATGCCGCCGAGAGCCTGTCCTTTGTCGATGTGACCGACGTGACGTTCTACGAGCTCAACGACGAACAGATCGAGCACTACGTCGCCTCGGGTGAGCCCATGGACAAGGCCGGCGCCTACGGCATTCAGGGCACAGGAGGACGCATGCTCGTGCATGATATATCGGGCGACTTCTATAACGTGGTGGGCCTACCCATCGCTCGCGTCGCGCGCGCGATTCAAAAACTCTCGTAATTGCATCTGGCGCTGGGTATCCCCCAGCGCCTACAATTTTGGCGTACCGTACGGATCCCGACCGGGCACATGGCGCGGCGGAAAACCGATAGGAGTTAAACATGGATACACTGCTCGAGGCCATTGACGTCTGCGATGTCGATGGCTTGTGCTATGGCAACTATACGGACGAGGAGGCCGGCACCGGTTGCACCGTAATCGTGGCACCCGAGGGCGCCACCGGCGGCGTTGACGTTCGCGGCGGTGCTCCAGCATCGCGCGAAACCGACCTGCTGCGACCCGAGAACACCGTCGACAAGGTCCACGCCGTCTGTCTTTCGGGCGGATCGGCCTTTGGTCTGGAGGCCGCAAGCGGCGTCGCCCGCGAGCTCGAGAGCCGCGGCATCGGCCTGCCCGTCGGTCCCACACAGGTGCCCATCGTGTGCTCCAGCTGCATCTTCGACCTTGCCTTTGGCGACCCCACGGTGCGTCCCGACATCGAGGCCGGTATCGCTGCCGTGCGTGAGGCACTGGACCACACCCCTGCCTCGCTCGAGCAGGGCAACGTGGGCGCCGGCACCGGCGCCACCGTAGGTAAGCTCATGGGATCTGCCACCTGCATGAAGGCCGGCCTTGGAGCCGCCGCCGTGGCGCTCGGCCCCGTCAAGGTGGGCGCCGTGGTCTCAGTCAATGCCTGTGGCAACGTTGTCGACCCCTTCACCGGCGAGTGGGTCGCCGGTATGCGCGCCGCAGCCGATAGCGACCAGATCGTCGACATGGAACTCGCAGCCTTTGCCGCCGCCGGATCCATGCAGATGCCGCTCGACCGCACCAACACCACCATCAGCTGCATCGTCACCAACATGGAGCTCACTAAGGCACAAGCCACCAAGGTCTCTCAGATGGCCGCAGACGCCTACGCACACGCCATCCGTCCCACGCACACCACCAACGACGGCGACACCATCTACACCCTCGCCAGCGGCAAACTGGGCGCCCAGGCAAGCGCCGCCGTTCCCCTAGACCTGCTGGGCATGCTCGCCGTAAGGGCCCTGGAAACCGCCATCGTAAATGGAGCCAAAACCGCCAAAACCTCCCACGGCATCCCCGGCGCCGCGAAGTAGCCTAACCTGACCGGTTGCCCGGTGGGGCTTGGTTATGTTTGCTGCTCTACAGTCCTGGCTCGCACGAAGAGCACATTAAGTGCTCTTCGGCTCGTGCGGAACTCGCGACAAACATAACCAAGCCCCACCGGGCAACCTACCAACCAGATTCTTTTCAGCCCAGGCCCCTGTGTACCGCGCGTCGAAGATCTTCAAATTCAAATAACCTGACAATCGATTCTTATAGCAGAGGCCCCTTGGCCTTTAGTTTGATACAAGTTCCGCACGAGCCGGAAAGCACTTAATGTGCTTTCCGTGCGAGCAGGACTGTTCGCAGTAGCAAACTAAAGGCCAAGGGGCCCAGTCAACCTATCAGCAGCGATTACTCAGCAGCTAGTTGAATTTGAAAATCTTTGAGGCAAGACGGTATAGGCCGAGTGTGGTTTTGTCTCCGGCCCGTCCACGCAGGTTGGTGAAGAAGCCGACCACGCCGTAGCGGGCACGACGATACATGCGCTCGTCGTAGGCCTTCAAATCATTCCACAGCGTCTTTAGGCGCTCGTCGGCACAATCTTCCTCAGAAAGCTTGGTGAGCACCGAGCAGATCGCCATCATCATGGTGAAGTAGCCCATCATGTACGAACGCAGGCGCGACGACTCGACATCGCTGTACAGGTGGTACGACTCCATCATGATACGCGTAACACGGAACTGCTGGTCCAGACGCTTGACCATCGTTGCCTCGTTGACGCTCTGGCCCTCGCGACCGATAAAGTAGCGGTAGAGGTCAATGTCGGCGTAGTACATGGTCTTGCAACGCGGCAGCGGCACGTAGGCGTAGATGTTGTCCACATAGAACGTGTGCGGCGGCATGGGAAGGTTGGACTCGCGCAGCACATCCGTGCGATAGCACAGGCTGTGCATGAGTAGGTTCTGGTCCAGGCGGAAATGACCGATCTGATCCCAGGAAAAGATCTTCTTGCGCGGCAGGGCAAATTTGTAACCGATAGCGGTATGCGTTCCCTCGTAAACTTTCTCGTACACGTAGTTCGAGATAAACAGGTCAACGCGCTGGTCGCGCTCCTCAAAGCCACGCAGAATCGACAGCATGGTCGAAAGGGCAGCGCCGTCAAGCCAGTCGTCCGAATCAACAACCTTGTAGTAGGTGCCCTGCGCCTCGCGCAGGCCCGAAAGGACGGCAATACCGTGACCGCCATTCTCCTGGTGCACCGCGCGGATGATTCCAGGATAACGGGCCTCCCACTCGTCGGCCTTGGCGGCCGTCTCGTCCTTGGAGCCGTCGTCCACCACGATAATCTCGATATCGGTGGCGTAATTGCTCCCCTCCAAGATGGAGGTGATGCAATGGTCCATGTCCTTGGCGGCGTTATACGAGGGAATACCGAATGTTATGACTTTATGCATGGCAGGCGATAATCTCATCCGAAAGATCGAGGGCGGAATTGGTCACGGCGTCCATATCGTAGTAACGATACTCGGCCAGACGACCCACCGGGTGGAAGTTCGTCAGGTTCTGGACGCGCTCGAGATAGCGCTCGTAGAGCTCGCGGTTCTCGGGCTCCAGAATGGCGTAATAGGGCGTCTCGCCCGAGTCGGGCGTATAGGCCTTGGAGTACTCCTTCATGATGGTGGTCTTGCCGGGCAGGACCTGGCCAGTCATGTTCTTGAACTCGGTGATACGCGTGTAATCCTCGCTCGTGGTGTAATTGACGGTGCCCACGGGCTGGAACTGGTCCATATCGAGCGTCTCGAACTTCATATCGAGCGTACGGTACGGCAGAGCGCCCAGGTCAAGGTTGAACAGCTCATCGAGCGGACCGGTATAGACAATCTCGCCGCCGTAGACCTTGCCGTCGACCTTGACGGTGGTCTCATCGATCTCGAAGAGGTCGCGGGCGTCCACGTCGCAGAACACATCAATCAGATCGTGGTCGAGCATATGCTCAAACAGCGCGGTATAGCCGTCCTGCGGCATGCCCTGGAAGGGAGCTTGCGGGAAGTAGCGGTCATCATCGCCCACAAAGACGGGAACGCGGCCGGTGATCGAGGGGTCGATCTGATCGGGCGTCTGGCCCCACTGCTTCATGGTGTAATGCAAAAAGACGTTCTCGTATACGTAATCAGCGACCTCGGCCAAGTCGGGGTCGTTCTTCTTACGCAGCTCCATAATGGGCACCTTGACATCCTTGCCAAAGGTCTCCACGAGCTTCTGATACAGCTCCTCGCCGCGCTCGTCACCAAAGGCGAACTTGAGACTCGCATGGTTGAAGGGCACGGGCATAAGGGTACCGTTGATGTTGGCGAGCACCTTGTGCTGATAATCCGTCCACTTGGTAAAGCGCGACAGGAAATTGTGCACGCGCTCGTTAAAGGTGTGATAGATATGCGGACCGTACTCGTGGATCAGGATTCCGGCCTCGTCAGTGCAGTCATAGGCATTGCCCGCAATGTGGCTACGGCGCTCCAAAACGGCAACACGATAGCCGATGGTCTCGGCAAGACGGCGGGCGCAAACGGCACCGGCATATCCAGCACCGACGACAATCATGTCGTACGCGCCGGCGTTAAAGCCTTCAGGCAGGCCTGAGGTAATCTGCATCGATACTCCTTGTCAAAAGCCACGGGCTCGTTAGCTGGGCTTTTCTCGAACATTCTTCGAGACATATTTATCAGAGCGATTATAGCGCTAATGCGTCCTATAATGAGCTTGCCACACAAGGAAAGCTCAAGCACCGCGGCGTACAAATTTGAAAGGTAAACCCGCTAGCAGCGGGTTTATTCGTGAACAGCCGGGCGCCTGGAGCTTAGTGAAACGCTTGTAAGGAGTAACATGAGCGATTTCCTTAACCGTATGAAGTCTGCCGCCAAGGCCGACCTTAAGACGATCGTCCTGCCCGAGGGCGAGGATCCGCGCACCATCGTCGCGGCCACCAAGATCATCGAGGAAGGTCTGGCAAAGATCGTCATCCTGGGCAACCCCGACGAGATTAACGTTCCCGGCGCTACCGTCATCGACCCGCGCAATGCCGAGAAGCACGAGGAGTACGCGCAGAAGTTTGCCGAGCTCCGCGCCAAGAAAGGTGTCACCATCGAGCAGGCTCGCGCCCAGGTGATGGACGCTACCTACTTTGGCACCATGATGGTCAAGATGGGCGACGCCGACGGCCTGGTCTCCGGCGCCTGCCACTCCACCGCCGACACCCTGCGCCCCGCGCTGCAGATCCTCAAGACCGCCCCGGGTACCAAGCTGGTCTCGGCCTTCTTCGTGATGTGCACCGACACCCCGCAGTTCGGCACCGATGGCACGCTGATCTTCGCTGACTGCGGCCTCAACATCAACCCGTCCTCCGACGAGCTCTCCGAGATCGCCATCGCCTCCGCTCACTCCTGGTCCACCTTCATGGGCAACGTCGAGCCGCACGTGGCTATGCTCTCCTACTCCACCATGGGCTCCGCCGGCGGCGAGGTCGCCAAGAAGGTCCAGGAGGCCGTGAAATTCTGCAAGGAGAAGGCTCCCGAGCTCGCCATCGATGGCGACCTGCAGCTCGACGCCGCCATCGTCCCCACCGTCGCCCAGCTCAAGGCTCCCGGTTCCTCCGTTGCCGGCAAGGCCAACGTGCTCGTGTTCCCCGACCTTGAGGCCGGCAACATCGGCTACAAGCTGGTCCAGCGCTTCGCCGGCGCCGACGCCTACGGCCCCATCCTGCAGGGCATCGCCAAGCCGGTCAACGACCTGTCGCGCGGCTGCTCTGCCGATGACATCGTGGGTGTCGTGGCCATCACCGCCGTCCAGGCTCAGATGGCTGAATAGCAGACATATCCCCTCGGGACCCTACAGGGTAAAGCTCTGAAAACGTCCTCGGACATGTCGGAAGCCCCCGCTGCGCACTACGTGCGGCGGGGGCTTCCTCCGTCCTGCGGAATGTTTTCAGAGCTTTACCCTGTAGGGTCCCTGCCGCCACGTAGCAATCGGGGCATCTGGGGTGGACGGCGGCTTGACTGCGAGCTGGAGCTGAGGATCTGAATGGTCGGGTGCCGCTGTTGGGAGCGCAGGCGTTGCTGGTGATGATCACTTTGGGACTGGAATTTCCGCCTGCCAGCAAAAAGGCCTCCGGAGCTGTTGCTCTGGAGGCCTTTCATTCAATTGCAAATGAGCGCTAGTTGTTCTTGGTCAGGCGCTCGACGTCGTGGGCGATCATGTATTCCTCGTCGGTGGGGATGACCATGACCGTGACGGCAGAGCCGGCGGCGCTGATGACCTGTGGGCCGTTGCCCACGGCCTCGCGGTTCTTGTTGTTGTCGATGCGCACGCCCAGCCACTCAAAGCAGTCGCAGAAGGCCTTACGGATCGACCAGTCGTTCTCGCCAATGCCGGCGGTAAAGGTGATGGTATCCACGCCCGCCATGGAAGCGATCATGGAGCCGGCCTGCTGCATGGCCTTATAGGCGAACATATCGAAGGCGAGCAGGCAGCGCTCGTCGCCCTCGGAGGCGCGTGTACGGATGTCGCGGGCATCGTTGGAGATACCCGAGATGGCAAGCAGGCCAGACTGCTTGTTCATCATGTCGTCGACTTCCTGGTAGCTGTAGCCGCCCTCGCGCTGGAGGTAGCACACGGTGGCCGGGTCAATGGAACCGCAGCGGGTACCCATCATCAGACCGTCAAGCGGCGTGAGGCCCATCGTGGTGTCGCGGCACACGCCGTCCTCAATGGCGGCAAGCGAAGCGCCGTTGCCCAGATGGCACGAAAGCAGGCGGTGGCAGCGCGAGCCCAGGATCTCCTTGGCCATCATCCACTCGTAGCGGTGGCTCGTACCGTGTGCGCCGTACTTGCGCACGTGGTACTTGTCGCACACGTCCTTGGGCAGCGCGTAGGTGTAGGCGACCTCGGGCATGGTCATGTGAAACGAGGTGTCGAAGACGGCCACGTTGGGCAGCTCCGGATACTTCTCGCGGCAATATTCGATTGCCGCGGCCTCGCCGTAATTGTGCAGCGGAGCGAGCGGGGCCACCTCAAGGATCTTAGCCATGACCTCATCGTCGACGACCGCGGAATCATCGAAGTGCCAGCCGCCCTGAACGATACGATGACCAATGCCACCAATCGTAAAGTCGGTCTTCTCAAGCTCCTCGAGCACGCGAGCGATAGCAGAGCGATGATCGGGGAAAGGGACCTCCTCGGTCTGCTTGGCGCCACCGTTCTCGGAATGGCCAAAGATGCCCATGTCCGAACCGATACGTTCGCAGTTGCCCTTGGCGAAAACCTCGCGGGTATCGGTATCCAAAAGCTGATATTTAAGGCTTGAGCTGCCGGCGTTGACAACAAGTACGTTCATGAGACTCCTTTGCAGTGCAATACGGTCGACGCAGACCCCTTAAGGCGGCCGCATTTTAATAAGAAGTTATCACAACTTGATAAATAGCTATCAGTCATATCGCCCAACGAGCGCAAAAGAGGGGCCGAACGGCGCTCGGTCGTCCAGCCCCTCCCCTCTTGCAATTACTTACCGTTGACGATGCGCTCGACGTCGGAGGCGATCATGAACTCCTCGTCCGTGGGGATGACGAAAATCTTGACCTTGGAATCCTTGGCAGACAGGCACCAAGCGCCGTCGCCACGCAGGGCGTTGCGGGCATGATCCATCTTGACGCCCATAAAGGCCAGGCGGTCGGCAACGCCGGCGCGGACCGCCGGAGCGTGCTCGCCGATGCCGGCAGTAAAGACCAGGGTGTCCATACCGCACATAGAAGTAGCCATCTCGGCAGCCTTGGCGGCAATCTTGTAGACGAACATATCGAAGGCGAGCTGAGCCTCGGGGTCACCGGCAGCGGCGAGCTCCTCGACGTTACGGCAGTCGTTGGTCTTGCCGCCGGTCACGGCCATGAGGCCGGACTTCTTGTTCATCATCTCGTCAACCTCGTCGAAGGTGTAGCCGCCCTCGCGCTGCAGGTAGCACACGGTAGCCGGGTCGATGGAGCCGCAGCGGGTGCCCATCATGACACCGTCGAGCGGGGTGAGGCCCATGGTGGTGTCCATGCACTTGCCGTCCTCGATAGCGCACAAGGAAGCGCCGGAGCCGATGTGGCACACGACAACCTTGCGGGCCTCGCCGTTGGTCATCTCGGCAACCTTCTTGGAGATGTAGCGGTAGCTAGTGCCGTGGGCGCCGTACTTACGGATGTGCAGCTTGTCGCAAACGTCCTTGGGCAGGGCGTAGGTCTTGGCGACCTCGGGCATGTTGAAGTGGAAAGCGGTGTCGTAGACCGTGACGTTGGGCAGGTCGGGATACTGCTCCAGGCAGAACTCGATAACGTTAGCCTCGGGGTTGTTGTGCAGTGGGGCGAGCGGGGCGACCTCGCGGATCTTGGCAAGAACGTCCTCGTCGACGAGGGAGGAATCGCCAAAGTACCAACCGCCCTGAACGATGCGATGGCCGATGCCCTCGATCTTGACGCCGTTGGCCTCGAGGTCCTTCAGGACGACCTCGATGGCGACCTTGTGGTCGGGGAACTCGATGTTCTCGGTCACCTTCTTGGAGCCGTTGGCAGCGTGGGTGAAGGTACCGCCGGTAAAGCAGACGCGCTCGCAGGAGCCCTTTGCGGACACCTTGTGCGACTTGGTATCGATGACCTGATACTTAAGGGTCGAAGATCCTGCGTTGACGACCAGAACGTTCATGTGTCTCCCTACTAACAGGCGGTGTGGCGCCGCCAGGTTACATACGCTTCAATAATAAACCCAAACGCCCTCGAGCTCGGGTTTATTGCGTTGATATATAAGTTATCGATGCATGCATGCTCATGGTCTTCGACTTGTAAGGCGAAATAGCGCGGGGACATACGCCAGAGAAGAAATCCCAAGCGCAACAAGCAGCACAACCCGAATACCCACAACGCTACTCAACACAGCATTGAGCAGATAGAAAAGAACGGCGCCCACCGCCACCATCTGGCTTTGAACCGAAATCAACGAACAGAGCATCGATGAATCGGCAGCATTTTGAAAAACTGAGTATTTGATCGGAGCAAATAACGAGTAGGCAACCGTCTGCAGCACATAGAAAACGGGCAACAGGTCAACCGGAATAAAAGGGGTTAAAAACAAAGCAGCTAGAATGAGACGGATAATGCCGCAAATACGCGCAAAAAGCCTCTTGTCGACATGAGCAATTACGCTGGGCACGATAAACCCTATGGAGGCGGAGACAAGGAGCTGGACCGCAATGGTCATGCCCGAAGCGACGGCTCCCATTCCACGGGCTGCGAGCAGCAGTGAGAAAAAATCTTCCAGAGCGACAAAAGCAAATGCCTGAGAACAGTCCATGACGAACGCCGAGCGAAGCGTGCCATTGCCCGCAATGGCAGTCCAAATCATCCTCGGGCTAATTTGGCTCATAGAAGCCGCAGCGCTACCTTTCCCTTTCGTTTCGGGAATGCAGGCAACGACAAGTAACGTCAATACCATCGCAAAGATATCGGCCGAAAGACCGATGAAATATGCACCTTCTGACGAGATGAAGCCGCCCACACACGCGGAAAGAGCATAAGATGCGTAAAAGACGAATCGCTCAACCACATTAAGCCTAACGAGCTGATCTTGGGAGACGGAATCGATATAGATTGCCTCAATAGAACCGCTCACGCATGCGACGGCAAAACCCTTGAGGGCAAACGCACCTATCAAAAGCAGAGGAGATCGTATGAGGAGCAGGGCAGCGTAGTATCCGAGCATTCCCGCGATACCCACCAGGCCACTTATCTTTCGCCCAAATCTATCGGCGATATAGCCGGTAGGAATCTCGAGAGCAAATTTGCTTACCTGGTACGCAATCATCATGCCAGAAATCGCGACCATCGAGAATCCGACGAACTCAAGGTAAACCGTCAGAAAATACAAGATGGTGCTGAAGTTCGATAGGAAAACAAACGCCATATACAGCCAAACCGTACGGTTTTTCATACTCCTCCTCCAAAGGCCGATAATCCAAGCCGAGGTCTCAAAAAGCATGAAGGCAAAACCGTCAGCCATACGTTACAAATCGTCAATATTCATTTGACGGCACGAAGCCAAGCAACCTCAAGAAGCGAGATGGCGCAACAGGTGAAGAAATACCGTCTGATGCCGATCCGTCCAGGCGTTTTGCCGGTAGCAAAAATAGATAGGCAAGGTTACGTCGCGCGAGCCCTCAATGGAGCATTCGCTCACGTTGGATCCATCTGATGCAAGAGAGGAGCCAGAAAAGCTCAATATCAATCCCCCGCCTTGAAGAAACTCAATCTGTCTCTCGCTTCCATATTCGACATCACGAAAGCGGAAATTAACGAGTTGGGCCTCAGGGCACTGGTTGATTGCATTGAGACAGGGCGACAAGTTGATGGGGACAGCAAGCCTACCGCTCAATAGTTCACGAATGGTTATGGTGCCCCTGACACGATGGCCAACCGGACACGAAAGAACCTTGAGCTCCTTTTCACCCAAGCATTTCGAACAAAGGGCGCTGCCCCGTGGCTTCTCGAATGAAATAGCCGCATCCGATATCCCGAGCAAAAGAGACTCAAAACACGTAACCGTTGGCTGATGCCACACGTCGAGGTGAATCTGGGGGTGCGAACTCTCAAACGAGTCGTACCAGTTTTCGTCAAAAAGACGCCCCCGCCCATGAAGGCAGGGGGCGTAAAGACGAAAATGACCGTCGGGCGAAACACCCTGCCCCATCGACCGAGCGTAATTTTTGAGATCATCGACTTGCGCGAGGATTACGCGCGCGCGTCCCGCAAACTCTCGCCCTGCAGGAGACAAAACGGCCTCGCCCGTCGACCGGTCGAGCAAAACGACCTGATACTCAGATTCCAGCTTCTTGATCGCCGACGAAACAGCCTGCGGACTCACATGAACGGCGCGAGCCGCCTTGCGCACGCCGCCATAATTCGCTACCGCTTGAAGATATTCGAGTTGAGACAACTGCACAGGTTTCTCCAAAGGCAATCAAGACGATGGGCCATACGATCTCAGATAAGGTTCT
This sequence comes from uncultured Collinsella sp., assembly GCA_958439425.1. Taxonomy (GTDB): domain Bacteria; phylum Actinomycetota; class Coriobacteriia; order Coriobacteriales; family Coriobacteriaceae; genus Collinsella. Next base: position 20,950 of record CAUBVH010000014.1, read on the forward strand.
CGCCCAAGTTCTTGCCGCCGAGGACGTGCATGTGGAAGTGCATGACGGTCTGGCCGGCGTTAACGCCCTTGTTGGAGATGACGCGGAAACCGTCCTCCAGGCCCTTGGCCTTAGCAACCTCCTGGATGGCATGGGCCATGGCGCCCATAGTCTCGGCAGGCACGTTATCAGCGATGTCGCTGTAGTGCTTCTTGGGGATCACGAGCGTATGAACCGGTGCCTGGGGATTGAGGTCATCGAACGCGATGACCTGGTCGTCCTCGTAGACAACAGTCGAGGGGATCTCGTGGTTGGCGATTTTACAGAAGATGCAATCACACATGGCTGGTTCCTTTCTAACGACAACGCAACAGAAGGTGGCGTTGTTCAGTGAAACACCAAGACAGTTTAGCCCACTTCAAAGATCCGAATTGAGCGAAATCCATTCCTCGGCAATCGCAATGGCCAGAGGGCTTTATCCATCCATATGCTCGCGCCTATTTAAAGTGTTTGACCTCGGGAACGATCAACACCGGAAGGACGGATAGACCGTAAAGCAGAGTAATAAGCATCATTTGTTTGTCGTAATCTGAACCGGAAATAGCCGCAATCCCAATAGGAAGCATATAAGAGCCCAAAAGGCTAACTTCGGCCATAATGCCGCCAGCGCTGCCAGCATAACGAGTGCCGATTTCAACAAATGAAACTGGCAGAGCTTGAACAACTGGACCCATCATGCTCGTAACGATGCCGCACACTGCAAGCAATACCCCCATGGACTTCAAGCCCGAGGCAAACCACGCAACTGCAATTGAAATAGAGCCAAGAAGCCCGACAATCACAAGATACGGTCGCGCAAGGCGGCATTTACCGTAAAGCATCGGAGCAATCAAGCAGCCGATAATCCCAGCAGCGGTTGTCAGCGCCGCCATTTCGCCGGCCGTCGAAGCATCGGTGCCTCGCACAAGCTCAAGAGCCTGAGGTAGCACACCGGAAAAGGCGGTCGTGGCGGCAAGTGAGAAAGCGGCGCAAATCGCGCAAAGCCAAACGTTACGCGAACGAAAAGCAGTCAGAAGGGCTTGGTCGTGCTCAACGCCATCAGGAATAAGTGAGTCATGCTGTACGTTCTTACCAAATAAACCCCAGAAGATAGTCAGAACGACCAACAACGCTTCTGCAACTGTATAGCCCATTAGCACGGAAGACATAAACGCCGATGACGCTTGCGCCGCCGCAATGCCAAAGCAAGTCGCCGCATAGTAAATGCCCATCGCAACATCCGTCTTATCTGCAAACCAAAGTCCAAGCGTCTTTGCATTATTGGCAGTCAATGCCGCCATCCCCACGCCGATGCAAAACATCGAGACAAGTTGAGCAGGATAGTTCGATAGGGTGAAAATTCTGATAGCGCCGCCGACTAAAGAAACACAGAACCCGCCAAGTATCACTACTTTGGGCCCAAGCCTATCTCCAAGTGATCCGAACGGGAGACTAAAGAAAACCGCCGCAAGCATTGGCGCCAGAAAGAGAGATGAGAATCCGACAGGGTCGATATTCATCAGAGGCATGATGACCGTAGCATAGGCAGCGACCTGATACTGCATGAAGTTGCCCAAAAAACAGAGACCACACGTCAACAGCAATATTAACCAGCGGTAACCACTCGAAGCCCGCTTTTGCTCAACTTTGTGCGCAACTTCGCACGCTTCACCATCCATTGCACCAACCTCACATTAAAAATGGTCGCGACCCCCATATCAACTGGAGGTCGCGACCAGGCAAAACACCGATTAATTATAATTCAGAAGTCTCAGGCATCTCGGCTTTTGCCGCCGCACCAGTCTCGGGCAACATCGCAATAGGCAAAACGCTCGCAAGGAAAAGAATCGATTCGATCGTAAAGTTCAACGTCCAATTGTCACCAGAAATAGACGAAACAATAACGGGAACAAAATAGGAGCAGAGAAGGCCGACAGTACCGATTATTCCACCAGCGCTACCGGCATATTTCGCGCCAATCTCAGGAAGATCAGGAGTCATTGCCTGAATAATGGGGCCAGAAAGAGCGGTCATAAAACCATTGAGGACGAGAGCAACCCACATGACAGTGCCAAGCGGCAAAAACCAGTTTGCAACCATTACAACGGCGGCAATCACCGTAGTTACAATGAGAAACGGTTTATTCTTACCGAGCTTGAGGACGGCAGCCGGTCCCGCAAAACAAGCAAAGAAGCTACCAACTGTAATAATTGCTGCCATAGATCCAGCGGTGGCAGTATCAACGCCGCGAACGAGCTCAAGCGCAGACGGCAGAATTGCGCAATATGCCGTGGTTGAAGCGAGGGTAAGACCATAAGCCAAGGCAATGCACCAAACGCCGCGCGACTTAGCGGCAATCTTAATGTACTTCATAACCGGCTCGGGCTCGGGCATGGGCTCGCCCTCCGGGACGTTCCCCATAAAGAAGATCCACAGCGCAGCAGTTACAGCTTCGGCAATAGCAGCGACCAGATAAGACACGTCAAGCGTAGGAAAATAAGTGCTGAATGCCTGGGCTATCACGATGGACACACATGAAGCAGCATAGAAAACTCCCACGGCAAGGGAGGTCTGCTGTTTAAACCAGGAACCCAGCACCTTTGCCAGATTGGCATTGAGCGCCGCAATGCCAAAGCCGATCATAAACATCGAAACGATCTGCACGGTAAAGTCATTAATCATGAAATAACGCAGAAAGCCGCCTACAGCAGAAAGCACCATGCCAATTGACACGACAAGCTTAACGCCGTAGCGATCAGCAAGAGATCCTGCAGGAATCGACAAAAACACAGCGGTGAGCATCGGCATCAACATGAGATTGGTAAGCCCACCGGCATCGATGCCGAGAGTCGTCATCACGACGACACCCCATGCTGAAACCTGATATTGCATGAAGTTTGCCATGAAGCAAATGAGGCAAACTACGAATAAGATCATCCACCGATAACCCGATAGCTTTTCTTCTTGAGCCATTTCTTTCTCCTTACGCAGGGATAGTTCAAGCTGAATTCAATGGGGCTAATTAGCCCACTCCATTGCGGCTTCTTTCACTAATCGTTGAGTAGTACCTCGTACATAGGACGGAACACCGAATCTTCTTTGGCATGCAGCGAATGCACCGGCTTCCACTCGTTTTCGTCAATTACCATATGAATGTGGTTCTCAGCGGTATAGGGGTCCCATGGTGCCTTGCCCTCAACAAACGGTTTGCCCGTCTTCGCAAAGCTGAACCACGCATCGTTCATTTCATCCGCGAGATGCGCTGGAGGATTGTCACCCGTAAACATCAGACCACTCGCGGTATCAAGATTCTTGAAAACGAACGGCACCTCGATTGCGTGGCAAGAACCCATTCCCTCGACACGAGATTTATAACGGAACAAATAGTTGTACACGGGCTTAAACGCCGACTGCTCTTCAGCCATAAGGTCGGTGCCGACAAAGAAACCGGTTGAGTTCATAAAATTGGTGTAATTCTCGGCAAAATCGCGCTCAGGCCATGCCTTTCGATATGCTTGCTCCCAGTAATCGATATCAATCTGATCATCAAAATGAATCGGGAATTGGCCGTGCCAGAATCCGGGAAGGTCATCGAAATAGAAATGGAAATAAGTAAACTCGTCCTCGGTACATCCAATCATGATATCGATATCCTTGGCTGCGCCCTCCGCCCAGGCCTTCATCGGCTTCTTGGGAAGAAAAGACCCGTCGCAAACCGGCGAGAAAATTAGCGACACTTCGTAGGTATGACGATCGCACCACACCTGCATGCCCTCAATGAGCTCGTCTGCCGACTTCGCTAAGAGCTCTTGGGCGGTTTTGCATCCCATGATTTCGGCGAACTCCCGAGCAAAGTACTCGCCGCGCTCGCGGGTCTTATAAAGCTGGATAGGGCCGGACTCCAAAATCGCACGTTGGAAATACTTATTTGCCTCTAGCAATATAGAAAGAAGAGCCTGGCTGGAAGAGCCTGCCGACTCACCGAAAAGCGTGACACAATTGGGGTCACCGCCGAAGGCCGAAATATTCTCATGCACCCACTCGAGCGCACGGATTTGATCAAGAATGGCAAGATAGCCGGCGTCTTTGTAGTCCTCTCCGCCCGGCAGGCAATCGAGCAGCAGCGACCCAAACAAGTTCAGACGGTAGTTAATCGAAACAATAACGACATCCTTCGCTGCCGCAAAATTGGAGCCGTTATATAGCGGGTCGGCAGATCCACCTGAGAAGTAGGCACCACCATGGATATATACCATGACAGGAAGGTTCTTGCGTGCGTGTCCCCTGACCCACACGTTAAGGCTCAGGCAATCCTCCCCTTGCTCATGAAGCGAAGCGAGTTCAACTTCATCGATAAATTGCCTGGCAGAATGCCCGAATTCCACGCATTCAATTTCCTCATCGGAATCATCAAGGCGCTCAGGGGCACGCCAACGAAGATCACCTACCGGCTGCTTTGCATAGGGAATGCCCAAAAAAGCTTCAACCCCGTTTTCGAGCGTCTTGCCCGAAACTATACCCGTCCTAGTCTTGACCTTCATTGCTTGTCCTTCCTCACAATTAAGATGCTAGATCGATATGATTTAAGCTAGCTGGCTTGAAACCATCTTAGAATATGGAGAAAGTCAAAGGTCAACGACGTGTTTCGATGGAATATCAGCTGGATACCAAGCGCTTAAGACCGTTCACCTCGTCAAAACGACCGCTTGCCCGACAATGACGGAGTAACAAACATTAGAATAGCTCCAAGGTTTTGAGTGGCCCTAGGGCAGTCGGAAGGTGTGACATGGAACGCGAGTTTTCCCTTAATATCAAGCAGACGGCCGGCCTCTACGGCGTAAGCGCAGACACTCTTCGCTATTACGAGGCAATTGGTTTAGTTGCCCCAAAGCGCGGGGCGAATGCCTACCGTGAATACAGGAAGGACGATTTCGGCAGACTCAACATCATCATGTCAATGCTCAATATGAACTACACGCTTAGCGAAATCAGATCTTTCCTAGATAACCATTCACTCGAAACGAGCTTTGAACTGTTCAGCAACGAACTTGATAGCATCGACGCAGCCATAGCAAAACTATCGCAACGGCGCCGAAAGATCGAGCATTGCATGCAGAACATATCCATGTCGTTAAGAGCACGCGAGGAAAAACAGTCGAGGGTGGTTCATAAGGGACCCCGAGGATATGTCATCGTAAGCGAGGATGAGCTAAGCGGCGACATAATTCCCTACGCCACCATTAAGCGCATGAAAGAACTCGGGATGGAAATCGATTCGATACACACGGTTCCATGCTTCATCCTTGACCCATCGCGCAGAAGCGCCGACGGTTGCCTGGTAGCAGAGAAGACGCTGCTTTCACTCGGATCAATCGACGATAAAGGGTGCGAGATTTTCCCAGAAGGCGACTATCTTTGCAGGACAACCACCGGACCTGCAGAAATAACGCCGACAATATGGAAGGAAATGAATGAATTCATGGACCAGAATCATCTCATTGCCGCAGGGCCTCTTCTAGAATTCTGGTATGTAAGCGAATACATATCTGACAATCAAGATGAATATTTACACACGCTAGAAATAATGGTTGAACCCGGTGAAATCGACCAGCGATAGCGCCTCAACTCACCTAACACGCCAAAAGGCAAGCAACATTCACCTCCAATGGCCAAGCCACCAGGGTAGTCTTTTTGCGACGGGGCTTTTTTGACTACTTTTTCGCAAACGCAAGTGCTCGGCGAGGCAGCCGACAAGAGGTAGTCAAAAAAGCCCCGTCCCAAAAAGACTACCCCAAAGTGGACTGCGAGATGGTTAGAACGAGAGGTTGTCGTCGGTGTTGGCGGCTTCGCCGTCGGCGAGCACGTCGTTGCCGTCGACGTCCTTAAGGAGCACCGAGACCTTCTGCTCGGCATCAGTCAGGCGGGTACGCAGGCTCTTAAGAAGCTCGACGCCGCGGGTGTAGCTCTCGAGCGACTCCTCGAGCTCCATGTCGCCCGACTCCAAGCTGCGGATGATGAGCTCCAGCTCCTGCGAGGCCTGCTTGTACGTAAGCTGCTCGACCGGGGTCTTCTCTGCCATATCTGTTTCCTTTCCTAAAGGTCTGTCACTGTGAAACGCGGCCTACTCAACCGCATCGACGGTTGCCGCCACGTTGCCGTCCGCCATGCGCACGCGGATAGCGTCACCAGGCTTAAACGTCTTAGCACTCGTAGCCACACCGTCATCGCTGTACGCGATGGAGTAACCACGGGCGAGCACCTTGAGAGGCGACAGGGCGTCGAGCGAGGCCGCTGCACGGCCTAAGTCAGACGCAGGCTTGCTCAACATCGTGCGCCCTTGATGCTCCAGACGGGAGCTCGCGAGCGTGAGCGCATGGTGCTTGCCATCGAGCCCCGAGGTGCTTGCGACCAAGTGCTCGGGCAGGTGCTCAAAGTTGGAGCGGAATGTCCCGACCGAGCGCGCTATGGCGCCCGACAGGCGATCGGCCGTCAGGGCAAGCTCAGACTCGCGACGCTCGACCATAAATGTGGGGTCGTTGAGGCACGGGCGGCACGCAGCCGCATCGAGCGCATCGCCCAAGCGCGCCGTATAGGTATCCCAGGCACGTCGACCACGCTGATCGAGCATCTCCAGATCGACCTGATCCGACCCGATCATCGAAGCCATCGCAGCACCTAGGCGCTGATGGCGCGTCTCGAGCACATCCTCCAGCTCTGTCATAGCCGGTGCCACGGATTCTGCCGCCGCCGTTGGCGTGGAGGCGCGACGGTCGCTCACCATATCGCAGATCGAGGTATCGGGCTCGTGGCCGATACCGGTCACCACAGGCACGGGACAGGCCGCCACCGCGCGAGCAAGCTCTTCGTCGTTAAAGGTCATAAGATCATCGAAGGAACCGCCGCCACGCACGAGCAAAATGCAATCGGGCGCCGGCGTAATGGTGGCGGCGCGGCGCAAGCCTTCAATAAGCTCTGCTGGCGCACCCTCGCCCTGGACCTTGGCACCCACGCAAACGAGCTCGACAAGTGGGTTTCGACGGCGCAGCGTACGCTTGACGTCGTCGATCACGGCACCCGAAAGCGAGGTGACGACCGCCACGCGCGAGCAAAACACCGGAATGCGACGTTTGCGGGACTCGTCCATCAGCCCCTCGCGGCGCAGCTTTTCGGCTAACTGTGCCACCTGTTGACGCAGCAGGCCCTCCCCCGCCAGCGAGAACGAACGGGCGACAAAGCTCATACGGCCCGTGGGCTTATAGAGATTGAAGCTGCCCTTAAAGCTCACCTGCATACCGTCGCGCAAGTCGAAGGTGCGCTTGAGATAGGCGCCCTTCCAGATGATGCAATCGACGGCGGCCGAGTCGTCCTTGATCTGGAAGTAGCAGTGGCCGCTTCGGGCATTGGGGCCACGAAAGCCCGTGACCTCGCCCAGGACGCCCAGCTGCGGAATGGCATCGAGCGCGCCGGCGGCGATCTCCACCGCCTGGCTCACGCTGAGCTCTTTGCGCTCCCGCTCGTCCGAACCGTCGAACTCGGCGGAAACGGCATTGCCGGTTAGATTCCAGCCTGCCACGCAGCCTCCTTTCGTCATCGTGCACACGGGCTCCGGCCCTGTGCAAATTCAAGTCCCACACATAGTACAGCGCCGCGGGGACACAAATCCCCGCGGCGCCTGTCAGTCCAAGTTCTTATCGGTTGGAGTTTCTGTTGTAGCGAGCCATAAGGTAGAGCAGCTGAATAATCGAGGTGAGCGCCGCTGCCACATAGGTAAGCGCAGCTGCCGTCAGCACCTTCTTGGCACCGTTGACCTGCTTGGAGCTCATGCCCGACTGCTCAATGTAGGCCACAGCGCGGCGGCTGGCATCGATCTCGACCGGCAGCGTAACCAGCTGGAACAACACGCTAAACGAGAAGAAGATCAGCGCGAGGGTCGTGAGCCCCGCGATGTTCATGAACAAGCCCATAAGCAGCACGATGGTCCAGGTGTTCTGAGTAAAGTTGACGACCGGGACCAGGGCAGTACGCACCTTCATCATGGCGTAACCACTTTGACGCTGCGCAGCGTGGCCCGCCTCGTGACAGGCGACGGCAACGCTTGCGACCGATCCACCCGAACGGTTGGCGTCCGAGAGATACAGATTGTTATCCTGCGGGTTGTAGTGATCGGTGAGCTCGCCGGCAACGCCCTTGATGCCCACAGCGTTGCAACCGTTGGCGTCGAGCATGCGGCGAGCGACCGTAGCGCCCGTGTCGCCGTCCGAGCGAACCTTGGACCACGTCTTGTACGTCGAGTTGATATAGCTCTGCGCGGCAAGACCGAGCACCGTGCAGACAAGAACAACCAACAGGTACAGTGGGTCGATGCCAAAGCCGTATCCATAGTAATAAGGCATGCGAATTCCTCCGAATCGAGTTACACGTTGGAGGCATTCTACCCACTCAACCGGAAAGCAAGTCAGCATCGAAGTTTTGGCATCGTCAGCGAAAACGGCCGAGAGCGAGCAAGGTGACGTGAAAGAGAAGCGACGCGTACTTTGGTACGCGAGCGACGATTGAACGTCAGATTGCCGCTCTCGGCCGTTTGCAGCGTCGAGCTGTTACGCGGTTTGGTAAAACCGCGTAACTATAAGAGTTCGATTTTTCCGTCCTTCACGGTGAGCCCCATGTTGCCCGAAAGCAAATCGTCCAGGCGCGAGCCCACGAGCTCAAAGCGCCAGCCTTCGCGCAAGGGACTCTGCTCGGGATGCTCGATATAGTCGGCCAGGTCATCGCGCGAGGCAATGACCGAGGTCGCCACGCCCGAGCGCTCGGCAACCAGGCGAATAAGCGCGTACATGAGGTCAGTCACGCTCTCCAGTTCCGGCGAGATCTGACGATGTCCGCGCACCATAAGCGGAAGACGGTCGTGCGGGCAGCTTGCGCCACGTTTGATGGCCATGAGCGCGCCGTCCACGTCGCGCTCCCCCAGCTGGTCGGTGCCACGAATGCTGCGGAACTCCTCGACGCGCACGGGGTTGCGCTTCACAAGCGCCAGCAGCGTATCATCAGACATGACCCACTTGCGCGGGATGTTGCGGCGCTCGGCGCGGTCCTCGCGCCAGGCGGCGAGCTCGCGCGCGATGCCCAGCTGATGGCGACTGCACGAGCTGATGCGCTTGACCTTGCGGAACGCCTCGTGGCGATCGGCGCGATAATGCGACTCGTCGGCCAGCGGGCGCAGCTCGTCGATCACCCAGTCCACGCGGCCCAGCTCGCGCAGACGGCTCATCATCTCGGTATAGGCCACGATCAGGTACTTGACGTCATCGATCGCGTACTCAATTTGTTTGTCGGTCAGCGGGCGGCGCGACCAGTCGGTCAGCGACTCGGTCTTGGGCAGAGAGACGCCACAAAACGTCTGCACGAGCGCGCCGTAGGAAATCTGCTGGCGCTCGCCCAAAAAGGCGGCGGCGACCTGCGTATCAAAAATAGGACGCGGCAGCACGCCCACAGTATGGAGCATGACCTCCATATCCTGCGAACAGGCGTGGAACACCTTGGTCACGCTCTCGTCGGCCATAAGCTCGGCGAGCGGCGACAGGTCATCGATCACTAGGGGGTCGACCGCGACGCTCTCGGCAGGGGTGGCAATCTGAACCAGGCACAGACGCGGATGGAACGTGCGCTCGCGCAAAAACTCGGTATCGACGGCAATCGCGTCGAACTCGCAGGCGCGCTGGCAAAAGTCGAGTAGAGCCTGATGTGTGGAAATGTACATATCAACCCATCGAATAAGGTTAGGCCCGAAAAACACGGGTAGGATATCGGCATTGCCTTACAACTATACTCGGTTAGTCACAGAACGGGAACGTAAGTATGCGCTGCCTTATCATCCACAACCCGGCATCGGGCCCCAGCTCAGATGAAATCTTCGCATTCACGCACGCCCTCTCGCAGGGCGGCGACGAGGTCGTGATGCGCTTTATCGGCGACGGTATGGAGCCCGAAGACGCCGTGGCAGATGTGCGCGAGTTTGATCGCGTGGTGGTCTCGGGCGGCGACGGCACCGTCTCCAACGTGCTCGACCAGATGCGCGGATGCGGCGTCCCCACGCTCGTCTTTCCCTCCGGCACGGCCTGTCTGTTCTTCAACAACATCGGCAATGCCCCCGAGGCCGCGGCGCTCGCCAAGGCCTGCCGCGTCGGCCGTACCGTCAAGGCGGATATGGGTGAGCTCTTTTGGCTCGACGAGAACGGCAACGAAAAGCGCCACGGCTTCATCATCATCGCCGGCTCGGGCTACGACGCCGAGATCATGATGAAGGCCGCCCCCACCAAAAACGACATCGGCGAGATCGCCTACTTCCTATCCGCGCTCGCTACGCCCAACCCCACGGTGGCGCACTTTACGATTGAACATGACGGCATTGTCGAGGAGCTCGATGGCATCTGCTGCATGGCCGGCAACACCTCGGTCATCCAAAACGACATCAACCTGTTCCCCAACTGCCGCATGAACGACGGCATGGTCGACATTGCGGTCATCGAACCCGTGCGCACCGTGCAGCTGCTGCCTACCGTGATCACCGCTGCGCTTGACCCCGCCGGCAAGGTACTCGGGCGCCCACAGTTCAAGATCATCCAGACCAAGGAAGCCAAGATCACCTGCACCCCGTCACTGGGCATGCAGTTCGATGGCGAGATTATCTCCAGCAATTCGGGCGTCTTTGGAGCCCGCGCGCTTCCGCAATGCCTCGACCTCATCGTCGACGAATTCTCCCCGCTCGGAAAATAGGAGGACCCTATGAACGACAATCCCCTGATCGGCTTTATTGTCATCGTCTTGGCCATGCTCGTCGGTTACGCCATCAACGTGATTCACCGCCGAAAGAAGTAAATCAACATTGGTATGATATTCATCCAGTTATCGACTCTCCCGCTGTTTATGCAAATCCTAAACAGCGGGAGAGTTTTCTTTTTGACCGCCGTCTAATGCTTTATTCAGCTACAGTAAATGCAGGGTGCCTTTATTTAACTAAAGCCATAAAATGAGTATTATTATCCGTTCATCGTATATTTCTTCACGCTCATCGAGCAAAGGCTGTTGTCGAGTGAATACTCTTTACACTTCCTTTAGGCTAGTAGATGTATTTATTAGCTGAAACTCCGTACGGTTTCGCGGGGTTTCAACAGTTGGGAGGGATTATGAGGTTTACTCATCCTGTCAACACGCTCAAGAAGCTCGGCTGCGGCCTTGCGTTTGGAGCAGCGGCTATCATGGCCATGCCGACTTCGGCACTCGCCTGCACCCAGATCTACATGGGCAGCAAGCTCACGGCAGACGGCAACACGTACTACGGCCGTTCCGAGGACTTCGGTCCGCGCTACATCAAGCACTTTGGCATTGAGCCCGCACACAAGGACGGCAACGAGTACACCTCGGTCGAGTCCGGTTTTGAGTACAAGTCCAAGGGCGCAACCTACCGCTACACCTTCGTTCGCGACAACCCCTCGCAGTGGGAAGATCGCTACGACGCATATTCCGAGGCAGGCATCAACGAGAAGGGTGTCTCCTGCTCTGCCACGTTGAGCACCTCCTATAACGAGAAGGCCGAAGAGGCCGACCCCATCACCGAGGAGACTGGCATTGGCGAATACAACTACGCCAGCGTCATTCTGGGCGAGAGTGCCACGGCCCGCGAGGGTGTCGAGCTCCTCGGCAGCCTGATTGACGAGCAGGGCGTCTGCTCCAACGACCAGATCATCATTGCCGACAACAACGAGACCTGGTTGTTTGCAGCGCTTTCCGGCCATCAGTGGATCGCCATGAGGCTCACTGACGATATCGCCTCGCTCAACCCCAACATCGGCAACCTCACCTATGACGTCGACCTCGACGACACCGAGAACTGCCTCCACTCCGAGGGCATCGAGTCTATGCCTAAGGAGAAGGGCTTTGCCGAGTACACCGACGGCAAGTTCGACGTCGCCAAGACCTACGGCGAGGAGATTGGCGAGGCCGGCATGCACCAGTGGTCGCGCTATATCCAGGGCCGCGATTACTTCATGGCTCCGCTTGCTGAGGGCACCGACTACGAGATCGTCAAGGACGAGCGCGAAGACGCTCGCGCGACGACCGGCGCCCTGGTCCACGAAATGCAGCCGTTGTTCTTTACGCCCGGCAAGTCCGACTGGAACACCTTTGAGATGATTCGTTCCTTCGCCGCTCGCGGCGAGAATGTCGCCGGCCTCAACGCCAACACCGACGGCGCGTATGCCATCGGCTCCAACCGCAACACCGAAATCCACACCTTCCAGATCCGTCACGGCATGGACCCCGAGATCGCGACCATCCAGTGGGAGATGCTCTCCAACGCCGAGTTCTCCGTCGCTAGCCCCCTCTATTCCGCACTGCTCACCGAGGTCAGCCCCTACTTCAGCGATCAGGATGTCTCCTTCGATCACTGCGAAGAGGAAGACGTCGTGAACAACGAGGAGCCCAAGAACTCCATCAACTACGTCCTCATGGACATCAACACGCTCGCCTATGAGAACCGCGACCACTGCGCCACCGGCGTCCGCGCCTATCTCGACGCCCTGCAGAAGGAGCTCATCGAGCAGAACCTGACCGTCGACGAGGCCATGCAGGCCGAAGAAGGCACCGAAGCCCGCACCGCCCTGGCCAACAAGGCCGGCAAGGCTGCAACCAAGAACACCTATGTTAAGTGCAAGGCCATGCTCGAGGAGATGCGCGACTACCTCCAGGAGGGCGATTTCTCCGAGGAGTTCGTCCCGAGTGACTACGATGCTGACAACGACTGCCTGGTCGAGTCCATCACCTACGCCGACGAGGCCCTTTCCGATGAGGACGTGGCCGAGCCCGAGGCCGAAGAGGAAGAGGTCACCGAGGAGAAGTCCGAGGGCAACAACATGGCCGCCATGGCCGTTGGCGCCGTCGTCATCATCGGTGTCTGCGCCTACGTGATCTATCGTCGCAAGAAGGCCTAAAGCCCTCATGTCTTAGCTGAGCGGACAAGGCAGCAATGGCAGCCTCGCCCGCTTAGCCCGCTCTTTTGACCGACGGGAAACCCGCCTGAAATCTTTTTAAAAAAGATTTCCCCGCATACACTTCGCTGTGCTATAGTGCAGCGCAACAGCAACTAGGTGCGACCGCGCCACGGCATCACGAAAGGAGCCACCAACATGAAGAACACGATGACGTCTCTCAACAACTGGTGGTGGCGTGATGCGAATACGATCGGTCGACAGTGAGTCCCTCACGCCTGTTTTTGCGCTCTAGGTGATTGGAAGGCCTCCGGTTTCGACCGGGGGCTTTTTTCTATCTCGAGCCCGATCGCATTCGCATCACGCGCCTCCGCTTTTCTCTTGCAATCCCCTTTTCGAAAGGATTTTCACCATGTCTCAGAACACCACCGCCACCCAGCCCCGCACCGTCCAGACCGCCGATCGCGGCAAACTCGATGTCCGCGCCCTCGTCCTGCTCGCCATCCTGCTCGCCGCCGGCTTCATCCTCAACTTTACCGTCGGCAAGGCAATCTCGGGCATCTCGGGCGGCATGATCAGCCCCGAGTTCATCATCTCGGCCTTCTGCCTCACCATCCTGGTCGTTCGCCCCAACATCGGCCAGGCGCTCGTCATTGGCCTCATCTCGGCTGCCGTGATCCAGATTACCACCACTTCGCCGTTCGTCGATTTTGCCGCCGAGGGCATCGCCGCCATGCTCATGGCCGGCATCGTCAACGCCGCCGGCAAGAACGGTCAGGTCAAGCCTGCCGTCGCCATCGTCGCTACCTTCGTGACCACCTTTGTCTCCGGCGTCATCTTCATGGTTATCAAGATGGCCATGCTTGGCGTGGTCGGCGAGCTCGCCGCCGCTATGCTGCCCGTCGTCGCCATGACCGCCGTCTTTAACGCCATTCTGGTCGGCGCCCTCTATCTGCCCATTCAGAAGGCCCTGAAGCTCAACTAACCTGCTCGGCTTTACGAGCCACCCCATCTTGGCGTTCATTCGTCGCTCGCGTACCCAAGTACGCTTCGCTCCTCTTTCGCGCCAACCTGGGGCCCCTCGTAAAGCCGTCTCCGTGCTCCACCGGCAAAGACTGTCCCAAACAGTTAACTCTTGGGGACGTTCTTAAACGACTAGTCATTAAAGAACGTCCCCAATGACTATGAAAGGTATCCATGGAAACGATCATCAACGTCGACGATGTCTCGTTCTCCTATGGCACGCAGACCGAGCGGGCGCTCAGCCACATCTCGCTCAGCGTGAACAAGGGAGATTTCATCGGCATCATCGGGCCCTCGGGCGCCGGCAAGTCCACGCTTGCCGCCTGCCTGTCGGGTGCCGTGCCCCACCACTACACCGGCACGTTCTTTGGGGCCGTCATGGTAGACGGCCACGACACCTGCGAAGCCTCGCTCACCGACGTGTCGCAAATCGTCGGCAGTGTGCTGCAGGATATCGACACGCAGATGGTCGCTTCGGTCGTCGAGGACGAGATGCTCTTTGGCCTCGAGAACTTTGGCGTTCCCCACGACCAGATCGAGCGGCGCGTGAGTGAAACGCTCGAGACCGTCGGCATCAGCGACCTGCGTGACCGCGAGATCGCCACCCTCTCGGGCGGACAGAAGCAAAAGGTGGCCATCGCCGCCATCCTCGCCATGCGTCCGCGCGTCTTGGTTCTCGACGAGCCCACCGCGGCACTCGACCCCGCCAGCTCCACGCTGGTCTTCGAGACCCTGCGTGAAGCCAACCGTGCACTCGGCATCACCATCGTCGTCGTTGAGCAAAAGGTCGCCCTGCTCTCGGAGTACTGCAACCGCGTGCTCGTGCTCAACCATGGCGAAATCGCGCTGCAGGGCGAGCCACACGAGGTCTTCGCGCATACCGACGAGCTCCGTACCATCGGCGTCGACTGCCCTCGCGTCACGCGTATCTTCAATAGCCTCCAGGCCGATGGCCTGGTAAGCGGTACCCCTTGCTTGGATGTCGATGAGGCCGAGCGCCTGATTTCGGGCATCGTCGACCCCGCACACGCAAGCAGCGACATTCAGGCGCCCGCTGGTTCCCCGCATGCACCGTCGTTGCGCCCTCATGCCAAGGACGCCGAACCCGTACTCACCTTCGACCATGTTGAGTTTGCCTATCCCAATGGCGGAGCCGCCGTACACGACCTTAGCCTGACGCTCTATCCTGGCGAGCTCGTGGGCATCGTCGGTCAAAACGGCGCCGGCAAGACCACGCTCACCAAGCTGCTCACAGGCCTGCTTAAGCCCGCCTCGGGCAGCGTGCGCGTTACGGGGCTGGATACCGCCGCGGTCCCCACGAGCCGCATTGCCCGCGAGGTCGCAACGCTCTTCCAAAACCCCGACCGCCAGATCTGCAAGGATACCGTACTCGACGAGGTCGCTTTTGGCCTGGAACTTGGCGGCATGGACCGCGCCGAGGCTCTGCGTCGTGCTCAACTTGTTATCGACCGCTTTGGCCTGCCTGCCGATGAGGCACCTTTCTCGCTTTCGCGCGGCCAGCGACAAATGGTGGCGCTTGCCTCCGTCGTAGTGGTTGAGCCCAAGATCGTCGTGCTCGACGAGCCCACGAGCGGCCTTGATTACCGCGAGTGCATGACCGTCATGGAAACAGTGCGCACCATGGCCGAGCGCGGTTGCGCCGTGATTATGGTCTGCCACGATATGGAAGTTGTTTCCGACTTTGCCGAGCGTATCGTAGTAATGGCCGACGGTCACATCCTCGACCGCGGCCGCACGCACGAGCTATTCTCGAACATCGATCTCATGCGGCGTGCCTACGTGGAGCCTCCCCAGGTTATTGAACTCTCGCGCCGTCTGGCATCCTCCGTCTCTCCCGTCTTTGCACAGGTGAGCGAGGTCACCGATATCGTTCGCATTACCGAGGAGATGGTCCACCGTGGTTAACGTCATCGACTATATGCCGGGCGACACACTGCTGCACCGCTTGAACCCGGTCGTCAAACTGGGCCTTGCCGCCGCCATCATCATCGGCATCTTCCTGTCCGACACCTACGTGGCGCTGTTGGGCTTTTTGGCACTCACCCTCGCACTGGGCGCCTATGCCGGTGTCGTCGACCGTCTGCTCTCGCTACTCAAGCTGCTGATTCCGCTCGCGCTTATCATGCTGGTGCTCCAGCTGGCCTTTATGCGCGACGGCAACATAGTGTGGGGCTTTATCACCGACACGGGCCTCATTACCGGATCGAAGGCCTGCCTACGCCTGTTGGGCGTGGCGCTGCCACTCATCCTCATGCTTATGGTGACCAAGCTCAACGACCTCGCCAACGCCTGCGTCGAGGTGCTGCACGTGCCGTATCGCTATGCCTTCACCTTTACCACGGCGCTGCGCTTTGTGCCGGTGTTTGGTCAGGAGATGAACGCCATCATGGAAGCGCAGACCGCACGCGGCGTCGAGTACGACACCAAGAACCCCATCAAGAAGCTTAAGCTCATGCTGCCACTGTGCGTGCCACTGCTCATCTCGAGCGTGAGCAAGACCGATGCCACAGCCTTGGCGGCAGAACAGCGCGGCTTCTATCTGCGTACACGCGCCAGCTCGTACAAGCGCTACCCCATCAAGGGCCTGGACATCGCCGTGCTCATCGTCAGCATCGCCCTCATCGCCATCGGCTTCCTGTTCTAGTTCGCCACCGGCAGCAACCGCCCAACGCAAAAGACCTCGGCTCGCACCAAACGAGCCGAGGCCTTTACTGTTTCACCAGATAAAACCTACCAAAATTAACCTGTCCCTTTTTGACAGGTCGGAAGCTAGAGGCGGTAGGGGGCGCCGCTGCGGATGATGGATTCGCGCACCAGGACATCCATGGCATCGAGGGTGATCTCGGGCATCTCTCGATACTTCTGCAGCACCGATAGCTCGGTGCAGGCCAGAATGACACGGTCGCAGCCGCTACGGGCGAACTCCCACATCACGCGGTCGAACTTATCCATATCGGGCTCACGTCCGGCCTTCACATCATCGTAGATAAGCGACATCACATCGTTCTGACGTTTCTCGCTGGGATAGACAACCTCAACACCCGCGGCCTCGCATTCGCGGCCGTAGACGCCCGCGCCCACGGTTCCGTCGGTGCCCATGATGCCAATCTTGCGCACCGGCTCGGCCGGCATACTCAGGTTGGGGTCGAACTCGCACTCCCCCATCACCGCACCCGCAAGGGCATAGCGCACCGACTCACGCGGCATGTGGATAATCGGCACCTTCGTAAACGACTGGATCTGGTCGTAGAAGTAGTGTGACGTGTTGCAGGGAATGGCAATGTGCGCACAGCCCAGCGACTCGAGTGCCTGGGCACACTCTTTCATGGTCGCCAGCAGCTTGGCATGCTCGCCGGTCTTAATGGCCAGCGTGCGGTCGGGCATGGTCGACTTGGAGAGCACCACCATGTCGATATGTTCCTGATCGCAGGCAGCAGCCGTATGACGCACCACCTGGTCGTAGTAATATGACGTGGCCTCGGCGCCCATGCCGCCGATAACTCCCAGCTTTTCCATCGCCGCCTCCTTGGTGACGCTTGCGCAATTGCGCGTATCATACCCGCGCCCGCCCGATGTAAACCGGACGGGCGCCGCACTCATCTACTTGTAATACGTCTTGAACAGCTTAAAGTGGCGCAGCTTGGTGTGCCACATGCGCAGCCAGCGGTTAAAGACAAAGTCGCCCTTCATAAACGAAGGGTCGGCGCCCTTGCCTTCCTTGTCCAGGCGATGCACCTTAGCGCGCAGCTCGGGATCCTTGACGTACTTGTCGACGACCCCCATGGGGACGACCATCCACAGCGCCTCGTCCTGCGCCGTCACAAACTCCGGCTCAAACGGGCGGTTGAACACATACTCGTCCACCACATACTTGGCAACGTTAAAGCCGCTGTTAGTGACGTAGTAGTTGCTGCGACCTTGGCGCGTGTTGAAATCGAAGAACTTAAACGAGCCGTCGCGCTCGTCGTACTTAACGTCAAAGTTGGAATAGCCCACAAAGTGAAGGTCCTCGAGCAACTTGCGCACGCCGCCCATGAGCTCGTCATTGGGCTCGGTGATGATACAGGCGTGGTTGCCGACACCGTGAGGCTGATGCTCCTCGAGCAGCACGTGACCCAGGCACATCATGCGCACCTTGCCGTTGCGGTCGGAATAACTGGTGAGCACGCGCATGTACTCGTCATTGCCGGGCACGCGATCCTGCAAGATCAGGTCGTCGGTGTAGCCGCTGGCATACGAGTCACGAATGACCTGTTCCAGCTCGGCACGGTCGGCAATCTCATAGGCCTTTTTCTGGCCCTCGAACTCGTGCTGCCACCACATGATGCCGTCAGAAGGCTTCAGAATCATCGGGTAGGGAAAATCGATCTGGTCGAGCACTTCGGCAGGCGCCTCGCCTTGGGCGTTCAGCATCGCCATGGTGAAGGTAAAGGTATGCGGATAGGGCACGCCGTGCTTCTCGCACAGCTCGTAGAAGATCTCCTTCTTCTGACACTGCTCAAGCATGCTATAGGGAGCGTAAGGCGCGACGATGTTATCCGCCAACTCATGGGCATCCTTGGCCTGAGCCACGAGGGCAACATAGTTATCGCCACAGCCCACAAGGACAATCGTCTTATCGGCATGCGCTTGGGCAATGCCGTTGACGGTCCTGAGCATCACGGGCATGGTATCGATATCCACGTTGGGCGTGTAGTCGATAATCTGGCTGCGGTACGCGGGACCCGTCTGATACTTGCCAAAGACCAGACTCTTGACCTGGTACTCCTCATAGAAGGCGCGCGCCACCGAATAGGCGTTGATGTCGCCACCGAGCAGCACGGGAATGAACTCGCGCTCTGTAAACTGCAATGCCATGGAAACTTCCTATCATGAACTGCCCACACAACGGGGCGGTCTTTGCGCAACTGATTTATTCTAGCGTGCCAAGCCGCCGGCGCCCAAAGCTCCACCGTATCTATGGCAATCGACGTAATCGTCCAGCATGAAATCCGCCCTCGCCGTGATGGGACCCTGTAGTTGCAAAACCCCACATGAGGCGACTTTTGATAAACAAAAACCCTCTCGACAGGGTTCCGTAACGTTAAAGTTGAACTCTATGGTTTCTCAACAATTCATCATAACTGCAGGTCAAAGCCAAAGCCTCAAGTTCAACTTGACCCTTTGGAACCTTTAAGGTTCAAGTTGAGGTCGAAAGCAGTAGTAGAATACCGTTCGAACCATAACCTACGATTGATTGCAGAGGGACTGGATGCAGCATTCGAATCATCGCACCGCAGCGCTCATTGCGTCGAAGCCGGCTCGTATCATCACGAGCGCCGCGCTCGCCGTTGCGCTGACGGCCACGCCGATGCTCTCCCCCGTTGCGGCGTATGCCGCCTCGCAGGCAACGCAGGACCAGCTTTCCGCAGCCCAGCAGAAGATCGAAGCCGCCACGAGCGCCTACAACGACGCCCGCACCAAACTCGATGACCTGCAAAAGCAGATTGACTCCAATGAGGCAAGCATCGAGGAAATCGAGGCTAAACTTCCCGAGCAGCAGGCCAAGGCAAGCTCCGCCATGCGCGATCTGTACAAGTATCAGAAAGGCACCAATCCCATCGTGAGCTTCCTGGTCAATGCGCAGAGCCTGGGTGAGTTCATCACGACCTGCAAATACACCAACCAGATCACGAGCTCGAGCGTCGACGAGATCGAAGAGCTCAATAATATGCAAACCGAACTCGAGCAGAACAAGGCCGAGCTCCAGCAGGCCAAGTCTCAGCTTGAGGCAGAGCAGAAAAACGCCGAGGATGCGCTGGCGCAGGCCCAGCAGCTCCGCAGCGAGGCACAGGCAAAAGCCGAGCAGGAAAATGCCGCCGAGCTTGCCAAGCTTGAGGCCGATAAGGCCGCTGCCGCCGAGAAGCTCTCGGGCGAGGGCGTAAGCGGCGGCAATTCCAGCAGCCAGGCCACCAACACCAACACCACCATAGACACCACGGTGAACAACTCCAATACCGGTAGTTCCGATTACGATTCGTTCATTAACGAGTGGACGAGCCGCATCGACAATTATCTCGCCGGCTCCCCCATGGCAGGCCAGGGCTATAACTTTGCCGTCGCCGCTTGGAATACCGGTGTCGACCCCCGTTGGTCCCCCGCCATCGCCTGCATCGAGAGCACCAAGGGTGCTTATTGCGCCAATTCTTACAACGCCTGGGGCTGGAGTGCCCGTGGCGGCGGTTGGCGCAGCTTTGGCAGCTGGAGCGAGGGCATCTCCGCTCACGTTGCCTATCTGGGCGCCAACTACGGCTCCACCCTTACCCCGGCAGCGGCCAAAAAGTACTGCCCGCCCACGTGGCAGGACTGGTACAACAAGGTCGCCGGCCAGATGAACCGTATTTAAGTGCAACTGCAAAGGGGCCCCAAACGGGACCCCTTTTCTTTGGCCTTGCTAGACCAGAATTGGCATGCAGGCATAAGTGAGTGTTGGAAAAGTCGCTTGAGACTGAAACCCCTTCCGAAGGCAAGATGATCCCACCACAACGCTATGGCGCGAGCGTGTCAACGGGAGCAACGATGATGCCATCGGGCGTTGTATGAACCGGCATGCCGAACCCAATGATGATGAGTTTTGCCACAGGCGGCCTCTCGCCACGCTCGACCAGCTTTCGCTCCAGCCGAAGCAGATTTGCGGATGCCTCGGGGATTTGAGGGCTTCCAAGCTTCACCTCCACGGCAATCCAAGTTCCATCGCGCCTGTGGATAACTGCGTCAACCTCGAGATCGTCGGCATCGTGGTAATGGGACACCAACGAGTCATTTGCGGCGGCGTAAACCTTGAGGTCGTGCAGGACGAGGGATTCGAAAAGCAACCCCAGTGTCTTCGGGTCAGATGCCAACGACTCCGGATTTGCTCCGAGCAGCGCAACGGCAAGCGAAGGATCGGCGAGATGCCTCTTCGCCCCCTGCCGCAGCTTCACCGGAGACCTGAGCGCTGGATGCCAAGCGGGGATATCGTCGACGATATTGATTCGTCTCAGGGCGTCCATGTATCTGGAGACCGAGTTCTTCGAAACGCCGGTACCGATATCTTTGTCAATAGACTTTGAGCCAGCAAGCGTCGACTCATTCCGCGCTAGCGATGCCAAAAGAGACCTGACCTTGACCGGATCGCGCTTAACGCCATCAGTTCTAGAAACATCCGATTCGCATACGCCATCAACATAGGCAGCGGCTATCTGCATGGCATCGTCAGTCGTTTTCCCCATCGCCTGAGGCCAACCGCCACGACACAGCAAATCGGCGATTCCGGCGATGCCGGAGATTGACCCGACAGCCTGCTTGGCAGGGTAACCGGAAAGAAGCGTTCCAATCGACACCGCGCCAGAAGAAACGCCAAGCTCGAACATCGTCATGGTGTCCATTCGCAACCTAACTATTCGCCCAACGCCGTTATGCATCGGCCGCATCGAATCCCGAGGCGTTGCCGAACCCGTAAGAATAAACTGACCGGATTCTCCCCTCCTTGCATCGCACTCGAAACGCACGGCATCCCACAGCTTCGGCTCTTCCTGCCATTCATCGATGAGCCTGGGAGATCGCCCTGCTAATGCTTGCGCCGGATCGATCCGTGCCAGCTGGAGAGCGGAATAATTTCCAGCCGGATCGGAAAGAGACAAGGATGAATTAGCAAAACGACTAGCCGAAGTGGTCTTTCCGCACCACTTTGGACCCTGAATAAGGACCGCACCGAAGATATTGAGATTACGGCTGATTGCCTTATCGATGCATCTATCTACATACCTATCCACACAGCCTCCTTCTTGACTTACCAATATTATGTATTTTACCAGCTGCGTGGTGACGATTGACGGAAATTTGTGGTGAGGATTGACGGCGAATTATGGTGACAGTTGACGGAATTCTGTGGTGATAATTGACGGCGCTTCGAAGCACGGAGCAATTTAACCGTCACAACACCTATGGCGATGGGCACTCGCCCCGCCCACGAGGCAGGACTGGTACAACAAGGTTGCAACCAGATGAACCGCATTTAAGCGCTACTGCAAAGGGCCCCAATCGGGGCCCTTTGCAGTAGCGGTACATTGCATTAAGCGACTATGCCGGTTGCGTTGCCGACGGCAATAATCACGATCATGATGACGCACATAATTCCCAGCGCCTTAAGCCACAGCGTGACAAACTCACGGCCCCGATAACGATCAAGCACGGGAAAGCGGCGCCGAAGCCTGCGGCGGTCGAGCACGCCAAACGAGATGAGCACCACCATGCCATCGACCATAAGAAAATACTCAAGGGCCAAAAACCACGTTGGATAGCTGCGGTTGGCTCCCGTGGGCTGGAATACGGCAAAATGGCTTCCGACCAGTAGCAGCAAGGTTGCCGCATAGATCATGCCGTTCCATATACGCCCAATGGGTTCCGGGATCCGTGAAAGCAGGCTCTTGCGGCGAGGAGCCACCGAAGAGACTTCCTTGGGCCGCCGCCCGAAAGACGGCGCCATTTGCGGAGCAGCCTGCGCCATTGAAGGCGCCGTCGTGCTATTCGAGCCAGGCTCAGGCAGACACAGCCCGTATGCCGCGCGCGCAGCGTGTCCGAGCGCCTCGGCACTTCCAAAGCGCTTGGCCGGATCGAGCGCCATGGCCATGCAAATGACATCAGCCAGCGCCACGGGGACGTCGCACGCCTCGCATTGCTCGCGCATATTCTGACCCGGCTTAGGGTCAGCCCCCGTCAGACAAAAGAACAGAAGCGCGCCGAGCGCATAGACATCGCTGCGCACGCTCGTCTGCCCAAAACCATATTGCTCGGGTGGCGCATAGGGTCGCGTTCCAAACTTAACCGTGTCGGCATCGGCCCCGTCACGCCACACCCGCGCGATTCCCAGGTCGATAATCACCAGCGACGAGAAGGTCATGCCGGTATCTGCCGTATAACTGACACCCGAAACGATAATGTTCGAGGGTTTCAAATCACGATGAATCACCGGCACCGGATGCTCTCCGGCCGCCGCAAAGCCGGCATGGAGCTCATCGGCTGCATCACAAAGGGCGCCAAACAGCTCGCAAGCATAATCGGGTGTCGCGCCCAAACGTCCCACCAGGGCCTCAAGCGTCTCGCCTTCGATATATTCCATGACCACGCAAAGCTCGTCGCCCACACGGTGGCAATCGACGATTCGGGGCAAGTGCTCAAAACGACGACCGGCGCGCTGGGCCGCAAACAGGCGCTCATATGCTCCGCCAATCTGCGCCGAAGCATCGATGCGCTTGCGGACAAAGGGACCGAGAGACCCGCCACCAGAGCCCTCAAAATAGACGAGTTCGGTCGTCTCGACATCCGAGAGCTTGAGCACGCGCTCCACACGATAGCTGTCATCGCGGTTGAGCGACGCCAAATGATCGACAAGTGAAGCAGTCAGCTCGTCATCGGAATATGTTGGGCTCTGAGTATCCATAGCGTCCATCATAACGCAGGGTGCGGACACCCCATGTTGTCCGCACCCCGTTCGTTTGCATGGTTGTTCTGGTGACACAACCGGCTCAGCCATCGGCCACTAACTCACCGTTTCCTCGCCAAAGCGATACAGTTCCTCGTTTACCTTTTGCAGGCTGCAGCCGCGATCGATACAAAAGATGACAATCACATCGCGACGGTCCTTACAGTTGAGGACGCTTACCCCGGCGGCTGTCAGAGCGCGGTTGGTCTCCTTGAGCGTCAACGCCATCGCAAAGGCAATCTGCAGCACCTTATTACGGCTTGGGTGGCGCGCACCGGTAAAAATCTGATAACCAAAGGTCTCGTTGAGGTCGGCCATGCGCACCACGCGCGAACGCTCTAAGCCCTTTTCCTGCAGCAGCTGCTTAAGGTAGTCCGAAAGCGACGGGGCGGCAAAGTCGTGTTCTTTGATATAGCCATCGATGTTTGGCGCGTCGAGGAGCTCATTGAGCAACTCGTCAGTCAGCTTTTTATCGGGCATACGGCTTCACCTCCCATACGGCGCAACGGTAGCGACATGCTAGGCCAGCACCCAGCTTGCAGTGGCAGACTTATCAAACATGTTGGCAAAATACAGTGCCTTCTTGATATCGCCATCAAAGTAGATATTGCCCGCCACGGAGCCACCGGCGGCAAGGGTACCAGGCTGCAGCTCATCGGAGCCCTCGCTGTAGTAACCCTGATTCTGTTGAGCGCCGTTGGCGTCCTCGCCCTTCCAGTCGTAAATATTGTAATCTGCGCCCTCATCGCCATTGTTGACGTACGTGACGTGAATACCCGTCATGGTCGAACCGTCAAAATTTGTGAGACCGGGCTGGACGGAATCGACGACGACGGAAAGGCCAGCAGTCGTGGTCACCGTCGTGCCAACAGCCAGGTCAGTCGTAGGCTGCTCTTCCTTCTTCGCCTCTTCCTTCTTGTCGCCATCGCCAGCGTCCTCGGTGACGGTCGCCTTATCGCTACCGCAACCGGCAAGAAGACCGGCAGCCCCCAAGGCGACGGTGGCGAATGCGCCCAGTGCAGCGCGACGGCTCAGCAGCACTTCGTTTTCGAGCTTTTTCATCATGCATCCTTCCTACGATCCGGCTACCGCGCCGGCACACAGCACATCGTAGGAAGGATTGAACTTGAACTCATTAGCTGTGAGCTAAGGTTGCGGTAAACGGCCCATGCAGTTATCCAAACGCCGAGCAAACGCACTTTGCGCGACCGTCCGCTGGCAGTACATCAACCCACCGTGACGGATTCCCCGGTAAAGGTGCTAATGAGCAGCAGGATAAAGAACGCCAGGTAACTGATGCTCAGCAGATAGGCAATAACCAAAAAGATGGTCCATCCAACATTGCTCTTGCCTTCGGCACGACGCTGTTCGCGAGAACGACACAGCCAGATCGTCACGCCAATGGCCACAATCAACAGCACGAGTGCCGCTGCTGCCAACCCGGCAAGCGCAAACATCACGCCAATGCTCACGGCAATAACCGGAAGCAATAACAAGCCGCATCCACACCCACCGGGACTATAAACGGCAGATTGTCGGCGTCGCCCCATCGTCACTCCAACCTCAACATCTTTGAACACTACAATGCTATAGCCTGCTGAACAGGGACGATCTTATCCAGTTCCGGTTCGATGCGCCTCTTCTCCGCCTCGAGATCAAACGCTATCTGGGCGCGCAGCCAATAACCATCCGTCAGGCCAAAGTAGCGGCAAAGGCGAAGGTCGGTGTCGGCCGTCACGCGACGCCTTCCCAAGATAATCTGCCCAATGCGCTGGGCCGGAATCCCGGTCTCCTTAGCAAGGCGATATTGCGAAATGCCCATGGGGACAAGAAAATCCTCTTTGAGAAGCTCACCAGGAGTCACCGGCGGCAGCAAATCGGACGCAGTCTCATCACTTGTGATAATCGACGATTTCGACATTCCAAGCCATCCCCTGTCTCCACTCAAAACAGACCCGATAGCGCTCGTTAACACGGATGCTATATTGACCGGCACGATCGCCCTTCAAAGCTTCCAGGCGGTTGCCCGGCGGAACGCGAAGATCATCAAGCGAAGCACAAACCTGCAGTTGGCGAATCTTCCTCAACGCAACACGCTCAAAGGGCACGAACCTCCTGACCCGCGCACCCATCGCAAAACGTTCGGTATCCTCATCTTTGTACGATGCAATCATAGTATCGCCTTACGTTAATAACGTCAAACGTTTCTATAGACTTACATCTCTATTATAGCGTACATCTGTTCGTATTTTCGAGAAGATGCGTCCCCGTCGACTAGCCAAGCAAAAGCAATCGTTTGTAGACATCGAGACCTTTGAGCAGGATTTCCTCATCAAAGAGCATGGTATCAGTATGCAGGGCGCTCGTGGCATAGGCCGGACAACCATCCGAATCGATCGGGTTGTCCAGGCACTCCGGCATACCCGTGCCCAACAGGAAGAAAACGCCCGGCAAATGACGCTGATAGAAGGCAAAGTCCTCGGCAATTAACAGCGGCTCATCCACAAGCTGCAGCTCGGGCAAGACAGGCAAGACGCTGGCAAACAGCTCGGGGTCGTTATCAACTGGCGGATACCCTTCAGCAAAGTCAAGATCGTACGTACAGCCTGTTGCGGCGCAGGCCTCGTCCAACACGCGGCGCACGCCCTCGCGCGCACGGTCGAACATACCGTCCGTAAATACGCGGAGGCTGCCAGCCACATGGGCCTCCCCCGCCACCGCATTGCAGACGGTGCCAGCCTGCAGCAGGCCGAACTTACCAATGCAGGGCTCGTCGGCACCTAACTCGTCCATGAGCTCGCGCTCGGAAACCAAGAACTTGGCCGCTGCCAGCGCGGCATCATGCGATTCCTCGACTGGAACGCCGTAGGTCTTGGCGATATGGATGCTCGCGCCATGGATATGAATGTGCGTCTCGCTTGAGCGCGCCAGCAGCGGACCGGAACAGCTCGCCAACGTGCCGGCGGGCAAATCGGGCCATACGTGGAACCCGAAGATACGGTCCGCCCCGTAGCGCTCAAACACGCCGCTCTCGCATACCGTCTTGGCACCACCGGTCGTTTCCTCGGCAGGCTGGAACACAAAGAGCACGTTGCGCTTGATGGCACCCGGCTGCTCACGAATCGTGCGATCGACAAAGGTTGCCGCCGCAAGCGCCATAGCCATGTGTCCATCGTGGCCGCAAGCGTGCATCTTGCCAGGATGAGACGAGGCGAACACCGCCTCCGTCGCCTCCGCAATGGGCAGCGCGTCCATATCGGCGCGAATCGCCGTGGCATGCACGGCGCCCGTGCCAGCGTCGAAGAAAGCACAAACACAGCTGGGGCAGGGATGGATCACTTCACAGGCAAGCGAGGCGAGCACGCCCTCGATATAGGCTATGGTTTGAGGAAGATCGAAATCGAGCTCCGGAATGCGATGCAGGTCGCGGCGATAGCGACGGAGTTCTTGGAGCTCGGTCATAGAGGTTCCTTTCATGGGTGCGCGTCGGTTGCCATCTATTGTGCCGCAAGATTGCTACACCCTTATTTCCAGCATATCCTTGCATTTTTTAAACGTTATATACGAATACTCTTGTTTGGTAAAGTGCAACGTGGTAGGGTCTTTACCACTTGATAGAGGCGCGGGCACGATGAGCCGCGGGCGAGTCGGCAGACTTTGACCCCGTGGGGAGGCGAAACCCGCCGAACTGGGTTTTTCGGGCACGAAAAGCCTGGTGGGCCTGCGGGAAACACCCGCAGGACTGTCTGCAGCAATGCGGGAGCGCTATCCGGACATGGGGTCCACGCTATGCGGATTCGATGCGCCGATGGCGCCGTCTGGATAGCGAGGTTTACGGGACATGGCATTGACCCCCAACGAGGCATATGCGGCCAAGCGGCCGTTTGTGGACAAGGAGACGCTCGAGCATATCGTCGAGCAGTTCCCTACGCCGTTTCATCTATACGACGAGGCGGGCATCCGCCGCAACATGCAAGAAGTGCGCGACGCCTTTGCATGGAACCCGGGCTTTAAGGAATACTTTGCCGTCAAGGCCAATCCCAACCCGGCGCTCATCTCCATTCTCAACGAATACGGCTGCGGCTGCGATTGCTCGAGCTATACCGAGCTCATGATCGCCCGCTCGCTGGGTATCACGGGACACGACATCATGTTCTCGTCCAACGATACGCCGGCTGCCGACTTTGAGCTCGCCGACAAGCTGGGTGCCATCGTCAACTTTGACGACATCAGCCACATCGAGTTCTTTGAGCGTGTTGCGGGACCCATCCCCAAAACGGTCAGCTGCCGCTTTAATCCAGGCGGCCTGTTCCAGCTCTCCAACGGCATCATGGACAACCCAGGCGACTCCAAATATGGCATGACCACCGAGCAGCTCTTCGAGGCCTTCCGCATGCTCAAAGCCAAGGGCGCCGAGGACTTTGGCATCCACGCATTCCTTGCCAGCAACACCGTCACCAACGACTACTACCCCGAGCTCGCGCGTATCCTCTTTGAGCTTGCCGTACGCCTGGAGCGCGAGACCGGCGCACACGTCGCCTTCATCAATCTGTCCGGCGGCGGCGGCATCCCCTACCTGCCCGAGCAGCAGGCCAACGACATTCGCGCCATCGGCGAGGGAGTACACGCGGCATACGACGAGATCCTGGTTCCCGCCGGCATGGGCGATGTGGCCATCTGCACTGAGATGGGCCGCTTTATGATGGGCCCCTACGGCTGTCTGGTCACCAAGGCTATCCACGAGAAGCAGATCTACAAGGACTATATCGGTGTCGATGCAAGCGCCGTCGATTTGATTCGCCCTGCCATGTATGGCGCCTACCACCACATTACGGTGATGGGTCAGCCGGGCGGCGCCGACAAGGCCACGGCGCCCGTCACGAACACCTATGACATCACGGGCAACCTATGCGAGAACAACGACAAGTTCGCTATCGATCGCAAGCTGCCGCATATCGACATGGGTGACCTGCTTGTAATCCACGATACCGGTGCGCATGGCTACTCCATGGGCTACAACTACAACGGCCGCCTGCGCTCGGCCGAGGTCCTGCTGCGCCCCGATGGCGCGGCCGACCTCATCCGCCGCGCCGAGCGCCCGGGCGATTACTTTGCCACGCTCGACGTGCTGCCGTGCGGCCGAGAGCTGCTGGCCAAGTCGCGCGCCGAAAGTGCCCGCCGTCGCGCCCAAGACGAGCGCCTGGCAGTCGCAGCTCAATGGAACAAACGCATCCAGATCGCGGAGGCGAAGGAGAAGAACATGGATATCCGCAACCTCGAGGGCTCGATCGTCGCCCTCGTCACGCCGTTTAAAAAGGACGGCAGCGTCGACTTTGACGCGCTCGAGCGCCTTATCGATTTCCACTTGCAAAATGGCACCGATGCCATCCTCACCCTGGGCACCACCGGTGAGAGTGCCACGATGACCGATGACGAGGACAACTCCGTCGTCGCCGCCGTGGTCAAGCATGTTGCAGGACGCGTCCCCGTCATCGCCGGCTCGGGCTCCAACTCCACGCAGACCATGCTCACCAAGTCGCTCACCTATCAGGGCCTGGGCGCCGACGGCCTGCTGCTCATCACCCCCTACTACAACAAGTCCAACGAAGAGGGTATCTATCAGCACTTTAAGACCGTCGCCGATGCTGTGGACATCCCCTGCATCCTGTACAACATCCCCGGCCGCTGTGGCTGCGGCATCAGCGAGCGCAACGTAGAGCGCTTGGCCGCGCACCCCAACATCATGGGCATCAAGGAGGCCTCGGGCAACGTCGCCTACGCGGCCAAGATCGCCCACCTGCTGTCCGATGACTTCCGCATGTACTCGGGCGAGGATGCACTCACCGTGCCGCTCATGAGCCTGGGCGCCTCGGGCACCATCAGCGTGTGGGCCGATGTTCAGCCGCAGCTCGTGCATGACATGTGCCGCGCCTATTTGGACGGTGACGTGGCGCGTGCCCGCGATATCCAAATTGCCGGCCAGCCGCTCATCAATGCCCTCTTTAGTGAGGTCAACCCCATCCCCGTCAAAGAGGCGCTCGCTCAGATGGGTATGATCGAGGCAAACTACCGCATGCCGCTGTGCCCCATGGCCAACGACACGCGCTCTGCACTTACCGATGCCCTGAAGGGAGCTGGTCTGCTTGATTAAGACCGTCATTATGGGAACGGGCCGCATGGGCTCGCTCATCCGCACCACCGCCGAGGGCGTTGTCGACGCCGCCGGTCAACCCGTTTTCGACATCGTCGCCCAGATTGGCTTCGATTTGAGCGAGCTCGAGAACGCACCGGCCGCCGATGTGATTATCGACTTCTCGAACGTCGTGACCTTTGACGCCGTCGTCGCCTATGTCGAGCGCACGGGCGCGGCGTTGGTCTCGGGCACCACAGGCTACACTCCCGAGCAGATGGACCGCCTGCGTGAGCTGGGCCAGAACGCCCGCGTCATGCACTCCGGCAATTACTCCATCGGCATCGCCGCCCTGCGTCATCTAGTGGCCCAGGCCACACGCGAGCTGCCCAGCTTTGACTGTGAAATCGTTGAGACGCACCATAACCAAAAGGTCGACGCCCCCAGCGGCACTGCCAAGTTGTTGCTCGACGCCGTCGTCGAAGCTGAACCCGAGGCAGGCTACCACCCCGTCTATGGCCGCGAGGGCATGTGCGGCGCGCGTGACCCCAAGGAGATCGGCATGCACTCGCTGCGCGGCGGCACCGTCGCCGGCGTGCACGAGGTGAGTTTCTTTGGCCAGGACGAGGAGGTCACGCTCGCTCACCGCGCCACGAGCCGTCAGATCTTCGTCAACGGTGCCTTGGCAGCCGCGCAGAAGCTCATCACCCGCGAACCCGGCTTCTATACTTTCGACCAGGTCATGTTCGCCTAACCAGGTATCAACCGAATCCACGCAAAGGAGAAACAGCATATGAGTAACGCAGCCGAGATGGATGCACAAGAGATTATCAACTACATCGCCACCGCGTCCAAAAAGACGCCTGTCAAGCTGTACGTGCGCGAGAAGCCCGGCATGAAGGTTGCCTGGGGCGACGCACATGTCTACGGCGGTCGTCGCGGCAAGACCGTCTTTGGCGACTGGGATGAGCTTAAGGCCATCCTGGACGCTAACGCCGATTCCATCGATTACTACGATGTGGAGAACGATTGCCGCAACTCCGCCGTGCCCATGCTCGACCTTAAGGGCATCAACGCCCGCATCGAGCCGGGCGCGATCATCCGTGACCGCGTCGAGATTGGCGACCGCGCCGTCATCATGATGGGCGCCGTCATCAACATCGGCTCCGTCATTAGTGAGGGTTCCATGATTGATATGGGCGCCGTGCTGGGCGGCCGCGCAACCGTGGGCAAGAACTGCCACATCGGCGCCGGCACCGTACTGGCAGGCGTTGTGGAGCCCGCCAGTGCCACGCCCGTCATCATCGAGGACGACGTTATGATTGGCGCCAACGCCGTGGTCCTGGAGGGCGTGCACGTAGGCAAGGGCGCTGTCGTTGCCGCCGGCGCCGTGTGCGTCGAGGACGTCCCCGCCGGTGCCGTCGTGGCCGGTGTCCCCGCCCGCGTCATCAAGATGCGCGACGAGAAGACCGACAGCAAGACCGGCCTCGAGGAAGGTCTGCGCCAGCTTTAATGCTTACTGCGTTTTACCAAACGCCGTAAGCACTCGACGCTGCAAACGCCCCTAAGCGGCAATCTGACGTTCAATCGTCGGGCATGACCAAAAGGTCAATGCTCTCCTCTTTCACGTCACCTTGCTCGCTCTGGGGCGTTTTCGCTGACTTATGCTCAACCAGTAGCGTAATTAAGCCCCAAGTAAAAAGGCCGAAGCCCTCATCCGAGGCTTCGGCCTTTGTTTTTTTCAACGTCCAAGCGCAGTTTATCGATTCTCGATGCTGCCGATATTCTTGAGCTCGATGGAGATGAGGCCGTTGGGTTCGTTGACGAACTCGATGTACTCGGAGTTCGAACCCATCTCGGCCGGGAAGCTGATCTCGATGCCCGTGTCGGTACGAATCTTGTGATTGCGCACCGCCGCGCGCTCGACTTGCTTGCGTTCCACGGGCACACGCTCGGGCACCTTCTCCTCGGTCAGTGCCGCGCGCACGCTTTCCTTGATGACCGGCTCGTCCTCAAAGACCTCATCGACGATATCCCAAGGCGGCAGCTCTTCGTCATCCTCAACCTTCTCGGCAACGGCAGCCTTAACCTTAGCGAGCGCTACGGCCGTATTGGCACCGTGCTCCTCGGCGACTTCCTCGACCACACGCGTCACGGTGTCGATGACCTCCTTGCCCGATACGCCCGTGTCGCACTGAAGCAGGCCATCTGGGATAAGCATACGGTCCTCGCCGGCAATCTTGCGCTTCTTGTCCACATAGCCGATCTCCATGGTGCTCGCGCGCACGATGGCATAGCTCGGCACCTTTTGCGAGGGGTTTGGCAGAATAGCGTAGTGGCGCGCGATGTCGTTGCGCACCTCCCCCTCCTCGCGGCCCACCTCGTGCATAAAAGCCTGCTTGGAGCCCAGCAGCATCACGGCAAACCAGCGGGCATCCTCATCGTCGTCAAAATCAGCCACGAGCACATCGGTAGATTCGGCTTTCTCGGCTTTGGTGAGCTCGGAGGAGATAAACTCCGCAATCTGCTGCGACAGGTCCACGAACTCGCGCTCGCCAAAGAAATAGCCCTTGAGCTCGCCGCCGAATGCGGAGTTCTCGGCAAACGTGGCGCGTTTGTTGTCGGCCGAGGTGCGCGCGCGGCGCAGATGTGTGGTCACAAAGTTGCGCACGGTACGGCTTTCGATATCGAGTTCGCGCTGACTCATGACGTTGACGGCAGAGTCAAAGTCCAGGATATGCAGGATTGCGTGATTGATTTTCATGTACGGCATTCCGTTCTAGATCGAATTGAGCACGAATCAGTATAGCGGTCGAGCCCGCCCCAATGCACCAATGGCTAACGCAGGAGCTCGGACTGCCAAGCCTCGAGCTGTTCTGCCCAACTCTTACCGGCTGCGGGCATGTCAATCTGGGGTCGTTTGGGCAGCAGCGCACATTTTAGGATTGCCGCGATGGTCTGCGAGACAAAGCGTCGCGTATCCTTGTCAAAGCCTTGCGCAGCCTGGAGCATCACGGGCAGGCTCTCGCGCAGATTCCCAGCGATATCCGCAAACCGCTCGGCACCCGTAGCCTCAAACACGGAGAACAACGCATCTACAAAACGCTCGCGCTCGCTAGGCGACACTGCAAGCAGCATTTCGCGAATGGAACCATCAACGTATCGAGCGCCGGCGGACAGGCGCTCACAGTACACGAAGTCGCGACCATCAACCACCCAGCTAAAGGGATTATGCTGCAGCAGGCTGAACTCGGTGCTCTCAACGATGGCATAGTCCTCCTGCGTCTCGAACATCATGCCAAAGATCGACGACCGAGGTAGCGTCTTGTCGATTCGACTGGATAGATCAGCGAAGGCGTTGCCGTTCAGAAACTCCTCGACGAAGCCCGGACCATCATGGGAATACGCCCGTTCGATTCGCTCACGGGCGACATCGGAGCACATCGCCGCACCGTACACCGCAAGGTTTCCACCCTTGGAATGACCTCCACACAAAAGCGGCCCGTCAATCGTATCCGCTGCCTCGTCCACATAACGCGCCGCGGATTCCTGGGCCGGCACAGGACACCGGAACGCCATGTTAAAGTCCTCTTTCCAGCCCACAATCGTGCTGTCGGTCCCCCGGAAGGAAAGATAGCTAAACCCCGCCGGAAATCGGAACGCCATAGCCGCAAACTGCTCCGTCGTCTCGGCATCACTCACGGTACGATAGCCGCAAACACGAACGCCACGGTAGCGAGGGCTTGCTGCCACAGCCTCCAACAAGGAACGGCTCCCCTCCGGATCCCACAGGTCGCCAATCATGTCTTGGTAGCACTCGGCGCGCAGCAGCTCGCGTACGTCAAGGCCCTGCCAGTTCGTCAGCTCCGCCATATCCCCCGGCAAACGCAAATAGGACAGCCACGCAAAGACCAGGCTATCAACCGCGCAGAACGACCGTTCCTCAAACGGATCAAACGCCGTCTGGGCATAGGTCAAAAAATTAGGCGAATCCGACATGGCTCTCCCATCAACAATGGTGCAAAGCAACCTGTCCCCCCTTGCACCAAAAAGGCGCCCGGGCCGTGTGGGCTCGGACGCCTTCATTGTAGCTTTTCGCTCTAGCGAGCTTGATTTAGCAGGAGAAGTCGACGCTGTCGATGATGTCCTTGAGGGCCTTGGCGGAGGCGGTGAGCTCATGCTGCTCGTCATCGTTCAGCGGCACGGGGACGCGGCAGACAACGCCATCGCGGCCAACGACCGTCGGCATGGAGATGGCAAGATCGGACAGACCGTACTCGCCCACCATGAGCGAGGAGACAGGCAGAACGGTCTGCTCATCGCGCATGACGGCAGTGCAGATGCGCTTGACGGCCATGGCAACGCCATAGTAGGTAGCGTGCTTCTTCTCGATGATGGTGTAGGCGGAGTTCTTGACGTCCTCGGCGATGCGCTTCTCGGCAGCCTCATGCTCCAGATGACCGTGAAGCTCGCAGAAGGTGTTCAGCGGAACGCCAGCAACCTGAGCGCTGGACCAAGCGACAAACTCGGAGTCGCCGTGCTCGCCCATGACATAGGCCTGGACATCGCGCGGGTCAACCTCGACGTGGGCACCAAGCATCTGCTGCAGACGGCCAGTGTCGAGCACGGTGCCGGAGCCGATGACATGGCCCTCGGGCAGGCCGGACATCTTGATGGCGGCATAGGTCAGAACATCAACCGGGTTGGAGACGATGAGCAGAATGCCGTCGAAGCCGGACTTCTTAATCTCGGGGATAATGGACTTAAAGATGTTTACGTTCTTGTTGACCAGGTCCAGGCGAGTCTCACCAGGCTTCTGGGCAGCGCCAGCGGTGACGACGATCATGGCGGCGTCGGCGACATCGGAATAATCGCCGGCGTAGATCTTCATCGGCTCGGCAAACGTCATGCCGTGCGCGATATCCAGGGCCTCACCCTCGGCACGGTTCTTGTCCACGTCGATGAGGACCATCTCGGAGAACAGACCACTCTGCATCAGTGCGAACGCCGAAGACGAACCGACGAAACCGCAGCCGACAATAGCGACCTTCTTCTCGTTAACCATTAGAAACTCCCATCTCTCTCCACAAACAAGCCGCCCGGGAACGACCCGAGCGGCTTGCCGTAATCCCAATACATCCAATCGGGACTTTGATTATGCCCCTATTCGCAGCCAAAAATCGACCGTTTACCGAAATTGTTTGCAGTATTCGTAAAATAACTGCACGAAATCGGTTTCGATCTATTGACGAGTCGAAATACCTTTCTAATACAGGCCCGCCTCGCGAATGGCCTCGACAGCCAAAGCGATCTGATCGGGCGGCAGGACCAGTGCCATACGCACGTGCCCCTCGCCCGAAGGGCCAAAGCTCGCGCCCGGCGTCACCACAACGCCGGCCTTCTCCATAAGCTCCTCGCAAAACGCCATGGAATCGGTGCGACCACCGGGAAGCTTGGCCCACACAAACATAGAGCCATGCGCGTTGGGACGCTCCCAGCCCAAGTTCTCAAGACCGTCGCACAGGGCATCACGGCGCTCCTGGTACTTCAGACGCTGCGCCTCGACCTCATCGCGCGGACCGCTCAAGCAGGCGATAGCAGCCTTCTGGATCGGGAAGAACATACCAAAGTCGATCTGGCCGCGCAGCTTGGCAAAGGCAGAGACCACGTCCTCGCGGCCGACCAAAAAGCCGATACGCGCACCGGTAACGTTAAACGACTTGGAAAGCGAGAAGAACTCCACGCCCACCTCAAGCGCACCAGGATACTGCAAGAAGCTTCCGCCCGGCTCGCCGTCGAACACGATGTCGGAGTACGCGTTGTCATGGACGATGAGCAGGTCGTGCTCGCGGGCGAAAGCGATGATCTCCTCGTAGACCTCGGGCGTGCCCACCGAGCCAACCGGGTTCGCGGGCAACGACACGATCATATACTTGGCACGATCGGCCACCTCGGGATCGATGCCCGCCACATAGGGCAGGTAATTATGCTCGGCGACCAACGGATAGTACTCGAGCTTGGCATCGGCAATCTTGGCGCCCGCCTCAAAGACCGGGTAGCACGGATCGGGAACCAAAATGGTGTCACCCGGATCGAGCAGGGCCAGGCCCAAATGGCCCACGCCCTCCTGCGTGCCGTTGCACGACTGCACCATAGACGGCGTAATGCCCGAAACGCCAAAGCGGCGCTCATAGTAATCGCACACGGCTTGCTTGAGTTCGGGCAGGTCGCGCAGGGCATACTTCCACATCTCGGGGTCCTGGGCCGCTTGCGTGAGCGCCTCGACCACGTGGTCGTACGGCTTAAAGTCGGGCGTGCCCACGCTCATGTTGTAAATGGTCTTGCCCTGAGCCTTCAGCGCAAGCAGTTTGTTGTTGAGCGAGGCGAAGACCTCCGCGCCAAAGCGGTCGAGACGCTGCGATGCCTGCATGGTGCCACCTTCCGATATAAAAAAGCGGCGCTCCGACAAGAGCGCCGCGCGATACGGGCCATCAGATTGCAAAAGTGTAACGCTTGCAACCCCCGTATTGGTTCAATTTAGCCAACCTTAGTCAACTGGATTGAGCGCGTCGATCTGCGCAAGCCACAGACGCGAGCTGGCGTCACTCGGCATACGCCAATCGCCGCGCGGGCTGAGCGTCACCGAACCAACCTTGGGGCCATCGGGCAGGCAGCTGCGCTTAAACTGCTGGGCAAAGAAGCGACGATAGAACGTACGCAGCCACGCGTGGACGGTCTTGGCGTCGTAGACACCCTCGAAACTCTTGAGCGCCATGCGGTAGATCTTGCCCGGCTCAAAGCCAAAACGCAGCAAGTAGTAGAGGAAGTAGTCGTGCAACTCGTACGGGCCCACCAAATCCTCAGTCTTCTGCGCAATCTCGCCGTCGCCCGTGGGCGGCAGAAGCTCGGGGGACACCGGCGTGTCGAGGATATCGAGCAAAACCTCGGCAATACGCCCGCCAAAGACATCAGCCGCATAACGCACCAAGTGACGCACGAGTGTCTTGGGCACGCTCGCGTTGACGGCGTACATGCTCATGTGGTCGCCGTTATAGGTAGCCCAGCCGAGTGCCAACTCCGACAGGTCACCCGTGCCGATGACAAAACCGCCAGCCTGGTTGGCCAGATCCATCAGAATCTGCGTACGCTCGCGGGCCTGGCTGTTCTCGTAGGTCACGTCCTGCACGGTCGGATCGTGCTCAATGTCCTTGAAGTGCTGCTCCACAGCCGCGTGGATCGAAACCTCGCGGAAGCTCACGCCCAGGTCGCGCGCGAGCGACTCGGCGTTGGACTTAGTGCGATGCGTCGTGCCAAAGCCGGGCATGGACACGGCAGTGATGCCCGTGCGCGGCAGCCCCAGCGCATCGAAGGCACGCACGGTCACGAGTAGCGCCAGTGTGGAATCGAGGCCGCCGGAAAGGCCGATGACGGCAGCCTTGGTACCCGTATGGGCAAGGCGGGTCTTGAGGCCCGCAGTCTGCAGATTGAGAATAGTCTCGCAACGCTCGGCCAGATCACCGTGGTCGGCCGGCACAAAAGGCGCGCGAGGGAAAACGCGGTCGATATCGCAGGCATCGCGCAGGACAGGCTCTTTGGCCAGCACGCCCTCAAAAGAAAACTCAACGGTCGTGGCCTCCGGCGCATCGTCCGCGCGCGCCCACGTCGTCGAGCGACGGCGCTCGGCAACCAGGCGGTCAAGATCGACATCGGCGATGGCCATATCGCAGGTAAGCAGTTTGGTCGCGGCGAGCTTGGAGCCGTTTTCGTAGACGAGGTTCTCGCCCGCAAAGACCATATCGGTCGTGGACTCACCCTCGCTCGCGTCCGCGTAGGCATAGGCGCAGTACAGGCGTGCACTTTGGTTAGAGATAAGGCTGCGGCGGTAATCCGCTTTGCCGATGATCTCGTCCGAGGCCGACGGGTTGAGAATCACCGTCGCACCGGCAAGCGCCATCTCGGTCGAAGGAGGCGCCGGCACCCACAGGTCCTCGCAGACCTCAACGCCCAGCACCAGGTCCTCGGCGCCCTCATCACAGCAACGGTAGACAAGCCCCGAGCCCAACGGGACCGGACCCTGACCGGCAAATTCAAGCCAAACGGGATCGGTAGGTGCCGGAGCAAACCAACGGCGCTCATAGAACTCGCCATAGTTGGGCAAATACTTCTTGGCCGTGAGGCCCAAAAGCTCGCCCGCGCAGCACACAGCGACGCAGTTGTAGATATTCTCGGCAACCGCAACGGGAAGACCAATGGTAAAGACAATCGGCAGCTCACGAGTCTCGTCGAGGATATGCACCAGAGCAGCCTCGCAGGCATGCAGCAGTGTGCGGTTATGGAACAGATCGGCCGCGGTATAGCCGGTCAGGTTAAGCTCGGGCAGCACCAGCGCGCGAACGCCACGCTCGGCAGCCTCACGCACGGCAGCCAACGCCACCTCGGCATTGCCCTCGACATCGGCCACGCGAATCCGCGGCGACGCCGCCGCCACACGCAAAAAGCCGTCGTTCTTATTAGCCGAAACGCAGCATTGCCTTGTTGATCTGGACACTGGAGGCCCCTTCTACCCTGAGATTCAGTCTAACGGACGTTCACATATCTCTAACTAGCCAAAGCAACCTCCCAGTTTACTGAGACGCCAACCTGTGCTAAGAGCATGTATTCCAAAAATATCTTTAATTAAAAAAGGAGAAATCGATAATCGACTTCTCCTTTAAGCGAGGCAAGTAAATTCCGAAACTAATGGCAGAATTTATCCATGTAGTCCTCAAAGTCGAACACTTCTACCACGACGCCCTCTTCCTGAGACTCTTTCAGTTGCTCCAAGAGATCTTTGTTAATAACGTCCATGCAGAAACCTCCTCTATCTAATCAATTGTAGTATATCTGCTTTCATGCAATTATCAACCAACTTGTTTAATTGCTCCTCGTTTGCCGATAGTCCCTCTTTTTTCAAAATGTCGCGCAGCTCGTTCTTAGTAATCGGCTTTTCAAACAACGAAAGCAAAGCGAACGAATAATCATTAACCGCACACATTCTATGGGTGGCACAACTCAGCAGTACTCTTAACCCCTCTTTTGAGCGTCCGACTTCTTTAACAAACGAACTTTTAACCAATTGAAAACCATTATCGTGCATTACATAATCGGCATCGATATTTGTATTCAGCAATCCATAATGCAACAGTTCTTCTATCGCCCTTGTCAGCTCGAGGTCGCCCTGATCAAGAATAAGAGAAATGCTACAATCGGCCTCCAATAAACGGGCCAACTTAAGGTATACCAACTGGGAAACAGCATAGACATGATGGTATTCAGAATTATAGAAGTAGGCAAATGGCTCAACGAGCACGACAGAGGTCTTGGAATCCAGCCAGATTCGATCAGCTGGATTTAGACTAGTTAGCCGTCGCTTTACTTTGGTCAAATGTCCCTTATACCTGACAGCGTGAATAGAATCTAGGATCCAGGTCACCTCTGAAATATGAAGCCGCTGGGGCAAGTCAATTGTGTCACTACCGTTTATGACCTCTTGCATATAAAAATCAATATGATGCTCATCAGATAAGGATTTTGCTTCATTTAAAGTTAAACCAGTGCCTGAAACATAATCCACTTCGAGGCGCAAATCCTCATATTGGGACTTCGGCATTACAGAGACACCATACTTATCGGGATGATTCCAAACATCCGACCCCATAACGAGACCAAAATTCGTAAATCCTCTCGTGGAATATGGAACACCACATACCTGTTTTGAATAATTCAAAACATTCTCTGTATAAGCTAAGGTGTTCAGAGCCTCTTCTTTAGTTTCGGTCGGAAAGCCAATCATAAAAAATAGATGAACAGGAATACCCGCATTGAGACAATCATGGATATTGCGATCAATCCAATCAACTCTCGTGTTCTTCTTCATTAGATCAAGAACTCTTTGGTTGTATGACTCGAGGCCAAACTGAATCTGCCTACATCCACTTTGGTATATCTTGTTAAAAACGTCTGTACTTAGGGTTGGAGAGAACCTCGTTTCTCCATGCCAGAAAAACGTTTTTCCCGATGCGTTTATTTCATCCGCGAGTTGCTCCATTCTTTTGCCTTCGAATGTTTCATCCACAAAAGAGAAAACTCTCGTGCCGTATTTTTCATTTAACCGACACATTATTTCAAATACTCTCGATATAGGCATCTTTCGGTAACAACCACCGGTAGCACCGGGAATGGTGCAGAAGGCGCAATGATTAAAACACTGCCTAGAGGAATAAACCGGCAATATTAGCTCAGGCATGAAGTATTTAGAAAGGGCGAAGCCATCGAAATCGGGAACTGTATCGTTGATAAATGTTTGCTCAATCCGATGGTTTTTATATATCTTTCCACCTTTAGCATGGCAAAGGTTTGGAACACAGTCGAGATTGTCATCACCAGAGTCAAGAGCCTCAAGAAGACGTGCAAGCGGCTCTTCGCCGTCATACATCATTATCGAATCAATGTATTCAAAAAAGGGATGCCATTCTTTCATGCAGTCATCTGCTAAACGAGTAATGTAATTGCCGCCCAATGAGACGTGTTTAACAGATGGACATTCTTCTTTAATCAGTTTCGCTAACCTTGATTCTCATTTTCATTGCAACAGCCTCAGGACTCAGCGCAACGCGTTGCG
>CAUBVH010000015.1 GCA_958439425.1 uncultured Collinsella sp.
AACCGCGCTTCACGCGCGCCGGTCCTCAAAGCCCAGGCCTCTTCTAGCTGCTGTACGCCCATGCGGTACCGTCCCTTCAAAACAAAAACCCACGATGCGGGTGTTCCCCGCATCGTGGGCAACGGCTGCAGTATAGCGCCGATAGGCGACTGAACGCCTAAATGTTGAGCGCGCGGTAGATCACGTAAGCCTAGACATTCATCAGCTGATGGCCGAGCTTGAGCGTCTTTAAACCGCTCTCCCCCTCCACGCCATCGAGCGTATTGAGCAACATATTAGTCGCCTCGACGCCACTGGTCAGGTAGCCGTAATGCACGGTGGGAATGCCGCCCGTCAGCGCGCGCAAAAATGCGTTGTCGCCAAAACCGCTCACGCGACGCACACCCTCGCCCATGCCGCGAACCTCGTCAAGAGCGCGCAGGGCGCCGGCCGCCATAGTATCGGTCGCGCACGCGATAAGCGAAACATCGGGATCGACGGAGAGCAGTTCGCGTGCAGCGCGATAGCCCGAGTCGAGCGTAAAGGACCCCTGGCAAATCAGGCTCGAATCAAGTGCCACGCCCGCGGCGCGCAAGCCGGCCTCAAAACCACGACGACGGTCATAACCGGCGGCACGGTCTTCCTCGGCAACTCCGATGTAGGCGATCTTGCCCTCAGCACGCTTCGCGAGTGCCTGACCCAGCTCGAAAGCGGCCTCGTAATCGTCGTGATAGACGCACGCCGCGCCCTCGACATGTTGGCCGATCAACACAATGGGCACACGGCACGACTCAATCGCCCGGCGATGCTCGCCGGTAATCATAGTTGCCACCAGCACAATGCCATCGACCGGATGGTTTTGGAATAAATCGAGGTATTCGAGCTCGCGATCGGGGACGTTATCGGTATTGGCAAGAAGCATCTGGTAGCCGCGGCGGCCAAGCACCTGCCCGATGCCCGCCGTAATGCGGCTCACCGACTCGGAATTAATCTTAGGCACGATGACGCCGATGAGCTTGGTGGAACCGGTTCGCAGCGCGCGAGCCTGGCTGGATCGCACGTATCCGGTCAGCTCAATCGCCTGCTTAATGCGCTCGGCCTTGTCCGCCGAGATATACCCACCATTGAGGTAGCGCGAGACGGCGGCGCTCGAAACGCCCGCCAGCTCGGCCACATCTTTCATCTTTACCACGAGCACCCCTGTCGTTGAAATCGCTTTCACCATGATACCCGTGCGGAGCTACATGCGTGTCGCAAGACGGGACGTCACGGTCAATTTAGCTGTCGCAGCACGGGCATCGCAGGGCTTCAACTAGAAACTTCGAAATATAAATGCCGAATCAGTCAGACTACCGATTCGGCACCCCGTTACATTTGCACACAG
Source organism: uncultured Collinsella sp. (assembly GCA_958439425.1). Taxonomy (GTDB): domain Bacteria; phylum Actinomycetota; class Coriobacteriia; order Coriobacteriales; family Coriobacteriaceae; genus Collinsella. The sequence goes on from CAUBVH010000015.1 coordinate 1,364, forward strand.
CGGCAGGCAAAATCCAACTCGAGAACAACTTACTCACTTTGGAAAGATGCATCGCTGTCCGCTGCCAATTCCGAAGGAAGAATTGCCGGCAGCGTCAAAGCCCCCATGGGCGAAAGTCCAGTAACGACCATCAGATAGCTCTTAGCGTGACCATACGCCATGGAAATCGCATTAGAGAGAAGATAACGGCGCGCTTCATCGTCTGAAATGTCGAACGGCATTTTTGTTGACACCGAAATAGCAACCGTCACATCAGCGCGCATTTTTTCCTTTGCATCGTCCCTATCAATCAGACTGCCACACACATACAGCTTTAAGTCTGCACGCTCGCCCGCCTTGTTCCTCAATAGATGGACGTCCTGATAGCTAACGTCAACTTTTAAATCCATATTCTGGGAGGGCTCATTCTCGATATGAAAAGTTGAGTCGACAACAAACAAATGAACAACCTGAATAGGCGCAATGAAATCCTTGCTCATGCAGCCAAACCTCCCGGAATCATCTCAAAGTTCAATCGTTTCGCCGAGCAGTCGCTGTTAAATGAAGACCATTGTTCTCGGACAGAGTTATTAGACGAAGAAAACGGCGCCTCATTCGAATAACTGGAAATGACCTGAGGAATGATTTTGATACCCAACGCAAGCTCAAACTTTGCGATTGTTTTCAGCGTCATGTTGGGCTGAGAATTCAACAATTTCGAAAGCGACTGAAGACTCACGCCCATACGCTTTGCCAGCTCACTTTTACTCAAGCCCGAGCGCTGCATCTCGCGATGAACAATAAACTCAATATCTAGTGCGTGCTCATAGGCACGGGTTTCGCTCGTTTCCGTTTCCGCGTAAAAGTCTGATAAATCGACCTTAACCATTACAAGTCTCCGTTTCGTAAGCGGGCAAAAAAGCCGACGCTATGACTCCAAAAGCTGCTTTGCTATCGGGGCCAACTGTTTTGCGCGTTTAATTTCTTTGGAAATATTTCCCGAGCCTTGATGGCCCTTAAACCAAAAAAGCAAAACAATCTTGTCCACGCCTTGGCAAATCGCGTAGACCATTTCTCGATTAACCCCATCAAAACCCTTGAGTTCGTATAGTCCAATCTTAGGCTCGATACATCGAAGCTTTGACGTTCCACTGACATCCTTTAGCCCGTAGTCATAGACTTTTGAAATCTGATTGATCATTTTACGGGCGGTAAACTTCGTTTTAGGATCAGACATCATCTTCTGAAATTGAGAGTTCTCAGGGGAGGTGGTTAGTTCCCAAAAAGGTCGTCCCTCGGGATCAGCATATTCGACAAGTTCATAGTCACTAACCAAAGGCCACCCCCTCCGCCTCAGATAAAACCAAATGTGGTTAACTTATAGGTTAAGTTTAGCCAAATTCAAATAGATGGCAAGCCCCAAGCCGAGTTCAAGCAATCTGCATTATTGACTCAGAGAAATGCGGGAAAGAGGCAGTAGAAACTACATTGGCACATAAGGCCCCCAGCGAAGAGCCCGAACTTTTATGGTGACCAATAACATACCTAGGAAGACGAAGGCAAGGCACGCAACCGCCCAGTCGCCGTGGCCGGTCTTAGGGAGCGCGGCGGCTTGCGTTGTTGTGGGCTTGGTCTTTTTGGTGGTCTTGGTCGCAGGCGTCTTGATGGACGCGGACGCGGGCCTGGCGTCCGACTTGGGCGACGAATCAGGCGTGGGGGCGGAATCTTCGCTGGGCTTGTTCTCGTCGCTATGCTTTCCTTCGCTTCCGGGCTTTGTATCCCCCGCGGGATTGCCACCGGCAGGTTCATCGGTACCGGGCTGGGTCTTCCCCGCCGGCGGCAGGGCGCCCGCGGGTTCAATTACCACACGCAGCGCTACGGCCCCGCTGGCGTCCATCACGCAGGCGGTACCAAAGGCCCCGCCCGCCGGCGTCACAAACTGCGCGGACGTAAGTGAGTCACTCTCGCAGACAACATCGGCTATGGCGCCGGTCGCGTACACCCAGGAGGCGTCCATGGCAAACTGGCCATCGGAGGCGTACACACCAAAGAAGCGACAATCATCGACCGATCCGTCGCCAGCAGCAATAACGTGCGCGCCACCCAGCCGGGGCCCGAGACACCCGGCTCGTCGAAGGTCTGCCCCACAATGGTAAGGCTATCCACACCCGCGGCATAAGAAGGCCCGCCTAGCAAAACGCATAGGCAGGCCAGGCGAGTCTCGAAGAAGCGCGAGACGGCCTCATGCTGGAGCTGCCGCATCACGTATAGCCAACGAAGCGCGGGCGGGACGCCACCAATGGGCAACGTCCCGCCCGCTCTGCGCAATCTCATGCGCATCCAACTTGTAGAGTAAATTCATCGCTCGCGTCGATTACGACCCCAATATTTCCCTAGGAAACACACTCGATAAATCGTTAACACCCATAGCGAAAAGCACCTTTGCGCTGGCATCGTTGCTGAGCTCGTCGCTCAACTTAAGTGCATCAAGCAGTATATTTCATCGTAACATCTTATAGTCATCCTCAGTCAGCACTAGCTCAAGATCGCTTAAAACCCCTACTAGATTGACATCGTGAGACGGAGACACCCTGGCGCAGAATAGACGTTCGTCATGCGCACAGATATTTCGAAAATCTTTAATGTGATCGTATGCAAGTCTTAGCCTACGCGGGCTGATGCGCTTATCGACTTCATGCGTCTCGGAATAAAGATCAGAAAACGACTTGGCAATGGAATTTCTCATGCTTTCTGGCTGAAACTCATAGAACTTGAATGCCTGACCAAGCATCAAATAATTCATAAGAATCCATACCGGCGTATTGTCGTGATTATTCTCATAATGCCGAATGTAGTCCCTTTTATAATCGCTTTTCCATTTTTGAGACCTACACAGCACCTTCTCGAAATCACCAATAAGCATGTCGATCTTTTTTCGATAACCAGCATCGGCACGGTAGGATCTTCTATCCAGGTATGCCTCCGGGCTATCTTTATGGGCCATTGCGAAACGATAAGAACAGACGGTTTTAAGCACTGCTTCCGCCTTGTTAAAGTATTCAAACATGAGCAGACGCAATGGACGGTCAAATTCGAATAAACGATATATATCAGAAAACTTCGTACCTTTTACGAATAGCTCGTGGCAAGAATCTCCACGCTGGTCGAGAAACAAATCCTTGTAGCCGTTAACAACCGGATAGCACCCCTCACGTTCCAAAACTTAACGACTATTGTTATCGCATTCGAGTCCACGGCTTTCAAGAATAGCAATCTGCTCATCAATAGATTTAAATGGTTTATCCATTTGGATCCCTTAAACGCGAAAACCGCCTTTCGGCGGTTCCCACGGACCAAGCCGGACATACCGTCGCAAGGCCTCATCACAAGGCTTACCTTAAGGGAGAGCTCGGGGTCCGTCAATCCTATGCCGCTAATCCTCCAAATCAACCTTTGGACTCATTCTTTGGGTAGCTGGCAGATTATAGCCATTAATGGGCACCATATTGACATCAAGACAACAAAAGAAGTTCTGCGGCAAATCGAATAGACAGGAGAGACATGCAAGCGATCGAAAAACTAAAGACCACCGATGATTTAGGCGAACACGGAGGCGGCATATGGAAGAAATGGCCCTGGAAGGACTCCGATCATTATGAATTAATGTCCGATCTCATCCTTAAGGCTAAATACAGCATTCAAGATTTCAATTCCACTATCGGCGGGGGCTTCTTGCCCAACCCAAAGGACACCGTTTATCTTGTGGCACTTGCTACTTGGATAAAAGATGCGTTCTGGCAAATTAAAGGGAACTGTCTGATAAAAGAGATCGAAAACGATTTTGAGTTCTCTAAACAAAGTGAACTCGACGACGCGAGCAAGTATCTCCAAGTTGTTCGTTCGGTAGTTATTGCCCACCCCCTCAATTCAACTAGACATCAGGACTATGGTTTTGGACCAGAAGGAAGGATCTGCATCGATATAAGAGGGAAAAGCCTACTGGATTCCTTTCCTAAGGCAGCTATTTATCGCATCACACCGAAAGGATTTTCAAGGATCAGCTGCGTGGGCGATAATGACATCGCATTGATGACATGTCGCAATATCCGCAGCGCCAAAGAACAAAAAGGCAAGCTGCACTTTGAAAGATGCTGCCTCGACATGCGAGACATACGCAATTCTGCCGAGCTTTACATTGATGCTTTATACGAACTGGACCGCCACCTTGGTCGCATCAGGAGGAAGGATTTTATTAAATAGCCCCAGCTCATTAGCTTAAGAGCCGACCGTTCGACCACTTCATCCGAGAAGAAACAACCATCACGGACAAAGACGCGCATAATACGACCTGTACCAACAATGAGCGAAGTCGACATGCGGCAGCGCAGCGGGACCGGACGTTAGCAAGAAAAAGGCACTGGTGCCCATATTGACATCGGGACCCAAGCGCAATGCTGCGGTACCACTTCGCAATATTCAACAGTGGCTAATTAAACAAACACCGCATCCTACCAAGACGCCAGTGCCCAAGCCGTTCTAGTCAAAGAGCAGCTTGGGCACACTCCATGAGACCATAGTAAGGGCCGCAACCGGACCTCGCGCCAATAGCGGACACACTCCATAGCGCCACAAATCATCCCTCCCCGTCCACGACCGTCCAACTCACAGGCTCAATGCCCGGAAGAGACGTTAGACAAGAGGGGCAGGCAACCTGATAGTTCCCGTAATTTGTCCTGCGCTGCATAGAAGCGGAGACATATACCGCTTTGCGGGCGCGGGTGACGCCGACGTACAGCAGGCCCATTTCCTCAATAAGCCCGTCTGGTATTTTCTTCGCATCCACAATCCGACATCCACGCGCAGAACGCGAGCACATGCCAGCACTTTCGCACCGCGAACAAATCCTTCCAGGCCAATCGAAGCGCGTAACGCCCGGAATGAAAACGGTGTCCCACTCGAGCCCCTTAGCGGAGTGAACGGTCAATATAGAGATGTCTGCATCAGGGTAATCAGAGAAACGCCGCAGGGAGCCCTCGGAAAAGATGCCCACGATATAATCGAAGCGCTCCGGCTGATCCAGCGCGAGGCGGTCATTTTTACGGTGTTTCCGCTGCTTTCTGCATACTGACCGCAGAAAGGCTTCGCTGCGAAGTATTTAGCGAGCGATAGCACTACGGAGCTGGCCTCTAGCTACAAAAAAGGCACCGCGATCGGCTTCGGCCCCGGTGCCCAGCGTAATATTGACAGTGCTGTTATATGATATTCAGCCCTAACAACCCAGTAAAAGACGCGCTATTCCCCGCGGCTGTGAGCCCATGACACTATTCTTGCTGAAGTATCTTGTACACCCCAACTGCATAGGAAGACCGCCAGCAACAAATTGCCACCGGAGCCCACATCGGCTCCGGTGCCGTAGCGCAATAGCAGCGGTGCCGCATAGCAATTACAAATGAACTCCCCTATTCAACGTAAACAAATGACTGCGGGGCATGTGTCAAATCGGGATTGTATTCAGACAGTAAAAGCGGGTTATCAAAAAGTCTGACGTTACCGAGCTCAATAGCACAGGCTTGCTCAAGCCCAGAAAAATAAGAAAAGAAAAACTGTTCAGTAATTCCTGAGTCTTTATGAGTTTCTTCCCATAGCGCGGACGGCGTATCTTTGAGAATCTTTTCGACTTCGACTTCAGCAACAACGCGACCAACTGGAAGCGTCTCATAAATTACGATCGCTTCAACATCGTCGCGGGCAAACACACGACGCCGGTATTCATATTTTTTTTCACCAGATAAAATCCGCTTAACAAACTCGGATTTAATCGACAATAAAGCTTTCATCGGCATTCCCCAGCGCCATTATTCCATCCATGGCATCTTGAGATAAACGCTCGCAGACAAGACGCCCGGTATCAATAAACCCACAATCCAACAATTCCTTGCGGTTAGGATAGCGATCCAGCGGGAAGTTGAACAGAAGGCGAATCAGCCATGGATACCTTTTCGTTTGCCAAAAGCGCCTCAATTCCCCTAACGTGAAAACCGTTTTACCGCGAACCTTATTCAGAAAATCTACCTCATCCCTGAAAAAGTTAAGATTGACCACCTTAACTACAGTACACACTGACGTAACGACCGAACGATAATGGGCTGGTCCCTCATAGTCAGTAGTTCGATAAATAATAACTTTATCGCCCTCCACCATATCCGCAGCACTCTGCGAACCGGAAAGGTATATCTTCTCAATCGAGTTCAGGCATCTTTCATCAATTTTAGGCTGGCCTGACTCACTTGTTAAATGAACATCACCAAATAGCTTCTTATGATATTCAGGGCGTATGGACAATATCCAGCAGTTGCCCAAAGATCGGCTTACAAAGGGATAACGACTGAAAGTGTCGTCATCAGAACAGGGCCTGGTCTTGTACAAAACCGTCTCCTGATCCTTTGATCCCCAAAAACTAAAGCCATATTTGTATAGCAACTTTGCCAGCGAAGAGGTATTTTCGTTTTCATGCATTGTGACGTAAACGAAATCCTGCCCAGATCTGGCAAATTCGCGTAAAGCAATTGCAAGCAGGCGCTTTCCAATTCCCGTATGGTGATCGAAATCGACCTTAAATGTACCAATCTTCAGACGAGGAAAATCCATCCGAGGAGTTACGCCCTCTTCAAGACCACTTTCTTCTTTAAGATAAAGCATCGCAATCAGATTGTGCGCGAGTCGAATGCAAAATAAGCGGACTCTCCGCCTATTGCTTTTCTGCTAAACCATTCATCAAAACCAATATAGGAACATCTAAGGCTATCGAAAAAAGGGTCGCCAAGGTTAACTGCCGAAAACGATAACCGTTGGATATAGTCATCTTGAACCATAGCCTCAACCAATCCCTAGTGCATCATTGATATCAACAGGTTTTTGAAGTTTGGCGACCCACAAAGCATCAGGACCGCCAACCGAAGCAGGAGGAAACAATTCAAAGAAGGTATCGACATCAACACCAGAGCGCTCAATAGTCTTTTGATCGGCGCTTCGGCCAACACGCTCAACGCCGTCAACAGTAAAAGACCCAAGAAACGCACCTGTCTCGCTATCCAGGTAGCATATAATGTCGACCCCCTCCAACGAAGAGTCTCTGATTTCATATTCTTTTATGCCGTTGCGAATCAAATCGAAAATAGATGGTCGAATTTTAAGCGTGGCTACCGTGCTCTTCGTCATGACAATCCAATCATATAAAGGACGACCTATTCGGCGATCACAAAACAAAACGAATTAAAACTTCGCTCAGAAGGTTTAATAGAAAAAGAATAGCAAGGTAAAAAAGTAAAGTTAAAAAGGTGATGCGTTTCCGCGAAAACTCTAACTGCAACGAAGTATTACTGTCAGATATAAGCCACTGATATACAAACATGTCGCAGCCACCTGAATGCAGGATAGCATTGCCGCATTTCAACCGGGGCTGATATTTTTCCCAGGCAACATTTTCCAATGGCCTAACCCTATACGGCGTAAGAAAGGAATTTACCTCCCATTGACGCGGAGCAATAACTGCGATGTGCGTGTCGCCAATATCGGTTTTCGAATCAACAAGCCTACGAACAATTGAACTCGGGAGACCTCTAACCTGATTGACAGCAATTGAGCTCATAGTCCGAAAAGGAACAATGGGTCCTGTTATTACTTCTCTCATATCATCGGGACCAGACAGCAAGCCGTTAAGCGACACGAAAGGCAATCGTATTCTAAGGTACAAAGACGAATGATCGTGGGGAAAGGCCGAGGGATCGTAATAAAACGAAAGTAGGGATCCACCATCCAGATTAACGACAGTCAAACCATCGTTCCGCGAAATAGGAAGGACCAACAACGAATTACCGCCGGCATCCTTAACTACTGTTCGATTAAGGCGACATGTTGTTTCGCAGTCCCGATTAAACAAGACTTGATTAAATTCGTTATCACTAAACGAAGGAGAAAGGTCAACAACATCGTTCTTTTCAATTTGGAACGGAACGAAAATGAAAAACCCGGAAATATCATCCCTATGTGGAATCTGGATACCAAAATCTATCTCAGAAGTATGTCCAACATCGGCCCACACATTAATTGATAAATCAAGCGGCGCAACTGCATCTCCGTCATTTAGCACTCCAATAGCGAAGCTATCATACTCACGTTGTGCCATTCTCGTCTCCTCTACCCCACTTTCAATATCCCCAATCAATCTTACCCCTCAATAGAGCCTTCGAACGGCGCAGCAAACGAGCGCCCTCAACACTCGCTCGAGGCGAACAGCGGCCTCCTCACTCCCCCTTCTTCTTGCACAGCACCTGCATCGCGTGTTCGCCCAAGATCGCCGTGGACAGCTTCAGTGCCCACCCTTAACGGCGTTGAGGAAGTTTTAAAGAAATGGTGCGTTCATGTCGTAGTAATTCATGTTCCTAAACAGCGCATAAATCACGAGGAACGTTTGGGCAATGACTACTGCGACACTCATTGCAAGAGCGTTGTGGGGCGACTGGGAAATCCAGACCAAGGGCCTTAAGCACAGCTAGGCAAACCAATCTCCGCCAACCAACAATCCATCTTGGGCAGCCTTAATAAACCCATAGGGCAAGTAGTTGCGCATAAGTAGGTGACGCATGATTTCTTTCACAAATGGACAAGCACATAGAGGAACACGGTCCACGCGCCGTCATATGATTTCTGGCGACTAAACAACAAATCATCGACGAAAGGGGCGCGAGCCGAGTCTGCGAACATCACGTCGATTGACGATGGGTCGCTCGACGCGCTGCCCAAAGAGGAGGCGCCAGAGCTTGTCGGGGCCGAGCAATAAGAAAGGGCGACGGACCGGGAGACCTGCCGCAGCGGTCGCTACGTGAGAAGGCTCAACACGGGCGTCGGGGAAATCGAGCTCAGCGTGCCGAAGCTCCGCGGGGCAGGCGCGAGGACGGCACGCGAAAGGCACGCCGAAACGCTGGCCTACACGGAATTTCCGCCGAAGCACTGGCGCCGGATCAGGACGAACAACGGGATCGAGCGTATAGACCGCAAGAGCAGGAGGAGGACAAGGATCGTCGGGACCTTCCCGGACGGCAACTCGGCCCTCATGCTGGTGACGGCGAGGCTGAAGTACATAGTGGAGCACGAGTGGGGCAAGAGGAGGTACTTGGACATGTCGAAGCTGGAGGAGATGGACGAGCTGAGGGGAAAGGCGGAGGGTTAGAAGAGGACGGGGCCGGAGACGGCTAAATCAATTTGCGAAAGAATCTTGACGTTACCTGGATTGCAAGCGAGGTCGACATGGGTGAGACAATCATACGGCAGCACCACAATACCTGCCGTCAGCAAAAGGCACCGAGTCCATGGCGGTCTCAGTGCCTAAACGTCAAATTAACGGTATCGTTTCGTGTTATTCAGCAGCGCGCAAACGATGAAATACTCACAGGATATCCAGCCATCTCAAAGTGACCGTATTCATATTATCGCCTTAGCGTGTATAGAAAGCGTACAGCCTTCCACGGGAGAAGACGACGAATCCTCGCCGTAACACTCAACCGCGGCTTAAGAAGCACCCCAAATGCCTTATCATAATCTCCATCGGCAACTGCTTTCTCTACTTCTTTGGCAAGTTGTTCTTGCTCTTCAGTTCGCTTGGTCGGTCCAGTCAGATTGCCATTCCGTGCAATCACATTCTCAACAGTTGAATCAATCCATTCACATTTATCAATGCAATAATCATTGAAAAACTCATTCGCCTCTATCGAATTAATGAGCACTGCTGAGACTCCGCGTTCATCGTAGAAATCCGGGTGGCAATCCTCTATTCCCCAAAAGTCACCGACTGTAAAGTCTCCGGCACGCTCTATTCGAGCAAAGGGGCAACTATAGCAACATTTACGATATATAATGCCCTTTGCAAACGCAGAGTAGTAAGGGTCATCGCTTGCCTGCCCAAGCTTCTCATGTCGTTTACCGGATCGGTAGTAGTAGTAGTAGTAGTAGAGCCCCCACCCCATTAGCTTATTTCTAAACTCATAGCCGTGGATGCCGTCATCCGTCCGCTCAATTGCTGAAAGCCAGCTGATATACGCTTTGAAAATCTCTTGTCCAGGGGTGCCGTGACAGATTAAGTCGACACAGACAAGCGAGCCCGGCAGATTGGCTACATTTCTTTTTTTCAAATAGGACCTCAGTGCCGCAATCTGACAGGGCGTGCCGGAATACAGGACATCCACGCCTCTGCTCAGGTAGTCATAGCATTCTCCATAGGTATCCGCTACATCGCTGCGAACGTATTTCGAACCTTGCAAAGCGCGCAATTCTGAAACGTTCTTTGCACAGACGTGCTCAACCCTACCAGATTCAAGAAGAGCCGCACCAAACACAACTCCCCCCCTGTTAAGCATTGCATGTGCCAGAACGACAAAAGCGCCGCCAGAGGCGGAAGAGGCAATACTCACGTCATCAGAATTACGAAGCGCTATAACTCGTAATGGCGCATTGAGCAAAGAAGCGAACGAAGAGGATTCGGAACGGGCATTCATCGGTCACCAACCCCCGTCAATGAAACGGTCTTCTTAAGAAACTTGTCAGTATCACATCTCGCGGCAGCCAGCTTTTCCGCTACGCCATCATAAACAGCGTCTTCTAAAAGCAGACGGTCTCTCGATTCCTCAGAAAGCCACCTATCTCGAAGGCCGCATATGCCCAAAAGATTGTCAATCCGAGTATTAAAATTGCCTCTGCAATAAACCGCAAAATTGCGTTCCAGCATCGTAGAGAATGCAGTCACATGAAAAGAGTCAGTAATGACCATGCTGGCACCCTTAATAAGACCGACAAGCTCCTCGACTTCTGGAATAAAAACAGGGGAACCGCCCTCGCGTACCTGATCGTAGCGAAGGCAAACGCGTCTCAGCTTAAGTCCACGGCTCCTCGCATATTCAGAAGCAAAGCCGTCGATCACACGGTCAGGATGCAAGCGATAAAGAAGTACATAGCCTTCTTCACCGACAAGTTTTTCATCGGCGAAATCGGACCAGAATTCTTTCCCCATTGCAAGTGTTGGATCGAGAACGCGCTGCGCTTTAATCCCAAGGCTCGCGAGCAAGTCAACGGCGCTCTGCTCGCGAACGGAAATCATGTCATAGCGACTGAGCTTGTCAGCTAAATAACTCGCTTCACTATCATCAACGCTCGTATTCCCGATGCTTGCCGCGTAAGAAAACTTAGGCTTATCGTTCGGAACGAAGTCAAGATAGTAAGCTGGCAGAATACCCCCATTGAGCGTAGAATTCCAAGTTTGATCGCTACCGGTGCAATAAGCATCCGCAACAGGAAGATCCTCAAGTAGCTCATCATTAGAAAGATATCTCTTGTGTGTCAGACTGATACGACGGTCAAGAAAGCCGTTGAACACTGTTTCCCATCTTTTGACCGTCGGATACAGTATCGGTCGCGCAATAATATTCAGTGGAAAAGAATGATTGTTAGCATGTAGCGACAATAGATTCTCATCAAGATTGTCGGCTCGCCAATAATCGATGACTTCGACCTCACACCCAAGCTGCCTCAGCTTTTCCTGAGTTGCAAATGTCTGAAGTACTGAACCGTAGTTTTTTACAGCATGCAATGTAATAACATCAATTTTAGGCACAATACGCGTCCCTTCAATTTGTACGGATTATCGGAGCGATGTTCAGATCACGACTCTGCGTCACGATACTGTCAGGGGGAATATCTCTTGCAACGACAACATTTGCCCCCACAACGCAGCCATCTCCAATCGTCACTCCCTTGAGCACAACAACGTTGGTGCCCAGCCAGCAGTTATCCCCAATTTTGATAGAAGCACTTTTGTATCCCTGTTCTGCCAGCCGAGAAAAACCAGAAAAACGGTGATTATGATCGTAGACAGTCACGTTTTCGCCAAATAAACAGTTTCTGCCAATCTCTATCCTCTTCATACAGTTGAGAGAACAACCGTTATTAAAAAAAGTGCCGTCACCAACAACCAACGAACCTTCGGGGCCCAGCCTCAGCCTCATAACGTCACGTGAGGAAACACAGTCCCCGAACTCAACTCGCCCAGGATACTCAAGACTCCAAATAGCGATTCGAATCTTTGTCTGGAGTGAATTCTTTAGATTTCTAAGTCTAATTAAAATATTCATTTAGACCCCCTTTTAATGGGATCGCTTCCAAGCAGATTGTATTTACAGACATAAATGGCCCTAAATGCAAGTAAAACAAACTCACAGAAACAACGAAGCGTTGCAACCGCGACAATGCTGAAGGCTCCAATTATATAAAGAGCCCCGAGGCCAAGAAGAAGCAATACGGTTGCAGTCAATGAAGTTCGAGTCATCTCTTCAACATAGCCTGCTGCACCAAGCAGAGGCCAACCAAGAAGAATGACAGGAAAACCAAAGAAGAATAGAGGGGCAAGACAAGCAATAACGTACGAGCCAGCCACATAATCAATGCCTCCCAGAAGAAGCATGATCTGGTCAGAAAGGAAGAAGACCACTGCAGCGATAAACAGTGCGACTGGGGTCGCCAGCACCAACATCCTTCTCGCGAGCTTTTGGTCATATTCATTAATCATATGTGGGTAAAGAGCGTTGGTCAGAGGCGTATAGAGCGCGTTTACGGCATTTGCAACAGTCATACCAAGGCTCCAATAAGAAACTACCGCAGAATCGGAAATCCAAAGCCCCACAGCGATTGTCGTCGCAGAAGACATAATGGTCCCTGAAACATTTGACAAGAAATAAAGAGCAGATCCTTTAATGGAAGCCCAAATAGACTGCAGGCTTGGCATTCCGATGACCAGTCCGAAATCTCGTGAAAGTGAGGCAAAAGATAGGACAAGCGCAACAAATGCGGAAATGACATCAAGCAAACCGACAAGCCAAAGGTCATTTGGGCCCTTAACGAGAGCAAACGTGAGTACAGTCGCAAGAAGCTTTGAAATGACATAGCGTGAAGTCAAAATACCAAGTTTTTCATATGCCATAAAAATAAAATCCGGCATGAGAACAGAAAAACAGATGCTCAGATAGCACAGAAAAGTAAACGGGATGTTTTCGCCCATAAGTGGAATTGCGAGACACATACCGAAGATGATTGGGAGACCGATGATCTGAAGCACTAGCTTTGAAGCCAGAATGCTACCAATTGTCCTTTCAACGCGTTCCACATCATCTTTAAATCCGGCAACAAGTTTAGCGCCGTGAAGGTTAAAGCCAAACTCAAGAAGCAACTGGGCAAAAGACATCACAGCCAAAACATAGGCACGTACAGCATATCCCTCAACACCGAGAACTCTGGTCAAATACGGCAAAGTTACAAAAGGAAGGATGTACTTTGCAAGTTGCAAGGCATACTGCGCTGCGGAATTTTTCAAGAAGGTTTTTCGATGCTCGTTAACCATTATTCTCCAACTTTGAATTCAGTCCCAAATAAAGAGCCCAGGTAAACCTGAGGATCGTTTTCTCGTCTGACGCGCTTAGCTCCGCTCTTGGACCAGGATTCCCATGTCACCCGATTAATAATGAGACACTCGTTTAGCACTTTCGTGATGGCTGGCACGGACAAGGGGTTGAATAAGATCCCGTCCTTTCCAATCAGCTCTGGTATGCCTCCTCGATTAGAGCCCAAACAAACAGTACCGCAGGCTAGAGCCTCAAGAACAGTGGTCGGATAGTTCTCGATCCAGAGGGAAGGGGCAATAAGATACTTTGCCTTGACAATTTCCTCCAAAGTTTCCTCGCGAGATAGTTTGCCAAGAACGTTGATTCCGTTCGCATCCTCCAGTAGAGAGGTAAATGTATCCTCGTAATCCCTCTCAACATATCCAATAATCCGAAGGCGCCATCCTGCCCGAGCTAAGTCAGAAGATTTCCATGCTTTGATAAGATTCGTACAGCCTTTTCGTTCTGAAACGGCGCCAACATAAACAATGACATCATCGCGTTCGCTAAACGACGAGCACGACACCTGTGGCGCTTTAAAGGGATTACGCACGCAATCCGCAGCTATGTCGTTCGCTGCACATGTCGCGACTAGAGACTCACTTGGTGATACCAGCCTATCGAAGGCAAGACGACGAGCCGAATTCATCCTAGCCATTACCGGCAGTTTGAGCTTATCTTGGAATTTAAGACAGCATTTATTGCCGAAACAATTCTCTACGCCATAGCCTGAACACACCGAGCCATCATCGTGAATACACCACGACTTTGGACAGACCACACCATAGTCATGTAAAGTCTGCAAAGCAACAACTGATGGATGCTCAGCGCGATATGCACCAAGTGCGCTGCAAAGAGGAAGCATGCTATTTACCGCATTGTGAACATGAATAATATCAGGCTGAAAATCCTCGAGAAGCCGAAGGAGAGCATTCGTGAGTGCCCTATCACCAATCATGCGGATACGCAGCTTCCAAGCGTCTCCCCCGTCAATAGGGAAGTTATGGTGATCTGGAAATTCAGATTGAATGAAATTAGGGTCAAAAGAGAGAGATCTCACAGCATGGCCGGCATCTAAGCACAGCCGGACTTCATCCCTAAAGACATTCTCGGCGCCACCACATTCATAAAGCTCGTTAGCAATAAGAAGCCTCATCAAAATCACGCCCTTTAGCTGGTAGCTGTGTGACGGGGAACGTTGCCTTTTTATCCCAGCCAAATAACAGAAGATATAAAATAAAAATGTGGGGCAGCAGATTGCCCAGTGAGCTCATGTCTGCACTCATAACAATGGTGTGGTACTGACACAGCAGATAGGCAGCGCTTAGCAATCTAAGTAGTTTAACTTTTGCTATCCCTGTCCAAATACATCTGGCGACTAGAATTATGCAAATCGAATCAATGATGATAGGGACAGCGCATAACGGATAGCCCAAAATAGCTGCCCACAGCACAGGATATCCACCAGTCACAGCAGCGGAGCTATAGCTGTAAATAATGAGAGCGCTTGGCGAACAGCCCCTATTCATAAGATACTGAGTTGACGATATTGTCTTGCTATCCCCCGCCATTAACGCAAGCTCGTCCGACATTCGAGATGGATCTATTGTGCCATTTTCAACAATCTGTCGATCTATTTCCCAAGTCAAATCAGCTTCTTGAGCAAGAGCACGATATAGAAGGAAATCGCCAGCAGTATTGAGACCGTAAGAAGTGTCAGCCTCGTTATTATCGAGAGCGTCTGAGAAATGCATATATTTAGGAACCAGCATCAGCGCGATAGCTAAGGTGGCAAAAGCTATGTACTTTGGCTTAATTAACTTATTTCTTTTTGCCATCGGAATCAAAACAGGTACAAAAAAGTAAACAGCGCACTGAAGATAACCGCCGAACTCAATTCCCCGCAGGTACATTGTCAAGCAGTTGAACACAAAGATCAGTAAAGGAACAGCCTTCTGCCTACCCTTACCTAGGGCAAAAAATAGACCACATACCCACATGAGAGGGTAGGAAAAATAGTCAATGACACTAGCGAAGGGCAACTTCGAGTACATCTCATAGTAATTAAATCGATTTAAACTGGGATTCGTAACGATATTTCCAGAAATCAGCACATCAACCAGTCTATAAACAAAAATGCAGATAAGTACGAATCTAATCCACCAAGTTTCATCATAAGCTCTCCCAGAGAATGCTCTAGGCACGTCAATTTTGCTAAGACGCGAGGCTACTATGGAGAAAACGATAAGGAAAAGCTCAAGCATGCAAACAAGCCTAAGGGTAACTCCAGTGGGATAGCTCCTAACACCAATATCCTTTAGATAGACCCCGGTTTCAATGTAGGCACTCGAGATGACTAGCTGGATCCAATATATAAAAATAATGGATAGAACGAGAAAATACTCAGTATGGCGATTGTAGAATCTTGCAACGGAAAACAGGAAGAAACCAATTGCAAGAACATTGAGAATATTGTATGCAAGATACATCATTCAATCCCCTAGTTAGTCTCATCCATACTCATACTTATAGTCCCTTTAATTAAGTTCACATACTGTTCGGCAATAGCATCCCAGCTAAAATCCGGCAAATATCTTGTGGCTATCTCGGTTAGTTTTTTCCGATCGACTCTGTCGTTAACGACATCGCTCATGCCCCTAATTAACGAGTCTTCATCCTTTAGATTGAAATACAATCCATAGTCTCTAGAGATCTCTCGGTTGGTCGGAATGTCGCTCAAGATAATGGGAAGCCCAACACTCATGCACTCGATCTGGGCAAATCCAAATCCCTCATAGACAGTCGGGAACACAAAAGCCGAAGCTTCGTTGTAAAGCCTATTCAAATCTGAATCACTTACGTATCCGGTGAAGAGGATATCGTTGCCATATTTTGACTCACGCGCCTTGGCGACGAATTCTTCACCGCCGTAACCGAGACGTCCAGCAAAAACCATTTTGTAGTCTTTCGCAACCTCATGTTCTTTGAGCTTAAGGAACGCATCGAGAACAAGCCCGACGTTTTTCCGCTTTTCAATCGTACTTACGAACAGAAAGAACTTCTGAGGTGTAAGCAAAGATAGAGTTGCATTTTCATAGGGGTCAGGACAAAAATCTTTATGGATGCCTTCATAGAGACCAAGCCAAGTGTAGGCAATCTTTGATGAGTAGCCCGGAAAGAAATCAGCTATCTCCTTCTTTACCGATTCGGAAATCGTAAGAACAAGATCGGATTTCTTCACGCTATTGCGTATCATCGCTCGATTGTAATAACGATACGCCGTGGGAAGAGTATCGGGATGAAGGAACGAGACCATATCTGGAATGCAGCAAACGACCTTGCAGGGAAGCCTTCTATACGGTATGGCATAATTTGTAAATAGGACGGCATCATACTTTCCGGCAAGCCGATAAAACTCGCCGGAATTAACGTATTTAAGGTAGTCAAATCTATTTGACTTGCGACTGGAACTCGCAGGCTTCCACGAGATTAGATCGACGTCGATATCATCACGCCTCGAAAACGCCTCATAGAGATACTGGCTGTATTTCCCGATTCCAGTCCCAAGGGAAATCTGCATCCCATCATCAATCAATAGCTTAAGCGACATTTGCATCTCCCTTCGCATCTTCAGAACTCTCAAACCCCAAGTAGCTGAAGTTTGCAAGAGACTTTTGCCAGTCGAATATTTCAATCGCCTTCCGACGAGCAGATGAGGCCAAACGTATAGCAAGGTCCTTATCATCAAGAAGCCTTCGTACCGCAGCGGCTTGTCCCGTAGCGCCATCGGCAACAAATGCATCAACGCAATCAATAAGGCCAATACCTTCATTACCAATCGCGTTCGTTACTATGGGCACGCCAATTGCCATTGCTTCAAGAATCTTTGTCTTGATTCCGGTTCCGTACGTAATGGGTGCCAAGAAGACACTTGTAGATCGAAGGGCAGCACGAGTATCTTCAACCCTACCTAAAAACTTGATCTGATTGTTACTCTTAAACTCGTCAATAAGGTCTTCGCTGGCAGTTCCGACAACCTCAAGCATCACATCAGGCCCTATAAGCGGAAGCACCTCATCTGCGATATAACGAAGGGAATCCGCATTCGCAGCCGCGCGCATATCACCAAGGAACGAAACAACACCAGGTCGGGGAGAAGGCTCTGGGCCGGACGTATAGAACGGGCAATCTACGCCCAAAGGAACTGCAATGATATTGCTATTACCTGTTTCAGCAGTCAGTCGCTCCGCCTCAACTGGAGAGACGAGAACAACGTAATCAAATTGTTTGGGAGCATCATGTTCCAACCTGCGCATGCGAGCAGATTCAGTTCCAAGAACAAACTTCTGAAGCGTGGAATTAGACGCAAGTTTCGCCACCCCGCCCTTAAAGTTGGCAGTGTACTTGCCAGCAACACCACCAGTTTTATTAAGTGTATTCAGACTATTAAGTTGCCGTTGGTAACGTACGGAAAACGAATCCTCCATGTACAGCACTTTTTTACAAGGTAGATCCGAAATGGCATCAATATATGGAGAAAGTCGAGGTAAATCAATAAAAACGTGAGAGGGCTTCAGCTTAACCGTAAGGTCCCTAAGTTGTTTAGCTACTGCTTTGGACTTGAATAGGGCACACTGAATAGGCCCCCCGCAAACACCCTTTGCAAGAGCCGTTGTAAGATTTTTCACGATCGTTTTCTTGTCAGGTTTATTGGCAAGCGCAACGCTTGAAATAAAATCGGGGCGCGACAAAACCGACTGCTCGTCTTGGCCTGCTTCCAAGAATGAGAGGACATGGACATCGCAATCGTACTCTGAAACGAGCCCCTTACAATAATTTGTCAAAACAACCTTATGCCCATCGTTGGCAGGCCAAAAAATACGATCCGTAAAGAAAAGGACTTTTTTCCTTTTTGTCATCTTCCTATTTCCAATTATCTCATTAGGCAACAACGAAACCGTCGTACATTTCTCGCAGCGTATCCTCGATCTTCCTTTTTGGTTTCCAGCCCAACTCCTCATTGATTTTTGAATAATCACAGCAAATACTCGCTGTGTCATTCGGCCGAATAAGAGCGGAATCGATTTCAACCTCAATAGGTTGAGGACAAAAGCTTTTGATGGTTTCCAACAAGTCGCACAGAGGTAGCGCACGCCCACTTCCGACGTTATATACCTCACCAGCACGTCCACTTTCCATAATCAGACGATATGCGCGCACAACATCACGGACATCACTAAAATCTCGCGACACGCTAATATTTCCCACAGTCACCCTGCCGGGTTTAGCTGATTTCTCGATTTCGGCAGCCTGTCTACACCAGCTTGGGAGAACAAACGCCGGGTTTTGCCCAGGGCCAGTATGGTTAAATGAACGCGTGAGACAAACACCGAGACCAAATTCTTTTGCATAGAGTGCAGCAAAACATTCCTGGGTAGCTTTGGATATTCCGTAAGGATTATTGGCAATCGTAGGATCGCTCTCACAAAGTGGTCCGTCTTTGGGCGCGTACTCCTCCGATGATCCGACAAGCAGCACACGCACACAAGTTTCCTGAGCGCGCGCCGCCTCCATGATATTCAGAGCACCTTCAACGTTTATACGCATTGTAAGCGCAGGGGCTCTCCAGCTCTGCCCCACAGAACTTATAGCAGCGAGGTTTACGATGAAGTCGGCGTTAGACTCGGATACGAGGGACAAAACGCCTCTCGCATCCGAAAGGTCACAGGGATAATATGCAGAAACATCCGAAATTATACATTTTTCATGCAAATCAGAGCCTATGACCTTATAGCCCGCAGAAACAAGTTCGTGCACAAGAAAAGTGCCCACAAACCCGTTAACGCCGAAGATGAGAACGCGCTTCCCCATTAGGCCAGCTTCGCTTCTCGCTCAGCGATCTCAAGATCGTGCTCTACCATGATGCGACAAAGCTCCTCACAGCTGGTCTTTTGAGGGTCCCAACCAAGTGCCGTCTTAGCCTTAGTCGGGTCACCCCACAGATTGACGACATCGGTCGGGCGATAGAAGTCGGGGTTGACGCAGACAAGCATCTTGCCGCTCGCCTTGTCATAGCCCTTCTCCTCCAAGCCCTCGCCCTCCCAGCGGAGGTCGATGCCGGCGTGCTTAAAGGACCACTCCGTGAACTCGCGCACGGAATGCTGCACACCCGTGGCAATAACGTAGTCATCGGGCTCATCCTGCTGCATGATGAGCCACATGCACTCCACGTAGTCCTTCGCATATCCCCAATCGCGGAGGGAGTCGAGGTTGCCGAGCTCAAGATGGTCCTGGAGTCCCTTGGCGATACGGGCGGCCGCAAGAGTAATTTTGCGCGTTACGAAGTTCTCGCCACGGCGCTCGGACTCGTGATTGAAGAGGATTCCGTTGACCGCAAACATGCCGTAGGCCTCGCGGTACTCCTTCATCATCCAAAAGCCGTACTGTTTGGCGACCGCATACGGGCTGTACGGATGAAACGGGGTGTTCTCATTCTGGGGAACCTCTTCAACCTTGCCATACAGCTCGCTTGTCGAAGCTTGGTAAATCCTGCAGGACTGATCCATGCCCAGCATATGAACAGCTTCGAGGATGCGCAAGACGCCCAATGCGTCGCAGTCACCGGTATACTCTGCCGCGTCAAATGAAACACCAACATGGGACTGGGCGGCGAGGTTATAAATCTCGTCAGGACGAACTTCGCCCACAATTCGAATAATAGAGCTAGAGTCCGTTAAGTCACCATCATGAAGGATGATGGAGCCTTCTGATAGCAGATGATCAATCCTGTTCGTGGTGTGAACCGAGGAGCGACGGACAATTCCGTGCACCTCATAGCCCTTGTCCAAAAGCAACTCGGCAAGATAGCTGCCATCTTGACCAGTAATGCCAGTGATAAGTGCCTTCTTCATCTCAAAATCCCTTTCAACTGTGAACTAATTCCAAAAAGCGCCTAAACGCTCAATGTCCTCTTTAACAAGCGTTTCGCCGTGCTGGACCTCGATTACATGCAGGTCCCCGCAAAGTGCCCGCGCAGAATGCGGCGTAGTCGCGGGAATCTGAACGACGGAGCCCGCGCGCACCTGCTGCACCAGGCCGTCCAACACAACCTCGCCGGTGCCGGAGATGACTGTCCAGACCTCTCCGCGGTTCATATGGCGCTGGTAGTCGAGCTGGCCACCCTCACGAATGATCAGCTCCTTGGTCAGCGCCTTGGCCCCATCAGGGAAGACGCTGCTGTCAATGACGCGGTACTCGCCCCAGGAGCGCTGCTCGTACATGGGGCGGCTCTCCGCGACGGCGTTGACCTCAGACTTGATGTTGGCCGACGCCTCCTTGCCGGAGACGAGGATGCCGTCAGGCGTCGCTACGACAACCGAATCGGAGATGCCCGCGACGACCATCGGAAAACCGGTCTCATTGATAACGTGGACGTTCTCGCAAGTCTTAGAATCGACCACGACGCGGCCGGAGGTGTACTCCGTCATCTCGTCGGTCAGCGTGTTCCAGGTGCCCAGGTCCTTCCACTCGCCCGCGTAGGAGACCGCGCCGATGGACGACGCCCTCTCCACGACCTCGTAGTCGAAGGAGTTCTTAGGTAGCTCGGCGTAGCGTGAGCGGAACTCCTCGAAGGTCCCGCACTCAAGATACTTGGCAGTGAGGCCGGTGAGCCAGCCGAGCCTGAACGCGAACACGCCGCAGTTCCAGAGGGCGCCCTGGGAGATCAGCTCACGGGCGGTCTGTTCGTCGGGTTTCTCCGTGAAGCGCTCGACGCGGCGGGGCCAGCCATCCCCCGCCGCGGGCACGATGTAGCCGTACTTGCCGCTGGGGTAGGTGGGCTCCACGCCCATGAGGACGAGCTCGGCGAAATCCGACTGGACGGCGTCGTCGAGCTTCACGACGCTGTCGTAGTAGGCCTGGTCGGCATAGCTGTCGATGGGCATGACGATGACGGTGTCCCCCTCGCCGGCGCCCTGCTCGAGCGCGAGGTTGGCGCACGCGAGCATGATGGCCGGGGCGGTGTCGCGGCGCTCGGGCTCGAGCACCAGCGCGTAGCCGCCCTCAACCTGCCGGCGGATGGACTCCTCCTGGCTGGCGCAGGTGGCGATGGTGATATCGACATCCGCGTCGACGGAACCTATCTGTCCGAAGACGCGCTGGACCATGGAGACGTGGTTGCCGTCCGCATCGCGCAGGACCTTGAGGAACTGCTTGGAGCGGGTGCTGTTGGAGAGCGGCCACAGGCGCGTGCCCGAGCCGCCGGAGAGCAGGACGAGGTGGGTCATTATCGGGTTCCTCCCAAGATTGACTTGGCGTCCGCGACCAGCGCGGCGAGTTTGGTCTCGGACTCGGAGTGGTCAGCGCCCTTAGCGAACACGTAGGCCTTCGCCTTGGGCTCGGTGCCGCTGGGCCGGAACAGGACGCGCGAGCCGTCGGCGAGCCTGAACTCGAGGACGTCCGCCTCGGGAAGGCGCTGGGGCTCATCGGACGGGTTGATGACGGGCATCGGCGCGCCCTTGGCGTAGTCGATGCGCTCCGCGACGGCGGTGCCGCCGATCTGCTCTGGAGCGTTATCTCGGAGGCCGGACATCATCGCGGACATGTCGGACGCCCCCTCGGGGCCCTCGTATGCCTGGCCGAGTAGCGCGCTAGACCAATAGCCGTATTCCTTGTAGAGGCGCTCCATGGCCTCGTAGAGGTCCATCCCCCTCTTTTTCCAATGTGCAGCGAGCTCGCAGATGAGCATGGAGGCGACCACAGCGTCCTTATCGCGCACGGAGGTGCCCGCGAGGTAACCGTAGGACTCCTCGAAGCCCATGAGGAAATCGCCCTCGCGCCCCTCGGACTCCAGCACGCCGACCTGCTCGCCGATGAACTTGAAGCCGGTGAGCGTGCGGCGCAGCTCGAGGCCGCGGGCGCGGGCGACGTCGTCTGCCATGGGCGCAGAGACGATAGTGGTGCAGGCGACCTCGCGGCCCATGTCCGCATCGGACCCGTCCGCCTTGGAGGCGAGGAAGTCGAGCAGGAGCAAGCCCACCTCGTTGCCGGTGAGCAGCCTGTATTCCCCGGCATGCGGAATGGCGATGCCGACGCGGTCGGTATCCGGGTCGGTCGCCAGGAGCAGGTCGGGCTTCACCCTGTCGCAGTACTCGAGCCCGAGTTTCAGCGCCTCGCGCACCTCGGGGTTGGGATACGGGCAGGTCGGGAAGTCGCCGTCGTGCACGCACTGCTCTTCGACGGTCACGACATCGGCCACGCCGATCCCCTCGAGCACTCGGGACACGCACTCCAGGCCCACACCGTGGAGCGGGGTGTAGACGATGCGGAGCGCCGAGCAGTCCTCGCCCGTGGAAACCTCGAGCGTCTCCTCTATGTAACGGTCAAGAACTCTCTCGGGAACCCACTGCACCAGCCCCTCATCCAGGGCTCTATCGAACGCCATCGCTTTTACGCCATCGAAGCAGTCGACGGGGTCGATGGCCGCCTGGATGGCCTCCGCCGCCTCGACGGTAATCTGGCAGCCGTCGGCGCCATAGACTTTGTATCCGTTGTATTCGGCGGGGTTGTGCGATGCGGTGATGTTGACGCCGGCCGAGCAATTCAACTCGCGGACGGCGAAACTCAATGCGGGCGTGGGCTCGACGCGCTCGAACAGATAGGATTTGATGCCGTTGCCCGCGAGCACCTCAGCGACAAGTCGCGCGAACTCCTCAGACCCATGACGCGTATCGCGGCAAAGTGCGACAGTCGGGTTCTCAAAGGCGCTATTCAGGTAATCCGCCAGACCTTGCGTGGCCTTACCGACGGTATAGATATTAAGCCGGTTGGGACCGAGTCCGAGCTTGCCGCGTAGGCCGCCGGTGCCGAAAGACAACTCGCGAAAGAAAGCGTCCTCTACCTGATCTTCTTCAAGCATCATAAGCTTGGTTTGTTCTACGTCGTTGCAACACGCAAGCCATGTTTCATAGCAATTCGTTATTTCAACGTTATTCAACGCAATTACCTACCCGTTCGTTTTTTGCCGAACATGGCACCAAAGGTGCCGGTAAAGCACTTCAGGTCCATGCGGAAGCAGCGATTCCGTACGTAGTGGAGCTCGATTTTCTGGCGCAGGCCGCTCTCGAAGGTCGCGGCGTTGCGGTCGGTGGCCTGCCACAGGCCCGTGATGCCCGGGGCGACGCTCAGCAGCTCCTCCTTCTCCTCGTCGGTGAAGTGCTGATCGAGCTCGTCGCGCGTGATGGGGCGCGGGCCGATCACGGACAGGTCACCCTTGAGCACGTTGAGGAACTGCGGCACCTCGTCGATGGAGCACTTACGGATGAACCGGCCGACCTTGGTGATGCGCGGGTCGTCGTCGACCTTGCGCTCGACCTCCCACTGGTGGAGTTGCTCGGGGCTCAGGTACTTGTGCACGTCGTTGGCATCGGCGACCATGCTGCGAAGCTTATGCACGCGAATCACCCGGCCTCCCCTGCCCACGCGCTCCTGCGTGTAGACCGGGCAGCCCGGAGACTCCGCGCAAATCGCGGCACAGACACCGGCCATGGGAATCGCCAGCACCGCGGTGCATCCGGCGCTGAATGCTATATCGAACGTTCTCTTGCATATGCGGTAGAAGAGGGTCCCCGTCGGTTTCCTAGGCATGGGCTAGCACCCCGCCAACGGAAAAGTCTCGGGAGATGCCTCTAGCAGGCACCCCCCCCCCCGTAATCATTTCGACGACCGTGAGAGCCACGATCTTCAGGTCAATGGCCACACCGCGCTTGGCGATGTACTCAAGGTCGCGGCGGACCATGCCGTCAAAGTCGGTATCGTTGCGCTCCGTCACCTGCCACCAGCCGGTTATCCCGGGCTTGACGGCCAGGCGCTGCAGGTCGTACTCGGTGTACTCCGCCACCTCGTTCGGCAGAGGCGGGCGCGGGCCCACGACGGACATCTGGCCCAGGAACACGTTGAGGAACTGCGGGAACTCGTCGATGGAGTGCTTGCGGATGAACCTGCCGATCTTGGTGACGCGGGGGTCGTCCCTCATCTTGAACATGGCGCCGGCAATCTCGTTCTGCTCCTTGAGCTCAGCGAGGCGCTCGTCGGCGTCTTTGTACATGCTGCGGAACTTCCACATGCGGAAGGTGGACAGGCTGCCGTCGCGGTGGGTCTGCCCCACGCGGATCTGGCTATAGAACGGGTTGCCCTCGCTCTCCAGGCGGATGGCCGCGGCGAGCACCAGGCTCGGCAGGGCGATGACGGCCAGCACGCAGCCGCTGAACACGATGTCGAAGACGCGCTTTACGGCCCTGTAGCCCAGGCGCGTGCGGTCCCAGTCCTTCACAGCCTGCATGGCCTTGTAGCGCATGCTCGCGTCACCGCCGCTCATGGCCTGGGCAACAAGCGCGGCCCCCACCGGCGCGTTCTGCTCTATCACTTCTTTACCAGTCAAGTTCAAATCCACGTCCCTGTCCTCAGGAATCCCCCTTCGATGAATTCAAAATGCGAATGAAATGCCAGTGCGACGTCCCCTTACGTCTTACTGGGCACGTCTAACGGAAGCAGCTCCCTAAAAGCGGAGTCGCCTTCGCCCACGTCTACCAGGCACCAGCGCTTATGACGGTCGATCTTCTTTACACGGGCCTCTTGCCCCACCAAGGGTCCCTGCTCTATGTGCAGCACGCCGTCTTCTATGCGGGCCACGCTGTTTCGCACCACTCCGTCGTCGTCGAGTACGCTGCGGTACCAGTCCTGCGCATCGTCCGGCATGGGCGCATAGGCCCGCTCCTTACTGCCGGCAATGCGACAGCCAAAGCTCAGCTGAGCCAAAACCTTGTCGAGTAGGGCGGCATCGCGCGTGGCGACGAAGAAGTATTCCTTGTACATGGGTTTGGTTTGGAGCGACCAGGCACCGTCCCGCTTAAACCAGAACTCCTTTTGCATCACAAAAGCGTCCTGCATCAGCTCGTGTGGGATAATGCGGCGGACCTTTTCGCAGGTCTCGCGCTCTTTACCGTTGGGGGTGTGGACCAGATACCAGCGGACGCGGCCATGCTGGCTGTTGGTAGTAGCGCCACTAAAGGCGCCCGGCAGCTGCTCTTGGCGCCGCATTGTCTGTTCCATCTCTCGCCCCCTTAACTTGCATCCGCGACGCACGCGGATGCAGGGGCGTTAAGAACAGGCCTCTCACTCGCAGCTAGGCGCAGTCGCAGAAGTACAGGTTTTTGTATCTTTCGACGGAGTTCATCATACCAGCAAACTGCTCGCGTTTTCCCAGATTGCACAAAATACGCCGCGAATGGGTGCATCTCCATACGCCTCTACAAAAACCTGTACCTTTTTGCACAACAAAAAAGCCGCTCTAACCAGCGGCTTTTCTTCGATAGACAAAAAAGGCGACCGCCCGCGAGGACGATCGCCTTTGTCAATTCTTGTATAGTTTGTGCTAGGCGCGAGTCTTGATCTCCTCGAGCACCTTGGCCACAAACTCGTCAACGCTCATCTGAACGGTCTCGTTGGAGCGATCGCGGACGGAGATGTTGCCGGCCTCGACCTCCTTCTCGCCCAGGATGAGCATGTAGGGCACGCGGTCAATGCTGCGGGCCTCGCGGATCTTGTAGCCGATCTTCTCGTCGCGGTCGTCGCAGACCACGCGAATACCGGCCTCCTCCAGCTTGGCGCACACCTCGTGGGCGTAGTCGCGGCTCTTCTCGGAAACCGGAAGCGCCTTGACCTGCACGGGAGCCAGCCAGGTGGGGAACTTGCCCGCAAAGTGCTCAATCAGAATACCGATGAAGCGCTCGATGGAGCCAAAGCATACGCGGTGCAGCATGATGGGGCGCTTCTTGGTGCCGTCGGCGTCCACGTACTCCAGGTCAAAGTTGAGCGGCATCTGGAAGTCGAGCTGCACGGTACCGCACTGCCAGGTACGGCCGAGCGAGTCCTCCAGGTGGAAGTCGATCTTGGGGCCGTAGAAGGCGCCGTCGCCCTCGTTGACCTCGTAGTCCATGCCCAGCTTCTCCAGAGCGGTGCGCAGGCCCTCCTCGGCGCGAGCCCAATCCTCGTCCGAACCCATAGAGTCGTCGGGGCGGGTGGAAAGCTCAACGTGGTATTTAAAGCCAAACTTCTGGTACACGGAGTCGATGAGGTTGACCACGCCCACGATCTCGTCGGTCAGCTGGTCGGGACGCACAAACAGGTGGGCGTCGTCCTGGTTAAAGCAGCGCACGCGGAACAGGCCGTGCAGGGCGCCGCGCAGCTCGTGGCGGTGCACCAGGCCAATCTCGCCGGCGCGAATGGGCAGCTCGCGATAGGAGTGCGGCTTGGAGGCGTACACCAGCACCCCGCCCGGGCAGTTCATGGGCTTAATGCAGTACTCTTCGTCGTCAATGACGGTGGAGTACATGTTGTCCTTGTAGTGGTCCCAGTGGCCCGAGGTCTTCCACAGCTGCTTGTTCATGATGAGCGGCGTGGAGATCTCCACGTAGCCGGCCTTGTGGTGGATCTCGCGCCAGTAGTCCAGCAGCGTGTTTTTAAGGATCATGCCGTTGGGCAGGAAGAACGGGAAGCCGGGGGCCTCGTCGCGCATCATAAAGAGGTCCATCTCGCGGCCGATCTTGCGGTGGTCGCGCTTCTTGGCCTCCTCCAGCATGTGCATGTGCTCGTCGAGCTCTTCCTTGGTGGCAAAGGCGACGCCGTTGATGCGGGTGAGCATCTTGTTGTCCTTGTCGCCCTTCCAGTAAGCGCCCGAGACGCCGGTGAGCTTAAAGGCCTTGAGCGCCTTGGTGTAGCAGATGTGGGGGCCGACGCACATGTCGATGTAGTCGCCCTGCTGGTAGAAGGTGATGCGGGCGTCGTCGTCCAGATCACCGATGTGTTCGACCTTGTACTTCTCGCCGCGCTCTTCCATAAGGGCGATGGCCTCGGCGCGGGGCTTCTCGTACACGGAGAACTTGAGGTTCTCCTTGACGATTTTCTTCATCTCGGCCTCGATCGCGGGGAAGTCGTCCTCGCTGATCTTGACGCCCTCGGGCAGGTCGACGTCGTAGTAGAAGCCGTTGTCGGTCGCGGGGCCGTAGGCAAAGTCGGCCTCGGGGTACAGGCGCTTGATGGCCTGCGCCATGATGTGCGCGGCGGAGTGGCGGATGACGTGCGTGACCTCGTCCTGCGGGAGCTCGGCCACCGAACCGTCATTGTAGAGTGCCTTCATGGGTATGTTTTCTCCTCTCGGATGCCTGATGCAAGTGCGTGCGATGCGCTCGGCGTTTTTGACTTGCATCATTATAGGCAGGTTGCCTTGGTATACAAGCGCCCGCCGCACCTTAATGGCACGGCGGGCGATTTTCTACGCATGCTTCATCGTGTGGGCGCGGGGTGTGGGGCGCGCGTGGCTTGCGGCGTGCCCGTGGCTTGCGGCCGATCCGGCGATGGATGCGTTACTGGATGCGAGTTCGGCAGTAAGGGCAGACCTTCCAGTGCGCATCGAGCGGGCGATGGCAGCTGGGGCAGACGTTGCGAACCTGGGTGTCGCACACCGGGCAGACGACGAAGTCCTTCTCGATGGGCGCGCCGCACTGCGGGCAGGTGCCGTACTGGGCAAGCTGGCGCTCGCGCAGGGCCATGTCCAGCTCCTGCTCCTCGCGGTCGGAAGCGTAGGAGTGCGGGCGCAGGACCAGGTAGGCGATGAGGCCCACAAACGGGATGAGGGCGATGATGCCCCATGCCACGTAGGCGCTGGCGCCGCGGCGGCGAGCGTCGATGAACACATAGACGACCGACAGCACATACAGGGCGATGATAAAGCCAACGAAGGCATAGACGACGCCCATAAGCTGCGGCGACATGAGCTCAGAGATGTACTTGGACATTACGGGTACCTTTCGGGATATTAACAGTCCGGTCAAGTTTACCACGGGGTTTGTTTATATGGGACCACGGCTGGGTACGGGGCTGGCGCGGACACAAACATCTCAATCTGTAACAGGTGGGAGCGGAATTCAGGTCTAGATGCTACAGACCGAGACACAGGGGTCCCTCCCCGATTTCAATCTCGACCTGTAACAGTTACTCGGCAAAATCGGGTCCAAATGTTACAGATTGAGACAAAACATCCCCTCGCTGGCTTCAATCTCGATCTGTAACAACTGAGGCCGAATTTCCTCTCTTACTGTTACAGATCGAGACATTCAAAATCCGTCGGAAGGTTTGTCTCAATCTGTAACATCTAGAACCCAAATCCTCAGCTAACTGTTGCAGATCGAGACAAAGAAAACCGTCCACACCGAATGTCTCAATCTGTAACAGTTACTCAGCAAATACAGTCCCAGATGTTACAGATTTAGACAAACCATTCTCTCCCCGACTTAAATCTCGAACTGTAACATCTGGAACCCAAAAACAGTTCTTACTGTTACAGATCGAGAAGAACGTGCGCCTGTGGACTCAACATCTCAATCTGTAACAGGTAACGGCGCAAACCGCGAGGTTGGGCGGGAAGACCTCGCGTTCTAACGTGGCCGGCATCCGTGCTGGGCCGGCCCACGCCTGCCGTTGGCGGATGCTGCGGGGCTGTTCGCCGCATTGCCGCCGCGCTGGGGGTGTGCAGACCGTAGGATAGTCTTATTGACAGCCTGTCAACTCGTCTGGGAGGCACTGTGACGGAAACGTTTGATATCGCGATTGTGGGCGCTGGCATCACCGGGTGCGCCATCGCGCGGCAGCTCACGCGCTATGACCTGACCATTTGCGTGGTCGAGGCGGCCAACGATGTCGCCCTAGGCGCATCGAAGGCCAATGGCGGCCTGGTACACGCCGGCTACGATCCGGCGCCGGGCACCGTAAAGGCGCAGGTCAACGCCCGCGGCTGCGAGCTATATGGCACGTGGGCCCAGGAGCTTGGATTTTTGTTCCGCCGCACCGGGTCGATGGTGCTGGGGTTTAACGACGAAGACCGCGCACACCTAGAGAAGCTGCGCCAGAATGGCCTGGCCAACGGCGTGCCCGAGTTGTCGATTATCGGCACCGAGCGCATCCACGAGCTGGAACCGCGTGCGAGCGCCAAGGCGACGTGCGCGCTGTGGTGCCCCTCGACTGGATTTGTCGATCCCTTTGAGGTCGCCATTGCCGCGCGGGAGAACGCCGTGGCCAACGGGGTGACGTTTATTCGGTCGGCTCCGGTGGAAGCAATTGAGGTTGCTGACGGCGAGACTACCGACGGGGCTGCGCGCTTTACGCTGGTGACGCCTGTCGGCGATGTGCGCTGCCGCTATCTGATCAACGCCGCGGGCAACGGTGCAGCGGACATCTCGCATATGGCGGGCGCCGAGGAGTTCCAGATGGTCTGGCGCCAGGGCAACATCGTGGTGCTGGACAAGGAGCCGCGCGCGCTCATGCCGCTCTACCCCGTGCCCACGCCAGTGTCCAAGGGCGTAATCGTCACGGGCACGGTCCACGGCAACACCGTGATCACCGCGACCGCTGCCGTGCGCGAGCCGGGCGACACGCAGACCTATGCAAGCGATGTGAACGCGCTGCTGACGGGAGCGCGCAAACTGGTTCCCGATCTGGACACGCGCCGCGTGGTGCGCGCGTTTGCCGGCGGGCGCCCGGTCATTAAGGGAACGAATGACTTCTTTATTGGGCAGTCCGCCGTGGTGCCGGGCCTGTTCCAGGCGGCGGGCATTCAGTCGCCAGGCGTGGCGAGCGCGCCGGCCATTGCCGAGCGCATGGAGCACGTGATGCGCGAGGCGGGCGTTGCTTTGCGCGAGCGGGCCGATTGGGATCCAATTCGCAGCGCGCCGGACGACTTTGACCGTGCGCCGCTTGCGCGCAAGGAGGAGCTCATTGAGTCCGACCCTGCATGGGGGCAGATCGTCTGCCGCTGCGAGACGGTGCCCGAGGCCGAGATTGTGGCCGCGATTCGACGCCGCCCGGGTGCGGTTTCGGTCGAGGGCGTCAAACGTCGCTGCCGCGCGGGCATGGGTCGGTGCCAGAGTGGTTTTTGCCAGAGCCGCGTGGTGGCAATCCTGGCCCGAGAGCTGGGGTGTGTTCCCAGCGAGGTGCTGCTGGAGGATGTCGGATCTTGGCTGGTTGAGGGACCTTTGAAGGGGGTGCGCTAGGATGGCGAGCTTTGAAGTGAATGCAGCGAGCGCGACCGACGGCGCCGCGGACGCCGTACCGACGCAGGCGTTCGACGTGGTCGTTATCGGCGGCGGACCTGCCGGCATGGCGGCCGCACTTGCCGCGCATAAGGCCGGCGCGCACGTGGCCATCGTGGAGCGCGAGCAGCACCTGGGCGGAATACTCCGCCAATGCATCCACCCGGGCTTTGGCCTTTCGCACTTTAAACAAGAGCTCACCGGTCCCGAGTACGCGCAGCGCTTTATCGACCAGGTGCGCGCGACCAACATTGCGCTGTTCTTGGGCAGCATGGTGATAGGAATTGATTCGGGCGAGTCCGCGGTAGACGCCGCGGTCCACACCGTCACGCTCATGAATCCCTCCGGTATGCTGCAGCTCACCGGGCGTGCCGTCGTCCTTGCCATGGGCTGCCGCGAACGAACGCGCAGCGAGATCAAGATCCCCGGCAGCCGACCCGCCGGCGTGTTTACGGCCGGCTTGGCGCAGAGATACATCAATATCGAGAACCTCAAACCCGGGTCGCGCGCCGTCATTTTGGGCTCGGGCGACATTGGACTCATCATGGCGCGCCGCTGCACGCTCGAGGGGATTTCCGTCGAGGGCGTGTACGAGCTCATGCCGTACGCCAACGGGCTGCGCCGCAATGTTAAGAACTGCCTGGACGACTTTGGCATTCCGCTTCACCTGTCCACCACCGTCACGCGCGTGATCGGACACGACCGCGTAGAAGCCGTCGAGGTGAGTCGGGTCGACGAGCACCTGGCACCCATTCCGGGGACCGAGCGTGTTGTTCCGTGCGACACGCTACTGCTTTCGGTGGGCCTGATTCCCGAAAACGAGCTTTCGGTTGCCGCGGGCGTGGAGCTGGACCCACGTACGCGCGGTGCAGTGGTGGATCAGAACCTGCAGACGGGCGTGCCGGGCATATTTGCCTGCGGCAACGTGCTGCACGTGCACGACCTGGCAGACAACGTGACGACCGAGTCCGAACGTGCTGGTGCGGCTGCGGCGGCGTGGGCGTTGGGGGCTGTCGGCACCGCGGCGGGCGCTGCGAACGCGGGCTGCGAGCTCACGGTCTCCCCTGCCGGCATCGCAGGCTACGCACTGCCGGGACGCATCACGGCCGTGTCACTCACTAAGCTCAACTTCCGCGTACGTCGGCCGGTCGATGCTGCCCGCGTGCGCATTCTGGCAGGCAACGAGGAGCTGTTTGCAGGCAAGGTTCGCCCGTTTAAACCGAGCGTCATGGAAAGCTTCCCGCTACCGGCAAAGGTGATTCAGCGCGCACTCGATATGGGCGTTAGCGAGATTGTCCTGTCCGTCCACCCCGCTGAGGAGGCGTAGAGTCATGAGCACAAACGCGATTGAAACGCTGCAGTTCAACTGCACCACCTGCCCATCCGAGTGCCTCCTGACCGTGGAGGTCGAGCGCAGCGCAGACGGCGCCGTGGCAGAGGTGCGCTCCGTAACCGGCAACAGCTGCCCGCGCGGTGATAAGTTTGCACATCAGGAGCTCACCTGCCCCATGCGCGTGCTTACCACGACCGTGGCCGTATCCGGCGGCGACGAGGCGCTGCTGCCCGTGCGCACGGCCGAAGCCATCCCGCTGGCACTCCATGCCCAGGCGATGGACCTCATCCGGGGCCTAAAGGTCAAAGCCCCCATCCGCATGAGCGATGTAGTCCTCCCCAACCTCCTAGATACCGGTACCGACCTCATCGCCAGCATGGACATCGACCCCGTCTAAGCAGTTAATTTGGGACGGGGCTCTTTTAGCTACCCCGCCATCCACCCCGCCCCTCCTCAATTGCGGTGAAATAGTTCCTGATTTCCGCCAAAACCCCGGTATCCAGGAACTATTCCACCGCAACTATCATTGGAATCGGTATTTAGCCTGTGCCTACTTTAGTGCCATTTCAAAACTATGCCGGATTACGGGGCTGATTCGGAGACCCCCATCCATACCGGCATTTTTCGATTTTTGATAAGCCGTCTACCTGCGGTTTTAATTTCGCAATTTTTCCCATGGTCAAGTAATACAGGTCCAGCCCCGTAATCCGCCATAGTTTTGAAAGCAGCTAATTCGGGACGACCCTCTTATGACTACTTTTACCTATCATTCCGCATGTTTGACACAGCTAAAATAGCCCCGTCCCAAATTGACTACCCTGGCGTTGGGGATACCATGGTGACACCCTAGCGAAAGGATGTTTCATGGCACATGTCGATGACCAGCGTGTGGCGCGCGTGCTCGATGCGCTCGAGGCTCAGCACCCCGGCGCGCAGCTGCTCGTAAACGACCCGTGGTCGATCTATTACCTGACCGGCTTTTATGCCGATATGTTCGAGCGTTTTTGCGGCGTGCTGCTCGCGCGCGATGCCGAGCCGGTGATCCTAGTCAACGCCCTGCACCAGCTGCCCGAGTACGATAATGCCCGCGTCGCCTATCACACCGATACCGACATCGTGGGCGACGCCATCGCTCGCGAGGTCGATCCGACCAAACCGCTCGGCATCGACACCGTCATGCGTTCCGGCTTTTTGATGCCGCTCATGGATCGTCGCGCCGCGAGCGAGTTCTTCCTGGGCGACTTTGCCGTCACCGCCGCACGCACCCACAAGGACGAAGCCGAGCAGGAGCTCATGCGCGTGTCCTCGGCCGCAAACGACGCTGTGATGGCCGACGCCATCAAGCTCGTCCACGAGGGCGTGACGGAGCGCGAAATTGCCGACCAGATGCTCGGCCTGTACCGCAAGCACGACTGCGAGGGCTTTAGCTTTCCGCCCATCGTGAGCTTTGACGCCAACGCCGGAGACCCGCATCACGAGCCCGACGACACCGTACTCAAGCGCGGTGACGTGGTGCTGTTCGACATTGGCGGACGTCGTCGCAACTACTGCTCGGACATGACGCGCACGTTCTTTTGGGGCGAGCCGGACGAAGAGACGGCACGCATCTACGACATCGTGCGCCGCGCCAACGAGGCCGCCGAGGCGCTCATCGCGCCGGGCGTGCGCATGTGCGATCTGGACCGTGCCGCGCGCGACGTGATTGAGGACGCTGGCTACGGCAAGTACTTCACGCATCGCCTGGGCCACTCGATCGGCCTGCAGGACCACGAGCCAGGCGACGTTTCACTTGTCAACGAGCAGGTCGTAGAGCCGGGCATGACGTTCTCTATCGAGCCGGGCATCTACCTCCCCGGCCACACCGGCGTCCGCATCGAGGACCTTGCCCTGGTCACCGAGACCGGCGTCGAGATTCTCAACGCCTACCCCCACGATCCGGCGCGCCTAGACTAGCCTGGTCCCCAAGTCCCCAAACTAAGTTGCGGTGGATTATTTCCCAGATTGACCCACAGACGCATAATCCAGGAACTATTTCACCGCAGCTGTCATGGGGCCAAGTCGACCAATTTGACAGTCTAGAGATGCGCCACGAAAACGGCCTATCTACTACGTTTAACCCGCATGGGTCGACCATGCGGGTCTTTTTTGAAAATCGGCAAGCCTTCTACCTGCGATTTTAATTTCGCAAATCTCGTCGTGGTCGAGGGCAGTCGATTAAACGTAGTAGATAGGCCCATTTCCTGGCGAGCAGCCCAAATAAGCTACCCACGGGTGGGGCTAGCGCAGCAGCCCCGCTACTTCGCCGGCTAGGGTGATGGTGCCTGCTGCTACGAAAGGCTCGCCGGCGGCATCGAAAGCTGCGAGGGCCTCGGACGCGCTGGGATATACGCCCGCGAGCTTATCGGCGTCCACAAGACCAGCGAGCTCCTCTGCCGGTAGGGCGCGATCGGAATCGGTCTGCGTTACGACTACACGCGGGAAGGCCGGAATCAGCACGTCAACGATACCCGCCACGTCCTTGTCGGCCAGCGCGGCGCATAGCAGCGTGGGGCGATTCTCCACGCACGGGTCGATCTCATCCAGTGCGCTCACAAAGTTCTCGCAGCTCTGAGGGTTATGGCAGGCATCAATCAGCTTGAGCGGATCGGTCCCCAGCACGTCAAAACGACCCGGTGTGGGGCAACCCATAAGCGAAGCATCCAGTGCCTCGTGGTCGAGCTCGCGGCCCAGATAGCCCTCGCAGAGCATTATCGCGCACGCAGCATTCTGCGGCTGATAGGCCGGCTTGACCATGCTCGACGTATAAATCGCGCGCGGCGTGGTGCAGCTAAACTCAACCGTATCGCCCACATGCGCCGGCACCTTGGTCGTGGCGTGGCTCACCACGAGCGGCACGACGCCGCACTCGCGGCAACGGGCATCCATCACGCGCTGGACGCTCGTCTCGTGCGTGCCCTCGCCCAGCACAACCAAGCGCCCGGGCTTGATGACCGCGGCCTTCTCCCCCGCAATGGCCTCGAGCGTGTCGCCCAAAATGCGCGTGTGGTCGAGCCCGATGCCGGTGATGGCAACGGCGACGGGATCGGTCGCACTCGTGGCGTCCCAACGGCCGCCCATGCCAACCTCGAGCACGGCAACGTCCACCGCGGCCTCGGCAAACACGACAAGCGCGGCAGCCGTCAGCAGGTCAAACGGCGTGATGGTATAGGCGCGCTCCCCCGCCGCCACACGACGAGCATTCACGCGATGCCCCGCCTCGACGGCGGCAGAAACGCCACGGGCAAACGTCTCATCGCTCACAACGCGCCCATCGACCTCCATGCGCTCGGGATAGTGCACAAGCTGCGGCGACGTATACAGTGCGGTCTTTAACCCCTCGCCACGAAGGATGGCAGCCGAAAAACGCGTGGTCGAAGTCTTACCATTGGTACCGGCAACCTGAATGCAATCGAAATACTCATCCGGACGCCCCAGCTCATCGAGCATATCGACAACCGTCTCAAGCAGAGGCCCAGCATCCCCAGAAATCCGCCCCGTATCAGCAGCCAAAGCAACAGCCTCACCAAACGAAAGCAACTCAAACGAGAACGGCACAGAATACGACCCAGAACGCTTAGGCATAAACCAAAGTCCCCTCAACATAAAAAGAGGCCCGTAATAAACAACGAGCCCCTCCCATTCAAAATATCAGCCAAACACCGCTTTGCAGCGAGATCAAGGCCACAACCAAGTGGCCCTAACACGCCAGATGCAAACAACCACGTAAACGAACTAGGAGCGGCCCGATGCTTTGCTCGCCGCAAGTTCCGCACGAAAAGGACAGCACTTAATGTGCTGTCCGTCTTGCGCAGGACTGTCCGCAGCGGAGAGCAAAGCATCGGGACGCGTCCCCCAGTAACGCCTACGAGAAGTCAGCAACCTGAGCAGTCAGCGCCGCCAGGATCTCCTTGAGCTCAGCTGCACGGTCCCTCTTCTTCTGGACCACCGCGGGCGCGGCCTTGGCCACAAAGCCCTCGTTGGCGAGCGTCTTCTCGCAGCCGGCGAGCTCCTTCTGGGCCGCGGCAATCTCTTTCTCCAGGCGCGCCTTCTCGGCCGAAAGGTCAACCTTGCCCTCGAGAACCACAAAGACCTCGACGCCGCTGTCGACCACGGCAATGCTCGCAGCCGGCTTCTCAACGTCGGTACCCATAACCAGCGAAGCGGTGTTCGCCAGCGGCTCAATCGTGGAGCGCAGGCTCTCGAGCTTCTCGATATCCTCGGCGCCGGCGCGCACGACAACGTCGAGCTCGGCCTTGGGGCTCAAGCGATAACGCGAACGGGTGGCACGGGCGGCAGACACGACGGCACGGCACAGCTCAAACGCGCGCTCGGCGGGCTCGTCGACGTACTTGGCGTAGTCGGCGGGCTCGGGCCACTTGGCGATCATGAGCGCCACGGCGCGGTCAACGTTGCCCTCGGCGTCCAGATCAAGCACGCTCGCCGGCATGTTGTCCCAGATCTCCTCGGTAACAAACGGCATAAGCGGGTGCATCAGGCGAATGGAGGTATCGAGCACAAAGATCAGGTTGCGCTGAGCCTGCAGACGGCCCTCGCCCTTCAGGCGGGCCTTGGTGACCTCGACGTACCAGTCGCAGACCTCGTTCCAGAAGAACTGCTGCACGCCGCGGGCCATGTCGCCAAAGGTGTAGTTCTCGATGCCCTCGGTGACCATCTTGACGGCCTTGGCCAGGCGGCTGAACATCCAGGCGTCGGCCGGGGTCTCCACGACGGGCTCGCCGGGCGTGTAGCCCTCCATGTTCATGAGCAGGAAGCGACTGGCGTTCCAGATCTTGGTCACAAAGCTCTTGGCCTGGTCGGTACGCGGGCTGTCGATGAGCTTCTTGGTCTTCTTGTCGATGTTCGCGTCGAACTTAACATCCTGGTTGTTGGTGCACAGCGTCAGCAGGTTGTAGCGCATGGCGTCGGCACCATACATGCCAATGAGGTCCATGGGGTCAACGCCGTTGCCCTTGGACTTGGACATGCGGCTGCCGTCCTTTGCCAGGATCGTCGGGTAGATGACGACGTCCTTAAACGGAACCTCGTCCAAGAAATACAGCGAGCTCATGACCATGCGGGCGACCCACAGCGCGATGATGTCGCGCGCGGTGACGAGCGCCGTCGTGGGGTGATGGCCCTCGAGCAGCTCCGGCTTTTGCGGCCAGCCCTGCGTGGCGAAGGTCCACAGCTGCGAGCTGAACCAGGTGTCCAGCACGTTCTCGTCCTGATGCACGTGATGGCCGCCGCACTTGGGGCACACGTCGGTGTCCTCGGTAAGGGCGTCCTCCCAGCCACAGTCCTCGCAGTAGAACACGGGGATGCGGTGGCCCCACCACAGCTGACGCGAGATGCACCAGTCCTTGAGGTTCTCCATCCAGGTGGTGTAGGTCTGCGTCCAGCGCGCGGGATGGAAGGTGACCTTGCCCGAGTTGACGGCGTCCAGCGCCGGCCCCTTGAGCTTATCGACGGCCACAAACCACTGCTCGGACAGCCACGGCTCCAGCGCGGAGTCGCAACGGTAGCAGTGCATGACGGAGTGGTCGAGCTCTTCGACGTGATCGAGCAGGTCGTGCTCCTCGAACCACTTGATGACGGCCTCGCGGCACTCGTCGCGGTTCATGCCGGTGAACTCGCCGTAACCCTCGACGACCACCGCGTGCTCGTCGAAGATGTTGATCTGCGGCAGGTCGTGAGCCTGACCCATGGCATAGTCGTTGGGGTCGTGGGCCGGGGTGACCTTAACGAAGCCGGAGCCAAAGTTGGCGTCGACATGCCAATCCTCAAAGATAGGGATCTCACGGTTGACGATCGGCAGCATGACGGTCTTGCCCACGAAGGCGGCCTTCTCGGGGTCCTTCGGGGAGACGGAGACGCCCGTGTCGCCGAGCATGGTCTCGGGGCGCGTGGTGGCGACGACGATGTAGTCCTGGCCGTTAACCGGCTCGGTCAGCGGGTAGCGCAGGTGCCACAGGTGGCCCTTCTCGTCCTTATACTCGGCCTCGTCGTCCGAGATGGCGGTGGTGCAGTTGGGGCACCAGTTGACGATGCGCTTGCCACGGTAGATCAGGCCGTCATGGTACCAGTCGCAGAAGACCTTACGCACAGCCTGGGCGTAATCCTCGTCCATGGTGAAGCGCTCGTTGTCAAAGTCGACGGAGCAGCCCATGCGCTTGATTTGCTCGACGATGATGCCGCCGTACTCGTGGGTCCAGTCCCAGCAAGCGTCGACAAACTTATCGCGGCCAATCTCCAGGCGGCTGATGCCCTCGCTCTTGAGCTTCTTGTCGACCTTGGTCTGTGTGGCGATACCGGCGTGGTCGGTGCCCAGCACCCAGCGCGTGGACTTGCCGCGCATGCGGGCCATACGGATGATGGCGTCCTGGATGGAGTCGTCGGTGGCGTGACCCATGTGGAGCTTGCCGGTCACGTTGGGAGGCGGAATGGTGACGGTGCAGTCGCCCACGCCCTCACGGCGCTTGTAGTAGCCGCCGTCAAGCCACTTCTGCAGGATCGCCGGCTCGTTGGTCGACGGATCGTAGTTCTTGGGCATTTCTTCCATATATCTCTCCCTGTCCCGCCGGCGTGTCCGCCTGCTTGGTTTTCGCTCGGTCAAGTCCTGGCTCGCACGAAGAGCACATTTAGTGCTCTTCGGCTCGTGCGGAATCTACGAAAACCAAGCAGGCGGACACGCCTTAGGTATCGATTACTTCAGTCTGAATTGACTTCGCTTTGGCTTAAACAAACACACAGAATAACACAGGTGGTTGGGGTTATTGCGTTTATATAAAATAGCCTCCGACCGTGGGTAGTCGGAGGCTATCGACAAAAACGTTTTGACCGGTTTTAGCCGTAGATGCGTTGGGGCTGCTCTTCGCCCTTTACGGAGGCTTCGGTCACGATGACCTTGGTGACGCCTTCCTCGCTGGGGAGGTCGAACATCGTCTGCTGCAGCACGTCCTCGCAGATGGAACGCAGGCCGCGGGCGCCGGTCTTGCGGGCGAGCGCCATGCGGGCGATCTCGTGCAGGGCCGCGTCCTCAAACTCAAGATCGACGTCCTCGAGCTGGAACATCTTACGGTACTGGCGCACCACGGCATTCTTTGGCTCGGTCAGGATCGACACCAGGTCGTCCTCGTCGAGCGCCTGCGTCTGGGTAACGACGGGCGTACGTCCCACGAACTCGGGGATCATGCCGAATGCATTGAGGTCCTGCGGGAGTACCTGGCGCAGCAGGTCGTTCTCGTCGACCGAGGTGGGGCCGGCGATCTCGGAGTTAAAGCCCACGCCCTTGTTGCCAACGCGATCGGCGATGATCTTATCCAGACCCACAAAGGCACCGCCGCAGATAAACAGGATGTTGGTCGTGTCGATCTGCAGCAGCTCCTGCTGGGGATGCTTGCGGCCGCCGGTGGGCGGAACGCTGGCCACCGTGCCCTCAAGAATCTTAAGCAGCGCCTGCTGAACACCCTCGCCCGAAACATCGCGGGTAATGGAGAGGTTCTCAGCCTTGCGGGCAATCTTGTCGATCTCGTCAACGTAGATGATGCCAACCTGTGCGCGCTCAATGTCGCCATCGGCAGCATTAATGAGCTTGAGTAGGATGTTCTCCACGTCCTCGCCCACATAGCCGGCCTCGGTGAGCGCGGTGGCATCGGCGATAGCAAACGGCACCTCAAGAATGCGCGCGAGCGTCTGGGCCAGCAGGGTCTTGCCGGTACCGGTGGGACCGAGCAGCAGGATGTTGGACTTGGCGAGCTCTACCTCGTCCATATCGTCATCGAACTGCGAGCCCATGTCGTCATCAAAGGCAGACACCGCAGCGCCGCCCTCAATCACGCGGCGATAGTGGTTGTACACGGCCACCGACATGGCGCGCTTGGCGTCCTCCTGACCCATAACATAGGCCGAAAGCTCGTCATAGATCTCGTGCGGCGTCGGCACGTGCGTGATGACCTGGCGATCGTCCTCGAGCTCAAAACCCTCGGTCTCGGGGTCCGCGGCGGGCTGCCCAGCAGCCTGGCCGTGGTCGTTGAGGAAGCCCGGCAGCTTGCCGTTGCGGGCAGCGTCCATAAAGTCCGAAGCCAGCGACTCCTCAAGGATCTCGGAACAGGCGGCGACGCACTCGTCACAGATAAAGATGTTGGTCGGGCCCTTTACGAGGCGACGGACCTGGCCCTGCTCTTTTCCGCAGAAGGAGCAGCGGATGGGATTGCCGTTCTCGTCAAAGTTGTCCTGCATGTTTCCTGCCATCCTAGGCATCCTTCGCGGCAAGATCGCGCGAGGTGACGATACGGTCGATCAGACCGTAGTCGAGGGCCTCGGCAGCCGTGAGGTAGTTGTCGCGCTCGGTATCGGCCTGGACCTTCTCGATGGGCTGGCCCGAGGCGTCGGACAGGATCTGGTTGAGCTCGCGACGGGTCTTCTTGATCTCCTCGGCAACGATCTCAATCTCGGTCTGCTGACCCTGGGCACCGCCGCTGGGCTGGTGAATCATGACCTTGGAGTGCGGCAGGCAGAAGCGCTTGCCCTTGGCGCCGGCCGAAAGCAGCACGGCAGCCATAGACGCGGCCATACCGACGCAGATGGTGGAGACCTGCGGCTTGATGAAGTTCATGGTGTCAAGAATCGCCAGGCCAGAGTAAACCTCGCCACCGGGCGAATTGATGTAGAGCGAGATATCCTTCTCGGCATCCTGGCTCTCAAGATGCAGCAGCTGGGCAACGACCAGGTTGGCGCTGACGGAGTTGATCTCCTCGCCCAAGAAGATGATGCGGTCGTTGAGCAGGCGCGAATAGATATCGTAGCTGCGCTCGCCGCGCGGCGTCTGCTCGATAACGTATGGCACGAGGGCGGAATCGAACTTAGCGATCATACGCATCTCCATTTCTCTTACGGACCAATAGTGGTTCTAGACAAACGTACGGTGCCCGCATGCTATGCATTGGCTGGCACCGTACGAAGCAACCGGATAACCGGCTTATAACTTTACCCCATCACGGGCACATACATGCGCTCGCGTGCAAGGTGGCGAGAATTACTCGGCGTCCTTGGCGGTCTCGTCGACCTCAGTCACCTTGGCGTTCTCGACCAGGTGATCGACGGCCTTGGAGCGACGGATGGACTCGCGGACGGCAGGCATGCGGCCATCGGCGATGAACTCGGCCTTGGAAGCCTCGACGTCCTTGACGCCAGCCTTCTCGAACTCGGCGTTGATGTCGTCCTCGGTGACCTCAATCTTGAGCTCACGGGCGAGAGCGTCGAGCGCCAGGGACTCACGGGCAACGTCGTTGGCCTGCTTGTGCAGGTCGCCGATGAACTGCTCCATGGTCAGGCCGGAAGCGGGCAGCCAGGTGTCCAGCGTCATGCCGCGGGCAGCGAGGTTGGACAGGAAGTTCTGGCCAAGCTCCTCAAAGACGGACTGCTCGTAGTCGGCGTCCATCTCGTCGAGCTGCAGGCGCTCGGCGAGAGCGGAGACGCAACGGTTCTCCTTCTCGGCCGGGAGGCGGGAAGCCTTGTCCTGCTCGATCTCGATCTTGATGGCGTCGCGCATGGCCTCGATGCTGTCAAAACCAAAGTCGGACTTGACGAGCTCGTCGGTGAGCTCGGGGGTGTTGCGGACCTTGATGCCCTTGACGGTGACCTCGACGGTGTGGGTCTCGGCCTCCTCGCCCTCCTCGACCTCGTCGGTCCAGGTGACGGTCTTGACGTCGTCGACGTTAGCGCCGATCAGGGCCTCGTTGAACTCGGCGGGGTTGCTGTCGCTACCGGCGATGAGCATGCGGCCCTCAGCAGCGAAGTTGTCGGCGTTCTCGACGGCCTTGAGGTCGACGGTGACGTAGTCCTCGGCCTCGACGGCGCGACCCTCAACGTCCTCGAAGGTGGCACGGTAGTTGAGGAGCATCTCGACCTGGTTGTTGATCTCGGACTCGGTGACCTCCGCAGGGGGCATCTCGATCTCGACAGCGTCGAAGGAGGAGAGCTCAGCGGCGGGACGCAGGGAGAACTCGACGGTGTAGGTGTAGTCCTCGTGATCCTTAGCGAGGTCGAGGTCCTTGTAGTCACCGTTCTTGGTGGGGACGATGTCCAGCTCGTTGAGGACGGCGGGCTCGTTGGCGGCGATCAGGTCGTTGGTGGCCTGAGCGAGGGTAGCCTCGGCGCCAAGAGCAGAGTCGATAACCGGACGGGGAGCCTTACCGGCGCGGAAGCCCGGGAAGCGGTACTTCTTGGCGGTGTCCTTGTAAGCCTTCTTGATCGCGGCGTCGACGTCGGCGGCCGGGATGGCGACCGTAGCGGTGAGCTTGGCGTCCTTGACGTCAGAAGCGGTGATGTTCAACACGTTCCTCCTCATACTGCCCAGCTTATCTGAGGTGCTGGTACCTTTATGCAACAAAGAGTCGCGACGGCCAGGGCCGACGCAGATGCGTTGGTGCGGGCGAAAGGACTCGAACCTTCACGGGAATCCCACCAGAACCTAAATCTGGCGCGTCTACCAATTCCGCCACGCCCGCATGAGCGCACAGACTAGGAATGATAGCAGATACGAGCGACAAGCGCACGCACACGTTTTACAGGCTCACGACCTCACCACGAGTGCAAAAGGCGGGTCGAGTTGCCCCGCCCCGCCAATTACGACTTGTTCGCCGACCCGCTACTCCCCCAGCAGCGCTTTCTCCGGCGTGATGGGCAGCGAGCGGACCTGGTGGCCCGTGGCGTGTGCGACGGCCGAGGCCACGGCGGCGAGCGGCGTGTTGATGACGACCTCGCCGATCGACTTGGCGCCAAACGGGCCCGTCGGCTCGTAGCTCGGCTCAAAGGCCACGCGAATGCTGCCGATATCCAGGCGCGTAGGCAGCTTGTAGCTCATAAAGTTGCCGGTGCGCAGGCGACCGCGGTCGTCATGCTCGACGATCTCGTAGAGCGCGTGACCGATGCCCTGGGCAATGCCGCCCTCGGCCTGGACGCGCGCGAGCGCCTCGTTGATCACGGTGCCGCAATCGACGGCAGCGGCGTAATCCACCACGGTCACCTTGCCGGTGGCCTTGTCAACCTCGACCTCGGCAATGCCGGCCATAAACGGCGGGGGCGAAACGGGCAGGCAGGCAGAGGCGTGCGAAGTCAGCGCGTCACCGCCCGCGATGTTCTTGACGCACAGGTTGGCAAAGTCTCGCAGCGTAAGGTAGCGACCGTGCTCGCGCGCAGCACGCTCGTCGGACAGGCGCACGTACTGGCCGTCGAAGACCACGTCGGCGGCGTCAACGTCCCACATCTGGGCGGCCTTGGCGCAAATCTTCTGGCGCAG
Source organism: uncultured Collinsella sp. (assembly GCA_958439425.1). Lineage (GTDB taxonomy): Bacteria > Actinomycetota > Coriobacteriia > Coriobacteriales > Coriobacteriaceae > Collinsella. Next base: position 44,636 of record CAUBVH010000015.1, read on the forward strand.
CTCGGTCGCGGCGTTCTTGGCGGCAAGGCCCGTCACGTAGGTACCGGAGCTCGCGTACGAGCCGGCGTCGAACGGCGACACATCGGTGTCCACGCCGCGCACCACAATGAGCGAGCTCTCCACGCCCAGCTCCTCGGCGGCAATCTGCGCCAGGATCGTGTCGACGCCCATGCCGTTATCGGTGGCGCCGGTGCCGATGGTAATGAAGCCGTCCTCTTCCAGGCGCATGTCGATGCCGGCGATATCCACGTTGGAAATGCCCGAGCCCTGCATGGTGAGCGCACAGCCCAGAGCACGCACGCGGTCGCCCAGGTCGACGGCCAGCGGCTTGTCGCGCCAACCGATCATGTCCATCGCTCGCAGCAGGCAGCGGTCGAGCGCGCAGGCGTTGAGCTTCTCGTTGTAGTACTGCGGCATGATCTCGCCCTCGCGCACAATGTTCTTAAGGCGCAGGTCGGCGGGGTCCATGTGCAGCATGTCGGCGAGCTCGTTGACGGCGCTCTCCACGGCAAACTGGCCCTGGGTGGCACCGTAGCCGCGATACGCGCCGCCGCGGTTGGTGTTGGTGTAGACGGCGTCCCACCTAAAGCGGCTCGCCTTCACGTGGTTGTAGATGGGCAGGCTCTTGTGGCCCGAGAGGCCGATCGTCGTGGTAGCGTGCTCGCCGTACGCGCCGGCGTTGGACAGCGTGTGCAGATCGATGGCCGTGATGGTGCCGTCGTTCATGGCGCCCAGCTTAACGGTCATCTGCATCTGGTGGCGCGAGTTGCCCGCAGTGATGGTCTCCTCGCGGGTGTAGCAGCAGTAACTCGGACGGCCGGTCTGCTGGGTCACAAACGCAACAAAGATCTCGCAGCAGCCCGTCTGCTTGGAGCCAAAGCCGCCGCCGATGCGCGGCTTAATGACCTGCACCTGCGACTGCGGGATATCGAGCGACTGCGCGACCATGCGGCGCACGTGGAAGGGCACCTGCGTGGAGGTGGTCACCGAGATGCGGCCGAACGCGTCGGTCGTCGCGAAGGCGCGGAAGGTCTCCATGGGAGCGGTCTGCGTGGCCTGGCTGGTGTAGGTGCGCTCAAAGACGATGTCGCTCTGGGCGAAGGCCTCGTCCAGGTCGCCAAAGTCGCTGGTACCGCTGCACACCAGGTTGCGGGGCACGTCGCCGCCCTGCGGGAACATAAAGGTCACGTCGCCCTCGGGGTGGACCACGATGTCGTTATCGAGTGCCTGGGTAAAGTCGAGCAACGGCTCGAGCACCTCGTAGTCGACCTTGATGAGCTTGAGCGCCTTGTCGGCGGCCTCCTCGGTCTCGGCGGCGACGATCGCCACCTCCTCGTTTTGGTAGCGCACCAGGTTCTCGAGGATCAGGCGGTCGTAGGGGCTCGGCTGCGGGTAGCTCTGGCCGGCGATGGTAAAGCGGCGCTTGGGCACGTCCTCGTAGGTGTAGACGCCCACGACGCCCGGTACCTTCAGGGCGCGCGACGTATCGATGGAGCGGATCTTGGCGCGGGCATAGGGGCTGCGCTTGAGTTTGACGATGAGCGCACCGGCGGGCACCATATCGCCGGTGTAGACGGGACGGCCCTCGAGCAGCGCCTTCGAGTCCTTCTTGGGCTGCTTATGGGTGATCTGCTTGTACGAGACACCGTCGCAGCTGGTGTCGTTGACCGGCAGCTCGGGCATCTCAAAGCCCACATGCACGCCGGACTCGTTAAGAAAGCGGACGATGGCGCGCAGCTGGCTCTCATAGCCGCTGCAACGGCAGAGGTTGCCGGCGAGCTGGCGTGAGAGTTCCTCGCGCGTGGCGACGAGGCTCGGGTCCTCCTTGGCGGCGCGTGCAAGCGCCAGCACGTTCATGATGAGGCCGGGGGCGCAAAAACCGCACTGCTCGGCGCCTTCGGCAGCCATCGCACGGGCAAGCGCCTCGGACTCGGCTTTGAGGCCCTCGAGCGTGGTGATGGAGCGGCCCTCGATGCGCGCGGCGGGAACCGAGCAGCTCAGCACCGGGTCGCCGTCGAGCCACACCGTGCACAGGCCGCAGTTGGTGGTCTCGCAGGCGCAGCGCACCGACGCACAACCCTGCTCGCGCAACAGTGCAAAGAGCATGGTGTCGGGGGCAATCTGAACCTTGACCTTACGGCCGTTGAGCGTAAAGGAAAGATCGATGAGTTTGGCAGCCATTAGCGCACCTCGCTAGAATCGACGCCGGGCACGCGGCGGCAGGAATACTCGTCCGTGGCGAACTTAGGAATCTGCACGGTCTCGAGCTCGCGGGCAAGCGCGGCCGAAAGCTCGATGCCGGCGGCGCGACGCACAGCCTGAATCGCCAACGGTGCCGAGATGCGGCGGCGGTACTCGGCCGAGCCCCACATGTTGGTGCCATAGCTCAGCGCGCGCACGGACGCGGCCAGGGCGCGCAGCTCGTCCTCGGAAGGCTGCTCGCCGGTAAGGCCACATGCCTCGCCCTGCAGCAGGGTCGCACGCAGCGGGCGGGCGCCCACGGTGACATGCCAGCTGTTATCCCACCAGGCGGCGGTAACGTTTAGGGAGGGGAAGTCGGTCGCGGCCTTGCGTACGGCCTCGTAGCTCGCGCGGTAGTCGTGCTTGACGACCACGACGTGCTCGATCACGTCACGCACATAGCCCATGTCCACGAACTCGGCGAGCGGCACGCGACCGGCGCCCGTCAGCTCAACATAGGAATCAAGCGCGAGAAAGGCGGAGAGAACGTCCGAGAAGCCAAAGCGGCCGTAGATGCTGCCGCCTACCGTAGCGGTGTTACGCAGCTGCACACCCACGATGTCATGGACGGCGAACTCAAAGACATGGTTGACAAGCGCATTGAGCGCGGCATGGCGCTCGAGCTGGCGCAGGGTGGACATGGCACCGATGCGAAACTCGGTCTCGGTCTCCTCGATCTGATCGAGTCCGCAGGCCGAAAGGTCAATCGCCGTCGCCACGCGACGCGAACCCAGGCGCATCCAGATGCCGCCGCCCACAATCTTGTTGTTACGGTTCTTCTGTAAGAGCTCATAGGCTTCGGCCGCGTTTCCAACACGGACGTAGGTACCGAACTTGAGCACGTTCTCCCCCATCTCTTCACTTGTCCAGTACCTTTAAGTGTACCAAACGAGGGGGCACAGCTCGTGTCGGGACAAAATGAACCGTTTTCCTCCGTCGCATGCGGATCAAAAAAGGCTCCCAGCCAAGATGACTGGGAGCCTTCTGCGATGCTATATCGAGCGAAGATTTAGCAAACGCCCTGGGCGAGCATGGCGTCGGCGACCTTCAGGAAGCCGGCGATGTTGGCGCCCATGACAAAGTTGCCCTCCTGGCTGTACTCCTTGGCGGTGTCGTCCACGTTGTGGAACATGCCGCGCATGAGCTGCTCGAGCTTGCCGTCGACCTCCTCGAAGGTCCAGGACAGGTGCTCGGCGTTCTGGCTCATCTCAAGGCCGGACACGAGCACACCGCCGGCGTTGGCAGCCTTACCGGGCATAAAGGCGACGCCGTTCTCCTGGAAGTAGGTCGTGGCCTCGATGGTCGTGGGCATGTTCGCGCCCTCGCCGACCACCTTGCAGCCGTTGGCGACGAGCGCCTGGGCGTCCTCGAGCAGCAGCGTGTTCTCGCGAGCGCAGGGCAGCGCGATGTCGCAGGGCAGCTGCCACACGCCGCGGCCGTCGCCCTCGTGCCACACGGCGTTGGGCTTCTCGTCAACGTACATAGCGAGCGTGACGCCCTTGTCATGGCCGGAGCGCTTCTGGTTGTAGACGTGCTCGAGCACGGTGTAGTCGATGCCGTCGGGATCCTCGACCCAACCGTGGGTGTCGGAGCAGGCCAGCACCTTGCCGCCGAGCTGGGAGACCTTCTGGACCGCGTAGATAGCGACGTTACCGGAACCGTGAACGACGACGTTCTTGCCCTCGAAGGAGTCGCCGCGGCTCTTGAGGTACTCGTCCACAAAGTAGACCAAACCGTAGCCGGTGGCCTCGGTACGGGCGAGCGAGCCGCCAAAGGAGAGGCCCTTGCCGGTAAGGACGCCGGTCCACTCGTTGGTCAGGCGCTTGTACTGACCGAACATGTAGGCAACCTCGCGGCCGCCAACGCCCAGGTCGCCGGCGGGAACGTCGGTATTGGGGCCAATGTGGCGATAGAGCTCGGTCATGAAGGACTGGCAGAAGTGCATGATCTCGTTGTTGGACTTGCCCTTGGGGTCAAAGTCAGAGCCGCCCTTGCCACCGCCCATGGGAAGGGTGGTCAGGCTGTTCTTGAGGATCTGCTCCAAGCCCAGGAATTTGAGCATGCCCAGGGTGACCGTCGGGTTAAAGCGCAGGCCGCCCTTGTAGGGTCCAATGGCAGAGTTGAACTCGACGCGGTAGCCGCGGTTGACCTGAACCTTGCCCTGGTCGTCGACCCAGGGAACACGGAACATGACGATGCGCTCGGGCTCGACGAGGCGCTCAAGCAGGGCGGCCTCCTCGTACTCGGGATGGGCGTCGAGCGCCGGCTGGATGGTGCCGAGGATCTCGGTCGCGGCCTGGATGAACTCAGTCTGCTCGGGATAGCGGGCCTTGAGCTCGTCGAGAACTTTCTGCGTGTAGCTCATGCTTCCTCCAATTGATGGAAAAGAAAGGTGTCGTTCGCGGCGCCTCATACGCCGCGAGCTTTATCGAGTATGGATAATATCGCACTGTTGCAGCAAAGTTTCGCATAAGCCGACGAGCAGATGTTTCGTTTTGATTACGATGCAGGTAGAAGCGTTTTTGAGCACCCGACGTACAAATCGCGTGTTTCGAAGCTGTTTCGTCCACGTGGTCCATACCACCACAAAGAGGACAGGCACCTTTGTGGCGGTTGGCAGGATGCGTTGGCGGGAACGTATGTGAATCGAACACATCCAAGACGTTTTGCACGCCTCACAACGGTTTTGAGGACCGCGGGGCCCACCGGAGCCCATCCGTTCCCAAACGTGGCGGTATTTTACCAAACGCGCAGTGTCGCGCCACGAAAACGGCCCATCTACTACGTTTAACCAGCAAGGGTAAACCATACCCACTTTTTCGTAACATCGGCAAGTCATCTACCTGCGGTTTTGTTTTTGCGGTTTTTGAAATGGTCGAGGGTAGTCACTTAAACGTAGTAGATAGGCCGGTTTTGTGGCGAGCGGCGATTCGGAGCCCTAGCGCAGGGATCTGAGACCGCCGGCCTCCTTGTTGAGCGTCGTAAAACGCACCGCATCCAGGTGCTCCAAGATGCTAATGGCTCGTTTGCGCGACACGCCTAAGGCCTCGCGCAGCACACTCGTCGTGGCAACGCCGCCAGCAGCCTCGATAGCCGCGGCGACGACCTCACGTGCATGGGCCTCGGCGGCGGCAGACAAGGCAACGTCGCGTTCGATCTTAACGATCGCGCGGTTGAGCGAAAGCTCGCGCAGGGCACGCGTCATGGTGTCGCGATCGAGCTGCAGACGCTCACCCACCTCGGGCAGCGTCGCCGCACCGAGACCCGCCTCGTCGAGGGCGGCCACGATGCGCTGGCTCGCCTCGCGCACCACACGTATCGCCGCAGCGGCAGAGTGCGGGTCGAACACCTCGGCACCGTCGACGGTGCACACGCCGCGCGCACAGCCCTCGAGAACGAGCGCGGACGCGATGTCTTCGCCCGCTGTCGGCCAGGCGGCATGCGCGACCTCGCCCGGCGTGAAACCCGTCTGCTTGGGCGCGGCCCCGTGCATGGCGGCCAACGTGACGGAGAGCGTGGCGAGGGCGGCATAGAGCACAGCGGGGGCGGCATAGAGCTCCTCGGTCGAGCGCTCGGCATGAAGCGTCACGGCGTCACCCGAGGAAACCGCCCCGTGCAGGAGCGCAGCCGCCTCGGCACCCGAAAGATCGAGAGCACGGGCTGCGGCCGCGGCAGGCACGGGCAGGCGCTGCAGCCCCAACCATGCGGCAACGGCGGCGGCGCGGTCGTCGGCATCCAGGGCCCCGAGCAGCGCGCACTCGCCCGCGGAGAGGACGCGCGAGCGGCGGCACCGCGAAAGAAGAACACGACCGCCGCCGATAAGCACCACCGGCGAGAACGCGAGCACAATGAGGCCGTCGCCTGATCGCACGGGAAGGCGCTCCTCCAGACGGACCTGCACGATGCGGGTCTCGCCAGCCTCAATGGGTCCCTCACCCTCCATGAGCATGACACGGCCAAGGACCTCCGCCGTACCCGCCATCACATGAACGCGCGTACCGGACTCGAAGGGCGCGGGCTTGGTGCCCTCGCGCCCCAGATACGTGAAGCGGGCGATGAGTCTGAGCGTCAAGCCCTCGGCACCAGACCCGCAGAGGACCTCGCCACGCGGAAGGTCGCCCGCACCGTCGCCCACGATGTTGAGCGCCGCGCGCTGTCCGGGCAACGCCCGAGGAGTATCACCATGCACCTGAATCGCGCGCACGCGGCAGCGCACGCCCGCGGGACATGAGACGAGCTCGTCGCCCACCGCTACGGGGGCATCGTGAAGCGTGCCCGTGACGACCGTCCCGGATCCCTTGATGGTGAAGCAGCGGTCGATGGGCAGGCGCGGGGCCAGACCGGGGCGCACCGGGCGGGATGCGGCATCGGCCAGGAAAGAGTCGATGGCGGCATCGAGGGCAAGGCGAACGTCCTCGATGCCCACGCCCGTGCGCGAGGAAACAGGCACCACGGGCGCATCGGCAAAGACGGTATCGCTGAGGAAGTCCATCACGTCGAGCTCGGCGAGCTCCGCCGTCTCGTCATCGGCCAAATCGCGCATCGTGAGCGCGACGACCATGCGCCTCACGCCCAACAGCTCCAGCACGCGGACGTGTTCGCGGGTTTGCGGCATCACGCCCTCAACGGCAGAAACCACCAGCAACGCAACGTCCACGCCGGTGGCACCCTGTACCATCGCGCGCAGGTAGTGCGCATGCCCGGGCACGTCAACCAAGCCGACAAGCTTGTCGCTGGGAAGCTCGAGCTCGCCAAAGCCGAGCTCAGTGGTCATGCCTCGGCGCCGTTCGACCTCCAGACGGTCGGGATTTTTGCCGGTCAGCGCCTCGATAAGGGCCGACTTTCCGTGGTCGACGTGTCCTGCTGTTCCAACGACAACGGGACACTCGACAAGCTCACGCGCAGTCATCGACGCAAACCCGCCCGCACGGCATCCGCCAACGCAGACGCACACAGGTCAAGGTCGGTGTCGTGCAAAAGCGTGCGAACGTCAAACAGCACCTGGTCGTGGCGCACGCGTGTCACAACCGGCGTATCGGGCTCCTGTACCATAGCGCGCTTTAGGCCATCGGCGGATAGACGCCCATCGACGGGACAGACGGCAACGCAAAATGTAGGGAGCTCGACAGTCGGCAGCGATCCGCCGCCGGGAGTAGAGGCGCCCTCGACAACCTGCAGCTCCACGGCCTCCTCGCACTGAGCCTCGCGAAGCTTGCGCAGCATGCGGTCGTGCAGGCGCTTGGCCTGGCGCTCGAGCGGAGCCGGCGCGTCGGAAAGCATGTTGAGTACCGGGATCTCCCGATGCGCCGCATCGGGACCGGTCACATACAGTCGCAAAGTGGCCTCGAGCGCCGCGAGCGTGAGCTTACCGGGGCGAAGCGCGCGCATAAGCGGATGAGAGGCACAGGCGGCGATTACCTGGGCGCTACCGAGAATAATGCCCGCTTGCGAGGCGCCGAGCAGCTTGTCGCCCGAGCACGAGACGACGTCAACGCCGGCGCAAAGCGAGGCGGACGTGGGCTTCTCCCCAGCATCGACGAGCACCTCATCTGTAAGCAAAGCGCCCGAGCCCTGGTCCTCGTACAGTAACAGCCCGTGCTCATGCGCCAGCGCAGAAAGCTCCGCCGCGGAAACCTCCTCGTGGAAACCCTCGATACGGTAGTTAGAAGGATGAACTTTCAAGATCATCGCCGTATTGGGCGTAATGGCGCTTCGGTAATCATCCAGATGCGTGCGGTTGGTGGAGCCCACCTCGACAAGCTTGGCACCCGAAGCCGCCATGATATCGGGAATGCGGAAGCTGCCGCCCACCTCGACAAGCTCGCCACGGCTCACGATGACCTCTTTGCCGCTCGCATGCGTGGCAAGCACCAGCAGCACCGCCGCGGCGTTGTTGTTGACAACCAGGGCGTCCTGCGCCCCCGTGAGCGTGCGCAGCAGACGCGCGGCATGCTCTTTGCGGCCCCCGCGGGCACAGGTCGCGACGTCATACTCAAGCGTGCTGTAGCTGCGGGCGACGTCGGTCACCGCCCGCACCGCTGCGGGAGCGAGCGGGGCACGACCCAGATTGGTGTGAATCACAACGCCCGTCGCGTTGACAGCAGGGCGCAGGGTCGGCAGCGACAGTCGGTGGCACCGCCGCTCGATGGCCAAGGCAAGCTCGCGCTTGTTCCTAGCAGGAGCGCCAGAGCGAATCGCCGCGCGCTCGGCATCGAGCTCGGCGTCGATCGCCTCGCGCGCAATCGTGTCGCCCGCATCGCCGGCAGCCTTCATGACCGGCCACTCGACCAGCAGCTCGTGAACGGCGGGAATGGAGCGCAGGCGGTCGCGCACCTCGGCAGGCATGGATTCGCAGTCGCTCATGGAAAGCCTTTCGATATGTTCAATAAAAAGCAGGTCCCCCTTGGTCGTCATCGGCCAAAAAGTGACGACGCGTATGCAAAAGGGACAGGTCCATTATGGCAGCTCGCGACAAGACGGCGAAGCGCCTCGTCCAAAACCTGCCAAAATAAACCTGTCCCTTTTTGGTCGGTTAGGCCTGCTTGTTGGCGTAGATAAACCAGTAGCCCAGCGCCACGATCAGGGCGCCACCCACGATATTGCCCAGCGTGGCAACGGAAAGGTTGAGCGCCAATCCGGCGGCGTTGAGGGCATCGGCGCCGGCGACATCGGCTCCATAGCCGCAGGAGTGCATCAAAATACCCATGGGCAAAAAGTACATGTTGGCAACGCAGTGCTCAAAACCGCAGGCCACAAAGGCAGCGATGGGCAGCAAAATACCCACGACCTTATCGACCACGGTCTTGCCGGCAGTGCCGATCCATACGGCCAGGCAGACAAAGATGTTGCACAGAATGCCGCGGAAGAAGATGGTAACGGCGTCGATCGTAACCTTACCGGCGGCGACGCTTACCATGGTGTTGGCGACGGCCTCGCCGTTGAGTTTGTAAATGGCTGCCATGTAAATCAAAAAGACAACGAACAGGGCGCCGGCAAAGTTGCCGATCCACACAATAGCCCAAGCCTTGAGCATCTGGACGAGCGTGATCTTTTTGCTCTTAAGCGCGCAGACCATAAGCGAGTTGCCGGTAAACAGTTCCGCGCCGCAAATGAGCACGAGCACCAGTCCCAGGCAAAAAGCAAGACCGCCCACGAAGCGCTGGGCGCCCCAGCCAAGCGTGGGATCGCTCAGAAAGACCGTGAAGAACAGGCCGCCGAAGGCGATGAACGCGCCGGCGAACATGGCGAGCAAAAAGGCCTTCGAAACCGGCAGGTTGGCCTTGGTAACGCCTGCGGCCTCGGTCTTCGCCTCGATCGCGGCGGGCGCCAGGCAATCGGAGGTGGGGTATTCTGCCTTACTCTGTGCCATGGAAATCACTTCTTTCTTACGATTCGGGACAAACGCTCCTGGTTCATTTGCCCCGCGAGGTCGGACGGTATAAAAATAAACGCGAGCCAAATTAGCAAATTGGCCTGCGATTATATAGCTTGGAGCGGGCGACGGGAAGTC
>CAUBVH010000016.1 GCA_958439425.1 uncultured Collinsella sp.
CACGAGCGGGGGCTCCTGTCTTTTTAGTGCCCTCGGATTGGGTCATAGTGTCTGTTTTATTGCCGTGAATCAACTGTCCGCATCGACATCGCCAGACTCCACCGTAAACGCCGGACCGGTACTCACCAGATAAAAACGGGTCACCCTGGTATCTCTAAATAGATAGAGCAAGCCCTGATCGCGTCGGCGTGACAAGTACGCCACGTGGACCGTACCGAATTCTTCACCGTTTTCCTTCTTTAATATCAGGATGTTGGGGTCATCCGTACGCTTAAACTGCCCGTCTGTGCAGATTCCGTCTTGGTCGACCAGCTGCCATCGACAGTTGTCCTCCTCAAGAAAAGCCAGGGTTTCCCGACTCGTTTTGTCATCCCGATAGTAACCATCAATGACAAAGCCTTCGGAAGCACATTCCTGCATATAGGATGTTTCTCGACTTATAGCAAACAGCCCCGTAGCGCCCAAGAGCACAGCCAGGCAGACCACTGCAAGGGTTATCGAAATAGCACGGCGACCCATGTTAGCCCAACCGATAGTTATTTAACGGAGCGCGAAACATACCTGGAACCTCCGATATCAGGGGGAACGTCACCTATGGCCTGCCGGCAATCATATGTTTCCAACATCAAACCATATGGCTGCCACTCACGGAGGGGGCATCGGCGAACGGCGTGTTTTCATACTCTATTGGTCAAACCTAAGCGCAGCGCTACAACTTGTACTTGTACACGCGATAGATGTACTTCTCGGCTTCCATCTCGTAGGTGGCGATGGGCAGTCCGCAGCGATCGTACTCGGTAAAGGTCTTGGCCTGGCCCGATGCCACGAGCATGCTGTTCGAATTGCCGACGCGCTGCGCACTGCTGACGTAGCCCGAGAACGGCACCGCGATCTGGTCCTCGAGCTCGTAGGTGCGTGCGGTCTCGTCCACCGCGAACACGCGCCCAAACGAATGCGTGCCCTTGCTGTAATCAGTCACTACCGCGGCGCCCAGCTGGCCCCAGTCGAACTTGGGATAGCTTTCTGCCGCACCAAAGTTGTTGTCGTATAGCAGCACCTGGTAGCGACCAATCGCGGTCGTCTCGTCATTTGGCAGATAGGTCAAACTGTGCTGGCCTGCGTTGAGCGAAAAATCGCCTTGGGCCCGCAGCAACTTGTCCCCAAAGCCCGGACCGGCCCAAAAATCGGGCAAGCCCACGGAAGGCTGTAGCAAGGTCATTTGCGCAACATATGTCCAGCAAAAACGGGTGGTAGCCGTACCGGCTACCACCCGTTTGTCTCATATCCAGCCCAAAGCAGGCCAGCTACTTCTTAATGCCGCGTCCCAGGCGCTCAGCGACCGATGCAACGGCCTCCTCGCTGGCCGAGCTACAGCTCACGCAGCCATCGTGGGCACGCATCTGGCCGGTGACCTCGTCCATGGCGAGCGGCGCCACCTTCTCGAGCTTAAAGCCCTTACCGGCGCGCATGTTTTCCTTGGCCACGCTGATCATGAGCTTAATACGGTTGAGCTGGTTGACCTCGGACGCACCAGGATCATAGTCCACCGCAACGATGTTGCTCTCGGGATGCTGACGGCGCAGCTCCTTAATCACGGCCTTGCCCACCACGTGATTGGGCAGGCACGCGAAGGGCTGCGTGCAGATGATATTGGGTGCGCCATGATCGATCAGGTCGAGCATCTCGGCCGTGAGCAGCCAGCCCTCGCCCATGTTGTTGCACACCGAAAGCACCGTACGGGCCTTGTCGGCCATGGTGCCGATGCGCTCGGGCGCCTCAAAGCGGCGGGACTTCTCGAGCATCTCCTCCACCGGCGTGCGCATCCAGTCCACAAGCTTGATGAGCGCTTGCATGCCCGCGCGCGTAGTGGCAGAGCTTCCCAGCTCGTCCTTCTGCAGCTCGGCGTTGCTCATGGAGTACAGGAAGAAGTCGAGCAGGCCCGGCACCACGGCCTCGCAGCCCTCGCGCTCGATGACATCGACCACGTGGTTGTTGGCCGTGGGATGGAACTTGACCAAGATCTCGCCGACCACGCCCACGCGTGGCTTGGTGCCCTCGCCCACAAGCGGCATGGAATCGAACGCGCGGATGGCCTCGCGGCACAGCTTGGTGTAGTTGTGGCGGTTGAACTTAGGCGCCAACTTGCGGGCGCGCGCCATGTACTCCTCGTAGAGCGCGTTGGCGGCACCGGGCGTGGCCTCGTACGGGCGGCAGCGGTAGAGCATCTGCATCATCACGTCGCCAAAGAGCACCGCGTAGACTGCCTGCTTAAGCAGCGCCGGCGTAATCTTAAAGCCGGGGTTGTCCTCGCCGAGCGCCACGGCCGAAAGCGAGATCACCGGAATCTCGGGGTGGCCGCTCTCACGCAGAGCCTTGCGGATGAGCGCGATGTAGTTGGTCGCACGGCAACCGCCGCCGGTCTGGCTGATGACCACGGCCGTCTTGGACAGGTCGTACCGACCGCTCTCGATGGCCTCCATGATCTGACCCGTCACCAGAATCGACGGATAGCAGATGTCGTTGTTCACGTAGCGCAGGCCAGCCTCGACGGCATCGTGATCGGTCGAGGGCAGTAGTTCCAAGTTGTAGCCGGCACCGCGGAACACCTCTTTGACCAGGTCAAAGTGGATTGGTGCCATCTGCGGGCACAGGATGGTGTAGCCCTCCTCGCGCATCTGCTCGGTAAAGGGCACCTTGGGCCACGCGGTCGAAGCACTCTCGCGCTGAGCCTCAAACGTGTACTTGCGGCTCGCGAACGCGGGGGCATCCGTGGAGGGCGCCACCGGCGCGGCATCGCCCTGCTCGTAGGCCTCGCCCGCGGCCGTGGCCTCGGCCAAGCGCTCGGCCTCCTGGTCCTTAAGCGCCGCCATGAGCGAGCGGATGCGGATGCGCGCGGCGCCCAGGTTGGACACCTCATCGATCTTGAGCACGGTGTAGATCTTGCCGCTGGCTTCCAGAATCTCCTGCACCTGGTCGGTGGTCAGGGCATCGAGACCGCAGCCGAAAGAGTTGAGCTGGATCAGGTCCAGGTCGTTGCGCATCGTCACAAAACGGGCGACGGCGTACAGGCGGCTGTGGTACATCCACTGGTCGACCACGCGGATGGGACGATCGGGCTTCACCAGGTGCGCGAGCGAATCCTCGGTAAAGACCGCAAAGCCAAAGCTCGAGATAAGCTCGGGCAGGGCATGGTTGATCTCGGGGTCGTTATGGTAGGGACGACCGGCGAGCACGATGCCGTGACCGCCGTGATCCTCGACCCACTTAAGAGCCTCCTCGCCCATGGTCTGGATGTCCTCGTGGAAACGCGCATCGGCCTCAAAGGCAGCGTTGACGGCGGCATCGACCTCGGAGCGCGTGATCTTGGGTCCACGCACGCGACCGCGACCGGCTTGCGCATCGGCCACACGGTCGACGGCGAGCACCTGATACAGACGGCGCTTGAGCTCGGTCTTGTCGTGATAGGGCACAAACGGGTACAGGAACTCGATGTTCTGCTCACGGATCTCGTCGATATTGAGCGCCAGCGCCGTGGGGTAGCTCATGACGATGGGGCAGTTATAGCAGTTGCCAGCCGTCGGATCCTCCTTGCGCTCCCAGCGCACGCACGGCATCCAAATGAAGTCGACATCGCGGTCGATGAGGTTCATCACGTGGCCGTGGCTCATCTTGGCCGGATAGCACACGCTCTCGGACGGCATGGACTCAATGCCCGCCTGGTAGGTCTTCTTGCTCGACTGGTCGGACAGCTGCACGCTAAAGCCCAGGCGCGTAAAGAACGCGTGCCAGAAGGGGTAGTTCTCGTACATGTTGAGCGCGCGGGGAATGCCGACGGTGCCGCGCGGGGCCTCGTCGGGGCTCAGCACCTCGCGGTTAAACAGCAACTCGTTTTTCTTTTTGAAGAGGTTAGGGGCCTCGGTCTTCTGCTTTTTGTGGCCGGCGCCCTTCTCGCAGCGGTTGCCGGTGATAAAGCGCCTGCCGCCGCCAAAGTCGTTGACGGTAAGCTGGCAGTTGTTGGAGCAACGGCCGCAGCGGACATGCTTTTGCGTCACGGTGAGGTGCGCGATGTCCTCGGCAGAAAGGATGGTCGAGGTGCCGTCGGCGCCGGCGCGGTCGCGGGCGAGCAGGGCCGCACCGTAAGCACCCATGCAGCCGGCGATGTCGGGACGCACGGCGTGCACGCCGGTGAGCTGCTCAAATGCGCGCAGCGTGGCATCGGACATAAAGGTGCCACCCTGAACGATCACCTGGCTGCCGATCTCCTTGGGGTCGCGCAGCTTAATGACCTTGAACAGGGCATTCTTGATGACGGAATAGGACAGGCCGGCCGCGATGTCGCCCACCGTGGCACCTTCCTTTTGCGCCTGCTTGACGCGCGAGTTCATAAAGACCGTGCAGCGGCTGCCCAAATCGACCGGGGCCTTGGCATGGATGGCGGCATCGGCGAACGCGCGCACGTCCATGTTCATGGACACGGCGAAGCTCTCGATAAAGCTGCCGCAGCCCGATGAGCAGGCCTCGTTGAGCATAATGTGCTCGATGACGCCGTCCTTCACGCGCAGGCACTTCATGTCCTGGCCGCCGATGTCCAGGATAAACTCGACACCGGGCAGGAATGCCTTGGCGCCGCGCAGGTGCGCGACGGTCTCGATCTCGCCGGAATCGGCCTTGAGGGCCTCGATGAGCAGCGCCTCGCCGTAGCCCGTGGTGGTCACGTGGCCGATGGTGCAGCCGGCAGGGATGTGATTGTAGAAATCGGCCATGATGACCTTGGCCGTGCCCAGGATGTCGCCGTTGTTGTTGCCGTACCAGGTGTGCAACAGCTGGCCGTCCTCGCCCACGAGCGCGGCCTTCATGGTGGTGGAGCCGGCGTCGATGCCGATGAACACGCGGCCGGTGTAGCCGTCGAGCTTACCCTTGGGGACGACTTCCTGGTCGTGGCGGTTCTTGAACTCGGCAAAGTCCTCGTCGGTGGCAAAGAGCGGATCCAGGCGCTCGACCTCGGCACCCTGCGTGTCACCCAGGCTGTCGATGGCCTCGATAAGCTGCGGGAACGTGCTGAGCTTGTTGGACTCGTGCGCCATGGCAGCGCCGCTCGCCACAAACAGGTGGGCGTTTTGGGGCACAATGCGGTGCTCCTCGTCCAGGTTGAGCGTGAGGTAGAAGCGGTGGCGCAACTCGGAGAGATACTGCAGCGGGCCGCCCAGGAAGGCGACGTTACCGCGAATGGGACGGCCGCACGCCAGGCCCGAGATGGTCTGGGTCACGACGGCCTGGAAGATGGAAGCGGCGACGTCCTCGGGGCGGGCGCCCTCGTTGAGGAGCGGCTGCACGTCGGTCTTGGCAAAGACGCCGCAACGGCTGGCGATGGGATAGATGGTGGTGGCGTTGGCCGCGAGCTCGTTGAGGCCGCTCGCGTCGGTGTGCAGCAGAGTGGCCATCTGATCGATGAACGCGCCCGTGCCGCCGGCGCAGGTGCCGTTCATGCGCTGCTCGATGCCGTTGTCAAAGTAGATGATCTTGGCGTCCTCACCGCCCAGCTCGATGGCGACATCGGTGGCCGGGATAAGGGTCTCGACGGCGCGTTTGCTGGCGATGACCTCCTGGACAAACTCCAAGTCGAGCCACTGGGACAGCAGCAGACCGCCCGAGCCGGTGATGGCGCAGGTCATCTGGGCCGTCGGCAGCACAGTCGCGGCGCCCTCGAACAGATCGCGGGCGCAGGCACGGACGTCGGTGTGGTGGCGCTGGTACTTGGCGTAGACGATCTGGTTGTCATCGTTGAGCACGGCAAGCTTGACGGTGGTGGAGCCCACGTCGATGCCCAGGTGCAGGTTGCCGCGGGCGGCCTCGGGGTTGAAGATCGCGCCTTCGGGGGCGTGGGCGGCGGTGGCGGTTACGGACTCGGCAACGTTGGGCGTGGCTGCGTCAGCGGTGAGCGTCTCCCCTGCCGCGTTCTTGGCATCGGCAACTGCCTCGGCAACTTTCTCGGCAGCCGCGGTCGCGGCCTTCTGCGCGGCGTCCACCACGGCGGGCGCGGCCTCGCGTGCGGCAGCGACCATACGATCCTTGATGCCCTCGACGAGTTTGCTCATTGTCTCTCCTCTTAGTTGTTGGACTCGACGGTTGCGGCGGTGTCGGCCGCGTCCTCGAGCTGCAAGTTCAATAGCTTCATGCCGTATTCCGGCACGTTGATATCGATGGGTTGGCCATACAGGTCACCAGGGCGCACAAAAGCGAGCACCGTCATAATGCGCGCCATGGCCTCGGGCGATTCGGTGAGCCCACGCTCAAACCAGCGCTGAATCATGCCGACCTCGGCGCTCACGACGTAGGTGACGTAGTAGTCAAAGAACGTGCCCAGCGCCAGGCCCAAAATGCCCGTCTGCGCACGCGGCACCACAGCCTCACGCGCGGTGTCGATGATCCTTTTAATGAAGGCCTGGTCGCCGCCCGGACCCAGCAGCGCACCGATTAAGTCGCGGTTGGCCGCAAGATAACGCAGCAGCTCAACCGAACCGGGCGCCGGCTCGAGCTCATCGATGTTGTGATAGAGATCAGGCAGCTGAGCTGCGGTGATGAGCTCAATGCGCTCACGGATCTCGGCCAGCAAGCCGTCCTCGATTTGATTGATAAAGTCGGGGATATCGCGGTAATGCGAATAGAACGTGCGGCGCGTAAGGCCAGCGCGCTCGGTGAGCGACGCGACATTAATGCGCGAAAGGTCGCCGCTTTCGGCAAGCTCGCTGGCAAGTGCCTGGCGAAGGGCACGCTGCGAGCGAAGGGACCGGCGATCGCATTTCTCGAGCTGGGACAAGCGTCCTCCTTGTTACTCAGCCTGTGCGCTATTGCACAGTGCGAGTATTATTGCACACCGTGTGCATCAACACGTAAAGGCAATATTTGGGTTGTGGCGAAGGGGCAGTTCCCTTGTCACATCCATTCTCTCCTGGTCCCGTTAATGGGACCGACGGCCTCCACACCTGTTGCATCATGCCGGTAACGATCGATAAGGAGGCCGACATGAACAGCCAGGCAAACGATAGCATCAGCGATACCGGCAAGGACCTTATCCTCAGCTGCATCAAAAGCCAGGAGTTACGAGACCACATGCGTGAATACCTATACTGGCCAGCGCCGATCATCGCCGGCTCGCTGAAGACGCTTGGCGAAAAACGCATCATGCTCGAGCAGCTTCACAAGGAGGTATCGCCGGAGCTGGTCGGAGATATCGATTCGCATCTCACCCAGCTCAACAGCGCGCTCGACATGCTCAACAACGTCGAGCGCGACCGCGGAATCCTCCTACTGCACGTCATGTTCTACAACGAGGAGGAGCGCGACGCCGACGCCCTTGACGGCCCCTTCCCCACCGCATCCTGGGAAGCCGCGCAAACGCTCATGAAGCGCTACATCGAAGAGTATCCTGACGACGATTGGTCCGAATCGTACTGGAAGATCAATCTCTACACCTCGGAAGACCTGCACGAGCACCAAACGGCGCAGCCCTCCCTGGCGTTTGCGGCAACCAAGGATGGCGAGCTTATATTCCTCCGCGATCTGCGTAATCACCGCACTCGCAAATCGCATGTCGAAAGCGCCTGGCGAAACGATAGCAGGCGGTTCTGCGCGAACGACGAGCCCATCTACACACCGTGGGTACCGGGCGACATCCTCAAGATCGACGGTCGCCCCTTCGACCACGGGCCTCGCTTTGCCGTTGTGCTCGAAAATGACTACGAGCACACGCTCCGGGGACAGATCTGGTGCGCAGGGCCCAGCAAAGATCACGGCGTTAAGGAGGGTTCGCTTTCATCCGGCACCTTCAGCGACAGTCTCTTGGACCCCTTCATCCCCTCCGCCCTCTACACCGCCGAGCGCTACACCGGCGAGCTGCCGGACGACTGCGCATTTATGCTCGAACTTTCGCAGAAGCTGCACGACGACCCCAACTACGGCAAGCAATGGTCCGAAGACTCGGTCGGGCACGATTGCCTGCAGCCGCACCGCAAGTCCACCAGTCAAAGTGAGCTAGATATTCGTCCGGACATCTTTGAGTTTTTGGACTCGCGCAGCATTAAGGAGCATCTTCAACGAATCGACTACGAGCTCACCACACCCGTAGCGGCTTTCATCGTCGACCGCTCGCGCAAAGCAACGCTACAGCAAAAGCTCGAAGGCTGGCAAAAGGTCATCGATAATATGCCCAATTGCACCATGAGCCGCAAGAACGACACGGTCAACATCCCGGACTTCCATGCCTTTCTGCGCAATGTCATCAGGCAGGAGCAAAGAAAGCTCGCACACTTTAAAAGGACGGACGGTCAAAGCCTGTATTTCTTTGAGGACTACTCGTGGGACCGGCGTGACCGATGCGACCTTCTTTACGGCCCGTACAGCAGTTATCAAAAGTGCTTCGATGCAATCTGGATAGAGCTAGAAGGTGATAATCCCAAAGCCATCAGAATCACTCGTCGTCCCATCGACCCAGACGAAGACCACTATGCCGACGACATGGTCTTACTCAATGCGAGCGGCGAAGTAATGTCTTGCGATTACCGCAACAAAAGCGAGTGGGACGAGGAGGGCACCGCAAGCGATTTTGAGGATATGTGGTTTGATATCCCGACGCCTTTTCATGCCGGAGACATCGTCTGTAACCTCCAACGCCCCGACGAGCCGATGGTGCTGTTTGACCTGCAAACCTGGGGGTCCACACGAGTCGACAAAGAACTTGTCTCTTCCGTCTACAAAGACCGCCTCGTTGAAAAGGCAGACAAGCTATTGCGCTGGCACCGATATGACGGAGACACCAGCGACATGTACGCCTACGGGTGCCAAGTCTCATCCGCCTTGCATTTCCCCTTCTACATTGGGGAGCCTGAAGGCTTTCTTTTGGACATTGACTATTATCGCGAGCCGCTCAAGCCGGCAGAGCGAATCCTCTACGGCGTCAGGGCGTATGTCAAAGGCGACCTGGCGGTTGACTCGCTCACCGCGATGGCCAGCGCATGCGAGCTGCAGGCACTGGCGGAGAAAAAGGCATGCGGCTTCGAGGACGCAGACAGCTGGCTCAAGGACCGCTACCCGGAGCTGTTCGATGCGACGATAGACCCTTTGCTAAAGGGAGATAGTACCAGTTGCTAGGATTAAAGGGTCGACGCCCTAGCGGCGGCGACCCCTTCTGTTATGCTTCGATGCGCTGTTCATCGGCACATCAGCGGTACCATTCCTCCAAATTGCGCGACCACGCATACTCCCAGGTGATTTCTGCGGGAGGTTCGACGATTTGAAGATAGGCCTCCCACATGAGCATGGCTATTTTCTTGAACGGAAGAAATCCGCACGCTCCGCCGAACGCGGGAACCACGATTCGCTGACGTGAGGTTTGCATCGCCTCTATAAGCGTTGTCCTCATGCATTGATAGACGACCAAAGGGTCAACGATGGGGGTGGGGACCCGCATGGTCGGAGTGTGTATGAGCAGAATGTCCTCGTGCCCGGGAATTGGAACTGAAAAGCTCGTACCAACCGGCTGCTCTCCGTAAAACTGATCCTGAATAACCGCTCTCACTCGTTCGGCAAGCGCCGGTCCAAACTCGTCAGTTATCGCCCTGTCGTAATTGCCATCCATCAAACCATATGAGTTCGCCGGCGACACGACGGCATCGATTTCAGGATACCGCCTGATAAACGCCTTAAAATCACAGCAATGCATCGCAATGCCTTTGCAACCCCTAAAGGCGTCCTCCCAGGCCTCCGCCATACCGGCGCTATTCGTCACAAGATCCAGCATCATCTTTTGCATGGCAATCCTTTCAGCACGTAGCCACCCATGCACCAGTGGCGTTTCCAAAAGTATGTTTGACGAGAGATTCATATCAGACCTGTTAATGGGACTGCAAAGCACGACCTCTGGCGGATGCTAATGGCAACGATCGAATTGGAGGTTGCCATGAACATCTTGGATTTTGTTGACTCCCGGGACATTCGGGGGCACCTGCGCAGCATCGACTTTCAGCCCAGCGCCATCGAAGCAGCATATCTTGTTTGGTTTTCGAAAACCGCCACGCTCGAGCAGAAATGCGAAGCCTGGCGGGAGATCGCCCGAACCATGCCCAATTGTTCGCTGGAAGCTACTTATGCCGGTCTCGGAAGGCCGTCCATCCCCGATTTCCATGCCTTCTTGCGCTGGACAATCGATTTCAACAAGCGGTGCGTCGATGCGTTTACGAGTGGGACCGGCTACGTTTATCAGTATGAAGAGGAGATTGTGCCCGACGGGCAACTTTGCGGAGCCTTCGGCGCGCCATTCAGCTGCTATGAAAAATGTGTCGAAGCGCTACGCCGTGACGACGAGCTGGCGAGTCGTCCGGAGGTGCGCGTGCGCATCACTCGGTGTCCACTCGACGCTGACGAAGAACACCGCCGGGAAGATTGGCTCATGGTGAACGGCAAAGGCGAAGCCCTTTCCGTTTATTGTCCTTCGGCCGGCCCCGTTGAGGACGACTGGGACATCGCATTCGAGTTCATCTGGGTCGATATCCCCACGCCGTTCCACACCGGCGACATCGTCTGGACGCCGCAGGGCAGCGACCGCGAGCCATTCACGTTGTTCGATCTGCCCACGTGGGACCGGACAAAGCTTGAGGCAGAGCTTCGGCAGGCAGACCGTTCTGACGAATGGCTTGATCATGCGCAGCAGCGCCTCGAGCACTATCGCCATGCAGGGGATATCAGCAACATGCGTGCCACTGGCTGCTCGATTACCTACAACGAGGCGTTTCCCCTCTACATCGGCGAGCCAGACCCGCTTTACCTGAATCTTGAGTACTATCGCAAACCACAAGAAGACGAGCAGCGAATTTTAATCGCCGCCCAGGCCTACCTGCGCGGCGACCTGTATGTCGACTCACTCATCGCGTTTATCGACACCATAAGGATGGAGTCCAAGGCAAAGCGCAACCTGGAAGAGCTACGTCTGGATCAGGCACCGCTCAAGGAAAAGTACCCGCAGCTATTTGAATAAAGGCCACCATGTCCGAATCTACGAGAAGCCACACCGGCAACCCGGAGGCCATCATGCACGAAGAAATAATCAACTTGATCGACTCTCCGGAGCTGCGAGAGCATTTGCTGCATAATCCACAGCTACTGAGCAGTGATCAGCACGCGCACATCATCGGTAGCGCGCCGATAGAAATCAACCGCAAACGGGAGATGCTCAGCAGACTGCTTGCTGCTGAGCGCAACTCGTCAGACAACACCTTTCATTGGTACGATCCAGAGGATTGTATCGATTACATCGACGACTGCCTGAACGCGCTAAAGGACGTCGACGGAAACAAGAAAATGCTGCTCATCAGCGAAATTAGCTTCATCGATAGCGAAGTGGGATCCGCTATCACGCATGGCCCCTTCCCCGTGGCATCGTGGCAGGCCGCCCTTGCGGCAATGAAGACATACGCAGACAAGTGGGGCGGCATGACAGATTTATCGTCCTCATACTGGATGATTGAGCTGTTCAACCTTGCCAACGACCCGAGCTGTTCATATCCATACGACGGCTTTCTACAGCCAGACTACGCTTACTACGCAAACGCCTCCGGCGAAATCCAGTACATCTGCAGAGAGGAAGAAGGCGAGTGTGGCGAGGCGCGCGATTGCATTGTGGGTGAAATCTTTGGGCCATGGTTTAAAGGGGCGTACATTGGCCTGCCCACACCGTATAAAAAGGGCGACATTCTCGAGATTGACTGCAGGCCATGGGCGCCAGGACCTTGTTATTGCCTGGTAGCAAACTCGAAATTGGACTGTCTGTATCCCGATGACGATGGGCAGATCAGATGTGGCTCTATCCCCTACGGCAGCTGCTTTGCCGGATGGGCACATACGAACGTAATGCTGTCGCCCGTGTTCAGAGCGAAGAAAGTAACGCACCCTTTGCCGGAAGAATGTGCTGCCTTGCAAGCGATCGAGCTGGACCGAATAGAGGACTTGCTAGAAGAGTGTGCCGGCAACAAGGAGAAAGAGCCTATTTGGCTGGATATATATCGGCACCGCGCTTAATAACGGATGCTGACAATTAAAACAATAGTTGCACTCGGCTCAACGCAATCACCCTCAATCCGAGCCCCTGTGCCGCGCCTTTCAAACCAGACCACCCTATGAGAGAATCAATGCATGTTTAGCACCGTTTTCAAGGGAGCACTCATGAGCGATAAGAAAGAAATTTTAATCGCCAAGGTTTTTTGTGGTAGATATCTTTTCGATGGTGAGAACATAGGCCATGAAGTCATTGATTTTTTTGACACAGATAATGGTGGAAGGTATCTATATATAGCTCCTGATGGAAACGTTAATGACCACCCAAATGTAGAAGCAGTGCTTCTAATTCGATCATATGGAAGCACTCTGGGTGAAGCCGCTGGTCTAGCATGCGACCTTGAAAACATTTGTTCCCCGAGAAACAAAGGGGAAACTCTTCCAATAACGCATGACAGCGTTTCCTATAACGGCGTTTCCGTGGACAAGATATTTGCCGAAAACGTTTACAAAGGAGAAAAAGAAGAGGCGTTCAGTACTCTCAGTTACCATACGGGATCGTTTAAAATCCCCAGCCCCAAGCATCAGATCTTTATTTCTATGGGCAAAGCAAAAGACGAAGACAAGCGTCGACATCCAATTGAGCTTATTTGCAGCGACAAGAAGCAATGGGGACATCAACGAACATATATCTCCAGTGTCGATGATCCAGAGGCTTATGCGCGGCTAAAAGAGCTGATAGCGGATGAAGAAAAATGGGAGGAGCAAATCGGGACAAAACCCGTTAAGACGATGAGTTGCAATAAAACGCAACCTTCGTTCCTTGAAATAATCGGGAAAGAGGACGATGAGCTTGTGTTCTCCAATTTGCTGGCACATTACCTAAGTTGCAGCAAAAAAGGATTTGAAGCGTTTGCCAAAGAAGTTCTCGGCATCAGTGACTTCGGTCCGCACCCCACGATCATTCGTGAATCAAAACACCACGTGGATTTATGGATTGAAAATGAGCGTCACATCGTTGTAATCGAAAACAAAATCCATTCGGCGATTAATGGCATTAAACCCGATTGCTCAGAAACGCAGCTTTCACGATATCGAGAAGTGGCGGAAAAGGAATGCAAAGAGGAATGCAAAGACAGAACAGTTAAGTGCTATTTATTTGCGCCGGATTTCAATAATGTCGACGAGGCCAAGGCAAAAGCAGCAAGATTCAGTGTTAAACACTATAGTGAGCTATATGCATTTTTTAAAACTAATAAAAGCCTATTTACCGGAGATGAACACTACGGTGTAGATGAACATTACGATGAATTCCTCATTGGACTGAAACGGCATACTCTGGCTCCTGCGGAGCGTAATGAGCAAGCGATGCTCGAAAGGTTCTCGTACATGATAGATAGAGCAAAACAGAGCTGAGCGAAGACCGACTCAGCCGGGAAGACCACAACCGTCATCTCGATCGACTCAATCCCCACTCGGTAACAGGAGCCACTGGTCAAAAGCTCGTTAATTTCAATACGAGTTCTCAGGCTGCCGATTCTTCGTGAGACAAGAGTTCTCATTTGGTACTCACGCTACCCACGCACCGGGAAGCCAAGGAATCCGGCCGCCACTCAAATTAGGTCGCCGTCATCTTTCATAAACGACACCATGTTCAGATGCCTGACGCCATCCCTCTCCTGCAACAGGGGGTCAAGCGTGAAAAGGTAGCGCGGATATCCGTCCCTAATGTAGCCGAACGGCCTGTACTCACGCTCTTCCACGTCCCTATCGGCGATTGTCATTGAAACCTGGATGTAGGCGTAGGCGTTGCGTCTACGCGCGATGAAGTCGCACTCCAGCTTCCCGATGCGGCCTACGGATAGCTTATATCCCCTCGAGCGGAGATAGATGTACAAGGCATTTTCTAGCGAGGGTCCGTAATTCAACCGAACATCGACGTTGCGCGCAAAATAGATGCCCGGATCCGCAAGGTAGTACTTCTCCTCGCCGCGTAACGATTTGCGGGACTTAAGGTCGAATCTCTCGCATCTGTAGAGCACCTTGGCATCGACGAGCATCTGGATATAGGCGGCAATCGTCCGCCGCTCGACGGCGATACGCTCCGTCTTGGTGAAATAGTCGTGGAGGCTGGTGAGGCTCGTCGGCGCACCGTAGTTGTTGATGACATAGGTCATGACACGGTTGAACGTATCAATGTTCCGAATCTTGTTGCGAGTCCTGATGTCCTTGTCGACGATCTGCCCAACGACATCCTCGATGTAGCGAGCCTTCGCCTCGGGATCGTCGTATTCCAGAGACCGGGGAAACCCGCCATACCGTAGATATTCGTCAAACTCGATTCGCGCGTCACCGACCTCCTTGCCCATGAACCTCTTCATGTCGAGGAACTCGGAAAAGGATAGGGTGAACATCTCGAACTCCACGTATCGACCCGTGAGCTTGGTCATCAGCTCGCCAGACAGCAGATACGAGTTGGAGCCAGTGATGAAAATCGAGAAGCCGCCATCCGAGTTATAGGCGTTCACGACCTCCTCGTAGTCTCGGACGTTCTGCACCTCATCGATGAAAAGGTATTTGAAGTCGTTGTCAGCCAGAAGCGACTCGATTTTTTCCTCCAGCTGATCAGGCGTCTTAATTGAGCGGTTGCCGCGCCTGTCGAGGTCGAGGTAGATGATGTCCTTGTCTTCGACACCACGGTTTCTCAGTTCCTCGGCAATCGTCGACATGAGGCACGATTTGCCGCAGCGGCGGATACCCGTGATCACCTTGATCAAGTCGTCGTCGTAGAACGGTCGAATCTTCTTCAAGTATTGCTCGCGATGATACAGTTTCATGGAAATCGCCTCCTCCGCTTAGCTTATCAGAGAGGATGATAATCGTAAGTTAAGGCGCCTATTTTTTCGATTTTACAGAAATTGGTTTCTTAAACCTTATTCTCACTCACTAAAAATAACTGGCCCACGGCGTGGGCGCACCACGGGCTGGGCTGTCGTTATTGGTTGCGGCTTTAGCCGAAAACTCGCATGCAGAATGGTTCCGCGCCATCGGGGCTCATGCGGACCAAGGCGTCCGCATTGCAGTGGGTCTCCGCGAATGCCGCATCGTTGTTTCGATCCCCGGCCGCAAAGCAGCCCGCTAGGATGGCGGATGTCGGGCTGAGCATGTTGCGTAAGTCGCGCTGGATCGCATTTACCGGGCGGTTGTCGTCGAGCATTTCGATTCCGTCAATTACGACCACGACGTCCTTTAGTACTGCTCTGTTCCACGTTTGGTCGCCAAGCAACCAGCTCGTTACAAGGTCCATGGTCATGTTGTCTTCGACAAAGATGCCCAGGTTGCGCTGCTTAAGCCGCATCGTTGCGCGGATAGTCTCAACCTGTTGTTCCTCAGGATCCTCTGACACCTTGTCATCCATCTCAGCGCGAATAAGCCGGGCGATCGCGTCCTCTTCACGCTCCCGAATCGGCATGTAGAGCACGGCGCGTTGTTCACTCAGGCGCAAGGCCGCATGCACTAGCACGTTGGAGACATCTTCATGCGCACCGCCAATCACGCTGAGCTTGCCCAGCCCAACGCCGCCACCTAGGGCATCAACGACCGGCATACCGGTCTTCAACACTCGCGGGGCTTCACGCACCGACGTCTCCATACCGCGATCGAGCCCAGAAACCAGCCGATTGTGAAAACCGCTGAGGTCAAAACCCTCATCATCACGTTCTCCACGATTCCCGCCGCACCGATTCGCGGACGGCGGCATCACGCCCGGGAAGCTCATTATCTCGCCCAAACTCACAGAACGGCCAATTCGGTCGTCCCTGGAGTCCATCTTTAGCGTCATCGCAACCCTCCTAACGCCTACCGCGCTTACCAGTAGCCTTAAAATTCCAAATCGGCTTGAGTCGGTGAATAACATCAACCGTCGGGTCCATGAGTCTCAGTACATCATCCGCAGGTTTATACGCTTCGGGCGACTCATCGAGCGTCGACTCGCATGCGCTTGGACAGTAGATGCCGGCATCGCGCATCTCGTTGACGAACGACCTGGTATCGAGCGTTTGGAACGCTTTGGTGCGGCTCATCGCGCGACCCGTCCCGTGCGGCGCCGAGCAGTTCCAGTCCTCGTTTCCCTTGCCGCGTGCAATAACGGCACCATCGCGCATATTAAACGGAATCAGTACCATCTCTCCCGCACGAGCGCTAATGGCGCCCTTGCGAATCATGCCACCTTCAGAAATGTAGTTGTGCATGGTGGTAAAGCCGTCTCCGTCGAGTCGAATTCCCGTACGCTCAACAATCTGTGCGACAATCGCCTTGCGGTTCTGATTCGAAAAGCGTTGGCAGTTATGCATATCGACGAGATACTCGGCAGAAAGATCTCCCACGAGATACTTAAGCTCGTCGGGGATATCTGCCGTGCACGTCTTCTGCGCCAGCGCCTGATGGTGCTCCGCCGTCTGCTTGCCCATGTTGCGCGAGCCGGTGTGCACGACCAGATATTGGCACCCATCCTCGTCCTCGTCGAGTTCAATGAAGTGATTGCCGCCGCCCAGCGTGCCCATGGAGCGCTCAACCTTGCGTTTATCCTGCAACCAATCACGCGACTCCATGTCAAAGTCCGCGAGTACGCAGGCAGGATCGCGATGAAGGCTAAAGCCCGTGGGCACCGCACTCTTCACATCGCGATTGAACTGAATGAGGTCGTCGCGCGCAATGATCTCCGCAAGAGGCACACAATACATCCCGCATCCGATGTCGACCCCCACCAGGTTGGGAATCACCTTGTCGCCCAGGTTTGCCGTAAAGCCAATCACGCAGCCCTTGCCCTTATGGGCATCGGGCATGATGCGAATCTTGGCGCCTTCAAATGCCGGGCAGCTGGAAATCTCCTCGATCTGCTCCTTGGTTGAATCCTCAAGATTCTCGGCAAAGACTTTGATGTCTGTCATCGCATTTCTCCTGTTCTGATCCTTGTAAACTGGAACCGGGCCCAAGCTAACAGGGCGCACGTCGCACCGACTAGCCAAACCGCCGATTTCCGTTTAACCACCTTTCGCCCTATTCGGGCCCTTATTGCTGCGAATACTACGGTCGCGCGGGCTAGAATGGGTCCCAATAACGGGTCTTGTTTTGAATCACCGGTTGGTACGCTGCCGGCGAAAGGAGACATCGTGGCGAACAGACCAAACCAAAAGCTCAGGCTTCTGTTCCTGCTTAAAACCTTGATGGAAAAGACCGACAGCACGCACGGACTCACGACGCAGCAGATCATCGAGGAGCTCGCCTATCACGACCTCGAAGCCGAACGAAAGGCCATCTATCGCGATCTGCAAACGCTTCGCGACTTTGGGCTCGATGTTGACCAGCGTGGCGGCAAGGAATGGGCGCTGGTCTCACGCCCGCTCGACCTGCAAGAACTCATCATGCTTGTTGACGCCGTGCAGAGTTCGCCGTTTTTGACCGATGAGTTGACCGACCACCTCCTCGGCAAGCTGCAGAGCCTCGCCAGCCTGGGCGAACGCGAGCTAATGCACAAGCGTGTCGACGTGCCTTCGCGCGTGAAGATGCAAAACTCCGATGCTCTGCACAATATCGACCTTATCCAGCAAGCCATGCGCGAAAAGCGCAAGATCCGCTTCCGCTACTTCCACTACAACGCCGCCAAGCAAAAGGCCTTCAACCATGACGGAAAGACCTACGAGCTCACACCCGTGCGCCTTATCTACTCCGACGAACTCTATTACATGATTGGGTTTAGAGATAAATGGGCCAACGCCGGCTCGGGCCATCAGCCGTTCACGCCCTATCGCGTCGATCGCATGCTCGACGTTGCGGTGTCCGAAGAGTCCGCGACCAAAGATCCGCGTATCGCAGGCTATGTGCTCGAAGATCACGTCTCGCCATCATTTGGCGTGTATGCGGCGGACAAGACCACTGTGGTGCTGGAACTCGATGACCGTGCGATGAACCCGCTCATCGACAAGTTCGGACTGGATGCTGTTGTGTTTGAAAACCAAGACGGGCGTCTGCTGGCAACTGTCAAAGCCCCGCTGTCGCCGCAGTTCTTTGGCTGGCTGCTGCAACTCAGCACGTTCATTAAGATCGTTCAACCTCAAAGTGCCATTGATACGTATCTCAAGTACCTTGATGAAACGCGAGCACTCTACCAAGAAAACAGGTGATGTTGACGTGAATATGACCCACGAACTCATCGAATCGCTCAACCGACTAAACCCTGAACAGCGCGAGGCAGTCGATTGTCTGGACGGCCCGCTGCTCGTCATCGCTGGCCCCGGTACTGGCAAGACGCAGCTGCTGAGCCTGCGCGCGGCGAACATCCTCGCCGAACGCGATGCCGCCCCGCGCAACATCCTCTGCCTCACCTATACCGAGGCGGGCGCGGAGGCCATGCGCAAACGCCTGATTGAGCTCATTGGGCGCGACGCCTACGGCATCGAAGTCAGTACGTTCCACGGATTTGCAAGCAGCATCAGGTCGCGCTATCCCGAGTACTTCATGCGCCCTTCGACCGACACGCTTGTTACCAGTCTGCACCAGCAAGAGATTTTTGATCGGCTGCTCAAATCGCTGCCCTTTGGGTCGCCCCTGGGCGGAGGGTCGCCCGATATGCCCGCGCAAAACATCGGCAAGATGATTGGCTTTGTCTCCAAAATCAAACACAGTGGCCTGGACTACGATACGCTGGGCGCCATAGCGCAGCAGAATATCGACGCCGCTGCCTGGCTCACCGAGCATTCCGAGCTGCTTTCGCTCGCATGCGAAAGGGCAAGCGCCGCGTTGGCAGAACGCTTTGAGGAAGAGGTCGAGCGTGTCTGCGCCATGGCGCCCACAGCGCTCACCCGCCCGATCGACTGTCCTGCCGGCACGTATGTGCCCTGTATCCTTGCGCTGCGCGATACCGTTCGCCGCACCGAGCTCATCGACGAGAAGGGTAAATCCTCGGGATACACCAAGGTGCGCGATGCCTTCTTTGGAGGCAGCAACTCTCAGGGGCGCACGTTTAAGATTGCCGAGCAGAGCGAGCGACTTAAGACCGCTTGCGACGTCGCGCGTCGCTACCAGAGCAAGCTCGACCAGCACCATCTCTACGATTACGACGATATGATCGGCGATTTTGTCGACGCCGTCGAACACAATGACGCGTTGCGCCAAGTGCTCCAGGACACCTATACCTATATCCAAGTTGACGAGTTCCAGGACACCAATGGTGCCCAGATGCGCATCATCGAGCTGCTCTGCGACGGCGTTGATGCGCCAAATATCATGGCCGTTGGCGATGACGATCAGGCCATCATGCGTTTTCAGGGCGCCACGATCGAATGTGCCAACCAGTTTGCGGCCGAGTTTTCGCCCCGGAGCATCGTGCTCAAGACCAACTATCGCTCCACGCCCGCCATCGTTGAGTTCGGTCAAGCCATCGCACGGCAAATTGAATATCGCCTCGACGCCAGCTCGAATAAGTCAATCGAAGCCTCCAAGCCTCAGGGTGATCAGGTCGACTTTAGTGAGAACGTCTTCGGCGGCAAAGCCGAGGAATACGCCGCCGTCGCTGCGAGCATTAAGCAGCGGCTTGTTAATCACTATCTCGATGAATGCGAAGATCCCAATGAAGGAATTGCAGTCATCTCTGCTAAGCACGCCGCCTTGCGCTCGCTGATTCCCTTCCTCGTTAAGGAGAAGGTGCCCTTTTCGTATCGCGAGCGGCAGAATCTCTTTGCTTCCGAGCGCATGCAGACGATGCTGGCATTGTTGCGCTGCGTTACCGCGCTTGCTCGCGGGCAGAAGGAGCTCGCCTGTAGCTATCTTCCGCAGATTGTCTGTGCCGCCGAGCTGGGCGGCGACCATCCATCGTCCGTGACGTTTGCGCTCAGCGCCAAGCGCGTGCATCGCGGCGACTGGATGGCCGCGATGCACGAGAATAATAACGCCCGCGTCAAAAAGCTGCACGACGATCTTATGCAGTGGGCGGCCGAGGCCGGCGCCTCCCCGGTCAGAGCGTTGCTCTTTAAGATTGCCGAACGCAGCCTTGGCTATTACCGGCATCGCAAAGATCAAGATCCGCTGGGCGCCGCCGAATTCAATGCCGGCATCCGCGCCCTACTCGCCTTTGCCGAGGGTGAAATGGGCGACGCGCGCCGCATGGGACGCACGCTTCGCCTGCCCGATATTGTCGACAAACTCGACGCAGCGCAAAAGTTTGGCGTGAGCATCGATGCATCGATCGATCTTGGCACACCGGGAGCCGTTCGCCTTACTAGCGCTCACAGTTCGAAAGGTCTGCAGTTCGAATGCGTCTACCTGCTCGACGCCGACGACTCCACCTGGCACAAAGGTGCTGGCGGCATGAGCTTGTACCCGTCCAACCTGCTTATTCGCGACGAAAAGGATGACGACGATGCGCGCCGTCTGCTGCTTGTAGCCATCACGCGCGCTAAGCGACACCTCGAGCTGTACCGCGCCGGCGGATCGGCGCTGCAGGAGCTCACGGGGCTTATCAACTCTTGCGAGGTTTCTGCTGAAGCGGACCGGCTCAGTGCCGCCATCGAAACCGAATGGCGCGACAACTACGTGTTTGATACGCCCGAGCTCCGTGCGCTTTTGGAACCTCACACCGACGTAAAACACCTCTCTGCCACGGCACTCAACAACTTTGTGACCTACGAGCCTGAGTGCGCAAATAGCCAGCACTTCCCCGAGAAGCAGATTGTGCGCCTGCCCACTGCGCCCACGATTCAAACCGAATTCGGCACTATCGTTCACGCGATGTTCGAAGACATCGTTAATCGGATGGCAACTGATGGCGAGGCGGCAATTGAGACAATTGAGGCCAAGTATCGCCAGCAGATTTCGTGGCTCGATTTTGCCCCCGAGGACATCCATCGCTATTCTGAGCGCTTCGAACGCATTTGTCGCGCGTTTGTCCCTTGGCTTGTCGAGCACGTACGCGGCTACCGTTGTATCACGGAAGCGAACATGCAGTGTCTAACTGCCGGTGGAACTCCACTCTTTGGTTTTCTTGACCTGCTCCTCGTTGACGATACAGCTAAAACGGTGCAGATCGTCGACTACAAGACTGGCTTTGGCAAAGAAGTCCCTGCAGGTTACCATCGTCAGCTCAAGTTTTACAAACTGCTGGTCGAAGCGTCATCCGAGTTTTATGGCTACACCGTCACTTCCATGGGCGACTACTATGTAGAACCCGACAAGACGACGGGCGAGCTCCGCCCGCCATTCGCGACAACCGCCAACGCCGATGACATTGCCGAACTCGAGCAGCTCATCGATGCCACATGGGCTCGCATTGAACGCGGCGCTTGGGACACCAGCGCTTTTGAGCAGAGCGATGCCTATGAGCTTGCCATCGAGGAGCAGAAGGGCTGCCGCAAAAAAGCCGATAAAACCGAGGTGATGCAGCGCGCCTACGAGCACTGGCTAATTGAGAACTCCAGAGTGTGACAAAGGGGCTGTCCCTTTGTCACATTATTCGATGATGGTGCGGGAGTTCTGCTTATGCATGGTGGCGAGCATGTGTTTGGGGACGGCGTGAACCATGCAGCTGCCGATAGTTGCGCTCGCGGCGGCCTTAGCTGCATCGCTAGCGTTTTTGGTCGCGTAGCTGTGGCGGAAACGCTTGAGCATGGCGATGTCGTTGCCGCCGTCGCCGTAGACCGCGACCTCGTCCTCGGCAATACCGTAGTAGCCCGCCAGCCAGGCCACACTCTCGCCCTTGTTGCACGCCACGTCCGTGATCTCGAACATCACCGGATCGAACGGCGCGTTGACCACACGGTCCGAGCGCTCGGCAAGATAGGCCTTAAGGTCACGCTCCAGCTCGGGC
Organism: uncultured Collinsella sp.; assembly: GCA_958439425.1. Lineage (GTDB taxonomy): Bacteria > Actinomycetota > Coriobacteriia > Coriobacteriales > Coriobacteriaceae > Collinsella. Next base: position 21,905 of record CAUBVH010000016.1, read on the forward strand.
GAGGTCACGCGACAATTGATCTTGCATACATCGTGGCGCAGGATGTCGCCGATCGACTGGTCGAAATACTGTTCCTCGTGATACCCGCCGCGCGCACGCATGCCGCGCATCACAATACGCTTGATGGGGCTGTCCTTTTTAAAGCCCGCCTGATGCATCTCGAACGATCCGCTCGAAAACATGCCATCGGGCGTGGAGCAATCAAAGCAAATGTCCGGGAACGCCTTGAGCAGCTCCTCGGTAACCTGCGGGTCGATGGTCCAGGTTTTGAGCACCTCGCCATGACTGTCGCGCACGATGGAGCCGTTAGAGCAGCAGGCATCGAGCGCCAGCCCCGTAAAGCCATGCTCGCCGATTGGCAACGTCGAGCGCCCGGTCGCGGGAACCACATGCAGGCCAGCCTCGGTCAGCTCGCGGATGGTACGGCGGATGGCCCCATCCGCCTCGTGCAGGGCGTTCAGCAGCGTTCCGTCTAAGTCACTCGCGAACATCTTGATCATGTGCATGCCTCTCCTTCGTCTGCACGATATTGTAGTCGAAGGAGAGGCACGCCCAAACAATGCCGTCCCGGCGCGGCGTACCACCGCCTTCACAAATTCACGGTGCCCCAGCGCGTTAAGACAATCGCCGCAATCGATTTTTCAGCCGATAAAACAGCGCCGTCGTCAACGTCAGCACCGCCAACATGGCTGCGAATACAATCGCCGGTGTCCATGTATCATATGCAACCCCGTACGTCAATTGGCCGATAGGTGTTGCGCAGGAAAGAACCATGTAAACGACCGAAAGCACTTTTCCGCAGAGCTCAGCCGGCGCTACCCGCTGAACAAACGCGATGATTTCAACCGACGCAATGCTTGCCCACACCATGATCCATGCCGAACCAACCGCAAACACGGTGAACACGCATACATCTGCGCCGAACAGTAGCGTAACAATAATCGGTACGACTCCAAAACAGATCGTCGCAACATATCGACATATGCCATTGAGAGAAAAACGATGCGGCCAAATGCCGACCAAGCCACTGCCGGCAAGACCACCCAAGCCCATAGCCACCTCAACTATCCCAACGCAGGACGATTGCATGCCGAGATGCTTTGTAACAATAATGGGAGCGCCAATCGTTAGCCCAACCAACGCAAGGTTCAAAACGGCCGCAAGCAAAATCACAGCGACCAATGATGCATTTTGCAACAGATACCGAATTGACTCCCGAAAATCGTTTCGGCATGTCGTACGAGTCGCGCCGTCTCCCATCGTTTCAGATGAGGCATTTTGCTTGAGTACGCCACCAAACAACAGAGCTGAAATCGCAAACGTTACCGACGCAATTGTGCAAAGAGCATCGATGCCAAAGCACCCATAGACTGCCGTCCCGACCACAGGACCCAAGATATTGCTCACCATGGTCACCTGCGAAACCAATGCAGTGGCCCGCTCAACCTTCTTTTCACCCGCCATGCGCACCGTCTCAATTTGGAGTATTGGCTTTAGCAGCGATTGAGAACCATATTGAACACAAAGTATCGCTACTACGACGACCGCAAGAGGCAATGAGTGCTTCATGGGGATAGACAGCAGTGATGCAGTCATCAGAGCAATGCCGAGGGCCACGAGGGCCTCGCGATGTCTTCCCCTATCCGCCAAGATTCCGCCAGCCGGAGTCGCGAGCACACCTGGTATGAACGCCGTCGCCACGACGGTGCCATATAACGTTGACGATCCGCTGCTATCGAACAAGTAAAGTGGATACGCAAAGCACAGCGCCGACAGCATCGAATACGTGCACAGCTGCGCAACCAGAAGTTCCGCGAACCTGATTGACCGCACTGTTTTTTGTGTCAATGAGACGCTATTCCTCCGCATTCAAGCCATAAGCCCACCCCCTATACATACCGCTAGTATGTATTTAATGACTTGAAAAGGGCAGCCGTGGCTACCCTTACAAATCAATTACATACCGTCAGTATCTATATTACCACCCGGCGCGGTCCCATACGTCCCAAATCTGCGCCGTTGTCTGAAGCACTTCATTACCCAAATCGAGCCCCACCGCGGCAGCCATCTGCGCCAAACATTGTGCGCGAGCGAGCATTCGCTCCTTGGGCTCGAGCGGACGGAACAATGGCAGCAGCCAAAGATTCGCCAACAACGATACGGCCTCCGCCGCTTCGCGCGGGCATTCGCACGCAATGGAGCCGTCGGCGATGCCCTCCTCGATCACTGGCAAGAGACAGCCATCGGCCGACTCGTCAAATGAGCCCTGGTACTGCATCGCCAGTAGGCGCGAGCTTTTTACCGGATCTGCTGCAGGACGCATACGTGCCCATAGCTCAATTTGTGGAACAACGGACTCGGGAGCGTACAGTCGCTTGAGCTTTTGGGCTCCGGTCATATTACCGACGCCAAGCATCGAGCGGCGGTGCTCAACAATCGGAGTCATCGCCCGATCAAACGCGGCGTTGAAAATCTCTTCTTTGCTCTTGAAGTGGTGATAGACAGCGCCCTTGGTCATGCCGTCGAGACGGTAAACGATATCTTGAATACTCGTCCCCTCATAACCCTGTGCGCAGAATAGCTCCAGTGCCGCGTCGAGAATCTTCGCGACCGTCTCCTCGGGATATTTATTGCGACCCATAATCCGCCCATCCGCAACGCAAGTCTTGTGCCTCATTGCAGCATTTTAACGTTGCGGATGGCAGACGGTCGATTCTACACCGCGGCCGGGCCGTGTTCGCCGGTGCGAATGCGGATGACTTCTTCGACCGGCTCGACCCAAATCTTGCCGTCTCCAACGGCACCGGTGCGGGCGGCATTGCAGATGATGTCGACAATTCCGTCAACGTGCTCATCGGCGCAGATGAGGGTGAACTGCACCTTGGGGATGGTATTGACGAGCAGCTCGTTGCCGCGCACGTATTCCTTCCAGCCATGCTGCGCGCCGCAGCCCTGCACCTGGTTGATAGTCATGCCGCGAACATCAGCAGCAAACAGCGCGTCCTTGAGAACCTCAAGCTTTTCCTGACGCACGATAGCCGTGATCTTTTTCATAATGAATTCCTCTCTTCAATAAAAGAAATTGATTTACCTTCACATGGCACGGGTTTTCCAGGTGCCCGAGATTGCCCCGAAAGAGGAGCGCCGCGTACTTCGGTACGCAAGCGACGGTTTGAGGGGCAAGGTCGGGTGCCTGGGAAAGCCGTGCCGCTAATCGAGTCCCGAGAAGGAGGGATATACGCTCTCGCCGTGCTGGCTGGCATCCAAGCCCAGCGCCTCGTCGGCCTCGCCCACACGCAGGCTACCGTGGAACAGCGCTTTGACCACCGCGGCGATTGCCAAGTCGAGCACCAGCACAATAGCGACCGTCACCACAATGCCCAGGACCTGCGAGATGAGCAGCGACACGTCGCCCGTGTAGAACAGGCCACCCTTACCGGTCCACGAAAGCTCCGGCACACAGAACAGGCCCGTGAGCACGCCGCCCAAGATGCCGCCAATGCCGTGGCAGCCAAACGCGTCAAGCGCGTCGTCGTAGCCAAACTTGGTCTTGAGATGGCTGATAGCCAGGTAGCAGACGGGCGATACGATCAGGCCCATGACCAGCGCCGCCCACGGCTCGACAAAGCCCGCACCCGGCGTAACCACCACAAGGCCCGCAACCAAACCGGTGCTAGCACCCACCAGCGTGGGACGACCGGTGTGCACGCGCTCGACGACAAGCCACGAGACCATGCCCGCCGCGCTGGCCGTCACGGTGTTGAGGATGGCGAGCGCCGCCACGGCGTCGGCCTTAAACTCGCTGCCACCGTTAAAGCCAAACCAGCCAAACCAAAGCAGGCCGGCGCCCAGCGCCACAAACGGCACGTTATGCGGACGGTAGCTCATCATGCCAAAGCCGCGACGACGGCCGAGCATTAAGCAGAGAATCAGGCCCGTAAGACCGGACGAAATGTGCACCACGTCGCCGCCGGCAAAGTCGAGCGCTCCGATGATGTCGCCGATAAAGGAGCCATCGCCGCCCCAAACCATGTGGGCGAGCGGCGCGTAAACCACGAGCAGCCAAATGCCCAGGAAAGCCGTCATGGCACCAAACTTAACGCGACCTGCCAGGCTGCCTGTGACGATAGCGGCCGTGATCATGGCAAACGCCATCTGGAAGGCGATGTTGATGATCTGAGGGTAGACGGCACCATCCGTAGCATTGCCCTCGGCCGCCTGCAGCACCTGGTTGAGCACCGGTAGGCACAGCAACTGGTCAAGGCCTCCAATAAACGGGCTGGAACCGTCGCCGCCGTAGGCCAGCGACCAGCCGGCAACAATCCACAGCACACCAACCAGGCCAATGGCGCCAAAGCACATAAGCATGGTGTTGATGACATTTTTGCGCCTGGACAGGCCGCCATAGAAAAACGCCAGACCCGGTGTCATTAAAAACACGAGCATGGTGCAGATGAGCATAAACGTTGTCGATCCCGTATCGTACATTCGCTCCCCCTTGGTTGCATGAACGTTGTCGGCGCCCATCATGCGGCCGAGGGGCAACTGGTGTAGACCAGATACGGCGTTGTTAAACGCTGCGTTGTCGAATGGAAACGGTGCCGCAATCTTGGAAACGGCGCGGCAACGGGCGCGAAACGAACGGGAAATGTGCGAACGGGAAGGGCGCGCTTGGCCCCGCTCTGGCTAGCGCCGGAACAGCTCGCGGGCTCGATCGCGGAGGTCGGTAGCTCGAATGACACCTTCGTAGCGATTGATGCGCAGACGCGGAAAGGCATTGAAGAAGCGTAGGTCGCGGCGGCTGAGTGACACACTCGGCACCGGACGGCTCATGCGCTTGCCGGCAAGGCGACGACTGAGCGACGGACGCGGCATGCTCGGCGCGGCATCGGCAACGCGGCGGGCAGCAAGCGCCAGGCCGCGAGCACCATCCGAGATAAACGTCGGCATCGAAGCCTTCTCGCGCAGGGCATCGAGCGCGGCGTCACCCAGCTCGGCCAGCCACGCGTTAACGGCACGGCTACGGATGTGCGTCTGCGCCACCGAGTCAATCGTCGATTCGGGAATGCGTTCGAGCATGGAGTCGGAGGCATCGGCAAGCGACTCATTGATGCGGTCGGCAAGGTCGGCGCGCACGCGCTCCAGCTGATCGGACAGGCGGCGCCAGCTCGCCAACGAGCACGCCGCGTCGACCATCATCGCGACCGCGACGATAGAGGCGGACAGCCGCACAATCAGCACCGGCAGATGGCCAAGCAGCCCCAGCAATGTCGGCTCCACTAAACGACAAATGCACAACGCACCCAAGCCAAACGCGCATGCCCAGTACAGACAGATGCGTCCGTGCAGGTTAAACGGCAGGTGCGAATAGTCCCAAAAGCGAGCGCCCGTTGTTTTTTCCAACAGCGCGCCGACGCTGTACTCAATCACGCTGCATACGAGCGCCGCGGCAACAAACTGGCTCGAGGCATCCGGAATCCCGCGCAGCAAAAGCCAGCAGGCTATGCCGCCCACACCATAGATAGGGCAACACGGCCCCAGCAAAAAGCCACTGTTGGCGAATCGTCCGTGATTGAGCATGGCGCAAACCGTCGACTCCCACGCCCAGCCGCAAAACCCGTAGAAGGCAAACGAGAGCACCAGTGCCGAAAGCGGACAGGCGGCAAGCGTCGCGCCGCCAAAAGCCATGTCGATCGCGGTCCCCACCGTCTACCCTCTCCTCTTTTCGCTCGATTCGCTGCTCACGCCATCGTCCGGCTCGTCCTTGCGCCGCAGACGACCGGCGACCGTCTCGCGCAGCGCGCACCATTTGTCTGCCAAACACACAATCCATGCCTCACGACACGTCGGCGGTACCGGCACCAGCGGAAACATATGGCGCACGATAATATTCCGCTCGCGCGACGTCAGCTCAAAATCCTCCTCCGCACGTGCCAGGGCAAAAAACGGGTGGCGAAAGCCATGCAGCCGATGGCTTGGGTCGGGATCATGCCAATCGTAGAGAAAGTAATCGTGTAACAGGGCCCCGCGCAGCAGCGAGGCGCGGTCGACCGAAATGCCAGCACGGCCCAAGTGCTCGGCAAAGGACAGACTTGCCCGTGCCACCGAGGTCACATGTGCATAGACCGTCACGTCGCCATGCTGGATAAACTCGCGCGTCAGGTCCAGACGGCCCGCCTGTGCCAGTTGACGGGCAGCATGGTCTACTTCGCACGCGATTTTCTCGGCACGAGCGACATCGAACATGCTGTCTCCTTCCAGCGACTCACGGCGACAAGCCACGGCCTGTGCACAATCGATAAAAACATCATGGGACATATCAGTATGGCATCGGACAAAACGTTTTGCCCCGCCAGTTGGCGAATTACCGCGCCGCCGTCACATATCAAACGCCAAAATGTGCGAGACTGTCTTGTGCAATTGTGCCGGCCGAGGGAGCGCCGGCGCTCGATTCGCATGGAGTAACCCACAACGATGCTGCTTACGCAAACGACAACGCCCGAGGACGTCAAGGCTCTTAATCGCGCCGAGCTTCCGCAGCTCTGCGGCGAGATTCGCCACGCCATCCTCGAAAGCTCCGCCGCCGTCGGCGGGCACGTTGCCCCCAACTTGGGCGTCGTTGAGCTTACGGTTGCGCTTCATCGCGTATTTAACTCCCCCATCGACAAGATTGTCTTTGACGTTTCGCACCAGACCTACGCCCACAAGGCGCTGACCGGGCGCGCGTACACTTATATCGATCCGGAGCGTTATGGTGAGGCTTCTGGCTTTGCCAATCCCGACGAGTCCGAGCACGACCTGTTCGCCATGGGCCATACCTCCACGTCGGTGAGCCTGGGCTGCGGCCTGGCGCACGCTCGTGACCTGGCGGGCGATACGTACAACGTCATCACCATCATTGGCGACGGCTCGCTTTCGGGCGGCCTGGCGTTTGAAGGCTTTAACAATGCCGCCGAACTCGATAGCAACCTGATCATCATCGTCAACGATAACGACCAGTCCATTGCCGAGAACCACGGTGGCTTGTATCGCAATCTGGCCGAGCTGCGCGCCAGCAACGGCACCTGTGAGCGCAACGTTTTCCGCGCGATGGGGCTCGACTACCGCTATCTGGACGCCGGCAACGATGTGTTGGCCCTGGTCGACACGCTGCAGGAGCTGCGCGATATCGATCATCCCATTGTGCTGCACGTCTCCACCGCCAAGGGCAAGGGCTTTGAGCCAGCCCAGAGTGACCCCGAGCGCTGGCATCACGTGGGTCCGTTTGACATGGCGACTGGGCGCAAGCTCTGCCCGGGCCATCCGAGCGAGCCTGCGCCGCGCACCTATGCCGACATTACGGGCGAGGCGCTCAGCGCCGCCATCGAGCGCGATCCGCAAGTCGTGGGCATCACGGCCGCCACGCCCTACATCATGGGCTTTACACCCGAGCTTCGCGCTGCCGCCGGCAAACAGTTCGTCGACGTGGGCATTGCCGAGGAGCACGCCGTGACCTTTGCCACCGCGCTTGCACGCTCGGGCGCCAAGCCGGTCTTTGGCGTGTACGGTACGTTTTTGCAGCGTGCCTATGACGAGCTGTGGCACGACCTGTGCCTCAACGATGCCCCGGCGACGATCCTGGTGTTTGGCGCATCGATCTTTGGCACCACATCCGAGACGCACCTCTCGTTCTTTGATATTTCCATGCTGGGCGGTCTTCCCAACATGCGCTACCTGGCGCCGGCCTGCATGGAGGAATACCTGTCCATGCTGAGCTGGTCGCTCGACCACCGCGAGCATCCCGTGGCGATTCGCGTGCCGGGCATTGGCTTGGTAAGCCGCCCCGATCTTGCGCCCGCCGAAGACACCGACTATAGCGTCGTTCGCTACAACGTGGTGCGCCAGGGCCGCGACGTTGCCGTGCTCGCGCTTGGCGATTTCTTTGAGCTGGGCGAGCGCGTGGCAAACCGTCTGACTGCCGAGTACGGCATCGAGGCCACGCTCGTCAACCCGCGCTTTGCAACCGAGCTCGACCGTGAGTTCCTCGACAGCCTTGCCGCCGAGCATCGCATTGTCGTCACTCTCGAGGACGGCATCTTGGACGGTGGCTGGGGCGAGCGTGTCGCGTGCTACTTGGCCTGCACGCCCGTGCGCACGCGCACCTTCGGCATCGCCAAGGGCTTCCCCGACCGCTACGACCCCAAAGAGTTGCTCGCTCAGAACGGCATGACGGTCGAGAACATGGCCGCCGAAGCCGTAAGGCTACTGAACGAGTAAGAAAACCTCCGCAAGGAAAGCATCCCTGCGGAGGTTTTTATTTTCGCGGCGCGATTATCTCGATCTGTAACACCTAGCGTACAAATCCTCGTCTACCCGTTACAGATCTAGACAAAACAACGAGACCGGCCGCCGTACCAGCCCAAACCACCACAAAGGTGCCTGTCCCCTTTGTGGTGGTTTTAGGTCACGGTCGGTACGAAAAACGAATAACCGTTCATACGCGATCTCCTTACTTATATAACGACCACCATGAGCGACCACGCCGACCGCAAAACGCTATCTCAGCAGCAATAACCGACGTTTGCCCAGATAAAACCTACCAAAATAAACCTGTCCCTTTTTGGTAGGTAGAATAACCCATAAGGTAAGTATGTTTCTGAGTTATTTCGTGTTGACCCATTTGAGCGCGATAGGGTATAACTCTACTCAACCGCTAGGGATTTTATTGAGAAAGGTGTTCTACCATGAGCAAGAACCTCTCCCAGCAGGTCGTTCTCGACCGCCGCGGCTTCGTTGCCGCCACCTTCGCAACCGTCGCCGGCCTTGGTCTTGCCGGCTGCTCCGACACCAGCGCCGAGGCCGACAAGGGTTCCGCCGCCGGCTCTTCCAAGAGCTCCGAGGATACCGAGGCTTCCACCACGCTCGACGCTAAGGCATTCGACAAGCTCGTCAACGACGGCCCCAAGGCCGATGACGACGCCATCGCCGCCAGCACCTGGGCCACGGCCGTCAAGGACGCCGGCGTCTTTAAGATCGGTGGCGTCCAGACCTCCACGCTCTTCTCCCTCCTCAACGAGAAAGACGGTCAGACCCGCGGCTTCGACGCCGGTATCGCACAGCTCCTGTCCAACTACATTCTGGGCGAGAACAAGGTCGAGATCACCCAGGTGACCTCGGACACGCGCGAGTCCGTCCTGCAGAACGGCCAGGTCGACGCCGTCTTTGCCACCTACACCATCACTGACGAGCGCAAGAAGCTTGTCTCCTTTGCCGGTCCCTATTACTACACGCAGCAGGCCATCCTGGTGCTCGCCGATAACGACGACATCAAGGGCGTCGACGACCTGGCCGACAAGAACGTCGCCGTCCAGTCCGGCTCCAACGGCCCCGCTATCCTGGAGGAGTTCGCCCCCAAGGCCAGCCAGCAGGAGTTCAAGACCGACGAGGAGGCCCGCCAGGCACTCCAGCAGGGTCGCGTTGACGCCTACGTCATCGACAACAACATGCAGCAGAGCGCCCTGGTCCGCGAGCCCGGTAAGTACAAGATTGCCGGCAAGCCCTTTGGCAGCAAGGAGCCCTATGGCATCGGCCTGCCGCTCGATTCCGACGGCGTCGCCTTCGTTAACGACTTCCTTAAGAAGATTGAGGACGACGGCACCTGGACCGAGCTGTGGCAGATCTGCATCGGCGACCGCACGGGCGACACCAATGTTCCCGAGGTGCCCGAGATCGGCGCCTAGGTAACGCGCCTAGTAACGGCCGCAACGAAACCATACGGAAACGCACGGTGCGCTTTATTGCGGTAAACTGTTTCCTCACAGAGTTGTCGGGGCCTCCGTACACACGGGAGCCCCTTTCCTTATCGGCGGGAGGTCCGCATGAGTCTCTCCGAACTCTGGTCGCTCTATGGCCAGAACTATATCGACGCGCTGCTAGCAACCTGGGGCATGACGCTTGAGTCGTTTGTCATCGCCATGGTGCTGGCCGTCGCCGTCACCGTGATGCGCGTGTCGCCGCTCAAGCCGCTGCGCGTCTTTGGCGACCTGTATGTTCAGGTCTTCCGTAACATCCCCGGCATCGCGCTGCTCATCATCGTCGTCTATGCGCTGCCGCCGCTCAAGGTCGTCCTGCCCTACCGCACCTGCGTCATCGTCGCTACGGTCCTTTTGGGCTCGGCCTTTGGCTCCGAGAACTTTATGAGCGGCATCAACACCGTCGGCGTCGGTCAGGTGGAAGCCGCCCGATCGCTCGGCATGAGCTTCAACCGCATCCTCGCCAAGATCGTGATTCCGCAGGCGCTGCGCTCGAGCGTGCTGCCCATGACCAACCTCTTTATCGCCGTCATGCTCACCACCGCGCTCGGCAGTCAGGTGCCGCTTAAGCCGCAGGAGCTCACCGGCGTGGTGAGCTACATCAACACGCGCTCGCTCGGCGGCGTCGCCGCGTTCTTTATCTCGGCACTCGGCTACCTGGGCACGGCCTTTGTGGTGAGCCACATTGGCAACTACATCGATAAGAAGGTGAGGATCCTCCGATGAGCAAGCACTCCACCTCCGCGCTCACCATGCGCGATGCGCTCTACGAGGCTCCCGGCCCCAAGATGCGCGCCAAGATTCGCATCGGCACCGCCATCTCGCTTGTTGCCGTCGCCGTGCTCGTCGCCCTCGTGTTGCAGCGCTTTTATGTGACTGGCCAGCTTTCGGTTCACTATTGGTTTTTCTTTACGCACCTCACCACCTGGAAGTTCCTGCTTGCCGGTTTTGAGGGCACAGTAAAGGTCGCGCTCACCGCCGGCGCCATCGCGCTGGTACTGGGCTTAGCCCTCATGCTCGGTCGCACCAGCGACATTAAGCCGCTGCAGCTGGTCTGCCGCGTGCTCACCGACTTCTTCCGCGGCGTGCCGAGCCTGCTGTTCATCTATTTCTTCTTTTTGGTGCTGCCCCAGTACAAGATCGCGCTGCCATCGTTTTGGATGCTCACGCTTCCCGTCGCGCTCGCCGCAGCCGGCGTGCTGGCCGAGATCTTCCGTGCCGGCGTCAACGCCGTGCCGCGCGGTCAGGTCGAGGCTGCCCAGGCACTCGGCCTCTCCAAAGCAAAAATCACCTTTAAAATCGTCCTGCCGCAGGCTGTTCGTTTTATCATTCCGTCGTTGATTTCGCAGCTTGTGGTCGTCGTCAAAGACACCACCGTCGCCTACGTGGTGAGCTACCCCGACCTTATGCAAAATGCCCGCGTGCTCATTACCAACTACGACGCACTCGTGTCGGTCTACCTGGTAATCGCGGTCATCTATATCCTCATCAACGTCGCGATCAACAAGGCCGCTGTCTACGTTTCGCACAAGACCGGCGCGACCATCATCCGCTAACGCTTTACCATTTCGAGTCATAAGGAGCCGAGCACCATGGCACAGAGCACCTCTTCCACCGGCAATCAGCCGCTGATCGAGCTCAAGCACGTCGATAAGCACTATGGCGACCTGCACGTTCTCAACGACATCAATTTGTCGGTCGACCGCGGCGAGGTCGTCGTGGTGATCGGACCCTCGGGCTCGGGCAAGTCGACCATGTGCCGCACCATCAACCGCCTGGAGACCATCGACTCGGGCGAGATCCTCATCGAAGGTCAGCCCCTGCCGCAGGAAGGCAAAGACCTTGCCCGCATGCGCGCCGAGTTGGGCATGGTGTTCCAACAGTTCAACCTGTTCGCACATATGACGGTGCTGCAAAACGTCATGCTGGGACCGGTCGACGTGCTGGGCGTGTCCAAGGAGGAGGCTCGTGAGCGCGCCATGGACCTGCTGGACCGCGTGGGTGTTGCCGAGCAGGCCGATAAAGTGCCTGCACAGCTCTCGGGCGGCCAGCAGCAGCGCGTCGCCATCGCCCGTTCGCTCGCCATGCAGCCCAAGGCCATGCTCTTCGACGAGCCCACGAGCGCCCTTGACCCCGAGATGATCAACGAGGTGCTCGAGGTCATGGTCCGTCTGGCCCAGCAGGGTATGACGATGATCGTCATTACGCACGAGATGAACTTTGCCCGCCGCGTGGCCGACCGCGTCGTGTTTATGGCCGACGGCCAGATCGTGGAAACCGGCACACCCGACGAGTTCTTCGACCATCCCCAGACCAAGCGCGCCCAGGACTTCCTCAACTCCATCAAGGGCCACTAACCCAATTGCCACGCGGGGCAAATTCATCAACAGCGTTTGCCCCGCGCCGCCCCTGCGCCATGTCCACCCGGATTCGAAAGCCACGCCCATGATTGGAACCCGCACTTCATCGTCCTTTACCCCGCATGTCGACGTCGCCCCCGCCGACCGCCCACTCATCCTCGTCGCGCCGCGTTGGGAAGAGGCAAAGCCGTTTTTAAGCGAGACGCTCTCCCCCAACGAGGAGATTGCCAGCGTCTTTGTCGATGCCATCCTTGCCGCCGGCGGCCTGCCGCTGCAGATGTCCATCACCGAGGACATTGAGGTCATCCGCCATTACGTCGATATCGCCGACGGTATCGCTATTCCCGGCGGCCCGGATGTCAACCCCAAACGCTGGGGCGATGATCGACCCTACGACCCCACCCTCTGCTGCGAGATCCGCGATTGCTTTGAGTTTAAGCTGGTCGGCGAGGTGCTCCGCGCCAAAAAGCCGCTCTTTACCACCTGCCGTGGCACGCAGTTGCTCAACGTCGCCACTGGCGGCACCCTGTGCATGGACGTGCCGAGCCTGGGCGCTCGCGAGGGCCGCACGCAGTGGCGCCATACCCACGTGCTCAACGACCCCGTGCATCCCGTCGAGGTCGTGCCGGGCTCGCTGCTCGACCGCGCGCTTGGCGGCCACAGACTGATCCAGACCAACTCAGCACATCACTGCTGCGTCGATCGTCTGGGTAAAAGCACGCGCTTGGTCGCCAAGGCAACCGACGGTATTCCCGAGTGCATCGAGGTCGAAGGCCAACCATTCTGTCTAGGCGTGCAATGGCATCCCGAGTACACGTGGAAGACGCTCGAAACCGACTTTAACCTGTGGAAGTCGTTTGTCGAGGCGGCGGCAAAGGTAAAGCAGGCCCGCTAGCTCGCGAACCACTCAGGTTAAAGCCTCCTAAGCCAGGGGGGGCGGACACCAGCTACGGTGCCCGCCCCCTGTATTTGATATGCTCGGTATGATTATCCCTCGCAAACAATCAGAGAAATCTCGACCGCAATCGGTCGACAGTAAAGCAAATGGCAACAACGCTTGCTACGTTTATGAGACAGTCAATTAAAATCGAAATGCATTGACCATTCCCCAACGGGGTCACGCCGCAAATCCACATGAGCATCGAGGCTGGAAGCGGAAGCATGGAATTGGCCCCGATCTGTATGTAGATCGCTACGACGTTGACAAGCAACAGCATGCCAATCGGACCGAAGCCGGACCCAAAATAGGAAACAACGATTACGCAAGAAACCACGTATGCAAGGCAGGCAGCGGCAGCAAGAACAAGTCGATAGCAAAATACATGCAAGTTGAAATACTGCTGAGCATCCAAAACGATCGCGCAGTTAAGACAGTACAAAACGACACTCGTCAGGATAAACGCGCCCAAAAGGGCAAAAGAAGACAGCACCACTCGCGCAACGATAGCGCACACACGCTTCCCTCCCCGAGCCTCCGACAGCCCCCACGGTTCCTCAATAAAGTCCGAACTGACAAAGCGCGGCACAATGCAAGCCGCGATGAACGGAAAGAACAATGCATGAGCCAACGGAGCCACGTTGAACAGCAGGCCGCGAAAAACCTCTGCATTACCAAATAGAAGGGCATCCTCTGCCGATAGCCGAAGCGTCGGGTCTGGGAAAAAGCCCAAGAAGCTGTTCTCACGGAGGCTACAGAACCACATCGGGAAAGAATTAAGCTGCAATACCACCATGCACGCATAAATTACCAGGATTAAGGCGTACGCCCATTTGCTCACATGCTTCAATTCTGACTGGAGAAGTCTTTTAATCTGACGAGCCATTGAGCACACCCCCAGCGCGAAAGCTCAAGAGAGCGTAAATCAATACCGATAGACAGCTGGCTGCCACGCCATATCCCAGAAGCGTCAGCTGCCCCATATCGCTATACCCAAGGGCACATCCGACTCCAAGGTACGGCCCCGGAAGGAAGAAGATCCATCGCAAGGATGGTATAGGTGCCTGAAGGAAGGCTCCGTAGAGCGTCAAGCTCATGACAAATCCGACTATCACCACGGCCCCGCTCAATACAGCGCTGCCCGTTATCCGATAGATGGTCACCGTCTCCAGCGCAACCGATATCACCAATACGGCGTTGACTATCATTGCAGGCAAAAATACAGTTAGTATGTTGTGCGAGTAGTTATGCCCTCCACGTATTATGGCTATTGCAAAAAGAAGAAGGCAAAGCGCGCTATACGCTGCGCCAATTATTAAAGCAGACGAAAATGCATGGGCTAGAGCCCCATAAAAGCGGTTGAGACCTCTTGCCGAAGAAATTCGGTGCCCCTCTTTATAGCCATGCTCCTGTAAAAGCACCAAACAAACGATGAGTGGAACGAACAGGGATGTACCGGCAAAAGCGCTGCGCGCAAGGGACTCATCAGGCGCAGAAGGATCGATTGCATTCCAGAAGAAACCAATATCCTCCCCACAAACGCCATAGCCAAAGGCGAGCAACGTTGTTCCGTTTTTTAGAAAGATGCCGAAGAGAAGGCCGAACGCCAGCATAAGCGCAAGACCAAACTTCGCCGGAAATATCCTGTGCAAACGCATCATATCTGCCTTTATGGGATGGATCGCCCGCTTCATAGCGAGACCGCCTTCATCAAGCGCCTGTAATACTCTTTTAGGGATGGTGCCTCATCCCTTATGACGTCCATCGATTCCTTTTTCAGCAGTTCGCCGTCATGAAGAAACAGGCAGCTTGTTGCAACCGATGCCAGCTCATCCAAATCATGACTAGAGATGAGCATGGTCTTACCCTGCTCTCGATTCAATCGACCGATAAGGGCCCATATACTCTCGATGCCCAGCGGGTCCAACCCGTTTGCTGGCTCATCAAAAATAAGCAGATCAGTGTCACCCAACAAAGCTGTAGCTATATCCAGCCGCCGTTTCATTCCCAGAGAAAAACTGCTCACGCTCTTTTTCTCATCGGCATCCAGCCCGACTAGGCTCAAAACGCGAGGAATCTCACGCTTCTCATCAAGCCCCCATTCCGCACATCGGATTTGAAGATTCTCAACCGCACTGAGAGATTGGTATGCTCCACTGGAATCTGGTACATAGCCGACACGCGTCCGCATCAGGCTAAGCTCTTTTTTCGACTTGCCTCCGAAGAGCTCCACGCTCCCCGACGATGGCTCACAGAGGCCCAATACGATTTTAATAAGCGTGCTTTTGCCCGCCCCGTTTGCACCAACAAGGGCGCAGAGCTCAGACTGATGTACCTCGAAGGAAACGTCATGCAAAACGCGGCGCCTCCCATAGCGCTTTGACACCCTTGATAGCCTTATCGTTGATACGTTCATTGGCCTCCCGTTCCGCTTGATAGCAAAACCGCTCATATCGTTCCTTCTTTACTTTATCGTTTTCCATAGTTGTTATTGTTTTTCGATAACTCATATTTGTCAAGATAATCTAAAAGAAAGAACCTGTGTTAGACACGGGTCCCTTCACGCTGATATTTCGTTTTAGTTGTTCGCCTTAAGCTACTCGTCGCTCAAATCGACAGCAAAGACTGATGTCGGAAGCGACGCCTCATTGCCTCCGCCGCCCCGCATCTGCCTCACAACGTTTTTTGCACGCTCAACAATAAGCTCCTCAAGCTCTTTCTCACTCACGCGCTGAATAATATCTCCCGGTTGACAATCAAGCTCATCACAGATATCGAGGAGCGTCTTTAGGCGAATAGCTTTTATCTTTCCGTTTCTAAGCTTTGAAATATTAGCCGGAGTATGCCCCGTCGCTCGAATCAGATCAGCACTGGTCTTTCCGGTCTTAAGCAGCTGCGTCTCAAGCTCGATGATGAGATAGCTCATGTTTCCTCCTACACAAGCTCGTCAGACTGCTCTTGGAGCAGCGAGGCATAACTCCAGATCGCCGAGATAAACAGACAGACAACTGCGCCGATAAACGACCCCGCATCAAAGGTAGCGCCTTGGCAAATCTCAATAACGAAGGAATGAGGCACGATGTAAAGCTCCAGTCCGCCAATGGTGAGATTGACCGATCCATAGGCACCAACAAGCGAAACCGCGGCGTTAACAGCAAAGGCAAGCGCGAGAACACGGATAAGCCACACATGCGTCTTGGTAAAGGGCGAGACGCCTCGCGAGATGTTACGGCTGATCCCGCACAAAACGACAAGCGAAATACCCACGACGAGTGCCAGGCACAGTCCGCTTGGGATAACGATGCACCCGCCATTGAGAAGCGTCACGACACCGAAAGAATCGACAGAAGCAACGTTTGCAACCGCATACCAGATCACGTAAACAACCAACGCGGCAAAAGCAACGAGCATCCCTGCAAAAACGGCTGCCATGCAAAAACCAAGCTTCCTGATATTTTCGCCCGCCTTGGCCATACGCTGAACGCTGTTGGACATACACTCACCCTCATCGACTCTATCGTTATTCGAACAGTTTATCGAACAACGATATGGATTGCATGCGGAAAGCCCCGCCAGTGCGCATAGGCCATTCACTAATCAGAAGGGGTGAGCGTGGATTTTTGGACACGTATCGAACGAGCGTGGATAATCTCCCACTTTGAGGCCGCCACCGGGCCTAAAACGGGAGATTATCCACGCTCATAGTCATCAAGGCTCACAGCCTCTTACTCGGCCGCCTCGCGCAGGGCCGACATCGTAGCCGCATATTGCTGCTGCAACGCATGCATTCCCTCGCGAGCGCCGTCAACGGCATCGGCGCCGCGCAGCGCTTCGGTCACCACGACCGCCGGCTCGTACAGATTATCGAATCCCAGGTTCTGGCTCACGCCCTTGAGCGTGTGCGCTGCCATAAACGCACCTTCGGCGTCTCCTGCCGCCATGGCGGCCTCCAGCTTGTCCATGCTCTCGTCATCCAAAAACTTGAGGGCAAAGCGGGCAAGCATTTCCTCGCCCATCAGCCGAGCGCACGTGTCATCATAATTAGCGCCGATCTTCTCATACGCCTCACGCATGGAAATCATGGATTAAAACTCCTTTGGTCAAACTAAATCGTGGGAAACGCGACAACGTCGGCGGGGCGTGCCAACGTCTCGGCAATACGGTCTTGCACCTCGAGCAGGCAGTCGAGCAACAGCGGGTTAAAGGTGCCGCACTTACCGTCCAGGATCATCTGGATTGCCTCCTTGTGCGGGATAGCGTCTTTGTATACGCGCACGCTCGTCAGTGCATCGTACACGTCAGCCACCGAAACCACCTGCGCGGCGATGGGAATTTCGTCGCCCTTAAGGCCATCGGGATAACCCTTGCCGTCCCAGCGCTCGTGATGCCAACGCGCAATCTGGTACGCATATTCCATAAGCGCATTGCCGGCGTGATGGCTGCCCAGCTCGAGCAGCATGTTGGCGCCAATCGTGGTATGCGTCTTCATAATCTCGAATTCCTCGGGCGTGAGGCGCCCGGGCTTGTTGAGGATCGCATCGTCAATCGACATCTTGCCGATATCGTGCAGCGCCGAAGCCAGGGCGATCGTGGAGCGTTCCTCATTGTCGAGGAAGATCGTGCCGCTACGCTGGACCAGATAGCCAAGCAGCAGCTCGGTCAGCTTTTCGATGTTCGTAACGTGCCTACCGCTCTCGCCGTTGCGAAGCTCCATGACGCCGGCCATGATGTCGATGAGCATGCGACTGTTCTTGACGCGCTCGTTGTACTGTTGGGACAGCAGGTTCGTCAGGCGGCGCTGTTTGGCGTACAGGCGGATGATGTTGCTTACGCGGCGGCGCACGACACGGGAGTCAAACGGGCGGTTGATATAGTCCGAGGCGCCCAGCTCGTACGCGCGCAGAACCGCATCATCGGAATCTTCGCTCGAAATCATGATGACAGGCAGATTATCGATACCCGATCGGCGCGACAGATCGGCCAGCACCTCAAAGCCGCTTATGCCCGGCATCACAATGTCCAGCAGCACGAGCGACAACTCATCGCCATAGCGGTCGACCATGTCGAGCGCCGCACGACCGTTATCGGCCTCGAGGATGCAATGCTCGTCCTTGAGCATCTCGCTGAGAATGGCTCGGTTCATCTCGGAGTCATCGGCGATAAGCACCAAAGGCTTTTCGCTTTGGAAGGCCTCGATGGAATCGGCATCGGTCACGACCGTACCGGCTTTTGCCTTAGCGCGGCTCAGTAACTGAGCAGCGCGGCCAACGCCCTCATCGACCGTCTCGCCATGAATGCGAACGCCACCAACACATGCCGTCAAGCTCACGTACTCATGGCCCGGAATAATCGTGGAACGAACGGCATCGGACACCTGATGCAGGCGACGGGTGAAGTCATCGGAGGGAATATTGGGCATGACAACCACAAACTTGTCGCAGCCATAGCGCACAAGCTCGTCAGTCGAACGAATTCCGCTGCGTATGGCTGTCGCCACAGCACCGAGCGCAAGGTCGCCGGCATGACGGCCACACGTATCGTTGAAGGCCCTAAAATCATCAACGTCGATCATCGCAACGCCGGCATTCATGCGGGCGCTGCGAAGCTTTTCCTCGCAATATCGGCGATTGCGCACGCTCGTCAGCACGTCGGTGTAGACAAGGTCCTCTTCTGCAGCCTCCTGCTCATCGACCGGACGCACCATCAGCAGGACGTGAGGCTCGCCCTCGACCTTCAGAGGGCGCAGGCGAGCGCGGTACTCAGTGCCATCATTGAGCAGTTGCTCCGACACCTCATCGGAGTCTGCCAAAGCCTCAAGACTCGACTGGCGCAAACAAGGACACCGATCGCCGGCGAGCAGGCAGTTAGGCTCGCTCTTAATCTGATCGGCCGACAGCAAACGCACCACGGGGTAGGTCTTCGCGACGCGGGCGACCTCAGCGGCAGCCTCCTCGTCGGTTAGATTGACCTCGTGATTATTGAGCATATGGGGCCCTTTCGATAGTTTCGCATGGTAGCGGTGGGTTCCAAATGCTACAAGGGTAACACCTTGTCGATGCAGGTAAGTACGTGAATGCTGTTACATTTTTATGAGTTGGCAGGCGGCGCGATTGAAGTCGCAGACGTGAGGTTTTGAGCACATTTGTTAACACGGCCGAAACGTTTGCGGGTGAAGCCTGCTTTAGCCATTGCGGGTGTTAGAGCCCCAGGATGCCACGGACAGCCCGGGCAGCCGCTGCCGGGCGATCGCGCAGACCGTTATGCGCGCCCGGGATCGTCACGAGAGGGCAATCGAGATATTCGGCAGCCGCTCGCGTGCCAGCCTCGCGGGGCGTGCCAATCGAGAGCTCGCCCAGGAGCACGGCGGCCACCGTTTTTGACGCGCGAACGCTATCCCAATCGGGAACGCAGGTCATAGTAATCCCGTATTCGTTTGCCATGAAACTGCGGCCGTTGCGCAGGGCATGCTTGGCTTCTGCTTCGGTCGTTCCAGGAGCCTCGGGGTCCAAGTCGCCGAGGGCTCCCAAGAAAAGCCGGAGCGCCCTTGAAACCTTTCCAGCCGCAATCATATCGAGCAAAACCGGAGCTGCGCCCATGCCGACGCCTTCGGCCGACACAGCCGGCTCATGCAGAATCGCACGGGCGACGAGATGGGGTTCGGTACGAAGAAACTCCAGCGCCACCAACGTACCGGCGCTGTGCGCAAGCACATTTGTCGGAGCGCCAACGTGTTCGATCACGGCTTGCAGATCGGCGGCCTGAGCGGCAAGATCATAGCTGCCGTCTGCCGCATCGCTGCTGCCACCACAGCCGCGGCGGTCGTAGGCAATTACGCGGTAGTTGCGACTGAGCTCACAAGCGATGCTGTCGAAAAATGTGCCGTCGACACAAGCGCCGTGCACGCACACCAAGGCAGGAGCATCAGGCGACACATCCGGGTCGGCATATTCGCGACAGGCAATCGTGGTGCCCGCATTCTCGACCGTAAAATCCATGTTGTGCCCCCATCATCAATGCTCATCCAGTTGCACGTCAGCACGGTTGGATGGACCCGCATTGCTTTACACCTTGTTAACAGATTAACTGTACCCGACCCGAGGCTTTTCATGGCACGGCATAATGAGCGACGTGAAAAAACGAAACTTGTAAAGCAAGAGCTCGCACCTTGCTTTGGAGCCGATGCTATGCTTAGGCACAATTGTCTTGAGGAGCATATGCCTATGTCTACGTTTTTGAATGCCAGCCCCATCTTTGGGCCCGTTCGCAGCCGTCGCCTTGGTCTCTCGCTCGGCGTCAACATGATGCCGGCCAGCGGCAAAATCTGCACGTTCGACTGCATTTACTGCGAAAACGGCCTCAACGCCGAGCGCCCCTGCCATGAGCCGTACAACACAGCTGCCGTGGTGCTCGACGCGCTCGAGGCAAAGCTGCGCGAGATGGCAGCCGAGGGTGAGCTCCCCGATGTGATCACCTTCGCAGGCAACGGCGAACCCACCGCCGCACCGGAGTTTCCGCAGGCCATCGCCGGCGCCGTCGCGCTGCGCGATCAGCTGGCCCCAAACTCCAAAATCGCCGTGCTCTCCAACGGTACGCGCGCCGACCGCCCCGAGGTGCACGATGCGCTCATGATGGTCGACGACAACATCCTCAAGCTCGATACGGTCGATCCGGCATTTATCCAGCTGCTCGACCAGCCTGTTGGCCCCTACGACGTCGAGCACCAGATTGAGACGTTCGCAAGCTTTGACGGTCACGTTATTATCCAGACGATCTTTTTGACCGGTGAGTATCTGAGCAAGCCCATCGACAACACCGGCGAGGAGTACGTTGCCCCCTGGCTCGCGACGCTCGAGCGCATTCGCCCGCAGGAGGCGACCATCTACACGGTGGCACGCGAGACGCCGGTCGCCGGCCTTGCCAAAGCAGCGCCCGAGGTGCTCGACGCCATTGCCGCGCGTGTCCAAGCCCTCGGCATTCCCTGCCAGGTGAGCTACTAGCAAAACCACGCAGCAGCTAGTGCCCGCCATCCCGCCCCATCAGTTGCGGTGATATAGTTCCTATTTGTGCTGTTAAACCGCTTAAATCGGAACTATATCACCGCAACTTTTATGGACGCGTGGGTGGGCTATACTAGCTGCGGATGAAAGGAAGTTAGCCATGTATGACAAAGGACCCGTGCCCGGCCGCAACGACGCTTGCTGGTGCGGCAGCGGCAAGAAATACAAGAAATGCCATAGCGCCTTTGATGAGCGCCTCGAGCGCTTGTGGGAAGAAGGCTGGGAGGTTCTGCCTCGCACGCTCTACAAGACTCCCGCCGATATCGAGGGCATCAAGCGCTCGGCAGCCATCAACGTGGGCGTGCTCGATTATGTGGGCGAGCATATCGCCGCAGGCATGACCACCAACCAGATCGACCAGATGATCTACGACTACACCGTCGAGCACGGTGGCACGCCGGCCGACCTTAACTACGAGGGCTATCCCAAGAGCGTGTGCACCTCGATCAACGACGTCGTCTGCCACGGTATCCCCTGCGATGCGGATGTGCTGCACGAGGGCGACATCATCAACGTAGACTGCTCCACGATCTTGGACGGTTACTTTAGTGATTCGAGCCGCATGTTCTGCATCGGCGAGGTCTCGGCCGAGCGTCAGCGCCTGGTCGACGTCACCCGCGCCAGCGTGGAGGCGGGTCTGGCGGCCGTCAAGCCATGGCTGCCGTTGTCCGTTATGGCCGAGGCAGTGCAAAAGACCGTCGAGGACGCCGGCTTTAGCGTGGTGCGCGAGTACGGCGGACACGGCATCGGTAAGGAGTTCCACGAGGACCCGTTTGTGGGCTTTACCACCGAGGCGCCCGATGTGGACACCATCATGGTGCCGGGCATGGTCTTTACCATCGAGCCCATGGTCAACGCCGGAGCGCCCGACATCAAGATCAGCAAGGGCGACGGCTGGTGCGTGCGCACCAAGGACGGCAGCGATTCGGCCCAGTGCGAGGTACAGCTCGTGGTGACCGAGGACGGCTACGAGCTGCTGAGCTGGTAGCCGTGGATGCGCCGGATGCTGACGGGCACGCTCGTCTTGCATCCGGCGTTTTTGTTTGAACGTTTTGCCTGATATAACCTGCCAAAATAAACCTGTCCCTTTTTGGTAGGTTGAGCGGAGAGGACTGCTTGTGAACATCCTGGTTTTGTTGCCCGTCAACAATCGCCATCGCGCAATTCTTGAGTCGAGCGCTCCGGGCGAGGACTTTATCTACACGAGCGCCGACGCCGCCACGCGCGAGCAGGTCGCCGGTGCGGACGTGATCTTGGGCAACATCGACCCTGACATGCTCACGGCATGCGAGCATCTCCAGCTGTTGCAATTGCAGACCGCCGGCTATGACGACTACCTTGCTGCTGGCACCGTGCCGGCTGACGCCAAGCTGTCTTGCTCGATCGGTGCCTACGGTCAGGCCGTAAGCGAGCACATGTTTGCCATGGTCCTTTCCATGATGAAGCGCCTGCCTGGCTACCAAGATTTACAGCGCGAGCATCGCTGGGAGGATTTGGGGCAGGTTACCTCGCTCAAAAATGCCAACGTGCTGGTGCTGGGCGCGGGCGATGTCGGTGGCCACTTTGCCACGCTCTGCCGCAGCATGGGCGCACACGTCCGCGGCATCAAGCGCCATCCGCTCGTCTACCCCATTGTGTTTGAGGACATGGACGGCATGGATGCCCTGCCCGAGCGCCTGGCCGAGGCAGACGTCGTCGCATCCTTTATGCCCAGCACACCCAAGACCCGCGGCCTGGCGAACGCCGAGTTCTTCGCCGCGATGAAGCCGGGCGCCTTCTTTGCCAACGGCGGCCGCGGCGATCTTGTGGTTGCCGACGACCTAGTTGCCGCCCTGGAATCAGGACATCTCGCCGGCGCCGCGGTCGACGTCACCGACCCCGAGCCGCTGCCTGAGACAAGCCCGTTGTGGGATACGCCCAACATGCTCATCACGCCGCACATCTCCGGCTGGTTCCACTTGGCCGCCACGCTCAACAACGTGGTCGACATCGCCGCGGAGAATCTGCGTCACCTGCAGGCCGGTGAAACCCTGCGCTGCTGGATCGAGCACTAATTGTTCCGGCGTTTTGCCAAACGCCGGAACCCCTCGACGCTGCGAGCCCGCCAGAGCGGCAATCTGCCTTTCAACTTCGGCGGCATGACCAGAAGGTCAATGCCGCCTTGTTTCAAGGCACCTTACTCGCCCAGACGGGCTCTCGCTGACTTTTGTTCGACCTGTAGGGACTTGCTGGCGCGGCCCTGCCTGGGGGCATTCGCTGACTTTTGTTCGGCCTGCGAGTTCTTCAAATTGCTAGAGCGTTGCTAAGTAATTCTTTGCGTCTTCTACGCTCATTGCTGCAACGGGTGCGTGTGAACAGAGTTTGGCATCGTTGGTGACCAGGAGATCTGCCTTTGCGCGCATTGCCGCAGCGATGATTAAATCGTCTTCGTAATCGCTATGGAGATTACGCTGCCTGCTCGCCATCCATATGTCGCTCAGGTCACAGGGCACTGGCGTGGCAAGCTGCGAAAGCACGCCAAGACAATCCCATGCAAGCGATGTCGCTGCCGCAGCGGCATCTTGGGAAAGCGAACCATGCTCGCGCCGATACCATGCCTTATGTTCGCTTGAAATCAAATAAAACAGGTCTTTGGACGATGTCGCCGCATACAGCAAATCAACCTGCGCCGTGCATGCATCGCGTAAAAACTCAATCGCCACCGCACGACCACGTCGTGAGGGAATGAAGTAATCGAGCCACACGTTGGTGTCAACCAAGATGCGCTTTGGAGTCTCACTCATAGAGCCAGCTCATCTCCTCGCCATAGCGATCCGCATAGGCATTCCGTTTGAGCTCTTCGTCGTCCGATGGCTGAGCCTTGACCATATCGATTCCCGACTCACAGCAAGCGGCAGCGAACAGCTTCGACCCCTGATCCATAAGCTCGAGCTTACGTTTGGCGGCCTTTTCGCGCTCGCGCTGTTCCGCCCGGGCACGACTGGGCAGCAGGATATCCTCGAGCGCACCGGGGCGATCGGCCATCGACGCTGCAAGCTGCCAGAGCGCTCGCACCGCTTGGCTCGGCGTCATACCGGCCTTGGAGAGAGCGGCGTCCCCACTCCTTTTAAGATCGGCATCGAGACGTACGTTGATCTGAGCGGCTGTTGTGGTCATGACCCCTCCTTAATACTTCAAAACTATCATAAAACTCTATGGTAGATACGTAAAGCATGTATAGCATTTATAAGCATTAGCCGTACTCTGTACACAAAAAACCGCCGAGGCACATTGCGCCTCGGCGGCTACGCATCACCGATCTAGTTCGGTTTCACCCTTTGCATTTGCCCAGATAAAACATGCCAAAATGAACCTGTCCCTTTTTGGCAGGTTTAGAACTCTACGCTTTCGGCGCCGTTGATGGTTAGGTTGCGCTCGTAGAAGGCGGTGAGGGCGCGGATGGCGTACATCACGTCGCGCACGCCGCCGGTCTCGTAGCTCGAGTGCATGGCAAGCTGCGGCAGGCCCACGTCCACGGCATGCATGCTCGCCTGCATGTTCGACAGGTTGCCGAGCGTGGAGCCACCCGCCATATCGCTCTTGTTTGCGAAGGCCTGCGTGGGCACGTCGGCGTCATCGCAGATGGCCTGGAACACCGCGCGACTAAAGGCATCGGTGCAGTAGTGCTGGTTGGCGGCCTCCTTGATGACGATGCCGCCGTTGAGCACAACCTGGTTGCGGGCGTCGCACTTCTCGGCGTGGTTGGGGTGCACGGCATGCGCGTTGTCGCAGCTCACGAGCATCGAAGCGGCAAGCGCACGGTGGTACGACTCGTCGTCAAAGCCCAGCGAGCCGTTAATGCGGCGCAGTGCATCGGCCAAGAACGTCGACATGGCGCCCTGCTTGGTCTCGGAGCCAACCTCCTCATTATCAAAGCAGCAGAAGACCGAAACGTCGTGCGCGTTCTCGGCACCCAAAAATGCCTGCAGCGAGGTGTAGGCGCAGGCCAGGTCGTCGAGCTTGGGCGTCGAGATAAACTCGTCGGCCCAGCCCCAAATGCGCGCATCCTGACGATTGACCAGGAACAGATCGCGGCCCAAAATTTGCTCGGGCTCAACGTCCAGTTCGTCGGCGATCAGGGCGTCAAAATCTCCCTGCTTAAGGTCACCGGCGCTGATGAGCGGGCACAGGTCGACGGCGCGATTGGGAGCAAAGCCCTCGTTAACGCCGCGGTTCATATGGATAGCAAGGCTCGGGATAATAGCGACCTCGCGCTCGGTGGCAAGCAGACGACTCTCGATACGGTCGCCCTCGCGTACCAACACGCGGCCCGCGAGTGCCAGCGGACGATCGAACCAGGTGTAGTCGATCATGCCGCCGTAGGCCTCGGTGTTCAGGCGCAGCGTCTCGCCCGCGCCGTCAAGCTCAGGCACGGCCTTGACCTTAAACGTCGGCGAATCGCTGTGCGACGCCGCAAGCTGAAAATGATAGTCGCCGGCAACGCCGTCCTCGCCCCACGTCGCGGCCAGGTCCTCGCCCACTTTAAAGGCAACAACGCTCGAGGTGTTGCGTTGCGTGTAATAACGCCCGCCCGGCTCGATGTCCCACGCCGCGTTCTCGGGCAGGTAGGTAAAGCCCGCCTCGTCGAGCTCGGCCATAATGGTCGCCGCCGTATGAAACATGCTGGGGCATGCCTCGATAAAGTCGATAAGGTCGTTAGCGGCCTCGATATCGTCGGCCGTCACATGCGCGCGCTCGGGCGTTTCCTGATCCGTCATGCTCTCCCCTTTCGCTGGGTTGATGGTCCCCTCCAGCATACCCCGCCGCGCCAGTGCCGTGCCTTTCATTCCATGTTTAATCCCGCGCCGCTCGCCAAGTTGAGCCATCATGCCCGCACTCCTTTTGCGACAATTACGCTAACAGGACGAGAGGAGCCGTCATGAAGCCACGTAACATTGCCATCGCCTGCGGTGTCGCGGGAGTCGCCGTCGGCCTTGCCGCTCCCGCCGGCATCGTTTACCGCAAGCAAATCAAGTCCGCCGCGTCACTCAAACGCTTGACCGGCAACGCGGATGGCTATGACCTGTACGCAATCGACATCGCCTACGACTACGATCTTGATCGCATCATCGCCGCTGGTGTGCGCGATGACCAGGCATACATCGATGCCGTGGTGGCACAGGTGCTGCCCGGTGTGCCGGCACATGTCCAGGCGCCCCAGTTTGCCTGCAGCGCTTTTGTCGCCGTAGATGCCGAAGGCCGCGTGCGCACCGGTCGCAATTACGACTTTAAGGACGACACCTCGGCGCTGCTGGTGCGCAATCACCCACGCGGCGGCTATGCCTCCATCGGGTTTGCCGCCCTTAACAACCTGGGCGATAACACTCCGCTTGACTCCGTCGGCGGACGCGCTGCGGCGTTGATGGGCCCGTTTGCCCAGCTCGACGGCGTCAACGAATGTGGCGTGTCCATTGCCGTGCTCACCCTGGATTCCAAACCTTGTGACCAGGACACGCAGCGCCCCGTCATCAACACTTCGCTCGCCATCCGTCTGGTGCTCGACCGCGCGGCCACCACGCAGGAGGCCGTCGACCTGCTTTCTGCCTACGACATGCACGCCATGGCCGGACGCGACTATCACTTCTTTATCAACGACGCCGCCGGTGACGCGCGGGTGGTGGAGTGGGATCCGCGCGATCCCGACCGTGCATGCAAGGCGACGCCCGTACGCCAGGTCACGAACTTCTACGCCTGCTATGGCGACGAAGTGCTGCCCAACCAAAAGAATGGCGAGATGGGCCATGGCAAAGAGCGCGCCATCGCCATCGCCGATGTCCTTGACGCCCATGTCGGTGCCCAGGACGAAACGATTGCCTGGGAAGCCCTGCGAGCCGCAGCGCAAGAGCCCAATCCGGAAGACATCACCAGCAATACGCAATGGTCGGTCGTCTTTGACAATACCGAGCCCGCTGCCGCCATCACGCTGCGCCGCCACTGGGGCAACGTCGATGCCTTCGCACTGTAAGGAGCCAGGCCCGTCGACCTTACGTTCCCTGACGTTGCTTACATTTCCATACGCTTGAGCTAACACGTTTTACCCCCGTATCAACAGTGTGCGGGGGTAAACTTATGCGCATGTTATAACTTGCCCGGAAGGATTCATCATGCTTAGGATCGGTCTTCTTACCAGTGGCGGCGACTGCCAAGCGCTCAACGCCACCATGCGCGGCATCGTCAAAACACTCATGACCAATAGCGAAGAGCCTATCGAGATCTACGGTTTTGAGGACGGCTACCAGGGCCTTATCTACAGCAGGTTCCGTGTCATGACGCCCGCCGATTTTAGCGGTATCCTCACCCGCGGCGGCACCATCCTGGGCACGAGCCGTACGCCGTTCAAGCGCCTGGATACCCCCGAAGCCGACGGCGTCGAGAAGGTGCCCGCGATGGTCCACACCTATCACAAGTTGCAGCTCGACTGCCTGTTTATGCTGGGCGGTAACGGCTCCACCAAGACCGCCAACCGCCTGCGCGAAGAGGGCCTCAACGTTATCGCCCTGCCCAAGACCATCGATAACGACACCTGGGGCACCGAGCTGACGTTTGGTTTTACAAGCGCCATCGACGTCGCCACCAAGTGTATCGACGACATCCACACCACCGCTTCG
This sequence comes from uncultured Collinsella sp., assembly GCA_958439425.1. GTDB lineage: Bacteria > Actinomycetota > Coriobacteriia > Coriobacteriales > Coriobacteriaceae > Collinsella. Next base: position 49,697 of record CAUBVH010000016.1, read on the forward strand.
AGCCATGGACGCGTGTTCGTTATCGAGATCATGGGCCACAAGGTTGGCTGGATCCCGTTGTACGCCGGCGTCGCGGGCGGCGCAGACGTCATCCTGATTCCCGAGATCCCCTACGACATGGATAACGTCATCAAGACCATCGAGTATCGCATGGAGACCGGCAGCCGCTTTACCATTGTGGCCGTCGCCGAGGGTGCCATCTCCAAGGAGGACGCGGCGCTGTCCAAGAAGGAGTACAAGAAGAAGCTCGCCGAGCGCACAAGCCCGTCGATCGTCTACGACATCGCCAAGGAGATTGAGGCCAAGACCGGTCGCGAGACCCGCGTCGCCATCCCCGGCCACACGCAGCGCGGCGGTCAGCCCGACGCCCAGGACCGCATCTTTGCGACCCAGTGCGGTGTCGAGGCGGCGCTCGGCTGCCTGCGCGGCGAGTTTGGCTACATGATTGCCCTGCGCGACGGCAAGATGTGCCATATGCCGCTCGAGGATGTCGCCGGCAAGCTCAAATATGTCGACCCCCAGAGCGATCTGGTGCGCGAGGCCAAAGCGCTGGGCATCAGCTTCGGCGACGAATAGCCTCGGCTGGAACTGCTCTCATCGGAGGCCCTAGGGCTTTCCTCCCAAATCGTCCTCGGACATGTCAGGACCCCGCTGCGCGCTTCGCGCGGCGGGGTCCTTCCGTCCTGCGGAAAGATTTGGGAGGAAAGCCCTGGGGCCTCCTGCGGTAACTAGGGAGGCCGAGGCTATTCGTCTTCTTGCTGCAAGTGCGTGGGCTGAGATTTTGGGATGTTGCAGGCTCTTAGCTGAGAGTAGCACTGACATTTGTCCTAAAATGGCTGGTCGCTAGGGGTTGCTACCGGTAGTTGCGGTAGGGTTGGGGCAGATTCTAACTAGAAATGGTGGTCGCTACCGGCTGTTCTCGGCATACTCGGCTCATTCGATTCGACCATCAAACGAAAGGAACCACCATGGATCTTGCGATGGCACAGCGCCTCGTCGATCGCCGTAAAGCTGCCGGGCTTTCTCAGGAGGCGCTTGCCGCCCAGCTGGGCGTAAGTCGTCAGGCTGTCAGTAAATGGGAGCGCAGCGAATCCTCGCCCGATACCGATAACCTTATTGCGCTCGCCGCGCTGTATGGCGTGTCGCTGGATGAGCTGTTGTATGGGGAGGCGGCCAACGATGCCGACGACCTGGAGGACGGTAGCGCCGACACCGAGACGGCAGATGTGGCTGACGAGGCTGAGGATTCTGCCGGGCACGCCGATTGCGGCGACAAACCACTTGTCGACATTTCCCTCGCGCGCGGTATCCACGTCATTGATCCCAATAAGGGCGAGGAAGTCCATGTTGGTTGGAGCGGCATCCATGTGACCAACGAGCGCAAGGGCGAAGAGGTGCATGTGGGGCCGGACGGCGTGCATATCGATACGCTTGAGGACGATGGACATAGCGTACGCACCAATGACGACGGCACCGTCACCATCGACGGCGAAACGTTTTCCAGCTGGAAGGAAGCACACGACAAGCTCGACCATCATGGCAAGCATTTCCACACCAAGGTCGGACGTGCATGGAACAAATTCCCCTTCCCCGCACTTGTTACTCTCGCCTATCTGGTGCTCGGCATTGTCTACGGCACATGGGGCATGGGGCTTTTCCTCGTCTTTCTGGTTCCCGTCTACTACGCGATTGGTGACTTTATCGATCGGCGCCACCTGTCTAAGCTGATCGAGGTCATCTACCCGGCAGCCGCCATCGCTTGGTTCCTCTACATGTGGCTCTGTTTGGGACAGCCCCATCCTGCATGGATCATCCTCATCACGATTCCCGTCATAAAGGCGCTCATGCGCTGGTGTCGCAAACAATGGAAGCACCGCAAACAGGCCTAACACGCTCCGACCCACCAGCACCCAACCGCCCCCGCCCTTCTCCTAAGTTGCGGTGAGATAGGGACTGTTTTGAAGCTCCAAAGCGCCAAACAGTCCGTATATCACCGCAACTTACAAACAACTGGGTCAGTTCCGGCACGGAGATTAGCATTGAGCTGACCGCGCGCCAAGAAAAGGGCCTATTTACTACGTTTAACTCGAGAGGGCCGACCATACCCGCCTTTTCCGAAAGCTGGCAAGCCCTCTACCTGCGGTTTTAATTTCATAACCTTTGTCACGGTCGAGGGTGTGGTAGCAAACGTAGTAGATAGGCCCATTTTGTGGCATACGACCCATACAAGCCCAATCTCGAAGGCCAAAGAGAGCCTCTCATCCACGCCTGCGAGCGAAAACCAAATAGAATGAAAGGCAAATGGAAAGCCCGTTTGACGGGGCAAACGCCGGGCCACCTAAAGCTGACGTTAGATAACGATACTTTTGAAAACACTGGAAAATCAAGGTTTTTC